>DASUTB010000073.1:0-14675 GCA_036374835.1 Jiangellaceae bacterium | reverse complement strand
GTGCCCCCGGTCGGACTCGAACCGACACTTCGCGGATTTTAAGTCCGCCGCCTCTGCCGATTGGGCTACGGGGGCGCTTGACAGATCAGCTTAATGGCCCGGAGTGGGGTGATCGCCAGGCGACGAGCAAGCCCAGGCAAGCTCTCGTTGTTTGGGCCTGCCGTGACCGTACTATGATCATATGCCGCGTGGCGCCTAGGACTTCGTAGCGCACTTCACCGAGCAGGGCGGGTGGCTCACTCTGCTGATCGTTGCTGCCATGGTTGCTGGCTTCCTCATTCTCGTGGTCTTCGCCGTCTTCGCGATCGGTCGACCCGCTGGCGAGCCACGCAAGAGGTACCTGATCGCTTTGGCGATCTGCCTCGGCGCGCTCGCGCCCGCGCTGACGATCTATGAGTTGGCCGCGCTGTATTTCCGCTCTGATCCGCCGGGTTCCGGGCTTGATCGCCAATCGGACTACGACACGTTCGTTTCCGCGGCGCACGCGAGCTTCCTGGGACTGTATGCCCTGCTGGCCTGCATCGCCGTCTTGCTTGGCCGTACGATGCTCGGCAATTGGCGAGGCGGGGTCGCGGTCGCCGGGACTGTGGCCGCGTTCATGGTGTTGACGTTTCCGTTTGTGGACTTCTTGACCGAGTGCAGTGTCGGCGTGCCGCTCATCGATTGGGGCAGGCCGAGGTGCTGATCGTGGTCGCTGCCGCGGCGCCGCGTTGCGTCCCGTATTAGTGCGGTGCCAGGTTGATCGCGGTCGCGCGAATGGCACGATGGCGGCTATGCCTGCACTGACCCGGGACGAATCGCGTGCACGTCGCTCGATGCTGGACGTCGACCGGTACACCGTCGATCTCGACCTCACGCGCGGCGAGGAGCGGTTCGGTTCCAGGGCTACGATCCGGTTCACCGTCACCGAGCCTGGCGACACGTTCGTCGAGCTCAAGCCGGCGGCAATCCATGAGGTCACGCTGGACGGCAGGGCGCTCGATCCGGCGGTGTTGGACGACAACCGGTTTCCCCTGACCGGGCTTGCCGCGGGCGAGCACGAGATCACCATCGACGCGGACATGAGCTACTCGCACACCGGCGAGGGGCTGCACCGGTTCACCGATCCGGCCGACGGCGAGGTCTACCTCTACACGCAGCTGTTCCTCGACGATGTGCAGCGGGTATTCGCCGCATTCGACCAGCCGGACCTGAAGGCGGTGTTCGAGGTCTCGGTGACCGCGCCCGAGGCGTGGACCGTGCTGGGCAACGGCGTCGCGACCCGGCGGAGCCCGGGCCGTTGGACGATCGCCACGACGCCGCCGATCAGCACGTATCTGGTCGCGACCGCCGCCGGGCCATGGCATTCGGTGCGCACCGAGCATGCAGGCTTGCCGTTCGGGCTGCACGTCCGCCAGTCGCTGGCCCAGCACCTGGACAAGGACGCAGACGAGCTGTTCGAGATCACCCGGCGGTGTTTCGACCACTATCAGGACGTGTTCGACGAGCCGTACCCGTTCGACTCCTACGACCAGGCGTTCGTCCCCGAGTTCAACGCCGGCGCGATGGAGAACCCCGGCCTCGTGACGTTCCGCGACGAGTTCGTCTACCGGTCGGCGGTCACCTCCGTTGAACGCCAGACCCGAGCGATGGTGATCGCGCACGAGATGGCGCATATGTGGTTCGGCGATCTGGTGACGCTCGAGTGGTGGGACGACGTCTGGCTCAACGAGTCGTTCGCCGAGTACATGGGCTTCCAGACGTTGACTGAGGCGACGCGGTTCACCGGCACGTGGGTCGACTTCGCCGTGGGCCGCAAGGGCTCCGGATACGACGCGGACCAGCGTCCGTCCACCCACCCCGTCGCGCCGGACAATGTGCCCGACACCGGCGAAGCGCTCACCAACTTCGACGGCATCTCATACTCGAAGGGCGCGAGCGCGCTGCGGCAGCTGGTGACGTGGCTGGGCCGCGACGTTTTCCTCGCCGGCATCAACGATCACTTCACCCGGCACAAGTTCGGCAACGCCACGCTGGCCGACTTCATCGACTCGATGGACCGCGTGTCCGACCGTGACGTGCATGCGTGGGCCGACCAGTGGTTGCGAACGAGTGGCGTCGACACGCTCCGCCTGACGATCGCGGAGCGGGACAACGCGTGGATGACGACTGTCGAGCGCGAGGGCGACCGTCCCCACCGGCTCTTGATCGGCGGGTACGACCTGTCGGACGGCGAACTGACCGAGCGGGAACGCTTCGAAGTGGACGTGCCCTCGGACGGGACGACGCTGCCGGGTAGTCGTCCCGACCTCGTCTTGCTCAACGACGACGACCTCACCTATGCGAAGGTGCGGCTCGACCCCGTGTCGTGGAGCGTCGCCACCGAGGCGCTGGCCGCGCTGCCGTCGGCACTGTCGCGGGCGGTCGTGTGGAATGCCGCGCGCGACATGGTGCGGGACGCCGAACTCGCGCCCGTCGAATTTCTCGACATGGCGCAACTGCACTTCGCGAGCGAGACGGACATGGCGATCGTGCAAGGTGTGCTGAGGTTCGCCCGCAAGATCGTCGCGGACCAGTATCTCGCCGGTGACGCGCGCACCCGTGCGCTCGAGACGCTTACCGCCATCGCCACCCGGATGCTGGACCTGCCCGAGGGTGATCCGAACCTGCGGCTGACGGCCGTCCGGACGATCATCGGCAGCGCGGTGCGGCCGGAGACGATCCGGGGCTGGCTCGAGGCGGGCGCCGTCCCAGGTGGGCCGGAACTGGATCCCGAGCTGCGCTGGCAGATCCTGCACCGGCTGGCCGTACTCGGAGCGGTCACACCGGACGAGATCGACGCCGAGTTCGCACGCGACAAGAGCGCCAAGGGTGAGGAGGGCAGGGCGCGGTGCCTGGCGGCGCTACCCGACGCGGAGCGCAAGGCGCAAGCATGGTCGGCAATGTATGAGGGTGACGAGCTGTCCACGTACCTGTACAACGCGACCGCGCAGGGTTTCTGGGCACCGGAACAGCACGATCTTGTCGCCGGGTACGTGCCGCGCTATTTCGAGGACGCGGTTGCGATGGCGGCGCGGCGCGGGCCGTCGCTGGGCATGTTCGCGGGAGAGTACGGCTTCCCGGCGATGTTCGTGGACGACGAGACGTTGCGTCTGGGCGAGAGATGCCTGCGGGACGGCGAGCCGATCCCGATGTTGCGGCGCCAGATCGCTGACCGGCTCGACGACATGCGCCGCGCGATTGCGGTGCGTGCCACGTTCGCCACCTCTGGTCATCAGGCTGAGCGTCCATGACCGTCCTGACCGTACTCGCGCTGCTGGGCGGGCTCGTCCTGCTGGCCGTCGGCGGCGAGGTTCTGGTTCGGGGCGCGACCCGGATCGCGAGTGCGCTCGGCCTGTCGGGCTTCGTCATCGGCCTCACCGTCGTGTCGTTCGCGACATCCGCGCCGGAGCTCGCCGTCACCCTGCAGGCCGCGCTCACCGGCAATCCCGGGCTTGCGGTCGGCAACGTAGTCGGCAGCAACATCGCCAATGTGCTACTCATCCTCGGCATCTGTGCGGTGATCACGCCGCTGGTCGTCAAATCACAGCTGGTCCGGTTGGACATTCCGGTGGTCATCGCGCTATCCGTTCTTGCCCTCCTGGTGGCCCTCGATGGGGATGTCGACCGGCTCGACGGGGTTCTGCTGCTGGCGGCGCTGGTCGTCTACGTCGCGGCCACGATCGTGATCGGGCGAAAGCGCGCAGCCACGGATCGTGACGCCGCCATGCACTCCTCGGACCCGCCGCAGGTGGCCGCCGTACCCGGCGTACCCGTCCCGCCTGGTCTCGCGGCCTCGTCCGGGTCGGTGGGCAAGCCGGGCGAAGGTGGCGGCGCTCGGAACGGGCGGCCGCTGGTAGCGCTCGGGCTGGTCGCGGTCGGTGTCGCGATGCTGGTCGGCGGCGCGAACCTGCTGGTGAGCGGGGCGACGGACGTGGCGGCCGCGTTCGGCGTCAGCGACCTGGTCATCGGGCTGTCCGTCGTCGCCATCGGCACGTCGCTGCCCGAACTCGCCGCGAGCCTCATGGCGCTGCTGCGCGGCGAACGAGACCTCGCCGTCGGCAACGTCGTCGGGAGCTGCCTGTTCAACATCGGAGCCGTGCTCGGCCTGTCGGCGATCATCACGAGCGACGGCATACCGGTCGCGGACGCCGCCGTGCGCCTCGACCTGCCGGTCATGATCGCTACCGCGCTCGCGCTCGCCCCGATCGCATTTACCGGCTTCACGGTGGCTCGCTGGGAAGGCGTGCTCTTCGTGGCGTATTACATCGCCTACCTGGCCTATGTGCTGCTCGACGCTACCGACCACGACGCGGTGGAGCCGTTCAGTGGTGTCATGCTCGGCTTCGTCGTCCCGATCACGGTGCTGTGGCTGTCGGTTCTCGTGGCGTACGAGGTGGGCCTGCGTCGCGGCAGGTCGCAGGCCGGCGGGTAGCCTGCTCAGGCATGACTGATTACGTATCGCTGCGTGTCGAACGCACCGGCCAGATCGCAGAGGTCAGCCTGCTCGGCCCCGGCAAGGGCAACGCGATGGGCCCGGACCTGTGGCGCGAACTGCCCGAGGCGTTCGCCACGCTGGACGCCGAACCGGAAGTGCGCGCGATCGTGCTGACCGGCTCCGGCGAGCACTTCTCGTACGGCCTCGACCTGCCGGCGATGATGGGCGACCTGGCACCGGCTCTTGGATCCGGCACTGCCGGCGCGAGCGCCCGGACTGAACTGCTCGAGACGGTGCGCCGGTTGCAGGCGGCGATCACGTCCGTCGCGAAGTGCCGGACGCCCGTGGTGGCGGCGGTGAGCGGCTGGTGCGTCGGCGCCGGCGTCGATCTGATCGCGGCGGCGGACGTGCGAGTCGCTTCGGCCGATGCGAAGTTCAGCGTCCGCGAGGTCAAGGTCGCGATCGTCGCCGACCTCGGCAGCCTGCAGCGCCTGGCCGGAATCATCGGGGACGGCCACCTGCGCGAGCTCGCGTTTACCGGCAAGGACATCGACGCGGCGCGCGCCGAACGGATCGGCCTGGTCAACGACGTCTACCCGGATCGGGACGCTGCGCTGGCCGCCGCGCGCGAACTGGCCGAGGAGATCGCGGCCAACTCGCCGCTGGTGGTCCGTGGCGTCAAGGATGTGCTCGACCATGACCGCGAGCCGCGTGTCGAGGCGGGGTTGCGTTACGTCGCGGCGTGGAATGCGGCATTCTTGCCGAGTGAAGACCTGACCGAGGCGGTGACGGCGTTCGCCGAGCGACGTCCCCCACGGTTCACCGGAATGTGACCATGACACCGTTCCGGAACTTAACGCCGATCTCGTAGTGTTACACCAGGAGAACCCGCAACCGGCGGGCCGTGGAGGAGAAATGCAGAGCAACAACCCCGTACTTGGCCGGGCGTTTGGCAGTCAGGGCTCGGCCTATCGGACCCAGACCCGGACCCCGACGCCGAGCGCGCAAGAGCTCGAGCAGATGTACCAGACGACGCCCGCCGTCGAGCGCGGTGCGATGACCTACGACGACGTCGTCGCCAAGACCGGCATCATGTTCGCCGTCCTGGTCGCGGGCGCGCTCGTCGGGTGGCAGGTGCCTAGCCTGGCCTTCGTCGGTCTGATCGTTGGCTTGGTGCTCGCCATGGTCAACATCTTCAAGAAGGAGCCGAGCCCGGCGCTGATGCTCGCCTATGCCGCGTTCGAGGGCCTTTTCGTCGGCGGCATCAGCTTCATGTTCGAGAACTACGCCGTGGCTGGCGGGGAGCCGGTTAACGGTATCGTTTCCCAGGCGATCATCGGAACGCTCGGCGTCTTCGCGATCGCGCTGTGGGCGTACAAGAGCAAGCGGGTTCGGGTTACGCCGAAGTTCCAGCGCGGCGTCCTCATTGCGATGGGCGGCTACCTGGTCTTCGTGTTGGTGAACCTCGCCTACGTGTGGTTCTTCGACGGTGAGGGTCTCGGATTCCGAACTGGTTGGCTCGGCGTTGCGATCGGTCTGTTCGCGATCACCTTGGCTGCGCTGGTGCTGATCCTTAACTTCGACTCCATCGAAAAGGGCGTGCAGAGCGGGATCCCGGCCAAGTTCGCCTGGACGGCCGCCTTCGGGCTCGTCGTCACGCTCGTGTGGCTGTACGTCGAAATGCTGCGGCTGCTCGCCATTCTCCAAGGCGAATAGCGGGCACCCACAGAGCCGGAAACGCCCGGCAAAGGTCATCGGCCGTTGCTGGGCGTTTTCGTGCTTTGCTCGGTCTACAGAAGGGGTTTGGCACCGATTTCCGTGCCAAACATGGTCATTCTGTGGGGTGGATGCGCCAGAAGTGGCTGACCGGGCCGATGCCTTTGCCCAGCGGGTAGCTGTCGGCGATTCCGGCGGTGACGTACTCCTTGCCGCGACGGACCGCCTCGGCCAGGTCGGCGCCGCGGGCGAGCCAGGCCGCGATGGCCGCGGACAGTGTGCAGCCAGTGCCGTGGGTGTGCTCGGTCGCAATCCGCTCGTGCCGCAACGTCGAGACGTCCCCGTCCGGGCCGAGCAGTAGATCGACAGCGTCGTGCTCCTCGGGCAGGTGGCCGCCTTTGACCAGCGCCGCCGACGCGCCGAGCTCGCAGAGCCGTCGAGCGGCGGCGAGCTGGCTCTCCTGGTCCGTGACGGTCACCCCGCTGAACAGCTCGGCCTCGCCGAGGTTCGGCGTCACCAAGGTCGCCAGCGGCAGCATCTCGTCGCGCAGCGCGTCCACCGCGTCGTCCCGCAGCAGCGGGTCGCCATGCTTGGAGACGGCCACCGGGTCGACGACGACAGGACCGGCCTCGAGCCGCCGCAGCGTTTCGGCGACCGCGGCTATGACGTCCGCCGAGCCGAGCATGCCGATCTTGATCGCGTCCACGCCGATGTCGCTGACCACGGCCTCGATCTGCTCGGCGACCCCCTGCGGCGGTATGGGATAGATCCCGGACACCCCGACCGAGTTCTGCACCGTCACCGCGGTGATCGCCGACATGCCGTGCACCTGCAGCGCCAGGAACGTCTTCAGGTCCGCCTGGATACCGGCGCCGCCGCCCGAGTCCGAACCGGCGATCGTCAATGCCCGTGCCGTCATACCGGCCACGTCTCCTTTCGATAAGCCGCGTCCCAGAACATCCACTCGTATCTCGACGCGGTGCGGTACCGGTCCGTCATCCGTTCTCGTTCGGCCGCGGTGGCCTTCTCGCCGAGCCCGTCGGTGACTTCGAGCACGGCTCGGACGGCCTCGCTGAACTCCTCGCTGACGTAGGTGTCGATCCAGCGGGCATACGCCGGGTTCGGCGACGACCTGTCGGCCAGCTCGTTCCCCACCGCCCAGTAGATCCAGTAGCACGGCAGCACCGCGGCGACACCTTCGGCGAACGAGCCGCCTCTCGTAGCGGCGAGCAGGTAGCTCGTATACGCGACGGTGGTCGGGGACGGCACGTCCGGGATTGCGCCGGTATCGATCTGCGCCAGCAGCTCGGTATGCAGGCCCATCTCGACGGCGATCGCCGTCGACGCGTGGCTCGCGAACATGGCTGTGGTGGCCGTGTCCGGCGCCCGGCTCGACAGCACCGACAGCGCCCGTGCGTACTCGCGCAGGTAGTGGCTGTCCTGGATGAGGTAGTAGCCGAACCGGTCGTGCGCCAGCTCGCCGCTGGTGAGCTCGGTGAGGAACTGGTGCTCGAGGATGCGCGCGTAGACCGGCGCGCCGGCTGCCCACAACTCTTCGGTGAGGCCGGTCGGCCCGGCACTGGACTCGGTGGGCGTTGGTGCGTCGAGGCTCATTCGCTCTCACCCAGTTCGGCCAGCCCGGCCCATTGCGACGATGCCACGGCGTGGAAACGCTTCGGAATCCGTCCCGCGCGCCAGGCGAGCCGGCCGGCCTCGATCGCCTTGCGCATCGCCTCGGCCATCAGTGCCGGCTGGTGTGCGCGGGTGACTGCGGACGCGAGCAGGACGGCGTCACACCCGAGCTCCATGGCGAGCGCGGCGTCCGAGGCGGTGCCGATGCCCGCGTCGAGGATGACGGGGACGCTCGACCGCTCCACGATCATGGCGATGTTGTGCGGGTTCGCGATACCCAGCCCGGTACCGATGGGGGAACCCAGCGGCATGACCGCCGCGCAGCCGGCCTGCTCGAGCCGCCGCGCGAGGACCGGGTCGTCGGTGGTGTACGGCAGCACGGTGAAGCCGTCGGCCACCAGTTGCTCGGCCGCGTCAAGCAACTCGACCGGGTCGGGCAGCAGGGTGTGCTCGTCGGCGATCACCTCGAGCTTGACCAGGTCGGTCTCGAGCGCCTCGCGAGCCAGCCGGGCGGTGAGCACGGCTTCCCCGGCGGTGAAGCACCCGGCGGTGTTCGGCAGCACCTGGATGCCGTGTTCGCGCAGCAAACCGAGCAGCGCACCCTCGGACGACGTGTCGACCCGGCGCATCGCAACGGTCGTCAGGTTTGTTCCGGACGCCAGCAGCGCCTGCTCCAAGTGGTCGAAGTTGGTGGCACCGCCGGTCCCCATGATCAGGCGAGACGTAAACGTCTGACCGGCGAGCACGAACGGATCGTCGGCCATGTCAGCCTCCCTGCACGGCGGTCAGGACTTCGACGCGATCGCCCGGGCGCAGCGCGGTCGTCGGCCAGGCGCCCCTGGGTACGACGTCGTCGTTGACCGCGACCGCGACACCGGTGGTCGAGCCGGTCACGCTGGCGACGACGTCGGCGAGCTTCGCGTCCGCGGCCCAGTCGGTCGGCGTGCCGTTGACGGTGATGTTCATGTGTGGGCACCTTCCAGCGATGTGGTGCTGAAGCGTTGCGGGGAGAAGTCCGTGACGATGCCGGGCAGGGCGCCGTCCCCGAGCAGTGCGGCGACCGCGTCCGCGGTGACCGGCGCGAGCAGGATGCCGTTGCGGAAATGACCGGTCGCCACCACGAGGCCGGGCAGCTCGGTCGGCCCGATGACGGGCGCGTTGTCGGGGGAGGCGGGGCGCAGCGCGGCGGCGGTTTCGGCCAGCGGCAGCTCGGTGATGCCCGGCACGAGGTCGTGCGCGTCGCGCAGTAACTCATAGACCCCGCCGGCGGTGACCTGATCGTCGCCACGTTCTTCCTGCGTGGCGCCGATGACGAGCTCGCCGTCCTCGCGCGGGACGAGATACACCGGCCGGCCGCGCACCGTCCCGCGCACGACATGGTTCAGGAATGGCCGGTAGGAGGTGGGGACGTGCAGCCGTACGACTTGTCCTTTGACCGGGCGCACGAGCTGCCGGATGTCGTCCGGGATCCCGTCGATGCGACCGGTTTGGGTACCCGCGGCGAGCACGACGTGCTGTGCGGCGATCGTGTTGCCGTCGTCGAGCCGGACGCCGGCCGCCGCGCCGTCCTGAACCAACACGGCGGTGACCCGATCACGCAGGATTCGGGCGCCGCTATGCTCGGCTGCGGTCAGCAGGGCGCTGGCCAGGCGTCGCGGGTCGACCTGCCGATCGCCGGTGAGTACGCCGGCATGAATCGATGGCGCGAGCAGCGGTTCGAGCTTGCGACACTCGCGGCGCGGCACCTTCTCGACTTCGAGCCCGATGCTCTTCTGGAAGGTGTACAGGTCGTCCAGTGCGGCCGCGTCGCCGGCGTCGAGCGCGACGGCGAGCGTCGCCGTTTCGCGGTAACCCACGGACCGGCCGGCGGCGTCGGATACCTCAGCGGCGAACTCGCGGTACTGCTGCGCGGCGTGCAGGCTCAGCTTGAGCAGCGGCTCCTCGCCGTGGCGCGCCTCGTTGACCGGTGCGAGCATGCCGGCCGCGACTCCGGTGGCGCCGGACGCGGGGGCCGGATCGGTCAGCGTGACGCTCATGCCGCGGGCGGCGAGCCGCCACGCGATGGCGAGGCCGATGACTCCGGCGCCGACGACGACCACGTCATGATGATTGCTTTGCATTGCGCGACTCTCCCTTCGCCGGCATGATCCGGATCAGGTCTGACGGTCGGCGGCGAACACCGCCCTCTCAGCCCATCACGTGGGCTCCCGTGTGCTTACCCCACCCAGCATAATCACGCCCGTCAACCAACCCGCCTCCCCACCCCCCAAGAATGATCACGTAAACGCCGCTTCAGCATGCCTAGCGACCCATCGACGAGTCGCTAACCGTTACTTTCATGCACACTCGCTCCGCTGGTGGCCGACGAAGGCGCCCTCGTGTCGGCAGCTTCGGCGGCAGCGCACGATGTAACGCATGGCGACCCGTCGACGAGTCGCTAGGCATGCTGAAGCGGCGTTTACGTGGTCATTCCAGGGTAGGGGCTAGTCTGGGCGGCGTGCGGACGGACGTCACTGCTGCTGAGCGGCTCGCGGCCGCGCACGTCTACCTGTGTACCGACGCTCGCGAGGACCGTGACGATCTCGAGGAGTTCCTGGACGCGGCGCTCGGTGGCGGAGTCGACATCGTCCAGCTGCGGCACAAGGGTCTGGAGGCCAAGCAGGAACTCGCCTACCTCGAGATCTTCGCCGACGCGGCATCCCGGCACGGCGCGCTGGTGGCGGCCAACGACCGCGCAGACATCGCGAAGGTGGCGGGCACCGACGTCCTGCATGTCGGGCAGGACGATCTATCGGTTGCGGACGCGCGGTCGATCGTCGGCGATGACATGCTCGTCGGCCGATCAACGCACGATCGCGAGCAGGTGGACGTCGCCGCTGCGGACGCCGGTGTCTCGTACTTCTGCGTCGGGCCGACATGGCCGACACCGACCAAGCCGGGACGGCCGGCGCCCGGGCTGGAGCTGCTGCGGTACGCCGCGAGCCGGACTATCGAGCGGCCGTGGTTCGCGATCGGTGGAATCGACCTGTCGAACCTCGACCAGGTGCAGGAGGCGGGCGCGACGAGGGTCGTCGTGGTCAGAGCCATCACCGAGGCGGACGATCCGGGCGCCGCCGCGGCCGAGTTCAAGCGGCGCCTGCAATCATCCTGATCATGTCGATGATCACGAAGCCGGACTGGCCGTAATTGGGTGAATCGCCTACATGATCACGGAATCAGGAGAAGGCGCGGGCGGCGCGCTGCAAATCGTGCTCGTGCACGATCGCCGTGGCGTGGCCGTGTGCCAGGCCGTGCTCCGAGCGGAGCCACTTCACCCGGTCTTCGAAGCGGAGGAATGCCGGGCCGGCTTCCAGGGCCTTGAACCATTCTCGAAGATCTCGTCCGGTAGCTGTTGGGATCCGGGCAACGAGGTTGCGGTGGGTCTCCTCGGAATGGTTAAGGCTCATGGCGGCCTCCGATCGAACGAGAATGCTCCGTATATTGAGCGTGCCTCAACTCCAGCCCCGGCACAACCCCTCGCGAGGAGTTGTTCATCACACCGGTGAACGCGGGTTGGCCCGTAGATCAAATCTGGCTAGATACCGACCGATCCGGCGTTCGCGCCGTCCCGCTGACGGGTCCGTCTGCGCAGCCGTGCCAACCGGCCGCGCGGGCCTCCATCGCGTCCGATGACGGACGCTCCGGTGACCTCGACGCCGGCCATCTCGGCTGCCCTTTCGGCCGCGACGACCACCGGCAACACGGCTTCGCCGCCGTCCGCCTCGGCGCCGGTGTCCGCGTCGGTCCAGAGGCCGAGCACGTCCGCGAGCGACGGGAGTACCGCCGCAGCGACCGCCGAATAGCCGGCCGCCGACGGATGGAACCGATCGACGGCGAACATGTCACGGGGCGCTGCGGAGAACTCGGGTCCGATGATCGAGCCGAGCGTCACCGCCCGGGCGCCCGCCTCGACCACCGTCATCAGCTGCGCCGCAGCCAGCTGACGGCTGAGGCGGCGGGCGATCCAGCGCAGCGGCTGGGGGATGGGATCGATGGTGCCGAGATCGGGGCACGTCCCGACGACCGCTCGGCAACCGTTGGCCTGGAGCCGGCGCACGGCATCACCGAGGTACCGGACCGAGGTGGACGGCCGGACCTGGTGCGTGACATCGTTGCCGCCGATGATTATCAGCGCGACGTCGGGTTCGCCGCTCAGGGCGTCGTCCACCTGGGCGGCGAGGTGCTGGCTCTGCGCGCCGGAGTACGCCGTGGTGTGAAGCCGGACCGGCCGTTCGGCTATCTCGGAGAGTCCTGCGGCCAGCAGGGCGCCAGGGGTCTCGTCCGGACGATCCACGCCGAGCCCGGCGCCGGCCGAGTCTCCGATCACCGCGAACGAAAGCGCCGGACCGAGGTATGACGCGCCGTAGACGCCGTCGGCATGGGGCGCGCCGTTTTCTAGTTCGCCGATCATGCGCCTCGCCATGATTCCCTCGAGGTGGAGGAGTCCGTAGAGCCCGGCCCCGAGCGCGCCTGCTCCTCCGCCGCCGAACAGCGCGACACGAGTGGCCCGCCGGGCGAGTGGAGTGGTGACCGAAACCATGGCTCAAGAGTAGGACGAAGACGATGCTGCGTGGTCGACATCGCGGGGCGCGTGATTTGTGTCGAGGCGGTCTGCACGAGCCGGTGTATCGGTCGTAGTCTCATGTTGTGGACTACTACGACAACGTTGTAGATCTGGTCGGGAACACCCCGCTCGTGAAGCTGGGTACGCTCGCGGCCGGTCTGCCGGCAATGGTGCTGGCCAAGGTGGAGTACTTCAATCCGGGCGGGTCGGTCAAGGACCGCATCGCGCTGCGCATGGTGGAGCAGGCCGAGGCGGACGGCCTGCTCAAGGAGGGCGGCACGATCGTCGAGCCGACCAGCGGCAATACCGGTGTCGGCCTCGCGCTGGTCGCGCAGCGCAAGGGATATCGCTGCGTGTTCGTCTGCCCGGACAAGGTAAGCAAGGACAAACGCGACGTGCTCAAGGCGTACGGCGCCGAGGTCGTCGTCTGCCCGACGGCCGTCCCTCCGGAACATCCGGACTCGTACTACAACGTGTCGGACCGGCTCCTGACCGAGATCGACGGCGCGTGGAAGCCGGACCAGTACTCCAACCCCGCAAACCCGCAGTCACATTACGAGACGACCGGTCCCGAACTCTGGGAGCAGACCGACGGTAAGATCACGCACTTCGTCGCCGGTATCGGCACCGGTGGCACCATCACCGGCACCGGCCGGTATCTGAAAGAGGTGTCCGGAGGTCGGGTGCAGATCATCGGTGCCGATCCGGAGGGCTCGGTGTACTCGGGCGGGTCGGGACGTCCGTACCTCACCGAAGGCGTCGGTGAGGACTTCTGGCCGGACGCGTACGACCGGGATATCTGCGACTCCGTCGAAGCCGTCTCCGACAAGGACTCGTTCGAGATGACCCGCCGCTTGGCCAGGGAAGAAGGGCTGCTGGTGGGCGGCTCGTGCGGCCTGGCCGTGGTCGCCGCGCTCCGTGTGGCCGCGCGGTCCGGTCCGGACGACGTCGTGGTCGTGCTGCTGCCCGACGGTGGCCGCGGCTACCTGTCCAAGATCTTCAACGATGAGTGGATGGCATCGTACGGGTTCTTGAGCACCGGTTCAGATGGAGTGACGGTGGGTGAGGTGCTGCATGAGAAGGAAGGCTCGATGCCGGACCTCGTCCACACCCATCCGAACGAGACGATCCGCGAGGCCGTCGAGATTCTTCGGGAGTACAACGTGTCGCAGATGCCCGTCGTCCGTGCCGAACCACCGATCATGGCCGCCGAGATTGCCGGGTCGCTGGTCGAACGCGACCTGCTCGACGCGCTGTTCACCGGCAAGGCACAGATGACCGACGCGGTGGAGCAGCACATGTCCGCACCGTTGCCGACCATTGGTTCTCAGGCGCCTGCCCGGGACGCCGTCGGCCTGCTCGAATCAGCGGATGCTCTGCTGGTACTCGATGGCGGCAAGCCGATAGGCGTGCTGACCCGGTCGGATCTGCTCCATCACCTTGCCGTCTGAACAGCGAACCGCCCGGCCCGAGGGTCAATCGGTCGATGCGGTCGCTACTCACGGGAGATCGGTATCGCGCCGGGCTCCGGCTCGGCGTCGGCCGCGGCCAGCTCGTCCAGTAGGCGCAGGCCACGTTCGGCCCAGGCGATCTCCTGTTCCGACCGGCCGATGAGGCCTTCGTATGCGAACCGCTTGAACGCGATCGTGCGCGGCTTGACCGAATCGGGTGTGCGTTCCAAGCGGCGCTTGAGCATGGGGTTGCTCTGCTCGTCGATCTCGCGGATCCGCTCGTGCCAATGCTCCAGTAGCTCCGAGTGGTGCGCGATGTGCTCACGTAGCTGGACCCGCGCCGAGCCCGGATCGGCCCACTCGAAGTACGCGGCCTTCAGATGCGCGGGGTCCCTGACGCGCGAGTACTCGAGCGTCTCGTTCATCCACGACCGGAACGCCTCGAGCCCGTCGTCGGTCACGTGGTAGAGACGCTTGGTGCCCCGCGAGCCCCACGGCACCGGCTCACCGGTGACGATGCCGTCCCGCTCCATCCGGCGCAGTTCGGGGTAGATCTGGGAGTCGGGCGCGTACCAGACGTGGCCGACCGAGGACTCGAATGCCTTGCACAGGTCGTATCCGGTCATCGGACCGACGTTCAGCAGGGCCAACAGCGCGTACCTCAGGCTCACCGGGATCCTCCAGCTGGCTCGTGCAAATGCGCGCTCCAGCCTAGGCGCACCGGCCGGTCAAGGACTCGCCTCCCCCGGAAACAACTATCGAGATAGATAGTTGTCGATGCTCGGCCGAGCAGAGTCGCGCCCGCCGTGCACTCACG
>DASUTB010000072.1:0-65753 GCA_036374835.1 Jiangellaceae bacterium | reverse complement strand
GACACCCATATGCGTGTGTTCACCGAGAATCTCCAGTCGCTCGCGCTCGAATCCCTCGACACCACGGAAGTCAACCTGTACGGCGAGCCGAGCGAAACCGCCCGCGGCGTCGTCGCCCAGCACGCAGAACTGGTGCCGGGGCTGCGTGTCCGGGAGCAACCCGTCCACCAGGCAGGGTTTATTCGGCCGCAGCCGATGTGAGGTGTCGTGCGCGGATCACGGACGGCGGCTTCAGGGTCGCCGTCCGTGATCGTGCATCCGTGCTCCGGCGCGCTATCGTGCGGGAATGGCCACCGCCGACGAGTTGGTCACCCGCGGCCGCGAAGCCTGTTCGCAGCAGGCGTGGATGGACGCGTACCAAGCCCTGACCGGCGCCGACGAGTTGGCGCCGCTCGATGCGCCCGATCTCGACCGGCTGGCGCTCGCCGCCTATCTGACCGGCCGGATCGAGTCCGCGATCGAGTTCTGGGAACGGGCCCACGAGGCGTATGTGGGGTCGCGGGACGTGCCCGGCGCGGTACGCGACGCCTTCTGGATCGGCTTCGTCCTGGCCATGCGAGGCGAACACGCGCGCGGCGGCGGCTGGCTCGGACGCGCGAAGCACATGCTCGACGATTCAGGGCTGGACTGCGTCGAGAAGGGATACCTGCAGCTACCGGCCGCCTTGCAGGCGCTCGGCAACGAGCCGGCGGCAGCCCTGGAGATATGCGCCGACGTGATCGCGATCGCCGAGCGATTCGGCGACCGCACGTTGGAGGCGTTCGGTGTGCTCGGTAGCGCACAGGCACGGATCGCAGCGGGTGAAGCCGTCGCCGGGCTCGCCGGTCTCGACGAGGCGATGGTGGTGGCCACGACCGGCGACGTGTCTCCTCTCGTCACCGGCATCGTCTACTGTGCGGTGATCATCGAATGTCGGCGCGTCTTCGACTGGAGCCGGGCGCATGAATGGACCGCCGTATTGAGCCGCTGGTGTTCCAGCCATCAAGACCTGAAGCCGTATCGGGGCCAGTGCCTGGTGCATCGCTCCGAGCTCATGCAGCTGCGCGGTGAGTGGGCCGACGCGATGGACGAGGTACTGCGGGCGTGCGAACACCTCGCCGACCCGCCCGGCGACCCGGTGATGGGCATGGCGCAGTACCAGATGGGCGAACTGCTTCGCCTGCGCGGAGAATTCACCCGAGCGGAGAAGGCTTACCGAGAGGCGACGAACTGGGGACATCCGTCCCAACCCGGGCTGGCACTGCTCCGGCTGGCGCAAGGTCGGCCGGACGACGCCACCGCCGCGATCAAGCGTGCCGTCCATGAAGCCGACGGTTCCGTTCAGCGCTCCCGGCTGCTATCGGCACACGCGGAGATCGCCCTCGCGATTGGTGACGTCGACACGGCTCGCGCCGCCACCGAGGAACTCGGTGAGATCGCGGACCGTTTCGACTCGCCATACCTGAAAGCAGTCGTCGCGTACGCGCGTGGATGCCTCTCGCTGGCCGAGGGCGACGCCGAGGCGGCCTGCGTGGCTCTACGGCAGGCGTGGCTCGCGTGGCAGCGGGTCGATGCGCGGTATGAGTGCGCCCGAGTCCGGCTGCGCATGGCCGAGGCTTGCCGCAAACTCAACGATCACGACACGGCGGAGATGGAGCTTGCGGCGGCTCGGGAGGTCTTCACCGAGCTTGGTGCCGCGCCAGCCCTTGATCAGACGCGCGAGCTGGCCCAGGACGGCCACTCCGGGACGGCCGGCGTCCTGACACCCCGCGAGCTCGAGGTGCTGCGGTTGGTCGCGACCGGTGCGACCAACCGTGACATCGCGGACAGCCTGGTGATCAGCGAGAAGACCGTCGCGCGTCACCTGAGCAACATGCTGACCAAGCTCGACCTGCCATCGCGCACAGCGGCCACGGCCTACGCGTACCAGCACGACCTGGTGTAACCGGCCGCCTACACAGATCTATGTAGGCCGGAGCGGGCCTATGAGTTGGTTGATCCGACCGATGCGGGTGAGTGGTCCCGACGACGACCCTGGCTTGTGTGAGCGAATTCCACAACGAACAGGGGAGGCGTGTCATGACTGACAACGACAGGCAGCTGCGCACCGAGGTGCCACCCGGCCAGCAGGCGCGGGACCGGTTGCTCGATGCCATGCCGCTCACCGAACGGCGCCTGCAACTGGCGGGCGTCTCAACAGCCGTACTCGAAGGCGGTGACGGGCCGCCGATCGTGCTACTGCACGGCGCGGGCGAGTTCGCCGCCGTCTGGATTCTGGTCATTCCCGAGCTCGTCCGTACGCACCGGGTGATCGTGCCGGACCTTCCGGGCCATGGTGCTTCGCATGTCACGGACAGCACGCTCGATCACGATGCGGTGCTGGATTGGCTCGACGAGCTCATCGATCAGACCTGCGGCGGCCGGGCGCCGATTCTGGTCGGTCACCTGATGGGCGGATCCATCGCGGCCCGGTACACCGCCAAGCACGGTTCGCGGATTGACCGCCTCGTGCTGGTGGACACGCTGGGTCTCGGCTGGTTCCGGCCGTCCCCCAAGTTCGCCGTGCCGATGATGCGGTTCGCGATGCGTCCGACTCCGCGCAGCCGGGAACGGTTGTTCAACCAGTGCTTCCTTGATATGAATCGGGTCGCCGAACTGGCCGGGGAACAGTGGCAGTGGCTCATGGAGTACGCCGACGACCGGGCACGCGACCCGGGTGTGCAATCCGCGATGCGCAAGTTGATTTCGCGGCTCGGGGCACCGCCGATTCCGGCCGGTGACCTCGCGGGAATCGAGACGCCTACGACGCTGATCCACGGCCGGCACGACCTCCAGGTGTCCCTGCGCCGCGTCGAGTCGTCCGGCAAGAAGTACGGCTGGCCGGTGCTCGTCATCGAGGACTGCCGGGACGATCCCGCCGCCGAACAGCCGGCGGCGTTCCTGCGAGCCCTGCGCAGCGCGATCGACAAGCACGAAACCGCAGAGAAGGGAACGGAACGATGACGATCCAAGCACCGACGCAGGAGCAGATCCGGACGGCGTGGAACACCATCGCCGATAGCTACGACCAGCATGTGACGCCACACAACGCCGAACTCGGCGAGTACGCGCTGAAGCACGCAGGACTACGCGCCGGTATGAGGTTCCTGGATGTAGCGGCCGGCAGCGGTGCGCTGAGCATCCCGGCCGCGCGTCTCGGGGCCGACGTCGTCGCCACCGACGTTGCACCGATCATGGTCGAGCGGCTCGAGGACCGGGCGAAGGCCGACGGACTTGCTATTGACGCACGCGTCATGGACGGTCAGGCGCTCGACCTGGACGATGACACGTTCGACGTGTCCGGATCACAGCACGGTGTCTCTCTGTTCCCAGACATCGCCGGTGGACTGTCCGAGATGGTGCGCGTCACCAAGCCTGGCGGGCGCGTACTGGTCGTCGCGTTCGGCGATTTCACCAAGGTCGAGTTCATCGGTCTTTTCATGGGCGCGCTGCGGGCCGCGGTTCCGGGCTTTGAGCCACCCCCGTTGCCGACCCAGGTCTCCGATCCCGAGGTTCTCCGTGACCGGCTTTCGGCGAGCGGGCTCACCGACGTATCGGTTGAGACGATCACGTGGGAGCAGCACTTCGAGTCGGTGACGCAGTACTGGAACACGATCATATCGAGCAACCCGATCGCCAGGCAGGCTCTGTCGCAGGCGACCGAGGCACAGCGGGACGACACACGACGGATTGTGGAAGGCATGTTCCGTGAGCGTTCGTCCGGTGCGCCGGTCGTAACGCTGACCGCTGAGATCAACATCGGCATCGGCACGAAGTAGCACCATCGCGATCTGGTGTGCTGGCGCGCTGGGGGGCCGCGCCAGCACACCCGTGTCACCTGTGCCGGCGCGCCGCTATCCCGTCGTGGACGAGCTCTCCGTGTCGGACGAGCCGCCGTCAGTGCTCGACCTGGTCGATCCGGTGGACTTCTCGGCCGTTGTGCTCTTCGTCGCTGCGCTCTTGGTCGTGCTCTTCTTCGCGGCCGTCTTCTTCGCCGGCGCCGACTTCTTGGTCGCCGTCTTCTTGGTCGCGGCCTTCTTTGCCCCCGAACTCTCCGCGGTCGACGTGCCCGAGGCAGCGGCCCCAGCGGCCGTCTTGCTCGGCGCGGAGACCGTTGGCTTCGGCTCGGCAGCGCGCGAGGTTTCGCCCGACACACTAGGGCGCTTCGCGCCTACCGGCTTCTCTTCGCCGCCTTCCTGCTCGGGTACCTCGGGAACCCATGGCTCGGCCGGCGGCTCGTAGGACGTCCAGTCGTCCGGCCTCTTGCGCCGCAGGATCGCCGCCACACCCGCGCCGACCGCGGCCAGGCCTCCGATGACGGCTGCCGCGATCTTCTTGCCACGGTGCTTGCGGGGGGATGCCGCGGCATGCGACTTCTCCGAAAGGTCACTCGCCGCCGCGGCGACCCTGTCCGCGCCCGCCGAAACGGCATCGGCCACTCGCGGCACTACATCGTCGAGCAGTCTTTCGCGGGCGTGCGACGCCGCCGGTCCGACGCGATGACGCGCAGACTCCACCATCGGACCGACTCGATCCTTCGCCGAATCCACCGCCGGGGTGATCTTCTTCCGGGCGGAGTCGATGTGGGGGGCGGCCGCGTCCTTGGCGCTCGACGCGACCGGCTTGACGCGGTCGGCGCTGTGCTTGGCCGCCTCCATTGCTGCGTTCGCCGCCTCGCGCGCCCGCTCGGCCGCCTCGCGCGCGGCGTCCGACCTGTTCGACTTACCGCCCAGCCGTCCTCGAATCTTCGACACTGGGGCCACCTCGCTCACTATTGGTTGACTGGCCCGGTATGTATATACCCATGATCCTGCCTTCTATTGGTCCCATATACCTAGTGGACCGACAACATGGGAGGATATCTCTAACCGATCACTAAAGCAGCACATCATCGAGAGGCACATCGTGGCCGACAAGCTCCACGCCACCATCAGTACCAATCGCGGCGATATCACCCTCGAATTGTTCCCGAACCACGCGCCGAAGACGGTCAAGAACTTCGTCGAGCTGGCGGAGGGAACACGGGAGTGGACGAACCCGGCTACCAGGCAAGCCACGACTGACCGGCTGTACGACGGTACGATCTTTCACCGCGTGATCGAAGGGTTCATGATCCAGGGCGGGGACCCGCTCGGCAACGGCCGGGGCGGGCCGGGCTATCAGTTCGAGGACGAGTTCCATCCCGAGCTGGTCTTCGACCGTCCGTACCTGCTGGCGATGGCCAACGCCGGACCAGGAACCAACGGCTCGCAGTTCTTCATCACCGTCGGTCCGACGCCGCACCTGAACCGCCGGCACACCATCTTCGGTGAGGTCGCGGACGCGGCCAGCCGCGAGGTCGTGGATCAGATCGCCTCGACTCCGACGACGGCCGGCGACCGCCCGGTGGATGATGTCGTCATCGAGTCGGTGTCCATATCCCGGTCCGAAGGCTCGTAGCCGGCGTGGCGGCGCCTGTTTGCTACCGTCACCCGGACCGCGAGACATACATCACGTGTTCGCGGTGCGAGCGTCCGATTTGCCCGGACTGCATGATCGACGCCGCGGTCGGCTATCAATGCCCCGAATGTGTGCGTGAAGGTTCGCGTAGCGTCCGCAAAGCGACGACGCTGCTCGGCGGGGAGCGGCGGGAGAACACCAACCTCGTTACGAAGGTGCTCATCGGCATCAACGCGTTGGTCTGGCTGGCGATCACGTTCTCGGGTTCGAACGAGATCGAAGAGCGGCTCTTTCTGCTCAAGCAGGCGATCATCAGCAACGGTGAGCTCGGCGGGGTCCTGACCGGTGAGTGGTACCGGGTCCTCACGGCGACCTTTACCCACACCGCGATCTGGCACATCGGGCTGAACATGCTCGTGCTGTGGATCCTCGGGTCGCAGCTTGAGCCGGTGCTCGGCCGGTGGCGGTTTGTCACCCTGTATCTGCTGTCCGGCCTCGGCGGCAGTGCCGCATCCCTCCTCGGACTCGCGGACAACCAAGCGTCCCTCGGCGCCTCCGGTGCCGTCTTCGGCTTGTTCGGTGCGCTGTTCATCGTCGCACGGCGGTTCGGCGCGGACACGTCGTTCATCGTCGGCATCCTCGCGATCAACGTGATCATCGGGTTCACAGTGCCGTCGATCGACTGGCGTGCCCACCTCGGGGGCCTGGTGACCGGAGCGGTGTTGGCACTGGTGTTCGTGCATGCCCCACGCAAGCACCGGACGGCGTTCGGCCTCGGCGCGTCCGTGCTCGTCTTCGTCGTCATCGTGGCCGTCGCGGCGCTGTTCGTCGCATAGCCGACGCCTTGGCCGGAGCGGTTATCCACAAGAGTTATCCCCAGTGGGGATAAAACTACAACCGTGTAATCGCTCCTGTGGAAGCCGCTATGGACACCGTGTCGGAATGATCACGTTAAGCTCCGAATCCCCAGCCAAACCACTACTACAGCCCCTTCAAAGCCGGTACTTACCGCGCAACGGCCGACGGCCTAGGCTTGGGTATGCCATGCAGCCGAAGGGAGCGTCATGACTGGGCCCTACTCCGAGCCGTCGCGGGACCGATATCCCGCTCAGTCCGAGGACCGGAGCCTCCTGCCCCAGGCGCCGCCGTCCATTCTGGCCGCCTTCCGGCTCATGTATGTGGGCGCGCTGCTGCAAGGTCTAGGCCTCGTACTCACGTGGCTGACGCGCGACCAGCTTCGCGATACCGTGGCGGAGCAGCAGGACGTCCGTGGCGATGAGCTCGATACCGCCTACAACATCACTCTCGGCGGCGGAATCACGATCAATCTTCTCGCGATCGCGATGTGGATCTGGATGGCCCACGCCAACCGTCAGGGGTTCAGCTGGGCGCGGATCGTCGCGACCGTGCTGGGGGCGTTGAACATCGCGTTCACGCTCTACTGGATCAGCCAGGCGTGGGGCTTGATCATCGTCGTGCAGCTGATCACCATCGCGATGGGCGCGACCGTGCTGTTCCTGCTCTACCGGCCGGATTCGAGCGGCTACTACGCGGCTGTCACGCAGCAAACCCGCTCACAAACAGAATGACCATGTAAGGCGGCGGTTACCCGGCTTTGCGCGGAGTGCAGCCGTGGTTTGGCTGGGGAGTGCCAGCTTTACGCGATCATTCTGCTGGACGGATTGGGGACGAGCGTCCGCCGCGCAACGATCCGGCTATTTCCACTGCGTGGCGGTGATGAATCCGCCGGTGATCAGAGCCATGCCGATCACCAGGTTGAAGCCGCCAAGATCCTGCATGACCGGGATATCGGACCCGGCGACGTAATAGACGACGATCCAGATCAGCCCGAGAATCAGCAGTGTGACCATGGTCGGGGCGACCCAGCGTCCCTCCTTGGCGGTCGGGCTGTCGTCACCGCTGGGTTTCATCACGGGATGGTTTCCTTTCCACATATGCCTGCCCGGGCGACGTCTCGGCCCAAGCGTAGGGGATAGCGTAGTCATGTCGTTTGGGCGAACGCCATGGGGAGGTGTGCCAGTGCCAGCACAGCCGGCGCGGCGGGCGGAAGGCCGCGGGTGGCGGATCATTACGCCGCTCGTGCTCGTGGCGTGCGGCATTCTTCTCATCAGCAGCGGCAAGACCGTTGGCGGCGTCTTCCGCGGTACAGGCATCAGCGACATGCCCGATCTGGTGCGCGCTGAGGAGGAGCGCGCGGAGCGGTTGTCCGCCGAGGTTTCCCGCTTGACGGCGCAGGTTGACGAGCTCACCTCCGAAAGCGCCGCCGAGAATCCTGCCGAGACCGAGCGACTCGAGACGTTGCGGGCGGCGGCCGGGCTAACCCCGGTGACCGGCCCGGGCATCACGGTGACGTTGAACGACGCGCCGATCCCGGAGGACGGCACCGGCGACATCGACCTCGACTTGTACCTGGTCCACCAGCAGGATCTGGAGGGCGTCATCAACGCATTGTGGGCCGGCGGTGCCGAGGCGATGATGGTCGAGGACCAGCGGATTGTATCGACCAGCAGCGTGAAGTGCATCGGCCCGGTGCTCTACCTCCAGCAGCGGGTCTACGCCCCGCCGTACACCGTGGCCGCGATCGGCGATCCCAACGAACTGCTGGCGGCGTTGGACGAGTCCCAGGCCGTACAGGATTACCTCTACTACGTGGACCAGATCGGGCTCGGTTTCACCGCCGAGCTCAGTGAGGACATCCTTATGCCCGGTTACGACGGCCCACGCGACATCTCCGCGGAGACAGCAGCATGAGCGCACAACGCCGAATACTGGTCGTGGACAACTACGACAGCTTCGTTTTCAACCTGGTGCAGTACCTCGCACAACTGGGCGCGGAGTGTGACGTCCGCCGCAACGATCGGCTGACCGCCGACGAAGGCCTCAGCTACGACGGCGTGCTGCTCTCGCCCGGCCCGGGAACTCCTGAACGAGCCGGCGTCTGCGTCGAGCTGATTCGCCGCTGCGCCGGCGACGTGCCGATCTTCGGTGTCTGCCTCGGCTTGCAGGCGATCGGCGTCGCGTACGGTGCATCGGTGGTACGCGCGCCCGAGCTGCTGCACGGCAAGACAAGTGAGGTGCTGCACTCCGGCGCCGGCGTGCTGGACGGTCTGCCGAGCCCGTTCACCGCGACCCGCTATCACTCGCTCGGCGTCGAACCGGACACCGTGCCGGGCGAACTGGCCGTGACCGGGACGACGGAGTCCGGCGTCATCATGGCGATGCGGCACCGCTCGCTGCCGGTCGAAGGCGTGCAGTTCCACCCCGAGTCGGTGCTCACCGAGGGCGGCCACCGTCTGCTCGCCAACTGGCTGGCCGTGTGTGGCGACGAAGGCGCGGTCGGACGCTCCGCCGGACTCGCACCTGTGGTCGCGCACAGCTCGAGCATCCTCGGCATGGCGACCTAACGTCTGGGTCCCGCACGGAGCCGGCGAATCAGCCGCCTCCGCCGTCACCACCCCCGCCGCCGTCATCCTCGCAACCTTCATCGGTTGCCGGGATCACTGTGACGTTGGTTCCGGGAGCGACCTCCTCACCCCCCGTTGGGTTCTGGTCGATGATCGTGCCGGGCTCGACATCACAGTTCTGCTCCGCGTCACCTACGTTGTGCGAGAGATCAAGGCCCTCGAACGCGTCGGCATATGTGGAAACGGTGAAGCCCTGATTGGCGACACTCGGCACGGTTACCAACTCCGCGCCCTCGGAGATCCAGATGTCGACACGGGTGCCCGGCTCCACGGAGGCGTTGAACTCTGGTTCGGATCGGATTACGCGACCCTCCTCAATGGAGTCGCTCGGCTCTGGCCGGACCGCACCGAGCGCAAGGCCGTTCCTGTCGAGTTCCGCCTCAGCCTCGTCCTCGGTCAGGTTCTGAAGGTTCGGAACCGTCGTCGCGTCCGGTTCGGTGTGGATCACAAGATCCACAGCGGAACCCTCATCGACGGAAGTGCCTTCGGCGGGATCGGAGGATGCAACGGTTCCCCACAAGTCCTCGTCGTCGGTTTCCTGGCCCGTTACCTCGCCAACACTCAGCCCGGCATCCTCGAGTGCAGATCTTGCTTCGGCTTCGGTTGAGCCGACAAGGCTCGGCACGGTTGCCTGCTCCGGTCCGACACCGACCGTGACCGTGATCGTTCCACCTTGCTCGATGCTTGCCTGGGGCGGCGGATTCTGAGCCAGAATCGTGCCGATCTCGTCCTCGTTTTCGGTGACTTGCTCCTCGGGAACCAACTGGATCTCGTTCGTGACGACCCAGTCCGAAGCTCGGGCGTCCTCAAGACTCATACCTCGGAGGTCTTCAACGGAAATCGTCTGCGGACCTTCTTCGCCACCGTCGCCTTGGAAGATGAGATAGCCGATCAACAAAGCGGCGGCGAGGATCGCGAGGCCGGCCCCGACAAGAGCGCCCCAGCTCATGCCGCGGCGGTCCTCATCCTCATCGTCGTAGTCGTCGTAGCCATCGTCGTAACCGGTCGCGGCCGTGGGTTCGTACATGGCGGTGTCGGCATAACCTGCCGCGGCTGCGCCGCCGATGAACTGGGTCGCTGCGGTCGCCTCGGCGGATACCGGCATGCCCGCGGCGATACGCTCCAGATCGGCGCGCATCTCGTACGCGCTCTGGTACCGCTCCCGGCGGTCCTTGGCAAGGGCCTTGAGCACGACCGAGTCCAGGTCGCGCGGGATGGACGGGTCGAGAGCCGACGGCGGCGTGGCCATTTCACGTACGTGCGACACCGCAACGGAGACAAGTGATTCACCGACGAACGGCGGCCGTCCGGTGAGCAGTTCGTAGAGCACACAGCCGACGGCGTACAGGTCGCTGCGGGCATCCGCCGATTCACCGCGGGCCTGCTCGGGCGAGATGTACTGCGCGGTGCCGACGACGGCCGCGGTCTGGGTCAGCGCCGCGCCGGTCTCGGCGAGGGACCGGGCGATGCCGAAGTCCATCACGTTGACCTCGCCGGCATTGTTGATCATCACGTTACCGGGCTTGATGTCGCGGTGCACGATGCCGGCGCGGTGGCTGTACTCGAGCGCGTCCAGGACTCCGGAGGCGATCTCGATCGACCGTTCCGGCGTAAAACGGACCCGCTCCTGCAGCAGCTCGCGCAGGGTGCGACCCTCGACGTACTCCATCACGATGTACGGAATGGAGTTGCCGTCGAAGAAGTCCTCGCCGGTGTCGTACACCGCGACGATGTTGCGGTGGTTCAGGGATGCGGCCGACTGCGCCTCGCGGCGGAAGCGTTCCTGGAAGGTCGGATCGGTGGCGTGGTCGACGCGGAGCATCTTGATGGCTACGGCTCGGCCCAGCCGGCGGTCGCGGCCATACCGCACCTCCGCCATGCCGCCACGGCCGAGCACATCGCCCAGCTCGTAGCGGTCGCCGAGCAGATTTCGGTCACTCATCGTTGCCCTTTCTGCCAAAACCCGTCGAACCGCACGGTACCTCTATCGGCAGTCGAAGTTCTCATCACGGCCCTCCCGTTGCAGGATCGCTACCGAGCAGGACGGCCGCAGCGGCGAGCGCGATCACAACCAGGCCGGCGACACCGATGCGGGTGGCCGGACGGTTCTCCCAAGCAGTATGTGCGATGCGTTCTAGTTCGGGCCGCACCGCCTCCCATGTCTGCTTTGTTCGGGGCATGGCTTCGTCGAACAGGTCTCGAGCCATGGCCATCGTCTTAACCCCGTAGGTACGGACGGTCACCACAAGATTAGACGATGAGCTCGAACGTTCGTGCCGCCTGGCCGCCCGGCCCTTGGGCTGGGTATGCGCACGGCCCGGGCGCACGGCACCGCCCACCTCGTCGGCATCCCGCGCCCGATCGGGCGCGGGAAGTGAGTGGTCCGCACGGCCGACGCTAGGTGGTGGCCAGGGCATGGTGTGCGACGCTTCGGCCGCGAGGACGGCCGGCCCGGCGGTTGACGGGACGATCGCCCGCAGCCGGCGCGCGAACTCGTCGGCGCCGGTGGGTCGCATAGCCGGATCCTTGACCATGGCGCTGAGCACGAAGGCGGCCAACGGCGAAGCGACGAACGCCGGCAGCGGGGGCGGCTGCTCGTCCAGATGCGCACGGGCGACGTCGATCGGGTTGCTGCCGGCGAACGGTCGCGTCCCCGCCAGGCACTCGTACAGCACCACGGCGAGCGAGTACACGTCGCTGCGCGGTGTGGCCGGCTCACCCTTCACCTGCTCCGGCGAAAGATACGCCGGCGTCCCGACGACCTGCCCGGTCATCGTCAGCGACGGGAGCGCGTCGGCCTGAGCGATGCCGAAGTCGGTGACTTTCACGATGTCGTCGTGCGTCACCATCAGATTGCGCGGCGTCAGATCCCGGTGAACGACGCCGAACATATGGGCGGCATGGGCGGCGTCGGCGGCCTGGGCGATCAGATGGACCGCACGCGATGCCTCGAGCGGCGCCGCCTCCGCGATCAGGTCCGACAGCGAGACGCCGGCGACGAATTCCTGAACCAGCCACGGCGGCTCGGCGCCCGGCGTGATGTTGACGTCGTGCACTTTGACGATGCCCGGGTGGTCGAGGCTGGCGCCGAGCTTGGCCTCGTAGCGGAATCGCTCCAAAGCGATCGGATCGTTGATGTGGTTCGGCCGCAGCACTTTGACCGCGACGGTGCGCTCCATCCGGGTGTCAGTGGCGGCCCACACCTCGCCCATGACACCGCCGGCGAGGAACCGGTCCAACTGGTACCGGCCGCCGAGCACCTGCCCCGTCGCTGTCAACGTCGTCATGAATTCAGAACCGCCTCGATCACGGCCTTGGCGACTGGCGCCGCGAGCCTGCCGCCCGCGATCTCGTCGTCGCCGACACCGGGAGCCTCCTCGATGACGACGGCCACCGCCACCGCCGGCTCGTCCCCTGGAGCGAACGCGGTGAACCACGCGATGTTCGACCGCTCCTCGCCGCGCTGCGCGGTACCGGTCTTTCCGCCCACCGTGATGCCGGGCATCTGAGCCGCCGTGCCGGTGCCGCTCTCGACGACTTCGATCATCATGGCCTGTAGTTCCTGGGCGGTGGACGGCGAGATCGCCTCGGATAACACCTCCGGGTCGGTTCGCTCCATCACACTGACCAGGTCCGTGTCACGGACCTCGTCTACGAGGTACGGCTGCATCAACTCGCCGTTGTTCGCGATGGCCGCGGTCACCATGGCGACCTGCAGCGGCGTCACCCGAACGTCCCGCTGGCCGATAGCCGACTGCGCGAGCGACGGCTCGTCCATCTCCGCCGGGAACACACTTTCGGTCGTTGGCAAGTCGTCCATCGGGCGCGAGTTGTAGCCGAACTTCTCGGCCTGCAGATGCATCGCGTCGACGCCGAGCTCCATGCCCAGATAGCCGTAGGCGGTGTTGCAGGAGATGCGCAGTGCGTTGGTGATCGTCGTTTCATTGTTCGTCCCGCACGGCTGCCCGTTGTAGTTGGGCAGGTCGCGGTCGGTCTGCGGCAGATCCAGGGCCGCCGGGCCGGGGACGACCGAGGTCGGCTCATACTGTCCGCTCTCGAGCGCGGCGGACGACGTCACCAGCTTGAACACCGACCCCGGCGGCAATGTCTCGGTCATCGCACGGTTGCGTGAAGACAGATCACTGCCGGGCTCGTCGTGCGCGACGAATTCTTCCCACGCCGCCTGCTGCTCTTCGATGTCGTGACTGGCGAGTGGGTTCGGGTTGTAGGACGGTTTGCTCACCGACGCCAGGATCCGTCCAGTCGACGGCTCGATCGCCACGACCGCGCCCTTGAAGTCGCCCAATGCGTCCCATGCCGCCTGCTGTGCGGCCGGGTTGATGGTCAGCACGACCGAACCGCCCTGGGTCCGGCTTCCGGTCACCAGGTCGGCGAGGCGTCGCACGAACATGCTGTCGTCCGTGCCCGCGAGAATCTCGTTCTGGGTGTCCTCGATACCCGAGCGGCCGAAGATGAAGGAGTAGTAGCCGGTCAAGTGGGCGTACATGAAAGGCCGCCGGTACTCGCGCTGGTAGGAGAACTGCCCGTCGCTCGGCACGGAGCGGACGATCGCCTCGTCGCCGACGATGATCGAGCCCCGGTTCCGCGAGTACTGGTCGATGAGCACGCGGCGGTTGTCGTCGCGTGCGTTCAGCGAGTCGGCCTGGAACGCCTGGACCCACGTGACGTTGGCCAGCAGGGCCAGGGCGAGCAGCAGGCAACCGGCCGCCACCTTACGGATCGGCGAGTTCACCGCAGCTTCACCACCTGAGTCGCCGCGTCGTCGACGGTCGGGATCGGACCGGTCGGGGCGGGACGGCGGGCCGCATCGGACAGCCGGACGAGCAGCCCGACCAGCACCCAGTTCATCACCAGCGACGAACCGCCCATCGAAAGGAACGGGGTGGTCAGACCGGTCAGCGGGATCAGCCGGGTGACGCCACCGATCACGATGAAGACCTGCAGCATCAGCGTCGTGGCCAGGCCCATCGCGAGCAACTTGCCGAACGGGTCGCGCAGCAGCAGGGCGGCGCGCAGACCGCGCGAGACCAGCAGCGCGTACAGCACGATGATCGCCATGAGACCGGTCAAGCCCAGCTCCTCTCCGAGCGCTACGGCGATGAAGTCGCTGTGCGCGAACGGGATGAGGTCGGGGCTGCCCTGCCCGAGGCCGGTACCGGTGATCCCGCCGTACGCGAGGCCGTACAGCGCCTGCACGATCTGGAAGAAGCGGTCCGGGTCGGAGAAGGGATCGAGCCAGCCGGTGAACCTCGGCCGCACGTGCGGGACGATGGCGTACGCCGCGAGCCCACCGACGACGAACAGTGTGAGCCCGACCACGACCCAGGAGATGCGCTCGGTTGCGGTGTAGATCATCAGCACGAATGTGCCGAAGATCAGAAGGGACGGTCCGAGGTCGTTCTGGACGGCGAGGATGCCGAGTGCGGCGAGCCAGACGATCAAGATCGGGCCCAGATCCCTGGCACGGGGGAGGTCGACGCCGAGCACGCGCCGGCCGGCCAGCGCGAGCGCGTCTTTGGTCCGGACCAGGTAGCCGGCGAACGCGATGATCAAAAGAATCTTGGCGGCCTCACCGGGCTGGAAGGTCATGCTGCCGATCTGAATCCAGATCTGCGCGCCGCGGACCTCGTGGCCGATGACCGGCAGCATTGGAAGGAGCAGCAGGACGATACCGGCCAGCGCGGCCGTGTACGTGAAGCGGGCCAGCAGGCGGTGGTCCCGAACGAAGATCAGCACGGCGACGAATCCGGCGACGCCGACCACCATCCAGGTCAACTGGGTGGTGGCGGTGATCTCCTCGTCCTCGAGGGCGATGCGTTGAATCATCGCCAGGCCGAGGCCGTTGAGCGCCACCGCGATCGGCAGGATCACCGGGTCGGCGTAGGCGGCGAACCGGCGAATGACCAGGTGCGCCACGCCGGTGATAGCAGACAGCCCGAGCAGGTAGCCAAGTGTGTTGGGCGGGATCCGGCCGAGGGTGCCCAGGTCGACCGCGACGTACGCCGCGGTCGCGATGCCGATCGCGAACAGCAGCAGGGCCAACTCGGTGCCCCGGCCGCGCCGTGGCACGTAGTCGCCGGCTGTGCTCACTGGTCCTCCGGGCAGACGAGCCCTGGGTAGCCACTCGTCTGGGGTTGCTCGGCTGGCTGATTCACCTGCGTGTCCGGGTCGACGTCCGTGGTCTGGGTGACGGTGGCCGTCGATGTGTCGTCGGTGCCGGCAGCGTCCGAGTCATCCGGCGGATCGGCCTGATCGCCTGACCCGTCCGTACCGTTGGACGAACCGGTGCCGTCGTCGGTTCCGGTGTCTTCGCCCGGTTCGGTGCCTTGCAGAACCGTGGGCGGCTCGGGTTGCGCGTCGCACGCCCGCCCGAGCAGGTCGGCGACGATGTCCTCGGCTTCGGCCAGGCTGTCCGCCGCGATCGTGGCGGCGACCCGGTTCCGGTACACCTCCGGAAGCGCACCGACCGGCAACTCGGCGGGTTTGCCGATGTACTCGTACAGTGCCAACGGCCCGACGTCCTGGTTGATGCCGCGATAGATGGCGACCTCGCCGCCCTGCTCCCCGACGAAGTACTGCCCGCGGATCCAGTCGCTCGCGATCGCGATGCCGCCCCAGGCGAGTCCGACGAGTATCACCACAACCGCGAGCCACCGCAGCCACCGCCATCTGCGCGGCGGCCGTGGCGCGTATCGCAATTCCTCCGGGTCGCCGTCCGCACTATCCGGGTCGGCTACGCGCTCGGTGCTGCTCGTGTCGTCGGTCAGCGTGCCGACCCCACCGCTCTCGGCGACCAGTGGTCTGGTGGCGTCGCTGCCGGGCCGGTGCCTGGCGGCCGGCGGCGGAGGCGGTGGATCGTCGGACGCGGCGCCGACGAGATACACCTCGGCGGTGTCATCGGCACGCGGCGGCCTGTCGGTGTCGATGACGTCGGCCAGCACCAGCGTGACGTTGTCCGGCGCGCCGGCCCGTAAGGCGAGCTGGACCAGTGCGCCGGCCGCCGAGGCCAGGTCGGCATTGTCGTTGAGGGCATGCCGGATGGTGTCCGTGCTGACGAAGTCGGTGATGCCGTCGCTGCACAGCAGGTATCGGTCACCGGGCTGGACGTCGAGCATCTCCAGATCGACCTGCGGCTCGACATCACCCTGCAACGCCTTGAGAATCATCGAGCGCGCCGGATGCACGCTCGCTTCGTCCTCGGTGATCCGTCCCTCGTCGACGAGCGATTGCACGAACGTGTGGTCAGTGGTGATCTGCGCAAGCTCGCCACCACGGAGCCGGTAGCCGCGCGAGTCACCGATATGGGCGAGGCCGAACTGATCGCCGGTCCACAACAGTGCGGTGACCGTCGTGCCCATACCCTCGCGGCCGGGGTCCTCGTCCACGAGCCGGCGGATCCGCTTGTGCGCGGCGTGCAGAGCCGAGTCGAGGGCCTTGAGCGTGTTGGTTCCGCTCTTGTGCCGTTCCTCGGCCTGGACGAGCTCCTCGATGGCGACCGAGCTGGCCAGCTCCCCGGCCGCATGCCCACCCATGCCGTCGGCGACCGCCAGCAGCCGTGGCCCGGCGTATCCGGAGTCCTCATTCCCCTCGCGGATCAGCCCGACATCGGACTTTGCGACGTACCGGATCATCAATGTCATCCGTCGCCTACTTCCGCAGTTCGAGCACGGTCTTTCCCAAGCGGACCCGGCTCCGTGCTCCTACTGGCATGCTCCTCGTCAACCGCTCACTACCCAGATACGTTCCGTTGGTCGAGCCGAGGTCTTCGACGTACCACTGTCCGTCGTGAAACAGCAGCCTGGCGTGGGCCGTCGAGACATACTCGTCCGAGAGTGGAACTGTACATTCGACGCCGCGTCCGAACGTTACCGGAGCCCCCTCCAACGGAACCGCCTGGTTCTTGTCCGGCCCATCGACGATGACGACCTTGCTGGGCGCGCCCCGCCCGGGCTTCGATCGCCTGTTGGCCTGCCGCGGGACGTCCTTGGCCGAACTCGACGGCCGGACCCCGAAAAGATCCGCACGCATAGCGGACACGACCGACAGCACGAGCAGCCACAGTACGGCCAGAAACCCCAACTTGATGACCGTGAGGGTCAGGTCGCCCACTGGCTCACCTCCGCGACGCCCGGCGATGCACATCGATGATGGTTGACCCCAGCACGATACGTGAACCGTCCAGCACCTTGGCCTGCGCGGTACGAACGCCGTCCACCACGGTGCCATTGGTCGAACCGAGATCGACGACGACGAGCGCCGCATCCGGCCCGTAACCGTGCACGCGGATCTCCGCGTGCCGGCGCGATATACCCGGATCGTCGATCCGGAGGTCGCACTCCTTGCCGCGCCCGAGCACGACGCCCGGCGGCGTGATCGGATGCTGCGTCCCATTGATGACGAGGTAGCCGGCCGCGTTCTGCGTGCCTTCCTGGCCGGACGAGTACGACGCACCGCGATCGACGCCGGCGCGCACATTGCTGCGCACCCGGAACTGGCCGGTACCGAGGTCGGGATGCTCCTCGAACGCCACGCTCACCGGCCCGGTGAACGCGAACCGCTGCAGTTCGGCGTGCTCGCGCGCCAGGTCGACGAGCTCGCGGGAGAGTGTGTCCGAGTACGCGGACAGCCGGCCGTAGTCGTCGTGCCCGAGCTCGATAATGAACTCGTTCGGCACCAGCGAGCGCTCCCGCGATACGATCTTCGCATTGTTGTCGAGTTCGCGCTGGAGCGCCGCGGCGATCTCGACGGGCTGAACCTCGGCACGGAACGCCTTGCTGAACGCTCCGGTCACCATGCCCTCGAGGCGGGCCTCAAAACGCTGCAGCACGCCCATCGCCAGCTCCCTTTCTCGTCGTACTCAAAGTCCACCGCCCAGGGTTTCTCTGAGCCCCCATGTGGCGCTTCCCCGGACACATTGTCCCGCGCCCTGATCGTAACCAGCGTTGCGGTTGTCCGGCATGTCCCGTGGTTATGACCACGGTTTTCTACCGTGTTAGCCTAGTCCGGCTGCCCGTGAATGTGATGGACGGCAGCATGCGCGAGTGGCGGAACAGGCAGACGCGCACGGTTCAGGTCCGTGTGCCCGCAAGGGCGTGGGGGTTCAACTCCCCCCTCGCGCACCCCTCCAGAATGATCATGTAGAGCACGGAATTCCTTACTTTACGTTGCGTAAACGCCCAGCATCACCATTAAGCGACGCGCATCGTGATTGACGTCGCCGTTCGCTGGTCTATTGCGGAAGATCACACGATTGAGTTTCATGGCCTGGTGTGGAGTGGCTGTGGGCCCACGACTACTGGCTGAGCAGGCTGGTGTTCCAGCGCGGCCTGGCCGTCATCTACCTGCTGGCGTTCCTCGGTGCGCTGAACCAGTTCCGAGCGCTCATCGGTGAACGCGGCCTGTTGCCCGCTCCGGTCTATATCCGGGCCACACCGTTCCGGGATTCGCCCAGCCTGTTCCAGCTGCGCTACTCCGATCGGCTGTTCGCCGCGGTCGCCGTCATCGGGATCCTCACCTCCCTGGTCCACGTCGTCGGTGCGCTGGACGGCGTCCCGCTCGGGCTGTACATGGCGAGTTGGGCGCTGCTGTGGGTGCTCTACGTCTCGATCGTCAACATCGGCCAGACCTGGTATGCATTCGGCTGGGAGCTGCTGCTGTGCGAGGCCGGATTCCTCGCCATCTTCCTCGGCAACGACAACGCCGCGCCGCCGACGCTCATCCTGCTCGCGCTGATCTGGGTGCTATTCCGGTTGGAGTTCGGCGCCGGCCTCATCAAGTTGCGCGGGGACGCGTGCTGGCGCGATCTGACCTGTTTGTACTACCACCACGAGACGCAGCCGATGCCGGGGCCGCTGAGCTGGTACTTCCACCGGCTGCCCAAGGTGTTGCACCGCGTCGAGGTCGCGGCAAACCACTTCACCCAGCTGATCGTCCCGTTCCTGTTGTTCGCGCCGCAGCCGGTGCGTGGTGTGGCCGCGGCCATCGTGATCGTCACCCAGCTCTGGCTGGTGGCCAGCGGCAACTTCGCATGGCTGAACGTGGTGGCGATCGTCATCGCGACGTCGGCACTCGGCGACGACATCATCGAAGCGATGCTTCCGGTCGAGGCGCCGGCCACGTCGCCGGAACCGGGTTGGCTACTCGGCGTCACGATCGCGATCAGCGCGGTGATCGTGTTCTTGAGTTACTGGCCGGTGCGCAACCTGATCGGTTCGAGACAACTGATGAACTACAGCTTCACGCCGATCCACCTGGTCAATACATATGGTGCGTTCGGTTCGATCACCAAGGTCCGTCACGAGGTGGTGATCGAGGGGACCGCCGCCGGCCAGACCGACGACGGCGCGACGGAGTGGCGGGAGTACGAGTTCAAGGGCAAACCCGGTGACGTGACGCGTCGCCCGCCCCAAGTGGCGCCGTACCACCTCCGGCTGGACTGGATGATGTGGTTCGCCGCGCTGTCCCGCGGCTACTCGCAGAGGTGGTTGCCGGCGCTGCTCGACCGGCTGCTGGTGAACGACCGGGCCATGCTGAGGCTGCTGCGGACGAACCCGTTCCCGAACGAGCCGCCGGTGCGGGTGCGGGCACGGCTGTACCGGTACCGGTTCACAACGCGCGCCGAACGCCGCGCGACGGGAAGTTGGTGGCACCGCACGCTGGTCGGCGAGTACGCGCCGCCCCGGTCGCGGACGTCCGTCCGGCAGGAAGATAACGGCGCACTCTTGCGGTGATGCCCCTGTTGGTGCTTATTGTCCGACGTGGCCAATGCGAGTAGAACGCGCAACACCGAAGGCGATGTACAGGGCTGGCTGCCCACGCCCGACCAAACGCCGGGTGAATCGGGCGACACGAGCGCAGCGGAGGACGCCGCGTTCCAGGAGGGCACCGTCTATTCACCGGGAGGCATCGGTGATACCGCGACGCCGCGAGAGGGTGACATCGCGGCCGAACCGGAGTTCGCCGCCCTGGGCCGCCGGTTCATCGCGTTCCTGCTCGAAGCCGTGCTTTTCATCGGCACGTTCGGCATCGGCTGGCTGGTGTGGTCGATGATCGAGTGGCGGCACGCGCGTACGCCTGCGAAGCGGCTGTTACGCGACCTCACCGTCGTCGACATGTGGTCCGGCGAGCCGGTCAGCTGGCGCCGCATGGCGGTGCGCGAGCTCGGCGCCAAGATCGGGCTGGTCGGCTTGTTCGGCATGGCGACGTTCGGCCTCGGCTGGGCGATCTCCGCGGCGCTCGTCCTGTCCGAAACGCGCACCGCGCTGTGGGACCGGCTGGCCGGCACGACGGTGGTGCATCCGGGCGGGTAAATCACTGGCGCGGCATACCGTCGTCGCGTAGACACGACCTATGACAGACGCTCTCCCACTGCGCACGGCGACCGTTGACGATCACTCCGCGCTCGCGGAACTGATCACCGGAGCCTTCCTGCACGATGTCGAGGACGAGGCCGTCGACCGTCAGCGCCTCGTCTTCGAACCGGATCGGACGCACCTGATCGAAGATGACGGGAAACCCGTCGCGACCGGGGCGGTCTACACCCGCGACATGACCGTGCCCGGTGCCGTCATCCCGGTCGCGCACGTCACCGGTGTCGCGGTCGCGACAACCCATCGCCGTCGCGGCCTGCTGACCAGGATCATGCACGCCCAATTGGCGTCGATCCGTGAGCGCGGCAGCGAGCCGGTGGCGGCTTTGTGGGCGACGGAGGGCGGTATCTACGGCCGGTTCGGTTACGGTATCGCGGCGCGGCACTACGAGTACACGATCAACCGCAGCCTCGTGCAGATGACGGCTTCCGAAGCGCCCGGAACGCTGGTGCAGGCCAAGCCGGCCGACGTTGCCGAGGAGCTCGCGGCGGTGTACGAGCGGGTTCGCACCGAGCGCCCCGGCTGGTCGTCCCGGCCCGGTAAGTGGTGGGACCGGATGTTGACCGACATCGCGTCACACCGCCACGGCATGAGCAGCATGCGCGGTGTGCTCTACCGCGAGGGCGACTCGCGGGCCGGATACGCACTATGGCGGGTCAAAGGCGGCTGGGACGAGTCCGGACCATCGGGCGAGGTCAAGGTGGTCGAAGTCGTCGCGGCGAGCCCGCAGGCGTACCGCGCGTTGTGGCGATTCCTCACGTCTATCGACCTGACCCGCACCGTCGCCTATATGTTCGGCGCCGCCGACGAACCTCTCCCGTACATCGTGACCGATTCCAACGCGCTCAGCGTGTCGGCGGACCAGAGTTTGTGGATTCGCGTCCTCGATGTGCCCGCTGCACTCTCGGCGCGCCGCTATGCCGCACCGGTGGACGTCGTCCTCGATGTCATAGATGACTTCGTCGTTGAGAACTCGCAACGGTGGCACCTTGCCGGAGATGGCTCGTCCGTGCTGTGCGAGCCGACGTCCGCCGATCCGGACATGACGCTCGACGTGCGCCACCTCGGTGCCGTCTATCTGGGCGGCACGTCGCTGCAGAGCCTGGCGGACGCGGGTCTGGTCACCGAACACCGTGAGGGTGCACTGGCCCGGGCGTCGACCGCGTTCGGCTGGCATCGCGCACCGTCCGCCATCGAAATCTTCTAACCAGAATGATCACGTAAACGCCCCCTTGGCTTGCCTAACGGCTCTTCAACGGGTCGCGAACCGTTACTTTCGGCATCACTTGGCGCGGTGAGCCGGGGAACTCTGGTGTGCGGGAGGTGAACGAAAGTAACGCTCAGCGACTCGTCGACGGGTCGTTATGCATGGTGCGGAGTCGTTTACGTGATCATTCTGACGGAGTCGAACGTCGTGGTGGTGTAGCGGACGTCCACCCCGACCTCGTCGCCGATCTCCGGCGGTGTGACGCCGCCCGGCAGCCAGACCATGGAGCACTGCATGTGCGGCGGCTCGGCGAACCAACGCTTGCTCCCGGCGATTACGAACGGCGAGAGCGCCCGTCCGATCGCTTCGAGCCCGCCGTTGGCGAGTGCGATCGCACGCTGCCGCATCGTCGCCGCGGGGGTGGGCGCCTGCAGCGCGATTCCGTGCGCCGTACCGCCCGCCACGACGACCAGGTGTCCCTCCCGCCATGCGCGACGCTGCCGGTAGCCGTAGGTGTCGCCGCGTTGGAGCCGGTGCACGTCCAGCACGGTTGCCGACGCCCGGATGGCGTCGCGTGCCCCGAGCCACAGAGCGGTCCCCACCCGCAGCCGTACCTCCGTGCCGGTCTCGCCGGCGAGGGTTGCGGTATCGGCGGGTTTCAGATGGCTCACCCACAGCGGACCTGATGCGGCTGTCAGTGTCGCGTCGGCGAGCCGTCGAGCCTCCGTGAGCCGGTCGCCGTCCAGCGGCAGGTGCAGTGCCCAGCCCCGGAACCGCACGTCCGCCAGCAGCCCGGCCGCTGCACCGATCTCAGCGGGATCGAGGCCGTGGCGGCGCATGCTGGTCAGCACCTCGACGACCACGTCGGGACGATCGCCCTCTTCGGCCAGCGAGCGCAGGTCCGATAAACGGGACACCGTGTGCACGACGCGGCCGGTTGTCGTCGGCGTTCCCGGCCGCCAGGGAGAAAGGACGAGCGTCTCGCCCGGGAAGTCGGCGACCGACGAGAGCTCGTCGTACGTGCCCACCGCGAGCACCGGCGAACCGAGCGCTGCCGCTTCGGCGGCGAGGACGGACCGCCCGAAGCCGTACCCGTTGCCCTTGACCACAGGGACGATGCCGGCATGCTCGCCGGCGTACGACTTGAGATGGTCGCGCCATCGGGCGGTGTCGACCTCGAGCGTGAGTGGCACGCGTCAACTCCTTCGCTTCATGTAGAGATCGAACGCGGTGTACAGCGGCTTGGAGATAGGCAGATCCCACTCGCCCAAGTACTCGACGGCCACACCTCCGGTGCCGAGCTTGAACCGGATCAGGCCGACGTGCGGATCGTCCTCGTCGAGCGTGTCGGTGATTCCGCGCATGTCGTAGACGGTGCAGCCGTCGGCCAGGGCGTCGCGGATCATCCTCCACTGGACGGCGTTGGACCCGCGGACCTCTCGCTTCTTGGTGGACGACGCCCCGTACGAGTACCAGGCGTGCTCGCCGACCCGGACCATCGTTGTGGCAGCGACCAGATCGCCGTCGTGACGGGCCAGGTAGAGGCGGAGGCGGTCCGGCGCCTCGCGGGTCATCGCGTCCCACATGCCCTGGAAGTAGGTGAAGGGCCGCGGCTTGAAATGATCGCGCTCGGCCGTCTCCACATAGAGGTCGTGGAAGGCACGAAGATCATCGGCCGTGCCGAGTTCGACGGTGACGCCCTCCTTGTCGGCCTTCTTGATGTTGCGGCGCCACATTTGGTTGAAGCCCTTGAGCAGGTCATCCTCGGTCCGCCCGGCGAGGGGAATCTGGAAGACGTACTGTGGCTGGCCGGCGGAAAAGCCGCCGTCCGCGCTCTGCTGCCGCCAGCCGAGGCGGCGCAGTTCGGCGGCAAGGGTAGAGCCGTGCGGGTTCGTTTCGTCCGGTTCAACGGCCCGAAGGGAGGATGTGTTCTCATCGGCGAACGCCGCCTTGACGGTCGAGGCGCTCCAGCGGCGTACCGGCACCGGCGGCCCCATTCGCACGCCGAAGGCACCGCGCTTCTTGAGATGCGCGACCAGCGGATCGAGCCAGCGGGCGAGGTCTGTGTCCGCGGCGTCCGCCCAGTCGATCGCCGGCCCTTCGGGGAGGTAGGCGAGGTAGCGCCTGATGCGTGGCGCCTGGCGGTACAGGACGAGGGCCGTCCCGGTGAGTGCGTCGCCGTCGAACCATCCGACGGACTCGGCGCGCCACTCGCGCTTGACGTCGCCCCAGGCCGGAGTCTGGAGGAAGCTCACCGACGGCCGGTCGGCGATCGCGGCGAGATGCTCTTGCCGGGTGATTTCACGTACTTCGAGCGCCACCCGCCGAGGGTATCGCGCTGCCGGTGCCGGAACGCAGCGCACCACCGGCTCGGTAACGGATCAGGTGACCAATACGGCTGCTTCGAGACGAGTTGGCCACCTGATCGTTTGTACTGCGCACGGCAGGAAACGATCAGGTGGCCGAACTCCGGTGCTATCCAGGGATTTCGTCACCTGATCATCGCAGAGTCAACGATCAGGTGAGGAATCGGAGATCAGGTCAGGAACGGGCGGCTTGGACCTCGATCGCGAGGCCGACCTTCTTGCCGACCAGTACGCCCCCTGTCTCCAGCGCGGCGTTCCAGGTCAGGTCCCAGTCCTCGCGGTTGAGCTCACCGCGGGCACTGACACCGGCCACTTCGACACCCCACGGGTTCACCCCGAAGCCCTCGAAGGTGACGGCGAGGGTCACCGGCTTGGTCACGCCTCGGATGGTCAGATCGCCGGTGACGGCGAACTCGTCGCCGGCGACCTGCCTGATGTTCGTCGAGCGGAAGGTCATCTCCGGGTAGTTGTCGGAATCGAAGAAGTCTGCGCTGCGCAGGTGGCCGTCCCGGTCGTCCGCGCCGGTAGACACGCTGGCGGTCTTGAGGGCGATCTCGATCACGGACTGGGTCGGGTCCTCCGCGAGCTCGACCGTGCCGCTGGCATCGGTGAACTCCCCGCGCACCTTGGTGAACATCATGTGCGTGGCGACGAATCCGAACGAGCTGTGCGACGCGTCGATGGCGAAGGTGCCCGGCGCAGGGATCTGGAGTCCGTTCCACTCCCGAGCAGCTGTGGTGGTCATACGTCTCTCCTGGTGGGGTCGAATTGACTTGTCACCAAGTAATCTACAAAGCAATATTCCCGCTGTCAACTATTGCTACGATGGATACATGGGATCTGAGCTGCTTGATGACCCGAGGCTGACCGCCGTCGGGCTTTTTATGGAAGCGCACATGGGACTCGCCGCCAAGCTCGCGCCACGGTTCCACGAGTGCGGTGTGTCCGGGACCGAGTGGGAAGTGCTCCTGCGGCTTGGAAGGACCAAGGGCGGCCGGCTCCGGATGAGCGATCTGTCGGCACAAACCAGCCTGTCGACGAGCGGAATCACCCGAGTGATCGACCGGCTCGAGCGCGATGGACTCGCGGTTCGGGAGAGCTGCGATACCGACCGGCGCGGCACTTGGGCGCGAATCACCGAGTCGGGCAGCGCGCGGCTCAGGTCGATCCTGGAGCTTCACTTGGACGACGTCGAACGCTGGTTCACCGGCCGGCTCACCTCGCAACAGCTCGACGCCTTGACCGATGCGCTGCGGGTGATCCGCGATGCGGTCCATCCGCATGCGGTCGCCGGTGCCGAGGAGGCGGCGGCCACGGCGGCTTAGAAAGCGACGTTCACGCTGTCATCTTGCGCAGCAAGGCGATATCTGCAGCCTGCCCTTCCACGTCACCGGGTGTTTCGACGACGACCGGCGCACCCGCCGCGCGAGCCACGGCGCCGATGGCGTCCGCGCCGATCGTGCCGTCGCCGAGGTTGGCGTGCCGGTCCGAACCCGAGTCGAACGCACCGAGGCTGTCGTTCGCGTGTACCAGGTCGATCCGGCCGGTGATCGCGCGAATCGTCGACACGGCTTCGGCGAGGTCGATGCCACCGGCATGGGCATGGCAGGTATCGAGGCAGAAGCCCAGACCGGCATCGCCGACGGCGTCCCACAACCGGGCGATGCGGTCGGTTCGCCGGGCCATGGCATTGGTCCCGCCGGCGGTGTTCTCGATGAGAACCGGAAGCTTGAGGTCAGTCCGCTCCGCGCACTTGCGCCAGTTGTCGAAACCCGCCTCGGGGTCGTCGTCCCGCAGCACATGCCCACCGTGCACGATGAGTCCCTTCGCGCCGACCTCGGCGGCCAGGTCCACATGCTGCTGGAGCAGCTTGCGGCTCGGTATGCGGATGCGGTTGTTCGTGGTTGCGACGTTGAGAACATACGGTGCGTGAACATACAGGTCGACTCCCGCGTCCGCGGCGGCCGCACGCAGCGCCGCGGCGCCGCCCTCGTACGCGACCTTCGGAGCCTTCCAACCCTGCGGGTCGCCGAGGAAGAACTGCGCGACGTCGGCGTCGCGGGAGAGGGCTTCACCAACGGGATCGGTCTGGTCGACATGCGCGCCGATTCGTAACGAGGCCATGGTCGCCAAGCCTACGTCCGGGCCCTGACACTCTGCCCGGCCGCGCGCGGCCGGGCACGATGGCAAGCCCGTAGCGCGCGAATGTGACGTCGCGTTGTCAGACGGGTACCCTAAAGTGCTGGCCAGAACACGGACTTCCGAATTCAGGCCAGAGCACCTGCCCTCCTGCCACGGAAGGACCGTGGCCGCGAAGACCACAGGAGGTGAGTTGGCACGTGCGTGACTACGAAGTACTCGTGATCTTCGATCCTGATCTCGAGGAGCGGACCGTCGCACCGACGCTGGACAAGTTCCTCACCGTCATCACCAACGACGGCGGTTCGGTGGAAAAGGTCGACGTCTGGGGCCGCCGTACCCTGGCCTACGAGATCAACAAGAAGCGGGAAGGCATCTACGCGGTGCTGGACCTGAAGTGCGAGCCGGCGGCCGTCGCCGAACTCGACCGCCAGCTGGGCCTGAACGAGTCCATCCTCCGTACCAAGGTTGTCCGACCGGGCGCCCACTGATACGAAGGCTCATCGACGAGTTCTCAAGGGAGCATCCATGGCAGGCGAGACCATCATCACGGTCGTCGGCAATCTGACCGACGATCCCGAGCTAAGGTTCACCCCGAGCGGCGCCGCCGTATCGAACTTCACGGTTGCCTCCACGCCGCGCACCTTCGACCGGCAGTCCGGTGAGTGGCGCGACGGCGACCCGCTGTTCCTGCGGTGCTCGGTCTGGCGGCAGATGGCCGAGCATGTGGCCGAGTCGCTCGAGCGAGGCATGCGCGTCGTGGTGCAAGGACGGCTCAAGCAACGCTCGTTCGAGACCCGCGAGGGTGAGAAGCGCACTGTCGTGGAACTCGACGTCGATGAGGTCGGTCCGAGCCTGCGTTTCGCGACGGCCAAGGTGACCCGGACCCAGCGCTCCGGCGGCGGGTTCAGCGGCGGTGGCCAGGGCGCGCCTGCGGGCAACGACCCGTGGGCGAGCAACGCACCCGCTCAGCAAGGAGCCCCGGCCGGGCAGCCTGCGGCCGCACCGCAAGGCGATCCGTGGGCGAATCAGCCGCCGGACGAGCCTCCGTTCTAGATCGAACAACAATCAACCAACCATCCCGGGTGCTACGGGTATCCGGGCTCCAAGAACACTGAGGAGCACCACGATGGCGAAACCGCCTGTGCGCAAGCCGAAGAAGAAGGTCTGCGCGTTCTGCAAGGACAAGGTCAAGTACGTCGACTACAAAGACACCGCGCTGCTGCGCAAGTACATCTCCGACCGGGGCAAGATCCGCGCCCGCCGGGTCACCGGGTGCTGCACCCGGCATCAGCGGGACATCGCGATCGCGATCAAGAACGCCCGTGAGGTCGCGCTGCTGCCGTACACCTCGACGGCCCGGTAGGGAGGACGCTGCACCATGAAGCTCATCCTTACCCAGGAAGTTCCGGGTCTCGGGTCGGCCGGCGACCCGGTCGAAGTCAAGGACGGCTACGGCCGTAACTACCTCATCCCGCGCGGGTACGCGATCGCGTGGACCAAAGGCGGCCAGAAGCAGATCGACGCGATCCGGCTCGGCCGGGAGAAGCGCGCGATCGACGACCTCGACACCGCCCGTTCGGTGAAGGAGCGGCTCGAGGCGACAGAGGTCAGCCTCAGCGCCAAGGCCGGTTCCGGCGGGCGGCTGTTCGGGTCGGTGACGCCGGCCGAGATCGCCCGCGCGATCGCCTCGGCCGGTGGCCCGGAGGTCGACAAGCGCCGCATCGAGGTGGGCCAGCCGATCAAGACGGTCGGCTCACACACCGTGGTCGTCCGCCTCCATCCGGAGGTCGCCGCCACGGTGAGCCTGGACGTAGTGGCCGCGTAATCGGAGAAGGAGCAGATGGGGCGGCACGTTGGCGTGTCGCCCCACGTGCGTTTACGTCCCGGCACCGGTGACGAGCCACCGAGCGCCGCGCTCTCGCCACACGAGCGTACCGAGCCGGGCGAGCGTCCAGACGCCGATGGCCAGCCACAACGCGACGAGACCTGCCCTCGGCCCGATCGACAGTGCCGTGACGGCCAACGCCGCCGGCAGGAACACCGCAACGCTGAGCGCTGAGGCCCACGCGAGGAACCTGCCGTCGCCGGCGCCGATCAGGACGCCGTCGAGCACGAACACCCATCCGGCGACCGGTTGCAGCAGTGCCGCGACGATCAGCGTCGTGACGATCAGTGAGCGTACCTCGTCGTCGGTGGTGAACAGCCGTGCATAGAGTGAACCGCCGGCGATCACGAGGACGCCGAGCCCGGCCCCCGAGACGACGCCCCACTGCACCATCCGGCGGGTGAGCTCGCGAGCGCCGGCCGCATCACCCGCGCCGAGCGCCTTGCCGACGAGCGCTTGCGCTGCGATGGCGACGGCGTCGAGAACGAGCGCGAGCAGGAACCAGGTGTTCAGCACGACCTGGTGTGCGGCCAGTGCCGCCGTCCCCAGCGAGGTCGCCACGACCGTCGCCACGATCAGCGCGACGCGCATCGCGATGGTCCGGATCAGCAGCGGGAGTCCGGCGCCGAACGAACGTCGCAACCCATCGAGGGTCGGCCGCAAGGACGCGCCGTGACGCCGCGCCGCCCGCACGACGATCCACACCAGCACAAGCGCCATCGCGGTCTGCGCGATGACCGTGCCGATCGCCGAGCCGGCGATGCCGAGTCCAACGCCGTACACCAGAACCACGTTGAGTACGACGTTGCCGGCGGCACCGGCGACGGCGACGTACAACGGCGTGCGCGTGTCCTGCAGGCCACGCAGGATCCCGGTCGCCGCGAGCACGACGAGCATGGACGGCAGACCCAACACGCTGATCCGCAGGTACGTCTCGGCGTAGCCCGAGACGTCTGTGCCCGCCCCGAACCAGGACACGATCAGCGCTGCGCCGGGGACGCCGATCCCCACGGTCACCATGCCGATGAGCAGGGCGAGCCAGCAGCCGTCGACACCTTGCCGGATCGCACCGCGCAGGTCACCGGCGCCGAGCATCCGAGCCACGGCCGCCGTTGTCGCGTAGGCGAGGAAGATCGAACTGTTGACCAGCGTCTGCAGCACGGCGGCGGCGATGCCGAGTCCGGCGAGCTGCGCGGTGCCCAACCGGCCGACAATGGCTGAGTCGGCGAGCAGGAACAGCGGCTCCGCGACGAGAGCTCCGAGTGCCGGGACGGCGAGCCGGAGAATCTCAGGATCGGCGTCGTGTCGCCGGAAGAGGGACGTCGATGGGCGCATTACTGGATCGACGGTAAGGCTACGGACCCGCGGCGCCGGTGTCCGTCTCGGATAGTGAGATGCGGCCAGAAGAGGTTCGATCCACATCCGGTGGAGGGTCGTCGGAGCAGCGTATACGGGGATGAGTACCTGCTGGGTCTTCCGCTGTGCACGGGTTGTCCCCAGCGCTGTCCACAAGGTGGGGATGACTGTCCACGGGCCTTCCACAAGGCTGTGGAGGATCCGCTACAGCCCGGCTCGGGGAACGCGTAGCGTAACCACGCACGGTGCCGTTACCGGGGGGCGGACGGCACCTGACGGACGTCGGCGCGGCCGAACGCTGTGCGCGAATCGCGGTTGTCAGTGGCGTGCGATAGAACGGATGTACGACAGCGAGGGCGAAAGGGGGAACCGCGGTGAGCGTCTCGGAGCTTCCGAGCCGGCAGGACGAGTACTCGTCCGGCCCGAGCTACGACCGCACACCGCCGCAGGACATCGCCGCCGAACAGTCCGTGCTGGGCGGCATGTTGCTGTCCAAGGACGCCATCGCCGACGTCGTGGAGGTCCTCCGCGGGCACGACTTCTACCGCCCGGCGCATGAGACCATCTACGAGGCCATCCTCGATCTCTACGGCCGTGGTGAGCCGGCCGACGCGGTCACCGTCGTCTCGCAACTGCAGAAGGCGGGTGAGCTGGGCCGGATCGGTGGCGCGCCGTACCTGCACACCCTCGTGTCGTCGGTGCCGACGGCGGCCAACGCCGGGTATTACGCCAGCATCGTCCGTGAGCACGCCATCCTGCGCCGCCTGGTCGAGGCCGGTACCCGAATTGTGCAGATGGGGTACACCGGGGACGGCGATGCCGACGACATCGTCGATCAGGCTCAGGCCGAGGTGTATTCGGTCACCGAACGCCGCGCGTCCGAGGACTATCTGCCGCTGTCGGACATCATGGAAGGGGCCCTGGACGAGATCGAGGCGATCGGCTCGCGCGGCGGCCAGATGGTGGGCGTGCCCACCGGCTTCGCCGACCTGGACTCGCTCACCAACGGGCTACATCCGGGCCAGATGGTGATAGTCGCGGCCCGGCCGGCGATCGGCAAGTCAACTCTAGGACTTGATCTTGCTCGGGCTGCGTCGATCAAACACCAGATGACGTCTGTCATCTTCTCGCTGGAGATGAGCCGCAACGAGATCACGACAAGGCTGTTGTCGGCCGAGGCGCGGGTACCGCTGCACCACATGCGTACCGGGCAGATGACCGAGGACGACTGGAACCGGATCGCGCGCCGTACCGGCGAAGTATCGAGTGCGCCCTTGTTCATCGACGACTCTCCCAATATGACGATGATGGAGATCCGGGCCAAGTGTCGGCGCCTCAAGCAGCGGCACGATCTGCGGCTCGTCATCGTCGACTACCTACAGCTGATGACCAGCGGCAAGAAGGTCGAGAGCCGGCAGCAGGAGGTCTCGGAGTTCTCCCGATCGCTGAAGCTGCTGGCCAAAGAGCTCGAAGTACCGGTCGTGGCGATCGCGCAACTGAACCGGGGCCCGGAACAAAGAACGGACAAAAAGCCAATGCTTGCTGATCTTCGTGAATCGGGCAGTCTCGAACAGGACTCTGACGTGGTCATTTTGCTGCACCGCGAGGACGCGTACGAGCGCGAGTCTCCCCGAGCGGGCGAGGCGGACTTCATCGTGGCCAAGCACCGCAACGGGCCGACATCGACGATCACTGTCGCGTTCCAGGGCCACTACAGCCGTTTCGTCGACATGGCCCACTAGTAGGGGCCGCCTGATGCTGATGCCGGAGCAGCTCGGGGACCTGCCCTATGCTGACCTGCTCACCAAGCACGACGGGCCGTTGGAGCCCGGCGGGGAGTACGACGTCGCGCACTTCGACGACATCGAGTTCGCGGACGCCGAGATCGGTAACGCGCAGTTCCTCGAGTGCGCGTTCACGTCAGTCACCTTCTCCGGCGGCACGTACCGGCGAGCACGGTTCAACGAGGTGTGGCTCAGTGGTGCGCGGCTCGTTGGTACGGACCTGGCGGAGACGGCCTGGCGCGACACCTCTGCGCTTTCGTGTGCGTTGTCCGGCGTTGACATTTTCGGGGCGAACCTGCGCCGCGTCACGTTCGCTCGCTGCAAGTTCGACTCGGTCAACCTGCGGGCCGCGCTGCTGGACGACGTGACGTTCGAGGACTGCATGCTCAACGACCTCGACCTCGGCGGCGCGACCCTGAACCACGTCAGGTTCCGCGGCTCGTCGCTGCGCGGGATCCGGCTCGCGCAGGCCAAACTCGATGACGTGGACTTTCGCGGCGCCAACGAGCTCGGCCTTGCAGACGGCTACGACGCGCTGCGAGGAGCAACGATCGACACGACGCAGTTAATCGAGATCGCCCCCGCTCTGGCCGCGGTCCTGGGCATCACCGTTGCCGATCTGATAACAGAGTGAACCGTCCGGACGGCACGTGCGTCCAATGCGGTATGAGACCGGTCGCGGACGAAACGTGGCTGTGGAGCCCGTCACCGAACGGTACGGGCTACCGTAGTCCGGTGCTGGGATTACCGGATCAGATCGAGGCGTGCCTGTTCGACCTCGACGGGGTGCTGACCGAAACCGCCGTCATCCACAAAGCGGCGTGGAAGCGTACGTTCGACACCTTCCTGCGCGAACGTGCGGATCGCACCGGCGAAGAGTTCGTGCCGTTCGATACCGGCAAGGACTATCTGGCGTATGTCGACGGCATGGCGCGGGCCGACGGTGTCCGGTCGTTCCTCGCCAGCCGGGGCATCGAACTGCCGGAGGGGTCGCCGGACGATCCGGCGACGGCGGCGACCATCAACGGATTGGGCAATCGCAAGAACACCGAGTTCGTCGCCACACTCCGCGAGCAGGGTGTGAGTCCATACGAAGGTTCCGTGGCGTACCTGGCCGCCGTGGCGGACGCCGGACTGCGCCGGGCCGTCGTCTCGGCGAGCAAGAACTGCGCAGAAGTGGTGGAGGCCGCCGGACTGGCGTCCCTCCTCGAGGTGCGCGTCGACGGCGTGGTCGCCCGCGATGAAGGGCTGCCCGGCAAGCCAGCGCCGGACACATTCCTTGCCGCCGCGGCCAAGCTCGGAGTTCGGCCGGAGCGCGCCGCAGTGTTCGAGGACGCGATCGCCGGCGTGCAGGCAGGGCGTGCCGGACGTTTCGGCTTCGTCGTCGGCGTCGATCGGGTCGGCCAGGCCGACGCGCTTCGGGACAACGGCGCGGACGTTGTCGTCACGGACCTCGCCGAACTGATGGAGCGGTAGGGCGCGGTCAGCTTTCGTGGCACTGGGCGCAGGACGGGTGTATACATGGTCGTTCGTGCGTTCGGCACCGACGAGCGCTACACTTTCGGGCGAACAGGGTCGGACTTCGTACGATAAAAAGACAGTTAGCAGACATCCCACCCGGATGGCCGCAACACGCCTGTCGCGCACTGCCTACCTGGATGTCATGGACATCAGCGGTACCTTTTGGGTAGTCAGGCGCGGACTCATTGAGGGCGGGCCGATGCACTGCGACAAACCGGGACAGATATTGTCGTCCGCGGCCCTGCCGAGCCAATTGAGCGATGGAGCTCCGCAGTGATTCGTGAGCGTGGATATCCAGTTGAACCGTGGCGGGTGCGCGAGACCCGGCTCGACCTCGACGTGCTGGCGCAGTCGGAGTCGGTCTTCGCACTGTCCAACGGCCACATCGGCCTGCGCGGAAACCTGGACGAAGGCGAGCCGCACGGGCTGCCTGGCACATACCTGAACTCGTTCTACGAGCTGCGGCCGTTGCCGCACGCCGAAGCCGGCTACGGGTATCCCGAGGAAGGCCAGACGGTCGTCGACGTCACCAACGGCAAGCTGATCCGCCTGCTGGTCGACGACGAGCCGCTCGACGTCCGCTACGGCGAACTGCGCTCGCACGAGCGTGTGCTCGACATGCGGGCCGGCACGCTCGCGCGGGACGTCGAATGGGTCTCGCCGGCCGGCCGAGCCGTCCGTGTTCACTCGACGCGGCTCGTGTCGTTCACCCAGCGCGCGGTCGCCGCGATCTGCTACGAAGTGGAGCCCCTCGACGGCCAGGTCCGTCTCGTCGTTCAGTCCGGACTCGTGGCGAACGAGGTGGTGCCGCCGACGTCGAGGGATCCGCGCGTCGCGGCGGTCCTGCGTGAGCCCCTGGTGTCCGAGCAGCACATCGCGAACGGCGATGGCGGCCTGCTGATCCACCACACGCGTTCGAGTGATTTGCGGATGGCCGCAACGATGTCGCACCAGGTGGAGGCGCCGCACGAAATCGAGCTGAAGACCGAGACGTTCCCGGACTGGGCGCGCACGACGATCGCCTGCGTGGTCAAGCCCGGTGAGCGGCTGCGCCTGATCAAGTACCTCGCCTACGGCTGGTCAAGCCAGCGGTCGCTGCCGGCGTTGCGCGATCAGGTCGGCGCCGCGATCGCGTCAGCCAGACTGACCGGCTGGGACGGTCTGTGTACCGACCAACGCCATTACCTCGACGAGTACTGGGACGCGGCCGACGTCCGGGTGGACGGCGATCCGGAAGTCCAAGAGGCCGTCCGGTTCAGCATGTTCCACGTCCTGCAGGCCGGTGCGCGGAACGAGATGCGGCCGATCCCGGGCAAAGGGCTGACCGGACCCGGTTACGACGGGCACACGTTCTGGGACTCCGAGATGTTCGTGCTGCCCGTGCTCGTCTACACCAAGCCGCAGGCCGCCGAGCAGGTGCTGCGCTGGCGGCATTCGACGCTCGACCTGGCCCGCGAGCGTGCGCAGGCGTTGGGACTCAAGGGCGCGACGTTTCCCTGGCGCACGATCCGCGGGCAGGAGTGTTCCGGCTACTGGCCCGCCGGCACGGCGGCGTTCCACATCGGCGCCGGTATCGCCGACGCGACGATGCGCTACGTCCGTGCGACCGGCGACGAAACGTTCGAGAAAGAGGTCGGCGTCGAACTCATGGTCGAGACGGCGCGGATGTGGCGTTCGCTCGGTCACCACGACCGGCACGGCCAGTTCCACATCGACGGCGTGACCGGCCCGGACGAGTACTCGGCAGTGCTGAACGACAACGTCTACACCAATCTCATGGCGCAGGCGAACCTCGTCAACGCCGCCGACGCGGTGAACCGTCACCCTGACGTCGCGCACGCTCTCGGTGTCGGCGAGGAGGAAGCCGCGTCGTGGCGGGACGCGGCCAAGGCGATGACGATCCCGTACGACGAGGAGATCGGCGTTCACCAGCAGTCGGAGGGGTTCACCCGATTCCAGGAGTGGGATTTCGAGGCGACCAAGCCTGAGGACTACCCGCTGCTGCTGTCCCATCCCTACTTCGACTTGTACCGCCGGCAGGTGGTGAAGCAGGCGGATCTCGTGCTCGCGATGCACTGGCGCGGCGACCAGTTCACGCCGGCCGAGAAGGCGCGCAACTTCCGCTACTACGAGCGGCGCACCGTCCGTGACTCGTCGTTGTCGGTGTGCACGCAGGCTGTGCTCGCCGCCGAGACGGGGCATCTCGAGCTGGCACACGACTACTTGGGCGAAGCCGCACTGATCGACCTGCACGACACGCACCAGAACACGCGGGACGGGGTCCATCTGGCGGCACTTGCCGGGTCGTGGATCGCGCTGGTCGCCGGGCTCGGCGGCATGCGGGACCACGGCGGTTCGCTGTCATTCGCTCCTCGGCTACCGAGTCGGATCACCCGGCTGGACTTCTCGCTGTTGTGGCACGGTATGCGGCTGCGGGTGAGCGTCAACCACGAGCAGGCGACGTACTACCTGCGCGAGGGTGAGCAGGAAGACGGTTCCCAGCTCGATCTGGTCCATCACGGTCAGCCGTTGACGGTCAAGGTGGGCACGCCGGTCAACGCGCCGATCCCACCGATACCGGACCCGGGGCCACGGCCGGAGCAGCCACCGCACCGCGCCCCGATGAACCGCACCACAGAATGACCACGTTAAGCCGGCAAACCCCGGCCAAACGTGTCCTGTAGACCCGGTATCGTGCGGGCAAACCGAGCAAGGGCGTGGTCAGTCTCGGTTGGCGACGACGCTGAGGTCGAGGTCGAGCAGGTAGATGGACGTTCGGCCCGAACCTTGGCCTGCCTCGATCAGATACGTCGCGACATCGCCGTCGGGTTGAACGACCTCGCTCTGGAAGATCGAGCCTCCCGGACTGACCCGGCGGTCGATCACCGGGTTCTGGTCCCATGGTGTCCAGGAGAAGCCGTCGCTGCTCGTTGCCAGACCGGCCGCTGAGGCACCGCGAGCGGTGGAGTCGTAGAGCATGACCCAGCCCGGTTCGGCACGTACGACCTGGGCACCGCCGACATCGCCGCGCGTCCAGTCCTGATCGCCGGTCAGCACCGATCCCCGACCCTCCCACGTGAGCCCGCCGTCGGTGGATGTCGCGAGGCCGATCTCGCTGTCGGCGCCCGGCTCGGCCCAACCCGTGTAGTAGAGGTGCAGCGTGCCGTCGTCGGCGATCGCGACGGACGGCTCGCGGATGCGCAGGTCGTCGAAACCGCCGGTGATGCCCGGCTCGACGATCGGCTCGGGTGCGACGGTCCATTCGCCGTCGGGCCGATCGGCGGTGGCGACGCCGAATGCGCTGGGCTCAGTCTGCCCCTCATACGTCGCGATGACGGCGTGCCAGCCTGCCTCGTCGACCCAACCGGTCATCACGAATGCCGTTCTCTCGGTGAACGGTACGTCTTCGGTCGTGATGACCGGCCCCACCTCGGTCCAGGTTTCACCGCCGTCGCGGGAGCGCATCAGGTCCGTTCTGGACACGCCGGGAAAACTGCTGAACGAGTTGCGGAACATCCACAACGTGTCGCCGTCGGCCACAGTCCACCCAGGGTTGGTCCAGCGCTCGCCTGCCGCCGCGCGCAGCACGGGGTCCTCGGAATGGGGTGTGACGACGCCGGGTGCCGCCGTGGGTGGTCCGGACGGTTCGGTCGGCGATGCCGTCGGCGTGGGGGTGCTCGGCGGGTCGCCGCCTGTCGCGGCCTTGTCGTCTTCCCCGCATGCGGTGGTGACCAGGACGATCGCGCCGACCGCGATCCCGAAGCGACGGGACATACGACCATGTGGAGTCGACATAGCAGCAAGATAGCTCAGGTTAGTGGTAAATTACCACCACATGGGGCTAAGTACCGGGCCGCGCAACGTTCTGTTCGACGTTTGGCGCCTTGCGCGCGTCGTCGGCGCGCTGCTGGACGATGCGCTGGCCGATGCGGGTATCGATTCGGCGGACTACGGTTTGTACTCGCTACTCGTCGTCCAACCGCGCTCGTCCCTGTCGCGGCTGGCCGAGCTCTCGGGCACACCACCGACGACGTTGTCCCGGCGGTTACGCGCACTAGAAGCCGCCGGCCATGTCGTGCGCATGCCGGACGCGGACGACCGCCGTGCCCAGCTGTTCGAACTGACCGCCGCCGGACGCGCCGTTCAGGAGACGGCCATGCCGCTGTTCGCCGGCGTACTGCAAGCGATCGAGAAGACACTCGGAGACGACCTGCTACTGACCCAGACGGGCCTGAGACTGCTCGAGCGGGCCGTGCGTCTCGAGCTCGGCGACGCCGAACCAGATGAGTGGCCGTCTGCCGCGGCCGCTTCGGACGGCGGGAGCATCACGTACGGCGGGCCGCCGCTGACGGCGGGCCAGGAAGCCGAGGTCAGAGACCACATCGCCTGGCTGCGGTTCCGGGACGGCGGCGCCCGCTCCGCCATGTCATGACGGGACGCCCGGCGAATGGCCGCCGATGCTCGCCAGGAGAGCCTCGATCTCGTCGAGCACCCGTGCCGGCTCGGCGAAGATGCTCAGGTGCGTTCCCGCGATGGCTGAGCGCGCCCATCCCATCTTCGCCGCCTCAGCGTACTCCGAGTCATAGGCTGCGCTCAGCCTGAGGTAGGCGCACGGGCCGGACGACCAGCCTGGAGGGACGGGAATCGCATCGTCGAAGAACGCTCGTGGCAGCCGTGGCATATCTGCGCGCAGCTCGATCTGATCCCTCGGATCGGGGACGAGCTCGTCGACTGCATCCGACGGCCACCACTCGAGCCAGACCGCAAGCCGGCCATCGACGGTCTTGGAGTCGAGGAGATCGAGGACGGGTGGCGAGGTCATGTGCGCTCCCGTCGACGGAGGGACGACGGCATCGACGAAGACCACAGCTCGGAGCTGATCGCCGAGCCGCTCGGCGATGGCCGGCAGTATCGCTCCGGCGCCGGAGTGCCCGACGACCACGACGTCGGAGTGTCCGGACGTTGCCTCCACTGCGACCGAGACCATGTGCTGCCACTGTGGAGGCGGTGCGACGGCGACGCTCGTGAGGTCCGGCCGGAGAACGCCATATCCACGATCACGTGCGGTCTCGTCGAGGGGACGCCACGACGATGGGCCGACCAGCGGACTGTGGACGAGCAACAGCGAAGGCTTCGGCATCGTGCGACTCTACGCACTCGACTCGCCGCGTCGAATCGTCCAGTGCGCGTGCGCCATACGGTCACGAAGTGTTTACGTTCTGGGGCTCGGCGCGGATAGGGCTTGGCGAAACGTGAACGATGTTCTAGTTTGCCTGCGTGATCAGACTTCGCACCGTCTCTGCCGCCGCCGCTGCCGCCGGAATCACGCTGACCATGGTTGCTCCCGGCGCAGCGGCACACGACGAGCGGGATGTCATCCTTCCGGATGGGACGGGCACCGTCCCCGAGTACCGCTCCGAGGCCGAGGCCGCCGACGTGCTCATCGTCTGCGATGCGGACGAGGCAGAGTTCGCCGAGCGGATCGCGAACTTCCCGGCCGATCTGCGCCGGCGGAACGAGGCCTATTTCGAGCAGTGTCAGCAAGACGGGTACGAATCGATCCAGGCCGCTGTGGACGCGGTCACCGAGCCGGGCACGAACATCTACATCCTGCCGGGCGTGTATCTCGAGGAGGCCGGCCGTCCCGAACCGACCGGCGAGTGCGCGAACCTGGACCGGCCGTGGGTCGACGGCGACAGCTACCAGATTCTCGAGTTCGTCGACCAGCTTCAGTGTCCGCACAACCAGAACCTGATCGTCGTGCTCGACGTCGATGACCTGCAGATCGAAGGCACCGGTGCCGAGCCGGGCGACGTCGTCATAGACGCCGGGTACACCAAGCTCAACGGCCTTCGGGCGGACAACTCCGAGGGGATCTACCTGAAGAACTTCACCGCGCAGCAGACCACGTTCAACGCGGTCTACATTCTCGAGACCGACGGCTTCGTCATCGACGACGTCATCGGGCGGTGGAACGACGAGTACGGGTTCTTGACGTTCGCCGTCGACCATGGCCTCTACACCGACTGCGAGGCCTACGGCAACGGTGACTCCGGCATCTATCCGGGCAGTGCCTCGAACATCAACGAGGACCGCGAGTACGAGGTCGACCGGTACTCCGTGGAGATCACCGAGTGCTACAGCCACCACAATCTGCTCGGCTACTCCGGAACGGCCGGCGACTCCGTGTGGGCGCACGACAACGACTTCTCCGAGAACAGCGTCGGCGTGGCCATGGACAGCCTGTTCCCCGACCACCCGGGCCTGCCGCAGAACCATGCGCTGTTCGAGAACAACCTGATCTACGACAACAACGTGGACTACTACGACTATGTGCGGGACGGCACCTGCGCCAAGCCGAGCGAGCAGCGCGGCTACCAGGACGGGGTGGTCTGCCCGGCCATCGGCGTCCCTCCGGGCACCGGTCTGTTGACCGCAGGTGGCAACTACAACGTGTTCCGCGACAACTTCGTCTACGGCAACGATTACACCGGCTTCCTGCTCCTTCATCCGCCGGCGTTCGTCCGCGGGGATTACACGTTCACCAACCAGTGGGACACCTCGAACCACAACACCTACATCGGCAACGCCTTCGGCCTGACGCCGGAGGGAACGGACAGCCCGAACGGATTGGACGTGTGGTGGGACGGTCAAGGAGTCCAGAACTGCTGGCAGTCCGACACCGGCAACTCCGTGCCGCTCCGGCTCCCGGCGTGCGGTGACGAGCCCGGCGAGTTCACCGGCCCGCAGACCGCGCGGCTGTTCGCCGAACCGGCCACGCTGGCGTCGCTCTACGTTTGTGGTGAGTACAGCCTCGGTGACGCGTACATCCCGGCCGGTTGCGAGTGGCTCGGCGCCGAGGGGATCGGGCGGGTTGACGTCCAACTGACGTTGGCCAGCTCGGTGCTGGTCGGACTGGCCGGGCTGTTGCTGTGGTGGCGGCGCCTACGTCACGCGCGGGTGGCGACCATCGCGACCGGTGTCGGCGTGCTCGGCCTGGTCATGAACGTGCTGGTGGTACCGCTGTGGCACACCGTCCTGCCGGCGATCGCGATCGCGATCATCGGCGGCTGGCTGGTCGTGCTGGGCATAGAACTGCGCAAGACCGGCCGCAGCGGCTTGGGTTGGTTGACGATCGTTTTCGGCTTGCTCGGCCTGCTACATGCCATTGACAAGGCGATCGTCATGCTGCCGTGGATCCCGCTGTCGCCGGCGTGGTTCCGCTTCCTGGTCGGCATCGTGTGGGTCGTCTGGGCGGTAGCGGCCAGTGCAAGAGGGCGCCAAGCGGGCGACGAATCGTCCGCACCCGCGAAGGACGCGGCCGCGCAACCGGCATGATCGTCGCACACGGCACCGGTCCGGGGCACGACCTCCCGGTCCCGCTGTTCTATGCCGTGGCCGGCGGCGCCCTCGCCGTGTTCGTGACGTTCCTCGCGGTGGGTGTGTTGTGGCCGGAGTCCCGGTTGCGGGGTGCGGCGGCCGGCCGCGCGTTACCCGGGCTGACCCGGTTCGTCGATGCCTCGGCGACCCGGTGGACGCTGCGGCTGGTGACGATGGCGTTCACGGTTGCCGTCGTGGTGCGCGGTTCGATGCTGCCGGACAACGCGCACGCGAACCCGGTGCCGAGCGTGGTCTACGGCGTGTTCTGGGTCGGCCTCGTCTTCGCCTCGCTCGCGCTCGGGCCGGTGTGGCGGCTGCTCAATCCGCTGCGCACGGTACACGCCACCGCGACAAGACTGCTGGGCCGCGACCCGCGGAACGGTGTCGTCCCTCTACCGCAATGGATCGGCTACTGGCCCGCGGCGATCGGGCTGTTCGTGTTCGTCTGGATGGAGCTGGTCTCGTTCGACCCCGACTCCGTGGTGGGGTTGGCCCGGTTCTTCACGATCTACGCGATCGTGCACCTCGCCGGTGCGGCCGTCTTCGGATCCGGGTGGTTCGACCGCGGTGACGCGTTCGAGGTCTTCAGCGACCTGATCGGACGGCTCGCGTTCATCGGGCGCCGCTCGGACGGTGTCATCGCGCTGCGCGGTCCGCTCAACGGCCTGGATTCGCTGCGGCCGGCAACAGGACTCGTCGCCGTCGTCTGCGTGATGCTCGCCTCGACGGCCTACGACAGCGTGACGGCGCTGTGGGACTACGGCACGGTGAATGCCGGGACGGTCGGCCTGCTCGTCGCCGTTACCTGCGTCATCGTGCTGTACAGCTTTGCGGCCAAGCTGGCCGGGATCGTGGGCAAGCGGGGCCGAACCGTCGGAGCGTTCGTCCACTCGCTGATCCCGATCGCGGCCGGTTATCTGATCGCCCACTACCTGGCGTACCTGGTCGCCGAGTCGCAGCGGGCGGCCGTCCTCATGGTCGGCTCGCCCGCTACGGTCAATGAAAAGCTGTTGCCCGCAGGTTTGCTGGCCACGATCCAGGTCGGGGCCATCGTGACCGGGCACGTGCTCGGTGTCGTCGCCGCGCACGATCGGGCGGTGCGGCTGTTCGAGCCGCGCGTGGCGATCGCCGGGCAGACGCCGATGATGGTCCTGATGGTGGTCGTCACGATCACGGGCCTGACGTTGCTGGCGTCCGGATGAGCGGCACACCGTTGTTGCGCCGCCAGCCCGCGCAGCGCCGTGGAGCTGAGCGGGTCGACCGGCTGCTCGACGCGTGCGGGCAACTGCTCGACGAGGGCGGCTACCAGGCTCTGACAACGCGGGCGGTCGCCGAGCGCGCGGGTTCGTCGATCGGCTCGTTCTACCAGTTCTTCGCCGACAAGGCCGCCCTGGTCGCAGCATTCGGCCAACGCAATCTCGACCGGTTCACCGTGCGCATCGTAGCCCAGCTCGAGGCGGCGCCGCAGGACCACTGGACCGGCCTGGTGGACGTCGTGCTGGACGAGTACGTGAGGATGCGCCGCACCGTTCCCGGCTTCGGAGTTGTGGACTTCGCGCAGCTCGGTTCGGACGAGACCAGCGACCTCGTCGCGCGCCGCCTGGCCGAGCTCGCCGCGGTTAGCCTCGAGGTGCCGGACACGCCGGAGTTGCGGCGCGCACTGCGGGTCGCCGTCGAGGTCGCCGAGACCCTGGTGCGCTACGCGTTTCGGGCCGACCCGTCCGGCTCGCCCGAACTGCTCGCTGAGGCGCGTCAGGTCATCCTGCGCTACCTCGAACCCCACCTCACCCGTTGAGTTCGATCACGTTCACCACCCGTAGCGACATTCCACCATGCATGCAGACCTGTTGTGATGTCGCTACGCCTGGTAGCGCTAGCCTTCACGAGGTGCCGATTCGAAGCCCTAGTTGACGACGACGTTCATCGTGTCGAGCGGCATCTCGACCCACGTAGTACCGGGCGCGAGCAGCAGCGGTTCACCGTCCGCGAGCTGGAACTCGAACGGGTCGTTGACGCCGGCCTTGCTCCATGTTCCCTCGACGACCTTGCCACCGGTGAACGCGCGGAACTGACCCGAGGTGTCGATGACATCCAGCACGGTCATGTCCGCACCGGCTTCGGGAAAGCTGTAGTCGCGCTCGGCGGCGAGCACGATGACGTTGGTGGAGCGCACCTGCTCGCCGTCCTCGAGGATGTGATCCGACCACTCTTCGGCGCGCAACCAGCGTTCGCCCCCCTCGTCGTACGTCCAGGTGGCCGTGGACGAGCCGCCGTACTCGACCGTGACGGACGACGCCGCTGAGCCGTTCGTCATCGCCGACGAGTTCGGCACGTTGTGCGCGTAGCGGAAATACGGATCGGGCGGCTCGGTACGGTCGGACTGGTTCATGATCAGTTCAGGCTGGGTGAACACGTGGTTCGGAGCGATCCGTGCACCGTCGATGAAATAGGTGCCGCTCGGAACTCGCAGCGTGCTGAGATTGTCGACATCCGCCTCGGCGTCGACGTAGTCGATCACCCACTGCTGCGCCGAGGTGTTGGCCAGCACACCGCCGGTCGGCCCGATGATCGGCGCGTCCATCGGCCGCAGCGACCGGGTCGGGCCGATGTGCTCGGGGAACGTGGAGTGGAACATCGCGGCGAGCCGGGTGGTGGCGCCGGTGATCGGCTCGACGAAAACGATGTCGGCGTCGTTGAGCCCGCGCTGCGGATGGGCGTCCGGCGTATTCGACACCTTGACCGTGAGCGACGCGTGGTTGAGATCGGCATCGGTGAGCACGCCGGAAAGCGGCGCCCGGCCGTCCATCGACACCTCGCCCTCCGAAGGTTCGGTCGGCTCCGGGGTGGTGGTGCTTTCGACCTGCGGTATACCGGTCGTTTTCGGTGTGTCGCCCACCGCCTCCGGCCAGAACAGCACGACCAGCGCGATCGCAACGGCAATGCCGAGGGCACCGGCGTAAACAAGGTATTTCGGCCGTCGGGAGCGGCGGCGAGCGGCCCGGCGGCCGCGCTGATCGGATGGCGTTGCTGCGGTCATCGCCAGGATTATGCCCGAGACCGGGCATTTATCCACAACGCGCCCACCGTTTGTCTGCGCCCACCATAAATGCTAGTATTCCTATCGGTTAAGCAGGAATAGGAGATCGTTGTGGTAGCACTGCTCCTGCTGGGCCTTGCCGGGTTCGGTGCGCAGCTGATCAATGGATCGCTCGGCATGGGCTACGGCGTGACGTCGACATCCATGCTGCTGGCCACCGGCGTCACTCCGGTACTGGCGTCGGCGACGGTGAACTTCTCGCAGGTCGGCTCGCAGTTCGCGTCCGGATACGCGCATTGGCGATTCGGCAACGTCGACTGGTGGATCGTGCGCCGGATCGCGCTTCCCGGTGCGGCCGGTGCATTCGTCGGAGCACTTTTCCTGGCTTGGCTCGCAACAGATCTCGCGCGCCCGCTCATGGCGCTGATCCTCCTTGGGCTGGGCTGCTACATCATCCTGCGCTTTACGCTGTGGGGTGGTGCGAGGCCGTCGACGGGCGGACCGCCGATGCGTACCGGAGCGCTGGTTCCCCTCGGGCTGGTCGGCGGGTTCCTGAACTCGACCGGCGGCGGTGGATGGGGCCCGGTCGGCACGTCCGCCTTGCTCGCGACCGGCCGGATCCAGCCGCGGATGGTCATCGGCTCGATCAGTGCGGCCGAGTTCGCCGTGGTGACGGCTGGCAGCGCCGGCTTCCTGCTCGGGCTTGGGCTCGGCGGCATCAACCTGTCGTGGGTGGTGGCCATGCTCATCGGCGGCCTCGCGGCGGCTCCCATCGCGGCCTGGCTCGCCAAGCACATCCCCGGACGGCTGCTCGGCACCCTCGCCGGCGGACTGATCGTCGTGACCAATGCGCGCAGCCTGATGGACGGTACCCTGCTCTCGATCGGCGGGCATGCTCAGGTCTTGGTCTATGTCGCCATCCTGACCGTGTGGTTCGCCGCGATCGCGACGCCCATGATCATGAAGCGAAACCAGTCATTTTCGCGTGAATCGGCTTCATGATCACGAACATGATCAGTTAGCGCCAGCCGCCGCCGATGCGGTCGCCGCGGTCGGTGAAGAAGTGCAATGCTTCGAGGTCGACGGTCACCGGCAGCTGGTGGCCGGAAGCCAGATTCGGGTAGGGCGCCAGCCGCAACGCGAGATCGGCGCTTCTGCGGGTCGCCCGCGCGTGGGTCGGTGCTTGGGCGGCTTCGTCAGACGGATCATCGGCGGACCGGCTGCGCAGCCCGAACAGCCGGCTGGCGGCACCGCGCCACGCCGCGGTCGCACGGCCGGTCTCGACCGGAGCTTCGTCGTCTTCGAGCACGGCTGCGGCCTTGCCACCAACGTTGATCATGGCGATCGTCTCGTGCCCGTGGTGCTCGAGATGGCGCACCGCGCCGCCGAGCACGACGGCTTCACTGCCCGCCGCAGGGCGCACCGACTCGGCACGGAAGCCAACGATGATCGTCTCGGCGTGGTACCGGGACAGCATGCGTACCTGCGAATGATCGGGCGGGAGCCGCAATGCCTGCTCGCCGAGCGAGATCTCTACCGTGTCGTCCGGGAAAGCCCGCACGTAACCTTCCAGCAGGCTCATCCGGGGATTGCCGAGGAACGTTCCGACGTACACCGTCGCGGGACGGTTATAGACCTCCGCCGGGGTGCCGACGTCCTGCAGCGTGCCGCGGCGCAGGACGGCGACCCGGTCGGCCATCGTCAAGGCTTCGGTCTGGTCGTGCGTGACATAGAGAACGGTCACTCCTAGCTGGCGGGCGAGTTCGGAGATATCGGCGCGCAGCTCGGCTCGCAGGCCGGCGTCCAGGTTGGACAGCGGCTCGTCCAGGAGGAACAACCGTGGCTCGCGCACGATCGCACGGCCCATCGCGACGCGCTGGCGCTGACCGCCGGACAGCTTGTGGATGCTGCGGTGCAGCAGATCGTCGATGCCGAGCGCGGTGGCGACGCTGCCGATCCGTTCCTGGCGTTGTTCGGGCTCCATCCCGTTGATCATGAGCGGGAAGTCCATGTTGCCGCCGACGGTCATATGGGGATAGAGCGCATAGTCTTGAAAGACCATCGCCACCCCCCGCTCCTGGGGCATCAGATCGCCGATCGGCTCGCCGTCCATCAGGACCGCGCCGCGGGTCGGTTCCTCCAGGCCCGCCACCAGGCGCAGCAATGTCGATTTGCCGCAGCCCGACGGCCCGAGAAGGGCGAGGAACTCGCCGTCAGAGACGCTCAGACTTACTTGGTTCAGAGCCACCGTGCGGCCGGGAAAGACCTTGGTCACATCCTTGAGCTCGACACTGCTCACGTCACTACCGCCTTTGGTGCGTCCTGACTACCCCCCAGGATGTGAGACGTCTCACGTAGTTTGCGGTGCACCATATCTGGAGCAGACGCGCTGGAAAAGAGGCCAGAACCGTGCCTACACCGAAAGCTCGAATTCGATTACGGTCTGAGCGATCTCGTGGAGACGGACATTCTTTCCTCTGGCATACCCGCGAAGCCGGGTGAACGCCTCGTCGACGCTGATGCCCTCGCGAGCGGCGATCACGCCCTTGGCCTGTTCGATGAGAACTCGCGAGTTCAGTGCTTGCTGCAGTTGCTCTGCAGTTGCACTGGCTCGCCGATGGCCGAACGTCTCACGGACCAGGGCGTTGATAAGGGATGTCCACGCATGCTGGTCCATGTTCACGCCTGCCGATACAGACGGCCCGGTATCCCAGATGGAGTCGACGACCGCGGTGACGTCCTCGACATGGTGTAACGCACCGCTCAGATGTCCGTCCTCGTTATGAATCGGGCTGTTGACCGGGGTCCAGATCTTACGCACGAACGCGCCCGGAGCTTGGATGGACGGGATGTCGTAGCGCTGCACGGGCATGTAGTCGCGTGCGGAGCTTCGGAACACTCGCTCGAACGAAGCATTGAGATTGGTCACCCCGTCGGCTTCAGTGTCGGTCGGATTATCCGGGAATGCGTCGAAGATCAGAATTTCAACTAATTCATCATATGGGCGGTTTGTTGCCTTCAGGTATGCGGAGTTGACGTCGCGGATCAACAAGTCTGTGTCTACGACGAGCAATGGCGCGTCCGACGCCTGAAAGGCATCGGCTCGGTGGTGGTTGTTGAAGACTGACTGCATTCGCGTTCACCTCCGACGGGTTCGGTTCGCGTCCGGGAAGTCGCCATCGTCAATCAGGAGGATCTTGGGTTTGGCTTACAGGGGGCCACTAGCCCCTCACTCACGTAATTATGTTAGCCGCCACCGCCACCGTTGACACCATGCCAGGCAGCACGCAGACGCTCCGTATGCTGGACAAGCGATGACTAATGACGATGCCGCCGAGTGGTTGGAGCGGCGGCGGGCCCGCGTCCCGGCCATCAGTTATCCGGACGAGCTTCCGGTCAGCCAGCGCAGGGACGACATCGCCACAGCCATCCGTGACAACCAAGTCGTGATCGTCGCCGGCGACACCGGATCGGGTAAGACGACCCAGCTGCCGAAGATCTGCTTGGAGATTGGGCGTGGCGTCACCGGCATGATCGGCCATACCCAGCCGCGCCGGCTCGCCGCCCGTTCGGTGGCGGACCGCATCGCCGAGGAGTTGGGGACGGCGACCGGCACCACCGTCGGTTACAAGATGCGCTTCACCGACCGGGTCGGCGACGACACGCTGGTCAAGCTGATGACCGACGGCATCCTGCTGGCCGAGCTGGCCGGCGACAAGGCGCTGCGCCAGTACGACACCCTGATCATCGACGAGGCGCACGAGCGCAGCCTGAACATCGACTTCATCCTCGGCTACCTGAACCGGCTGCTGCCCCGCCGGCCCGACCTCAAGGTCATCATCACCTCGGCGACCATCGATCCCGAGCGGTTCTCGGAGCACTTCAGCGACGCGCCGATCGTCGAGGTGTCCGGACGGACGTACCCCGTCGAGACGCGGTACCGGCCGTTCGGAGCGGACGACGACCGGGACCAGATCCAGGCGATCACCGATGCCGTCGACGAGCTCTACCGCGAAGGTCCCGGAGACGTGCTGGTCTTTCTCAGCGGTGAGCGCGAGATCCGCGACACTGCGGACGCCTTGCGCGCGCACTTCACCAGGCAGGGTGCGCGGGGGTCGCAAACCGAAGTGCTGCCGCTGTACGCGCGGCTGTCCGCGGCCGAGCAGTACCGCATCTTCCACCGATCGGGGGGACGGCGAATCGTACTGGCCACGAACATAGCCGAGACATCCCTCACCGTGCCCGGGATCCGGTACGTGGTCGATACCGGCCTGGCCCGAATCTCCCGATACAGCCAACGGCTCGGCGTCCAGCGGCTGCCGATCGAACCGATCTCGCAGGCATCGGCGGACCAGCGCAAGGGCCGGTGCGGACGTACGTCCGACGGCATCTGTATCCGCCTCTACTCTGAGGACGACTTCAACGCGCGGCCGGAATTCACCGACCCGGAGATCGTGCGGACCAACCTCGCTTCGGTGATTCTGCAGATGGCGGCGCTCGACCTCGGGGACCTGGCCGGTTTCCCGTTCATCGATCCGCCCGACCGGCGCTATGTGCGCGACGGCGTCCGGCTGCTGCACGAGCTCGGCGCGCTGAACGAGCGCGAGCGGCTGACCAACACGGGGCGGAAGCTGGCCCGGCTGCCGGTCGATCCGCGGCTGGGGCGCATGGTTCTGGAGGCCGAGCGCACCGGCTGCCTTCGCGAGGTGCTGGTGATCGCCGCTGCGCTGTCGATCCAGGATCCGCGCGAGCGTCCGGCCGAACATGAGCAGGCCGCTCGCGCCCAACACGCCCGGTTCAACCACGAGGCCTCGGACTTCCTGGCCTACTTGAACCTGTGGGCGTACGTGCGTGCGAAGCAGCGGGAGCTGTCGGGCAACCAGTTTCGCAAGCTCTGCCGCAACGAGTTTCTGCACTATCTGCGGCTACGCGAGTGGCAGGACGTCCATGCCCAGCTGCGGCAGGCGGTCAAGTCGGTGGGCGGTAAGCGGAACAGCAAGCCGGCCGACGAGGACCGGATCCACATGGCATTACTGTCCGGGCTGCTCTCCCATGCAGGCATGCTGACCGAGCCCAAACGCCGGGCAACGGGTCCGAAGGGGCGCCGTCCGCTCGACGAGTATCTCGGGGCGCGTGGCGCGAAGTTCTCGATCTTCCCTGGTTCGGTCCTGGCCAAGTCGCGCCCGCAATGGGTGATGGCCGCCGAACTCGTGGAGACGTCCCGGCTGTGGGCCCGCGTCGTCGCCAGGATCGACCCGACCTGGCTGGAGTCGCTCGGTGCGCACCTGGTCAAGCGGCACTACAGCGAGCCGCATTGGGAGAAGAAGCGCGGCGCGGTGATGGCGGTCGAGCGGGTCACTTTGTATGGGATGCCGATCGTCACCGGGCGCAAGGTGGCGTACGGAAAGATCGATCCCCAGCTGTCCCGAGAGCTGTTCATCCGGCATGCACTCGTGGACGGCGACTGGGACACCCGTCACGAGTTCTTCCATGCGAACCGCGAGCTGCTCGAGTCGGTCGAGGATCTGGAGAACCGGGCGCGGCGGCGGGACATCCTCGTGTCCGACGACGACCTGTTCGCCTTCTACGACGAGCGGATCGGGGCGGAGGTCGTCTCGGCCGCGCACTTCGACACGTGGTGGAAGAAGGTCCGGCACAGCCGGCCGGATCTGCTGACCTTCGATCCGGCCACGGTCGTGCGCGAGGATGCGGCCGAAGTGAGCGCCGCGGACTACCCCGATGTGTGGTTCGACGGCGAGTTGAGCCTGCCGTTGAGCTACGAGTTCGATCCGGGCGCGGCCGCCGACGGCGTCACCGTGCACCTTCCGGTGGACGTGCTGAACCAGGTCAGCGGCGAGGGCTTCGACTGGTTGGTGCCCGGTATGCGGCACGACCTGGTCGTCGCACTGATCCGGTCGCTACCGAAGGCGCTGCGGCGCAACTTCGTGCCCGTTCCCGACTACGCGTCCGCCGTGCTGCGCCGGGTGGGCCCGGACGACGGGCCGCTGCTGCTGATTCTCGAGCGTGAGTTGGGTGCGATGGCCGGTGTGACGGTGCCGCGGGACGCGTGGGATGTGGCGCGCGTCCCTACCCACTTGCGGATGACGTTCCGGGTGGAGGACTCGCGTGGCCGGGTCGTTGGCGAGGGCAAGGACCTCGACGCGCTGAAGCGTGATCTGGCGCCGGCGACGAAGCGGGTCATCGCGTCGGTGTCGAAGGAGATCGAGCAGGAAGGGCTGACGTCGTGGACGTTCGGCACACTGCCGCGGACCGTCGAGGGCAGCCGGGACGGTCGGGTCCTCAAGGGGTTCCCGGCGTTGGTCGACGAGGGCGACACCGTGGCCGTGCGCGTGCTGGAGACGGAGCCGGCGCAGCGCCGTGCGATGTGGCGGGGGACGCGGCGGCTGCTCCAGCTGACGATCCCGTCGCCGAACGCCTTCGTCGCCGGCACGCTGACCAACAAGAGCAAGCTGGCGCTCAGCGCGAACCCGCACGGCAGCGTCTCGGCGCTGCTGGCCGACTGTGTGGCATGCGGGGTGGACAAGCTGATGGCCGACGCGGGCGGCGTGGTTTGGGACGAGGCCGGCTTCGCGGCGCTGCGGGACGCCGTCCGGACCGACCTCGTGGACGTCACCCTGGATGTGCTCGGCAAGGTCGAGAAGATCCTTACCGGAGCTCGATCCGTCGCGGAGCGGCTGCAGGCCACGAAGAGTCTGCCGCTGGTCGCTGCGCTCACGGACATCCGTGGCCAGCTCGATGAGCTCGTCTATTGCGGATTCATCACCGAGACGGGCTCGGCGCGACTCCCGGACGTCGTGCGGTACGTCCGGGCGATGGAGCGGCGGCTGGACAAGTTGCCGACGAACCACAACCGCGACCGGCAGCTCATGGACGAGGTTCACGAGCTGCGCACGGAGTACGACGACATGGTGTCCCGACTCTCGCCCGCGCGGCGCGATGACGACGACGTGGTCCAAGTGCGCTGGATGCTCGAGGAACTGCGCGTCTCCTACTTCGCGCAGTCGCTCGGCACGGCCTACCCGGTCTCGGCCAAACGTGTGCTCCGCGCCATCGACGATCTGGAGCAATGATCAACCAGATGGTCGTCCAGCTCTTCGGACCATGCTTGAAGTCAGCACGCGCCTTCGCATTTCCGGCGGCCGGACCTCCGGCGAAGTTCGTCGAAAAGATCGGACGAGGGGCTTCACAGCAAGCCGATCTGCCAGTAATTTCAAGTGTCCGAATCGATCGGAGGTTCTGTGTCGAAGTCTCGGCCGGGCGGGGGAAAGCACCGCCGGTCACAGTCATCGCCGGACCCCGCATACGTGGCTGAGTCCGATTTGCGGCATCTTGATCAAGAGGCACCGTCATCTGCACGAGGTGTCCGTCGGACCGCCTTGTCGGTCGGCGGCGCATGCGCTTTCGTCGCGCTCGGCCCCGCGGCAGCACAGGCAGCCGAGTCGGGCACGCTCGATTCCGTGACCGGCGCGGTAGGAGAGGCGACGGCATCGGTTGAGGACATTGTCCGATCGGTCGTGAACGCGGCGGCCGGTCCACCGCGGGCGATGTCGGAGGACAGGGAGTCTCGCACCGACCCGGCTGCGCCCGAACCGGACCCGGCGCGGACCCCCGAACCTGCGCCGGTGGATCCGGAACCGGCCACGCAGCCGGCTGCTGGTCGGTCGGCGACCGGTAAACACGTACGCGATCCCGGCGCCGCCCGGCCCTCCCCGTCCGCTTCGGAGGACGGCACACGGGCCGAGGCCGAGCGTGCGGAGTCGGGCGCGAGCGATGCGCGACCATCCGACCGGCCGGAGCCTGCGGACGGGACCGAACCGGCCGAAGCGGGCACCGGGTCCGGTTCGTCGCACGGCACCGCGTCCGGCGGCGCGGAGGCGGACGAAGAGCCCGAGAGCCTGCTAGGTGACCTTGTAGGCGACGCCGGCCCGACGTCGCCAAAGCCGCTGGGTTCGCTCATTGACACCGCGCGGCATCTCGTGCGGCTCGAGCAGTCGTCCCAACCGGACGCGGCGTCGGATCCGACCGACGCGCCGGAACGGGACGAGCCGCCGGACGACGCCGGTGTGGAGTCACCGGACCCTCCGCCGGCGGACGAGCCGGACGGATCTGACGACGACCCGGTGGCGAGCGCGGCCGATCTCCCCGATGCGAGCGAAGACGAGGAGTCCCAACCCGGTTCCGACGGCGAGTTGCTTCATTCAGTGACGCCAGAGGTCATAGCGGGCCGGAGCGAACGGACCGCCCATCCGGTCGATGAGGTCCCAGCGACGCTTACACCGGAACTCCCGGCCGGCACCGAGCCGGTAGACCGCGCGGTGACGACGACGATCGTGCCGGTGCCGGCGCCCGCCACCGCAACCGCCGGGATGCTCGCGAGCCGACTCGCACCGGTCACGTGTTCGCTGCTCGACGTCACGGAGCGGCCCATTGTCGATCGGCTCGGTACGGTCCTCGTCGAGCCACTGATCGAAACCGTCGTCGACGACGTCCCCGATCCGGTCCTCGTCGACGTTGCACCTCGGCCCGCGGGCAACGACACGGCCTGGGGGCCGCCGGCGTCCGACGCTGTCGGCGCCGCTGCACTGCCAGCTGCCGCTGGTGAAACTTCGGTCGCGACGCCCGCATCCCTGACGGGTTTCACACTGGCCGGCGCCGACGTGTCGAGCAACATCGTTATACCCACCACCGCCGGTGCCATGCCGGCCGGCAGCGGCCATGGTGTGCCACCGGCGGTGGGATCCGGCGTCAGCCGTGCGGCGCGACCGGACAGGACGTCGTAGGCTCACCTGATGTGAACGTTCTGGTTATCGGCGGCGGTGGCCGCGAGCACGCCATCGTGAAGGCATTGAACCGCGATTCAGACGTTCGCCAGGTGTACGCCGCGCCGGGCAACGCGGGAATCGCCACCGAGGCGGCCGTCGAGCCGGTCGACGTGGGCGAGCCGGAGGCGATCGCAGATCTCGCGACCCGGCTCGCCGTGGACCTGGTCGTTATCGGGCCGGAGGCGCCGCTCGTTGCCGGTGCGGCCGAGGCGGTGCGGCGGCGGGGCATACCGTGCTTCGGACCGTCGGCCGACGGCGCGCAGCTGGAAGGCTCGAAATCGTTCGCGAAGAGGGTGATGGCCGCGGCGGAAGTGCCGACCGCGATGTCGCTGCTGTGCGACTCGCCGGACGAGACTGCGCGGGCACTCGACCGATTCGGGCCGCCGTACGTGGTCAAGGACGACGGGCTCGCGGCCGGGAAAGGCGTGGTCGTCACCGACGACCGGGACGCCGCAATGGTGCATGCCAAGGACTGCGGACGGGTTGTCATCGAGGAGTACTTGGACGGCCCGGAGGTATCCCTGTTCTGCGTGAGCGACGGACGGTCGGTCGTCCCCCTGGCGCTCGCGCAGGACTTCAAGCGTGCTTTCGACCATGACAACGGACCGAACACCGGCGGGATGGGCGCCTACACGCCGCTCGGTTGGGTCCCGGACGGATTCATGGACGACATGATGGCGCGGGTCGTCCAGCCGACACTGGACGAGATGCGCCATCGCGGTACGCCGTACGCCGGAGTCCTGTACGTCGGGCTGGCACTGACGACACGAGGTCCCCGCGTCGTCGAGTTCAACGCCCGGTTCGGCGATCCCGAGGCACAGGTCGTGCTCGCCAGGCTCGCCTCGCCGTTGAGCCCGTTGCTGCATGCCGCGGCAACCGGAGATCTGGCCGGCTTCCCACTCTTGCACTGGTCGGACGGGGCGGCGGTGACCGTGGTGCTCGCCGCATCCGGCTATCCGGAGGCCCCACGCGCCGGCGACCCGATCGGCGGTCTGGACGCGGCGGCCGCCGTCCCCGGCGTGGAGATCCTGCACGCCGGAACCCGGCGCGACTCGTCCGGCACGTTGGTAAGCGCCGGCGGGCGGGTGTTGTCCGTGACGGCGGTCGGCGCCGATCTCGGCCGGGCGCGCGAACGTGCGTATGCGGCCATGGACATGATCATCCTGGACGGTGGGCACTACCGATCGGACATCGCCGAGGCGGCCTGGACGGGCCGGATCAACGTCCCGTACGTGCCGCGCGTGTAGGTCGGACCGCGAGCGCCCCTGAGCCCCTGCGGCCTTTGGCGCCGTCGCAGAAATCACCTGGCACGGCCCGAGCCGGTGAAGTAGCCTTTTCTTAGATTCACATATTTCTGAAACATAAGAAAAAGAACGGATCGTGGTTGGCGGGGCTTGTCGAACATGCGACGCGGGGAGGCCGCGCCGTGTCCGGCCGGCTAATGCGGTGCGGTCGATCCGCTGGGGATCGGTGGCGCGTGAGGTCGTCCTTGTCGCGGTCGCCGTACTGTTGTACTCACTCGTGCGTGGCCTGACGGACAACCGCGTGGATCTCGCCTTCGGCAACGCCGACCGAGTGATCTCACTCGAACGTGATCTCGGCATTTTCGTCGAGCCCGAGCTACAGGCCGCGGTCGTGGGGATACCGTGGGCGGTGCACATCGCCAACGCGATTTACATCGCCTACTGGCCGATGGTGATCGGCGTCGCCGTTTGGCTCCTGTTCGCCCGGCGCACGATGTTCGCGATGTACCGCAACGCCTTGCTGATCTCTGGGCTGTTCAGTCTGGTCCTCTTCGCCGCCTTCCCGCTGGCTCCGCCGCGGTTCGTCGGCGGATTCGTCGACACGATCGCCGCGGAGTCGGACCGTTACCGGAGCTTCAACGCATCGGCACTTGTGAACGAGTACGCGGCGATGCCGAGCATGCACTTCGGCTGGATGCTGTTGGCAGGCATAGCGATCAGCACGCTCGCGGCGAACCGCGTCGTCCGGGCGGCCGGAATCACCATGCCGGTACTCATGCTCTGGTCGATCGTCGTCACCGGCAACCACTACATCCTCGACGCCGTGGCCGGTGGCGCGATCGTGCTCGTCGGGCTCGGTCTGGCGCGGCGGGCGCGGACTCGGCTCGGAGCAGAGCTCGGTGGCTCGCACGTCTAGCCGGCTGAGGATCCTCGACCACAACTTCGGCGCTGGCCGAACTTGCCGGATCGGCCAAGCCGTCGCAACCGGTGTGCTGAGCAGACGACGGTCGCGGTGGGAGCGAGCGGCACCGACGGCCAGTGCGCGATAATCGGGGTCGTGGTGCAGCCTGCGATCCCTGACGTGCTCGCGTCCCGATACGCGTCGGCCGAGCTGACCGTTCTCTGGTCGGCCGAGCGCAAAGCGGTACTCGAACGCGAACTGTGGCTCGCCGTGCTCCGTGCGCAGCGCGACCTCGGGATGACCGTTCCGGACGGGGTCGTCGAGGCGTACGAGGCCGTGGTCGACAAGGTGGACCTCGACAGCATCGCGGCACGCGAGCGCGTCACCCGGCACGACGTGAAGGCGCGGATCGAGGAGTTCAACGCCCTCGCCGGGCAGGAGCACACGACTCAATACATCCACCTGGGTATGACCAGCCGCGACGTGACGGAGAACGTCGAGCAGCTGCAGATCCTGCGGTCCCTCGAACTGATCCGCGACCGGAGTGTTGCCGCGCTCGTCAGGCTCGGACGGCTGGCCGCCGAGTATGGGGACCTGGTGATGGCCGGCCGCAGCCACAACGTCGCCGCACAGGCGACGACGCTCGGCAAGCGTTTCGCGTCGGCAGCCGACGAACTGCTGGTGGCGTTCGAACGCCTCGAGGACCTCATCGCGCGGTATCCGCTGCGTGGGATCAAGGGCCCGGTCGGCACCGGCCAGGACATGGTCGATCTGCTCGGCGACGAGACCCGGCTCGCCGAACTCGAGCGGCGGATCGCTGGGCACCTCGGCTTCGAGAAGGTGCTGACGAGCGTGGGCCAGATCTATCCGCGATCGCTCGACCACGACGTGCTGTCCGCGCTCGTGCAGCTCGCCGGCGGGCCGTCGTCCCTGGCGACGACGATCCGGCTCATGGCCGGGCAGGAGCTCGCCACCGAGGGCTTCGCCGCGGGCCAGGTCGGGTCGAGCGCGATGCCGCACAAGATGAACACCCGGTCGTGCGAACGCATCAACGGGTTGGCCGTCGTGCTGCGTGGATTCGCCTCGATGGGTGCCGAGCTGGCCGGCTCGCAGTGGAACGAAGGGGACGTCTACTGCTCGGTCGTGCGGCGGGTGGCGTTGCCGGACGCGTTCTTCGCCGTCGACGGGCTGTTCCAGACGTTCTTGACCGTGCTGGACGAGTTCGGTGCATACCCGGCCGTGATCGCACGCGAACTCGATCGATATCTGCCGTTCCTGGCGACCACCAAGGTGTTGATGGCCGCCGTTAAAGCAGGGGTCGGCCGGGAGGCGGCGCACGAAGTGATCAAGGAGCATGCGGTGGCCGTCGCGCTGGAGATGCGCGAGCACGGCGCCCAGCGCAATGATCTGATCGACCGGCTTGCCGCGGACGAGCGGCTCGGGGTCGACCGGGCCGAGCTCGAGGCGGTACTGGCCGAGCCGGCCGGCTTCACCGGCGCCGCGGGAACTCAGGTTGCCGAGGTCGGCCGGCGGATCGCCGAGATCGCTGATCGTTATCCGGACGCGGCGCGGTACGCTCCAGAGCCCATCCTGTAGACCGATGCTCGGCATGCCCCGACGATGCGCGCCGTGGAGGCGCCGTTTGGCCGGGAGGCGCGCCCTTTACGTGATCATTCGGGGAGGCTGAGTTGGGAGCGGGTGGCGAGATCGCGGGCATGGAACGGAGTTGCGCCGATCCGTTCGTGCGTTTGCGCCGAGGCCAGCAGATAGCGTGCTGCGGCCTCGTCATCACCGAGCGTGTGGGAAAGCAGCCCGAGGGCGTACGACACCGAGCCGCGGAACGCCGCAACCCGCCCGGCGACGGCGAGATCATCCGCGTACGGCTCCAGCTCGGGGAGCAGCATTCGCGCACTCGTCAGATCGCCGATCGTCGCCGCGGCTTCGGCGAGCACGCAGCAGGCGGTGAGCCAATGGCCGTCGCGCATCTCGCGGTACACGAGGTCTTCGGTCAGTTGCCGGACGTCGTCCACGGTGCCCGGCTCGCCACCGGTCGCCTCGCTGAGCGTGACGAGGCACTGCCATAGGACGATCCGCGGGAACCGGGCGGCCATCGCGGCGAGGCGGTCCGCGTGCGCCGCCTGCTCGGAACGGGTGCGCTCACGCAGGTCGGTGACCGCCTCGGCGAAGAACAGCCCGACGGTGAACTCCGGCGCGACCTCGGCGGCCTGGCGGGCGGCCGCCGCGAGCTGGTCGGCCTCATCGAACTCGCCGGTGATGAGCGCCTGGACGAGCCGATAGACCGAGACGTACCACTGGAATTCCGGATGATGCAGCCGGTCCGCAGCCGCGGACAGCGCACGCCCGGCGGCCGCTGCGCCGGTCATGTCGCCGGACTCGATGAGCGCGGCCACATGCGCGGCCAGCCCGGCGAGCTCGAGCTGGGTCTCATTCGATGCGACCGCGGCCTGACTGATCCGCTTGGTCAGCCGCAACCGGGCCGCGAGCGAGCCGGGACCACGGGTTACGTAGTGCAGCGCGTACGTCGCGTGCGCTACCGCGCCCGGGTCGCCGATCCGGTTCGCCGCGGCCGCTGCCTCATGTGCGAGGGCCAGGCTGCGCCGGAGGTCCGCCGACCAGTACAACTCCGTGGCCAGGCGGGCGGTCAGCCGGACGCGCGTCCCGCTCCCCTCATCGTCGAGGGCTCCCAGCGCTTCTTCGAGCAAGGCGACCCGTCGTTCCTGTGTGACGCCGAACAACATGCCTGGCTCCGATGCACCCAACGCCGCACGCGCGAGCTGTCCGGCGTCCCCGGTCTTGCGAGCCATCGTCACCGCTTGCTCGTACGCGAGCTGGGCGAGGGTGAATGACCCCTGGCGGGCATGCAGCCTCGCCAATGCGAGCGCGAGGGCCAACCGGTCGGCGGGGTCCGGCCACGTGTCCGAGTCCGTGGCGAGCGCGGCACGCAGATCATCGATCGAGTAGGCGAAGTCCTGCTGCCACGGCCGCCCGGTCAGCAGCTGTTGCTCGAGACGTTCGGCCGTCTGCGCAGCCCACGACAGGTAGCGCTCCTGAACGGCGGCCGCGTCCGGCGCTTGCCGAAGGCGCTCGCGCGCATAGCTGCGGACCACATCAAGCATCCGCCACCGGCTACCGGCGGGGGTACGTTCGTGTGTCAACAGGTTCTTGTCGGTCAGCCGGCCGATGAGGTCCACCACGGTGGCTCGCCGCGTTGCGGGGTCTGCGTCCAGGCCGGTGTCGTGGTCGACCGCCACAGCGGCATCGATGTCGAACCTTCCGGCGAACGCGCCGAGCCGCCGGAACGAGACCTTCTCGTCCTCGTCGAGCACGTCGTGGCTCCAGTCGAGCACCGCACGCAACGACCGGTGCCGCTCGGTGCCCGCATGGGAGCCGACGAGCAGCCGAAGCCGATCGTCGAGACCGGCCAGCAGGCCGTCCATGCCGAGCGACCCGCAACGCGCGGCCGCGAGCTCGATGGCCAGCGGCAGGCCGTCGCACCGCTGGCACACCTGGCGGAGGTGGTCTGGGTCGGGCTCCAGGGTCGGATCGACCTCACGCGCCCGTTCGAGAAAGAGGATCTCAGCATCGGACAGCTCAGCGGAGTCGACCGTCGACACGGACATCGGTGGGATCGGCACCACCCGCTCTGCGTCGAGGCCGAGCCGCTCGCGGCTTGTCGCGAGAATGACCGTGTGCGGGCATGCGGCCAGCAGACGATCCAGCAGTGCGGTGGCCGAATGACGAACTCGAACGCAGTTGTCCAGCACGAGCAGGCAGGGTTCGTCCGCGATGCGGTCCGCGATCGCATCATCCAGCGTGCGATCCTCCTGCTCCGAAACGCCGAGCGCACCGGCGACGGTCCCAGCCACCAGTCCGGGCGTGGCGTGGGAGAGATCGACGTGCCACACTCGGTCGCCGTACCTGTGTGCAACTGCCTGCGCGGCGGCGATCGCCAACCGGCTCTTGCCCACGCCGCCGGGCCCGGTGATCGTCACCATCCGGTGATCGGCGAGTATCTCGACGAGGTTCTGCAACTCGCGCCGGCGACCGACGAACGTGGTGAGCGGCGACGGAAGGCGTGCCGGGTGCTTCCGAAGGTCGCCGGTCGGCTCCGGTGGGACGGGCCGTGCCCGCTGATCGGCCGACACGGCGTCCGGCGGGTGCGGCATGAGGGTCTGCTGACTCCCGGAAGCACCCGAGGGTGTGTCGAGGGTGCTGTCCTGGTCGAGGATCTTGCGCTCGAGGCGGACGAGATCAGGACCGGGCTCGAGACCGAGCTCGTTGATCAGTTCGGCGCGTGCCCTCTGATAGGCGGCCAATGCGTCGCCCTGCCGGCCGCTGCGGTACAGCGCGAGGCACAACTGCGCCCACCGGCGTTCCCGCAACGGGTTGGCCGCGAGAGAGGCTTCGAGTTCGCCGACAAGTGCGCTGTGCTCACCGCTGGCCAGGCGTGCGTCGGTGAGATCGTCGACGACCGACTCGTGCGCCTCGACCCAGCGGGTCCGCTCGGCCTGGCCGCGGACGGTGTCCGGAAGCACGGGTGGACCCCGCCAGAGCTCGAGTGCGCTGCGGAACTCCGCCACCGCCTCCGTTGTAGCGCCGCGGGCGAACGCGTGTCGTCCCGCCTCGGCGTGCCGGGTGAAGTAGGCTGCGTCCACATCGGACGTGGTGAGTCGCCAGCCCGTTCCGGACGTGACGATCGCGCCTTCGCCGAGCGCGTGGCGGAGTGTGGACACGTGAGTGAGCAGTGCCTTGGACGCGGTCCTTGGTGCTGCCGGACCCCACAGGACATCGTTGAGGACCGCTGCGGCGACGGTGGCCCCCGTGTTGAGCGCCAGCATGGCCAGCACTGCCCTGGGCTTGGCGCCGGGCAGTGGTATCTGGCGGCCGTCGATCCATGCCTCAGCCGGCCCCAGCACCCGAAACGACTGTGCTGCAGACACCCTGCTACCTCATCCGTCGAGCCGCGCGCTCTTTACCCGCCTTTGACCATTCCTTGACCGTAGGCCGGAACCCTACAGCATAGGGGGGACGTCGTTGGGCTGAGCAGGTTGGTCGTCGCCGGGGGGCTGGGGGGACAAAGACCAGGGTGGGCCGCTCTTTCCAGCGATGTGTCAGCCGGGCCCGTGACCAGCTGACAGTGCCGCCGGTTCGCCAGAACCGGCGGCACTTCGTTATGCGCGGCTCAAAACGCAATGGTCTGCGCGGCTGATCCGGAACAAGCAACAGTGCCCGCCGGCTCGTCTGCACACGAGCCGGCGGGCACTCCCTTTCCAATCAGCTGCTACAGATCGGAACACTGTCCGGTCTTGGGGCCGAGGACGCTGTTCGGGAAACCGTTGTTCACCGGTGGCGGCTCATTGCCGGAGCACTCGAGCCGGCCGATGATGCGGTTCCCGCCGATCACGCTCGGGCCGGCGGTATTCGTGACGCTGACCCTGCCCAGCACGGTGTTGCCACCGCAATCGTTGGCCGGATCGCCGAACGTCACAGCCGAACCGCCGTCGAGCGCGACCCGGGCGAGCAGTCCGGTATCGCAGACGGTTACTTCCGCTGCGCCGTCGGCCAACAGCCGGCCGGTGATGGCCGAGTCGGTCGAACGGAACGCCGCGTCGGCGCCGACCGAGACGGTGCCGAACACAAGCGCCTCCTCGAGGCACGTTACGCCCTCGTCGACGTTCAACGGACCGACGTGCAGTCCGCTGATCACGTCGGTGCACGGTGCGATGCCGGACACCGCGACGTCGACCGATGCCGTCTCCTCCTGCGCGAACGGGTCGTCTGTCGTGTGCACGGCAGCGTTCGTGTAGGTGCCGGTGAACACCCCGTCGTCGACCGTGACGTCATAGCTCAACGTGACCGGGTCGAAGGACGGGCCCTCCCAGTCCAGGCAGATCGTGCCGCCGGGCTCGAGGATGGTGCTCGGATCGCCGGCGTTGAGCGCGGCCGTCGCCGTCTCGCCGAGGATGTGCTCGATGCCGATCGTGGCGGACGCGGGCAGCGCACCGATGTCGGCGTACTCGAATGTGATCTCCGGACGGAAGTCCTCGATCGAGTTGTACACCCACGCCTGGAACTTGCCGACCGACGGGCCGATCGTGTCGTCGGCGGTCCACTCGAACGGGTTGTCGTATTGAATGACCGCGACGTCGCCGGCTGTCGCCAGCCGGACGCCGATGTCATTCGCGAACGACAGCTCGAGGTCGGACCACAGCGGCGCGATGACACCGTTCGGAGCAGCCGGGTTCGGGATCGCCTGCGGGATCCATGGCTCGCCACCGTAGCCGCCGGCCACCGTGATGAGTCCGTCCTCGGCCACCGTCAGGTTCGGCGAAACCGTGTTGTAGACCTCGAACGGGCCGATGTTCGAGAACGCGTTCACCGCGACAGTGTCGCCGTCGAGGGCCGACACCAGCGGGATACCGAAGTCCGCCAGATCGACGAACCCGGACCAGTCGGCGCACTGCTGGCTGGTCGCCGGCGTGGAGACGACATAGTCCCCGGTCTGGCCGACCGGTGTGGGCATCTCCACCTCCCACGTGATCGTCTGGCCATCCACGACACCATCGCCGGTCACCGACGACTCGTCGATGGTGAACCCGTCCGGCACCGTGTCGGTGACCGTGTAGGTCTGGTCGACCGGTGTGACGTTCGGCTGCACGGTGATGTCGTACGAGATCGTGTCGCCCGCCTCGGCTTCGGCCACCGACGCGGTCTTGGTGACATCGTCGTCATGCCGGGTGATCGTCACCGGGAAACTCCCGATGTCGTCCGGCGTGTCCGGCGACGAGCCGAGCACCGCCGTTCCGTACCAGCGGTCACCGGCGGCCATCTCCGGGATGTCCCAGTGCACGCGTACGTCGTACGGCTCGCCGGCCGGCACCGGGCCCTCGGGACCGGCGACGCCGCCGTTGCCGAGATCCGCACCCGGCACGATGGCCGTGGCGAGCGTGTAAGCGTCCGCAGTCGTCTCGTCGGTGCCCGCCCAGTTCTGGAACAGGACCCACCATTCTCCGGCCGCCGGGTCGGCGATGTCACACGACTCGGCCGACGATGGCGACGTCGACTCGCACACCAGCGTGCTCGGTGACGGCGTCGTGCCGGTGCCGACGTAGAGGTCGGCGTCCGGCATCTCGGCCTCGAGCACTTCGGCGACCAACCTGGTGGCACCTTCGCTCACTGTCAGGTTGTAGACGTCGACCTGGCTCAGGTCGTCGAACGGTGCGGTGTTCGTCGGGTCCTGCACGAGCGTGGACTCGTGCTGGGACGCCGGCACGAACCCCTGGATGGAGCCGGTGAATTCGGTGATCTCGATCGAGGTCAGATCCTCCGACAGGTGCGATCCCGCGTTGCGGCGGGTGTCGATGTTCACCGCGGACGGCAGCACGCCGGAGGTCGGAACCACCGCGACCGGCATGGTCACCGTAGGCACGTCCGGGTTGTCCGGCGTGAGGGTGATCTGGCCGAACAGGGTCTCACCGGTCGGCGAGCCGCTGACATCGGCCGTGACCGCGATGCCCATCGTGTCGCCGGGCGACACCGTCGCCGCCGACAGGTCGACGTCGAGCGTCAGGCCCGTGTCGGTCACGGTGGACGGTGTCCAGGTGACGCCGGCCGGAGCCGAGTCGGGCACGTTCGCCGTCCGGTCCCACGAGCAGACGTTGAGGCACTCGGTGTTCGAGAACGACGGCAGGTTCAGCGTCTTCGGGTCGCCGCCTTCAGCCGGCTCGGAAGCCAGATAGTCGGCGATCGACTCGTCGAAAAGCAGACCCGCCTGGACGGCGGAGTCCACGTTGATCATTCCCGCGCCCTGCGCGTACGGCGTGGCCGGGTTGCCGTCATGGTTGAGGATGTCCCTGGCCGTCGTCATCAGCGCGGACTGCATCTCCGCCGGCGTCCAGTCCGGACGTGCCTGGGTGAGCAGTGCGCCGGCACCGGCGACGTGCGGGCTGGCCATCGACGTACCCGAAATGACACCGTGCTCGTCGGACGTGTACGAGTCGGCGCCGATCGCGGCCAGGATGTCAACGCCGGGTGCCGTCACGTCCGGGACCAGGACGTCCATGGCCCGGTTCGGGCCGCGGGACGAGAACGCAGCCATGATGTCGCCGTGCACGTCGTTGACGTCGGTGACCGTTCCACGGATCGCCGCCGTGTGGTCGGTGGCGCCGTTGTCCAGCCAGTCCTTGAGCGTCACGCCGTCGTCGTACGTGATGTGCACGCCGGGGATGACGTACGCGTCGCCGCTGAGCGAGTTACCGCTGTCGACGTCGTTGGCGAGGATGTAGCCACCGGCGCCGGCCTCCATGACGAACTCGGCCTTTCCGGTGCGGGCGAACACGCCACGGTCGCAGATCACGATCTCGCCGTTGAACGTGCCCGGTGCGAACGGGTTGACCGCATCGTCGATCGTTCCCGCACCGCACAGCGCCGCCGGGTCACCGTCGGTGGGTGGCAGGCCGTCCACGACCGGGAAGTCGCCCGCATAGACGATGTCCGTCGACGGCAGCGGCCCGGTGATCGACTTACCCGAGATGTCGGGCAGGTCGCCGGCACTGCTGGTCAGGTCGACGACCGCGTTGTCGATCAGCCGGTTGTGCGTGGCCGCGCCGACCGATGTGATCCACGGCGCGCTGGACGGTGAGCCCGTCGTGGCGAAGCCCGGCCCGTCGTTGCCGTTCGAGGTGGCGACGAAGATGCCGGCGGACCGGGCGTTGAGGAACCCGATGGTGTCGAAGTCGGACCACGGGTCGCCGGGGTCGCTTGAACCGATCGAGTAGTTGATGACGTCCACACCATCGGCGATCGCCTGGTCGATCGAGGCGGTCAACCCTGAGACGGTGCAGCAGCCGAGGTACGAAATGACGTTTGCGTGCGGTGCGACACCGGAGATCTCGAACGGGCCGACCGTCGTGGTGGGCGCGTCGATCGTCGCATCGTTGACGACGTTGCCGCCGGATGTCGACGCGGTGTGCGAGCCGTGGCCGTCGTAGTCGACGGCGGTGTCGTTCGCGCCGCCGAACACGTAGGCGCCGATCAGCTTGTTGTTGCACGGGAACTGCGGGTCGAACTGCTCGGCGTTGGCCGGATCGCAGGCTCCGAGGAAGTTACCGTCGCCCAACGGATTCTCGTGTACGTAGCCGTCGTCGCCCACTTCGGCGAACGAACGGTTCCCCGGGCTGATGCCGGTGTCGATGGTGCCGATGACGATGCCCTCGCCGCGGTAGTCCGCCGGCAGGCCCAGATCGGTGGTGGCGTTCCACAGCGCGTCCGCGCCGATCCATTCGGGTCCGGCGTCGGTGTGGATCTCGCGCTCCTGGTCCGGCACGATCGAGGCGACGCGCGGGTCATCGAGCAACTCGGCGGCCTCGTCGGGAGTAAGCACCGCGGCAAAGCCGTTCACCGCGTGCTGGTACGTGAACGGAACCTCGACGTCGCGGCCGATGGCCCGCTCGAGCTTGTTGATGACCTCGACCTGCGCACTCTGCAGATGATCGCGATAGGCCCGCACCTTGGGGCTGTCCGCGTCGAGTTGCTCGCCCGGTTTCGGCGCGGTCGCCTCCAGGTCGTCGACGCCGCCGGTGTAGCTCGGCGTCGCCGGATCGGCGAGCCGGACCAGATAGGTCCGTTGCTCGGGACCGGTACCGAGTGCGAACAGACCGACTTTGTTCGGCTGTTCGGTCGGTACGGCAGTCGTATCGGTGGCCTCCAATTCGTCTTCGGTCACTCCATGGCGTAACTCGGCGTCGTCTGGGCCTACGCTCTGGAGTGGTGCGGCTGTTGCCGTCGGAACGGCTGTCGCAAGCGTGGTTGCCAGCGCAGCCAGGAATACTGTCGATCGACGCGACATCTGGGATTTGCCCCCTCGCCTCGGTTCCAAGATCCCCCCGCACTCCAAGTGGATTCGTCCGATGATCATTTGTCAAGACTTCTGGCGGAAGAAAGCGCACCTGAGCGTCGCGCACCGTGTTGTACGCGGTCGGTGAGAGCGCCAGAATGGTGAGGATGAGCAGGCCGTTGATGCAAGTGACCTCGGTGACGATCGGCGCCCCGAACCCGAACGAGCTCGCGGCGTTCTACGCGCGAATGCTTGAGTGGCCGGTGGCCCACGACGATCCGCCGCGACCAGGGGAGCCCGCCGAGGCCGGTTGGGCGCAGCTCCGGCCGCCAGCGGGCGAGACCGGGCCGACATTGAACTTCGAGTACGAGGCGCAGTTCCAGCGACCGGCCTGGCCGAGTGAGCCGGGTCGTCAACACATCACGCAACATCTCGACATCTGGGTAACAGATCTCGATGCGGCGGTCGGCAAGGCCGAGGCGGCCGGCGCGGTGCTCGCCGACTACCAGCCGCAGGACGACGTGCGGGTGATGATGGACCCTGCCGGGCACCCGTTCTGCCTGTTCCGCTAACTCGCCGGCGGCTCTCCGACGCTCAAGCTGCGGAGGTGCGAAGTATCCGGACCGGAACTGTCCGGGATCGCCGTTACTGTGTTCGACATGGCTATCGCACAACTCCCGAGCTTCGTCATCGACTGCCCCGATCCGAGCGCTCTCGCCACCTTCTATGGCGCGCTGCTGGACTGGAAGGTCGAAGCTTCCTCGGACTGGGCCGACATCCGCCCGGAGGACGGCAGCAACTGCATCTCCTTCCAGCAGGTGCAGGGATACACACCTCCTGCCTGGCCCGGCCAGGGGGTTCCTCAGCAGATGCATCTCGACGTGGTCGTCGACGATCTCGACGCCGCCGAGGCGGCGGTGCTCGAACTCGGTGCGACCAAGCATGAGCACCAGCCGGGCACGACCTTCCGGGTGTTCCTCGACCCGGCGGGCCACCCGTTCTGCCTTTGCGTGGACTGACATCGTCCAGCCCGGGCTCACCGGCTCACCGGCACGGACGGCTGGCTCCGTCAGATGTTTTCTCGCGATTCATCTTCAATGTCGAACATCGGTCGTAGGGTGGACCTGTGCGCGATCGTCCCGTGCGGGCGATCGTCTGTTTCTACGCTGAGGAGCCAGCATGCGATCTCGTTTCGCAGTCCCGGTGGTACTGGCCTTGTTGACGGTGCCCCTCGCCGCGCCGGCGATGGCGGCGGATCCGTCCACCGACGGGCTAGTCATGACCGAGTACGTGGAGGGCACGAGCTTCAACAAGGCCATCGAGATTTACAACGGCACCGGGGCGACGGTGAATCTCGAGGGACTCGAACTGCGGCTCTACTCGAACGGTCGTTCGCTCGCGGACGGTCCCACCGCCACCCATGCGTTCACCGGCGAGTTGGCCGACGGCGACGTGTACGTATTGACCCACCCGAGCTTCAACGACGACGAAGGCTTTGTGCTCGGCGGCGAGGTGGACGCCACCTCCGGCGCGGTGAACTTCAACGGGAACGACGCCGTCGTCCTGGTCGACACCACGAGCGACGAGGTGGTCGACAGCTTCGGCCAGGTCGGGGACGACGGCCAGTTCGCCGCCAACGTGACCCTGCGGCGCACCGACCTCACCCGTGACACCATTCCGGACGACCCGTTCAATTTGGACGCGTTCTCGTCGCACCCCAGCAACACGGTGGACCAGCTCGGCGTCTACCCGGACGGTGACGGCGGCGGTGGGACGGATCCGTCGACCTGCGACACTCCGAGCGACGAGCTCACGCTCATCAGCGAGATCCAGGGCTCCGGCATCGACCCGACGGAGCGGTTCGATTCGCCGCTCGATGGGCAGACCCACACGATTCGC
>DASUTB010000071.1:0-38141 GCA_036374835.1 Jiangellaceae bacterium | reverse complement strand
CGCACCGCCCTGGATGAGGGCCGCGAGCTCCTGTGCCTCCTCGGCCTCGAAGTTGCCGGTGATCTGGGTGGCGCCTTGGGTGATGCCGACGTCGCACGGGATGTTGGCGTTCATCTCCGGAGACGAGATGATCTCGTCGTCGAGCACGATCGCGACCCGCCGCTGCGGATCGTTGAACTGGTAACACGCCGCCTCGGCGGTCAGCTGCTGCCACGCGTCCGGGCCGTCGCCGGTGAACTCCACCTCGACGACCCAGCCGCGCCCGGACACGGTGTCGAGCACCGCGTTGGCATCGCTCACCTGGTCCCCGCTGACCGCGGTCGGGCCAAGCCGGAGCGATTGGCCGGATTCGTCGGGAAGGACGAGTTCGCCGCCGTCCTGCTCACCGGGCTCGGCGTCCGGACCGGCCGTTCCGAGCACCGGGTGGAAGCTGAGCTGGGCGGTCCGGCCGAGTGCGTCGGCGGCCTCCTCCGGATCGTCGACGCCGGGCAGCTCGACGATGATGCGGTTGTCGCCGGAACGGGTGAGCGACGGTTCGGATACGCCCAGAGCGTCGACCCGTCGGCGCAGCACTTCGATCGTGCGGTCGGTGGCTTCGGCGTCGGCTTCCACGGTCTCGGTGTCGCGGGTCTCCAGGACGATCTGCGCGCCGCCGCGAAGATCCAGTCCGAGCGTCGGCGACGAGGTCAGCACATAGAACCCGGAGATCGCGAGGACGGCGAGCGCGAGCAGGGCGCGCACGATGGCGGAGCGATTCACAGATGCCCTTCCAGATCCACGACGTCATTGCCGGCCCCGGCGATCTGCGCCGAAGACCCACATACCATACGCCGTCGCTTAACCGTCCGACCAAGCCGATCACACCAGCGGTGCTGAGCCTGTGCGTCCACGCCGCCGACCGAGCGCGATACCGCGCACCTCGCGTGATCTGTGCACCCTTGAACCCGGCATAACGGGACAAGCCAGGTTTCGAGTGGTGCCTGGATCACGCGAGGTGCGCGGAGGCGCGCGACGTGCGAGCCGTACCGTGGGCCTCAGGTGAGCGCGGGCTCGCGATCCCGTCCCGGGATGTGCACCTCCGGGCGGCCCTCGACGTAGAGCTGCGGCAGGCGCCGCTCCCACGACTTCGGAAGCCACCAGTTGCTCCGGCCGAGCCAGTGCATGGCCGCCGGCACGAGCAGCATGCGCACCACCGTCGCGTCGATCAAGATGGCGGCGGCCATTCCGATGCCGATGACCTTGATGAACACGTCGTCGCTCGGCACGAACGCAGCGAACACGACGATCATGATCGCGGCCGCGGCGGTGATGACGCGTCCGGTTCCGGCCAGGCCGTCGATGATCGCGCGGTTGTTGTCGCGCCTGCGCATCCACGACTCGCGCATCCGGCTGATGAGGAACACCTCGTAGTCCATCGACAGTCCGAACAGCACCGCGAACACCAGAACGGGGATGAACGCGGGCATCGGGGTCGCGGTGTCGATGCCGAACAACCGGCCGAACCAGCCGCCCTCGAGTGCGAGGGCCATCACGCCGTAGGCCGCCGCGACGGACAGCAGGTTCATCACCGCGGCGGTGACCGGGATCACGATGCTGCGGAAGGACAGCAGTAGCAACAACATGGAGAGCCCGACGACGCCGCCGATCAGGTACGGCAGCCGCTCTGCGGTGTTGGCGTTGCTGTCGATCTGGAACGCCGGGACACCGCCGACGTGCACCTCGGTCCCGGTGCCATCGGTGACCGCCGGGATGACGTCGTCGCGCAAGGAATGGACGAGGTCCTCGGTGCCAGCGTCCTGTGGTCCGGTCGCCGGGATCACGGTGAGCCGGGCGGCGTCGCCGGCCTCGTTGAGCTGCGGCGGTAGTACCGTCGCAACGCCGTCGGTGTCACCGACCGCTTCGGCGAGTCGCTCGACGACGGCCGGGTCCGACGCTCCGGACACGTCGGCGGCCAGGACGAGCGGGCCGTTCACCCCCGGTCCGAAGCCTTCGGTGATCATGTCGTAGGCCTGCCGCGACGACCTCTCCTCGACGTTGTTGCCGGCGTCCGGGAAGCCGAACCTGGCATCCAGGAACGGGCTCGCGAGGGCCAGCAAGGCGGCGACTCCTACCACCGTTGCGATGATGCTGTGCCGATCGACGAGGCTGCCCCACCAGAGCCAGCCACGTGCGGGCCGCACGTGCCCGCCATCCTCGAGTTGCAGCGGCCGGCGCCGGCCGAGCGGAAGGCGCAGCCGGTCGACACGGGCGCCGAGGTAGCCGAGCAGCGCGGGGAACAATGTAATGGCGGCGGCCATGACGACGAGAACCGCCATGATCGTCACCGCGGCGGCGCCGCGCATGAACGACAGGCCCATCGCGAAGAGTCCGAGCATGCTGACCACGACCGTCGTGCCGGCGACCATGACGGCGCGCCCGGCCGTATCCAGCGTGGCGACGGTGGCACGCTCTGGGTCGAGTCCGGCGGCCCGCCACTCCCGGAAGCGGGTGACCATCAGGAGTGTGTAGTCGATCCCGAGTGCGATGCCGAGCATGGTGGCGAGGGCCGTCGTCCAATCCGGGACGTCGATGACGGCGGCGAAAACACCGGTGAGCATGGCGCTGACGCCGAGCCCGCTCAGCGCGACGGCCATCGGCAGCCCGGCTGCGACGACTGAGCCGAAGGTCAGCAGCAGGATGAGCCCGGCCGCGACGAACGCGATCGTCTCGGAGCCGACCTCACCCTCCTCGGCGAGTTGGACGGCGAACCCGCCGAGTGCCACATCGAACCCGTCATGGTCCGCCGCATCGGCGACCGCGAGCATGTGCTCGGTGTCTTCGATCGGTATGTCCACCGGGTTGGCGACGTCCAGAACGATCTCCGCCCGAAGCGTCTGGCCGTCCGGAGCGAGTCCTCCGGGTGTGTTGTACGGGTCGGTGACGGATACGACGTGCGGTAGCGCGCCAAGCTCGCCGAGCAGTTCGGTGACGTCGTTCTGAACCGCGGGATCGTCGGCACCGGCCTCGGCATGCATCGCAACGGTGATCCGATCCCCGGACTCGGCGGGGAAGCGCTCTTCGATGAGTTCCTGCGCTTGTTGCGAGTCCGAACCGGGAGCGGAGTAGTCCGCGTTGAACTCCCCGGACAGCGTCGCGGACAGCCCGGCCGCGACCGCGATGGCCACGATCCAGGCGATGACGACCTTTCCTCTGTTGCGGAATGCGAAGCCGCCGAGGCGGCCGAGCGGCCCGGGCCGGACTTGCATCGATCTCATGAGTGATTGTCCCCCAGCTACGAGTCGTGACAATAGTGATGCTACGTCATTTGCGTTATGCTTCATAACTCAATAACAGGGGCGGTAGGCTTGTCAAGGGTCATTGCGCAAGTAATGATGTTTCACCCCGATGCTCACCGGCGAGGAGGCTGCAGGCGTGACTACCGATCAGGCGCCGCCGTTGTCCCGGCGGGAACGAGCGAGGGCCGCCACCATCGAGGAGATCAAGCAGGTGGCCACGCAGTTGATGCGGGATCAGGGCACGACCGACCTGCGGTTCTCTGAGATCGCCCGAGAGATGGGGATGACCGCGCCGGCCCTGTACCGCTATTTCGCCGACCGCGACGAACTGCTGACCGCGCTGATCGTCGACGCGTATGACGAGCTCGGCGACCAGGTGGCACGGGCGCGGGACGCCGTCCCGCCCGATGACATCTGGGGACGGTTCTACGCGGTATCTGAGGCGTACCGCTCATGGGCCAGCCGGGAGCCGGTACGTTTCGCGCTAATCCTCGGCATGCCGGTTCCGGGATACGCCGCACCCGAGGAAGGTCCGACGACCGAGGCGGCGAGGCGGGCGATGCGGCAGCTCAAAGCGCTGTTCTTCGACGCTGCGGAGCGCGGTGTGCTCGGTCGTCCACTCCTCGGTGAGGTACCCGAGCCGGTCCGGCTTTGCTGCGAGGTGGAGCGGGACAGACATCCCGACGAGCCTCCGATTTCGCCCGAGACATTCCAGGCGATGCTGCATTGCTGGGCGGCGCTGCACGGGTTCGCCAGCCTCGAAGCGCACGGGCATCTCGAGTGGTTGACGCCGGACGCACGCGACGACATCTTCCGCAGCAACGCACGACTCGCCGCGATGACCGCCGGCCTGCCGACCGAGAGCTGACCGCGGCGGGCGACGCCGGCTGGGCTCCTGGTGCGGTGAGCTAGTGTCTTGAGCCACGCGCCGCAGCGTGCGTTCCTTGTGGCGCCGGTCTGGTGACAAGGCGGTCTGACGGTGGATGAGGGGAGCGGGTCGGTTTCTGGAGTAGGGCGAGTCTGGTCCTACGGGCTGCCGGTGTATCTCCCGTCCTTTCTCTACGGCATCGGCCAGGGCGCGATCATCCCCGCGATCCCGTTCTCCGTTCGCGAGTTGGGCGGCTCGGTTGCCGTGGCCGGCTTCGTCGTGGCCGTGCTCGGCATCGGCCGGGTCGCCGGCACGCTGCCGGCCGGTTGGCTGGTGCATCGGATCGGCGAACGGTCGGCGATGCTGCTCGCCGTCGCGATCACGACCGGAGCGCTCGGTCTGTGCCTGGTCGCACCGAGCGTGGGCGTGCTGGCCAGCGGCATCGCCGTCCTGGGTGCGACGACAGCGGTGTTCGGGCTGGCCCGGCATGCGTATCTCACGGAGGTCTCGCCGTATCCGTTGCGCGCCCGTGCGCTCGCCACCTTGGGCGGGGTACACCGGATCGGCGTGTTCGCCGGGCCGTTCCTTGGCGCGGCGGCCATCGCCGTCGTCGGAGTCGACGGTGGGTACTGGATCCATCTCGGTGCGGCGGTACTGGCCGGGGTCGCCCTTCTCGCCCTGCCGGACGTTACGGTGCCCGCTCGGACGCCGGCGCCGGAAGGACTCTCGCCGCGCCCGGAACGCTTGATCGATATGGTCAGGGAGCACTCGCACGTGCTGCGCACGCTCGGGCTCGGCGTCGTGGTGATCAGCGCGGTCCGGGCGTCCCGGCAGGTGATCATTCCGCTGTGGGCCGAGCACCTCGGACTCGATCCGGCCACCGCCAGTGTGATCTTCGGGATATCCGGTGGCGTGGACATGCTGCTGTTCTACCCGGCCGGCTGGGTGATGGACCGGTTCGGCCGCCGCTGGGCGGTGTTGCCCTGCATGACCGTGCTTGGCATCGCGCACGCGTTGATACCGCTATCCGGCGGCGCCGCCTCGCTGACCGCCGTCGCGGCGCTGATGGGGCTCGGCAACGGGATCGGCAGCGGCATCGTCATGACCATGGGTTCGGACGCCTCGCCGGAGGCGGGCCGGGCCGTCTTCCTCGCCGCGTGGAGGTTACTCGGCGACGTCGGCAACAGCGCCGGCCCGTTCGTCCTCGGCGGCGTCGCAGCGCTCGCCGGTCTCGGAGCGGCGTCCGTGGTGATGGGCGGCCTCGCACTGGCCGGCGCTGCGGCGATGGCGGCGTGGTTGCCTAGCCCTCGAGGATCGCCTTGAGCCGGGCGAGGTCCTTCTCGTTGGCACGCCGCACGGCTCGTGACATCGCCGGCGCGGTGATCCGGGAGAAGCCTTTGGGTTCACCGCGGTTGCGCAGGGTCATGCGCGTCCTGTCGTCGCCGGCGGGTTCCCATGTATAGGTGGTCTCCATCGGGAACGGGCCCTGCGCAGTGCGCATGACGAGCTTGCGCTCGGGCTTCAGATAGGTCACGTCGTACGTGTAGACGAGCCGCCGACCGAGGAACTGGGCGACGAAGTCGAGCTTCGAGCCGACCGTGATCGGAGGTGGCGTTCGCCATTCGATGGACTTGATGTTGGCGTACCACTCCGGCGCATTGGACGGGTCGCCGGAGTAGCCGGCCACGTCGGCGATAGGGCGGTTGATGACGATCTCTGTGGTTACGTCGACGCTCATGCCCTGCCCATTTCCGATCGTTCGTTCCTGCTCAGTGGTCGTAGTAGCCCTCGTCGATGGCGCGCTGGAGTGAGCGCTTGACCTCGTCCTCGGCATCCTGGTGTCCCACCCACATTGCGCCTTCGACCGATTTGCCCGGTTCCAGGTCTTTGTACACCTCGAAGAAGTGCTGGATCTCCATACGGTCGAACTCCGGGATGTGCTCGAGGTCGGTCAGGTGCGCCTTGCGGATGTCGCCGGCGGGCACGCACAGCACCTTGTCGTCCCGGCCGGCCTCGTCGGTCATCCGGAACATACCGAGCGGGCGGCATGCGATGACGCAGCCCGGAAAGGTGGGTTCTTCGACGATGACGAGTGCGTCGAGTGGATCACCGTCCTGGCCGAGCGTGTTCTCGATGTAGCCGTAATCGGCCGGATAGCGGGTCGAGGTGAACAGCCGCCGGTCGAGGCGGATCCGACCGGTCGCGTGATCGATCTCGTACTTGTTCCTGCTCCCGCCCGGAACCTCGATGATGACGTCGAACTCCACGGCTTCCTCCCATTCGCCGGCACCAAGTCTGTCGTACCGGTATGGGCGGTGTCGCGAAGACCTGCCTGTGAGCGAGAACGATCACGGGACCGGAGCGACCCGGTCGGCTACGGTGTCAGCACCATCGAGCCAAGGATCTCGGCGGCCAGATCGACGTCGCCGCTGGTCTTGACGTCCACATGACCGGCGTCGCGGCGTCCCGACGCCAGCATGGCGAAGGTCTCGGCGTCGGTGGCGATATCCACGTCCGGAGCGTCGGCCGGCCCGTCGAGGCTGCGCGCCCGGCCGTTCTCGTCGACGGTGATCGTCGCGGAGAAGCCGGCGTCGCCGGTCACGTTCAGCGCTACGACGGTACCTGCGGGCGCGCCGGCGCGCTTGCCGATCACGTACGGCAATGATGAAGCGAACGCACTCAGCGTGACGTGCGCGCCGGGGCCGTCCAGGTTGCCGGGTCGGCCGACGGCACGCCGGATGTCCTGCTCGTGCGTCCACATGTCGACCGCACGGTTGCGCAAGAGTGTGCGCCAGGTCCATTGCAGCCCGTCCGGCAGGCAGGTGGCGATGGCTTCGGGGTCTTCGGGTGGTTCGGCCCCGAGTTGGCTGCGACGTGTGTCGACGTGGGTGGCAAGTTCCTCGATGACGGCGTCGGCCCGGACACCTCGGCGCGCCTCGACGCCCATTTCGGTGAACGCCGGCGTGATCACGGCGGACTTCATCATGGCGAGCGCTGCGGCGTCGTCCGGCGATCCGGCGAGCGCGGCCTCGATGGCGGCAAGATGGGCGTACACGTCCTGCACGCTCCACTCGGGCAGGTCGGTGTTGTTCAGGAACTCATCTGTGCTGAGGTTTCGGCCGATCTCGATGACCCGGTCCGCCGAGTCGCTCCACGCCTCGATGTAGGCGCTCAGCTCGCTGTTAGTCGCCGTCATGCCCGCAGACCCTACGTGATCCGCATTTTCGCCGGAAGAGGGTGGGATCCCGATTCGCCCGGCCACGCTGGTACCGACCGGAGCATGTGACGTACCGTCTCCGGTTGTGCTTCTGCGTATCGCCGCACCTCTCGTCGCGCTCGCCGTTGGCGCGGCAGCGGTGTTCTACGGCTGGGACGCGCTACGTCCGGCGTCGCGCACGGAGCCGTCGACCTTCGAGGTCGGCGAGCCGCCGCTGTTCGTGTTGCCCGCGCCGGTACTCGACGACGGTCCGGGGGTGCGCCCGGCGGACTCCACGGAATTGGGTACCCGTCTCGACGAGCTGGTCACCGCGGACGACCTCGGTGGCCACTTCGGTCTTGCGGTGGCGGTTCTCGGCTCTGACGAGCTGCTCTACACACACAATGCGACCGATACGTTCATCCCGGCGAGTACGATCAAGATCATCACTGGTGCGGCGGTGCTCGAGCTCCTCGGGCCGGACGCCCGGTTCGACACGACGGTCGTGGCCGGCTCCGAACCCGGCGAAATCGTGCTCGTTGCCGGCGGCGATCCGACGCTGACGACCGCTCCGGAGCCGGCGGTTCCCGGCGGCGGCACACTGGCCGAGCTGGCCCACCGGACCGCCGAGGTGCTGCTCGCCGACGGCATCACGTCGGTGCGGCTCGGTTATGACGCCTCGCTGTTCGCCGGACCGGCCGTGGATTCGGACTGGCGGCCGAGCTACATAACGTCCGACGTGGTCGCGCCGGTCACCGCGCTACAGGTGGACGGCGGCCGGGAGCGTCCCGGCTTCGCCGCCCGGGCGGACGATCCGGCGCTCGATGCGGCCCGCGAGTTCGCCGCCATGCTGGGCGATCACGGCGTGACCGTGACCGGAAGGCCGTCGCGCTCCGACGCGAAAGACGGCGAACCGCTGGCGGCCATCAGTTCGCCGCCGCTAGCCCATATCGTCGAGCACATGCTGGCCACCAGCGACAACGACATGGCGGAGAATCTGGCCCGGCACGCCGGGCTGGCCGGTGCCGGAGCGGCATCCAGCGAGGCCGCACCGGATGCCGTCGCGGCCGCGCTGGGTGAGCTCGGGATCGATCTCAGCGGCGCAACGGTGCTCGACGGAAGCGGGCTGGCGCGCGGCAGCGCGCTGACGCCAGAGTCGCTGGTCCGGACGCTCAACGCCGCGGCCGATCCGCAGTTGCCGGGGCTGCGCGCGGTCCTGTCCGGCCTTCCCGTCGCGTCGTTCTCCGGCACGCTGACCGAGCGGGTGAACGGTGGTGGCGGTTCGGTCCGCGCCAAGACCGGGACGCTGACCGGGGTGACGTCCTTGGCCGGCACGGTGCTCGGGGCAGATGGTGTGACGTACGTTTTCGCGGCGATGGCGGACGACATTTCGAACACCTTGGCGGCCCGCGCGGCCATCGACGAGATTGCCGCAGCCATCAGTCAGTGCGGGTGTGCCTGACGATTGTGGGTAGCGTGGCGGTATGAACGCCACGAACAGGCCGGGCGACGAGCCCAATGAAATGATCGACTGGGGCATCGCGGTCTCGACCGCCCGCCGGCTCGCTCGGCCCGGACCGGAGGTCACCGTGGCGGAGGCCCGGCAGGTCGTCAACGACCTGCGGACGTTCGCAGCCGAGGCCACCGCGCCGGTGCGCGAGTACACCACGCTGGACAGCGGGGATGTCACGGCTCCGGTCACCGTCGTGGACCGCGGCGGGTGGGCGCAGGCCAACGCCGACGGCATGCGGCAGCTGATCACGCCGCTGACCGACAAACTACGCGCCAACCGCACGCCCGGCATGCTCGACCAGATCGGGCCGAAGGTGACCGGGGTCGAGACCGGCGCGTTGCTGGCGTTCTTGTCGACCAAGGTCCTCGGGCAGTTCGACCCGTTCTGGAGCGACGGGAACGGCGCGTTCGGGCGGCTGTTGCTGGTGGCGCCGAACGTCGTGCAGGTGGAACGCGAGCTGGACGTCGATTCGCGAGATTTCCGAATGTGGGTCTGCCTGCACGAGGAGACACACCGGACCCAGTTCACCGCCGTGCCCTGGCTACGCGAGCACATCCGTGACGAGGTCGCCGCGTTCGTCGACGCCACCGAACTGGAACCGGCGGCGCTGCTGACCCGGATGCGGGAGGTGGCGCGGTCGCTGCTGCCGGGTGGATCGGACGGCTCGGCTCAGGGGCGGGCACGCACGCTCGTCGACCTGGTGTCGTCGCCGGAGCAGAAGGCGGTGATCGACCGGGTGACCGCGACGATGTCCCTTCTCGAAGGTCACGCGGACATCGTGATGGACGGCGTAGGGCCGGAGGTCGTCCCGTCGGTTGAAGAGATCCGGGCCAAGTTCCAGCGGCGCCGCAGGGGTGCCGGCGGGCTCGACCGTACCGCGCGCAAACTGCTGGGGCTCGAAGCCAAGATGCGGCAGTACCGCGACGGTGCGCGCTTCGTCGACGGTGTCATCGGGCGGGTGGGCATGGCCGGGTTCAACCGGGTGTGGGAGTCGCGGGAGAACCTGCCGTCGCTGGACGAGATCAGCGATCCGGTGGCCTGGGTGCGCCGTGTGCACGGTCACGCCGCGTTGACGGGGCAATCAGAATGACCACGTTAAGCCGCCATTCCCCGGCCAAACGCGGACTGTAGACGTCGTAAAGCAGGGAAACTCCGCGCAAAGGGGACCGGGATGGCGAGTCGGGAGGAGCTGGACGTCCGCCGAGCGGTGCGAGAGACGCTCTCCGACGTGACTTCCGGCACCGTGCTCGTCGCCTGCTCCGGAGGTCCGGATTCGTTGGCGTTGGCGTCGGCCACGGTGGTCGAGCTCGGCCGGTCCGGGCTGCGACCCGGCGCGGTGACGGTCGACCACGGGCTGCAGGACGGCTCGGCAACGCGGTCCCGTCGGGTCGCCGGCATTCTCGTGAGCTGGGGCTTCGACCCGGTCGAGGTGATCTACGCTCCAGTGGTCTCGAGCCGCGCCGGTCCGGAAGGCAACGCGCGCATGATGCGGTACGCCGCGCTGGACGGAGCCGCCGTCCGGCATGGCGCCGCGGCGATCCTGCTGGGACACACTCGCGACGACCAGGCCGAAACCGTGGTGCTGGGCCTGGCCCGCGGCTCCGGGGCCAGGTCGCTGGCCGGCATGCCGCCGCTGTCCGGCCGGTACCGGCGTCCCTTGTTGCGGCTGAGCCGCTCGACCGTGCGGGCCGCCGTCCCATCTGACATCGCGCCGTGGGACGACCCGCACAACGCCGACGCGTCGTTCCGGCGTGCTCGGGTGCGGCACGACGTCCTCCCTGTACTTGACAAGCAACTCGGTCCGGGAATCAGCGATGCGCTGGCGCGGTCGGCCGATCTGCTGCGCGCGGACGCCGACGCGCTCGACGGCTGGGCCGATCGGGTGTACGCCGAGGCGAGCATCGGGCCCTGCCCGCCCGGTGGACGCCCCGTCGTACTTGATGTCGAGGTGTTGGCCGATGTGCCGTCGGCCGTCCGGACCCGGGTGCTGCGGCGCGCGGCGTTGACCGCCGGGAGCCCGCCGTCCGACCTGACCGCGGAGCACGTGTGGGCGGTCGAGAGCCTCGTCACCAACTGGCACGGCCAGGGACCGATCGACCTTCCGGGCAAGGTCAGGGCCGCCCGTACTGGCCGGCCTGCGACGATCAGGGTCGGATGACGCGCGTGTCGGCGCGGAGTTCCTCCAGCTGTGCCGTCCGCCGGTGGAGGGCGGCGATCAGCTTTGGCACCCGCGGGTGCGAGTGGGACGGTTCCGGTGCGCCCGCCCAGTTGATCATATGTGCGAGCTGGAGGGTGAGGGCGGCATCGAGCTGGTCGTCGAATCCGGGGTCGGTGGGTACACCTGCGACTTCGCACGACCTGCGGTAGTGCGCGACGAGCGCGGCGTGTTCGGGCAGCAACGCATCGGCGACGCCTTCGACGAGGAAGCGGGCGACGTCGATCGCCGCGGCACCGCGCCGCGCACCGGGCCAGTCCAGCACCACCGGCGCGCCGCCTTCGAGGAACAGCACGTTGTCCAGGTGGAAGTCGGTGTGGACGAGGGTGGCAGGCGCCGCGGCCAGTACCGCTGACGTTGCGTCCAGCCGGGCCGGTAAGTCGTCGATTCGGGCGAGGACGGCGGTCGGCAGGGTTTCGGAGTAGCGCTGGAGGAATGGTGCGGTACGTTCGGCCAATCGCTGTTGGAGAACGTCGGTGTCGTATGTGAGCGGTGGTAGCGACGGTGGTGTCTTGCCGGTGAATGCGGCGTGGAATGCCGCCGCGGCGTCGAGCACTGCGCGCGCCTGGTCTGCGGTGGCGCCGGCCAGTACGTCACCTTGCTGCTGCACCGGCAGCGCTTCCAGGACCAATGCGGCACGGTCCGCACGGGGGTCGGCGTCCACCCAACCGCCGTAGCAGCGCGGCACCCGGCATGGCACCTGCGGCGCGACGTCGCGGTAGAACGCGATCTCGGCGGCGCCAGTTCGTCTGCGGGCCAGCTTGAGAACAACTGCCGGCCGTTGCGAGTTGCGAGAACGCAGTTCGATCCGGGCCGCGCCGCCGGCCAACCCGTAGCCGGAGCCGATCTCCGTGATACCCGAGACGGTCGCGCCGTCGAGAGCCGGCAGTTCGGACAGCGTTTCGTCGAGCCACGGCGGCGTGATCTCGGGGACGTTCGCAGGTATGTCAGGGCGTTCGCCGATGCCGTCCACTGCACGGAGCGTACGGGAGGCCCGATGCGCGGATCGTACGGGGTTTGCCGGGTCTACCGGGCACGTTTGGCCGGGGATTCCCCGCTTAACGTGATCATTCCGAGAGTGTGGCAGGCTTCTGAGCGTGGAAGCCGAACACATCAGCGATGATCTCGAGAAGGTCCTGCTGACCGAGCAGGAGATCCACGACCGGCTCGCCGAGATGGCCAGAGAGATCGAGCGCGACTACAACGGCCAGGATCTGCTGCTCGTCGGCGTGCTCAAAGGGGCGCTGATGGTCATGGCCGACCTGTCGCGAGAACTGAACCGTCACGTCGAGACGGACTGGATGGCGGTGTCGTCCTACGGGTCGGGGACGAAATCCAGCGGCGTCGTCCGCATCCTCAAGGACCTGGACACGGATATCACCGACCGGAACGTCCTGATCGTCGAAGACATCCTCGATACCGGTCTGACGCTGTCCTGGCTGGTCTCGAACCTGCGGTCCCGCGAGCCCGCATCGGTGGAGATCGCGACGCTGCTGCGTAAGCCGGACGCGGTGAAGGCGGATATCGACGTCAGGTACGTCGGCTTCGACATCGGGAACGAGTTCGTCGTCGGCTACGGGCTAGACTATGCGGAGAAGTACCGGAATCTTCGCGTGGTCGGCACGCTTGCGCCGCACGTCTACGCGTGAGGTAGGTCACAAGGCGGGAACACCATGCTTACCTGCTGCGTTGCCACATCGACAGGGGACGACGCGGGAGCGCGCCGACCAACACTCCGGTGTAACGTCGTAAGATCCGACATCTCCGGCGGGCAGCTCCGCCGGGCACCGCGGGCGCCGGGGTGCACCGACAAGCAGGAGGTACGGGGCCGTCCGGTTCCGGATCATGAACGCAAAGCGAATCTTCCGTACGCCGCTGGTGTGGCTGGCTGTGTTTGCGCTGATGGCATTCATCCTCAGCCAAATGCTGTCCGGCGGGGACGAGTTCGAGCAGGTCGACACGGCACGCGTCGTGGCCGAGATCGAGGCGTCGAACGTCCAAGAGGCCAAGGTGTACGCCGGTGACCAGAACCGGGTGGACCTGACGCTCAAGGACGGCGAGAAGATCTCCGCGGAGTACGTGCCGGACCAGGGCCGCGACATCGTCACCTCGCTGGGCGAGCAGTACGCCGCCGACGAGATCCCGGACGGCTACGACGTCGAGAACACTCAGCCGAGTGCCCTGTGGAGCTTCCTTGGCACGGCAATCATGTTCCTGCTGCTCATCGGCCTGTTCATCTTCTTCCTCAGCCGGATGCAAGGCGGCAGCCAGGGCGTGATGAGCTTCGGCAAGAACCGCGCCAAGTTGCAGAGCAAGGAGGCGCCGAAGACGACGTTCGCGGACGTGGCCGGGTGTGACGAAGCCATCGAGGAGCTGCAGGAGATCAAGGAGTTCCTGGAGGAGCCGGCGAAGTTCCAGGCGGTCGGAGCGAAGATCCCGAAGGGTGTGCTGTTGTACGGCCAGCCCGGTACCGGTAAAACGCTGCTTGCCCGGGCCGTGGCCGGCGAGGCAGGTGTGCCGTTCTACACGATCTCCGGATCGGACTTCGTCGAGATGTTCGTCGGCGTCGGCGCGTCGCGGGTTCGTGACCTGTTCAAAGAAGCCAAGGAGAACGCCCCGGCGATCGTGTTCGTCGACGAGATCGACGCGGTCGGCCGGCAGCGCGGTGCCGGTATGGGCGGCGGCCACGACGAGCGCGAGCAAACGCTGAACCAGCTGCTCGTAGAGATGGACGGCTTCGACGTCAAGACCAACGTCATCCTGATCGCGGCCACGAACCGTCCGGACATCCTCGACCCGGCGTTGCTGCGGCCCGGCCGGTTCGACCGGCAGATCGCGGTCGAGCAGCCCGACCTGGAAGGCCGGCATCGAATCCTCCAGGTCCACGCGCGGGGCAAGCCGCTGGCCGACGGTGTCGATCTTCGCGCTGTCGCGCGCCGCACACCCGGGTTCAGCGGCGCCGATCTGGAGAACGTGCTGAACGAAGCCGCCCTGCTGACCGCGCGCAACAACGCCAAACTCGTCACTTCGGCGGCCTTGGACGAGGCGATCGACCGGGTGGTCGCCGGCCCGCAGAAGCGCTCGCGGTTGATGAAGGACAAAGAGAAGCTGATCACCGCCTATCACGAAGGCGGTCACGCTCTGGTGGCGGCCGCGCTGCACCACACCGACCCGGTGCACAAGGTGACGATCCTGCCGCGCGGCGGCGCGCTCGGGTACACGATGGTGCTCCCGGACGAGGACAAGTACTCGACGACGCGCAACGAGATGCTCGACCAGCTCGCGTACATGATGGGTGGCCGGGCGGCCGAAGAGCTCGTCTTCCACGACCCGACGACCGGCGCGGCCAACGACATCGACAAAGCGACCACGCTGGCCCGGCGCATGGTCACCCAGTACGGCATGACCGAGCGGCTCGGCGCGATCAAGTTCGGCACCGACACGGCGCAGCCCTTCCTCGGTCGTGAATTCGGCCACGAGCGCGACTATTCCGAAGAGGTCGCCGCCATGGTCGACGAGGAAGTCCGCAAGCTGATCGACACCGCGCATCAAGAGGCGTACGACATCGTGGTGGAGAACCGCGACGTGCTGGACGAGTTGGTCCTCCAGCTGCTCGACAAGGAGACCTTGGACAAGGCCCAGGTCGAGGAGATCTTCGCGCCGATCAAGCAGCACGAACGTCGTCCACCGTGGACGGGGTCGCAGACCCGTAAGCCGTCCGACCGCGGCCCGGTCGAAGCACCGGTCAAGACGCCCGAACCGTCGCCGAACGGCGCGTCCTCGGACAGCGCGGGATCGGCCGGCGACACGCCACCGGCCGGCCAGGAGCAGCCCGTCGGCATGCGGGACGAGTAGCGGGACCCCGAGGCGGCTATGGCTGACGACCGGCCTCTCGATGACGCCCGAGTCCCGGCTGAGCCGGACCTGGAGCGCTTTGTCACCAAGCCTTTCGACCATGCGCGGGTGGAGGCGGCGGTCAGGGAGATCCTCGAAGCCATCGGCGACGACCCGGAACGCGACGGATTGCGCGACACGCCGGCACGGGTGGCCAAAGCGTATGAGGAGATGTTCCGCGGGCTCCACCAGGATCCGTCCGAGGTGCTCACCACGACCTTCGAGCTCGGTCACGACGAGATGGTCCTGGTCAAGGACATCGAGGTCGCGAGCAACTGTGAGCATCACCTCGTGCCGTTCTACGGATTCGCCCACGTCGCGTACATACCGAGTGAGGACGGGCGGATCACCGGGCTGTCCAAGCTGGCCCGCCTGGTCGACGTGTACGCCAAACGGCCGCAGGTGCAGGAACGCTTGACGACGCAGGTCGCCGACTCGCTGTGCCGGCTGCTCAAGCCCCGCGGCGTAATGGTGGTCGTCGAGGCCGAGCACTTGTGCATGACGATGCGCGGGGTTCGCAAGCCCGGCGCGAAGACGGTGACGAGCGCGGTTCGCGGGCAGTTGCGGATCCCGGCGACGCGGGCCGAGGCGATGAGCCTGATCCTCGGCCACTGACCCGCCAGAATGATCACGTTAAGCCGGAATTCCCCACCTTTACGTGTCCTGCCAACCGAGCATCGTGGAGAATCGCCGTGCATTGGCCCAATCGTTAGGCTCAGGTAGGTGACCGAAACCCTCCGCCCCGGACGTCCCGCCGCGTATCCGTCCGGTCTGCCGAAGCCGGATCGCTGCGTGGTCATGGGCGTGGTCAACGTGACTCCCGACTCGTTCTCCGACGGTGGCCAGTGGTTCGAAGCCGACGACGCGATCAGGCACGGGCTCGACCTCGCCGCGCAGGGCGCTGACATTGTCGACGTCGGTGGTGAGTCGACCCGTCCCGGTGCCGACCGGCCCTCGCATGCCGAGGAGTCACGGCGCGTGCTGCCGGTGGTACGAGGGCTGGCCGAGGCCGGCGTCACGGTCTCCATCGACACGATGCGGGCCTCGGTGGCCGAGGCGGCGATCGAGGCGGGCGCCCGGCTCATCAACGATGTTTCCGGCGGGCGCGCCGACAGCGACATGCTGAGGGTGGCCGCCGCATCCGGGCACCCCATCGTGCTGATGCACTGGCGGGGCCACTCGGCCGACATGCAGAATCGCGCGACATACGACGACGTAACCGGGACCGTCCTCGCTGAGATGGGCCCGCAGGTGGACGCTGCGATCGCTGCCGGGGTCGCCGGCGACCGCATCATCGTCGATCCGGGGTTGGGCTTCGCCAAGACCGGGGAGCACAACTGGACACTTCTGGCCGAGCTCGACCGGATCGTGGCATCGGGCTTCCCCGTTCTGGTCGCGGCCTCCCGCAAGCGTTTCATCGGAACGCTGCTGGCCGATCCGGTCACCGGGGTCGAACGCCCCCCGGATCAACGAGACGCCGCAAGCGCCGCGCTCTCCGCCATGATCGCCCAGTCCGGTGTGTGGTGCGTTCGCGTTCACGACGTGCCTCCTACGCTGGACGCGGTTCGGGTCGCGGCGCGCTGGGGCATGGAAATGGCCAACCGGACCCGGGCAGAGGTGGGAGACGTCGGCCAAGGCGGCTAAGGTCGTGTCGTGACTGACCGAATCACCTTGCTCGGCGTGGCCGCTCGCGGCCGCCACGGCTGGTTCCCGCACGAGCGTGAAGCGGGGCAGCAGTTCCGTGTCGACCTTCGCCTTGGCGTCGACACCGGCAAGGCGGCGGTCAGCGACGACCTGGCCGACACCGTGGACTACGGCGCGCTCGCCGAACGCGTAGCCGGTGTGGTCGCGGGAGAGCCGGTCAACCTCATCGAGACGCTCGCGCAGCGGATCGCGGACGTATGTCTGGACGATGACCTGGTCCGCGACGTTGAGGTGACCGTGCATAAACCGGAGGCGCCTATGCCGGTGCCGTTCGACGACGTGACCGTAACGATCCGAAGGGCCCGCACGTGAGCAATGTTCCGAATCCCGCCGCCATCGATGCCGATACCCTCACCGGAGAACTCCGGCCGCTCCGCCGAGCCGCGCTCGCGCTCGGAAGCAACCTGGGCGATCGTCTGGAGTTTCTGCAAGCAGCGGTCGACGCTCTGACCGAGTCGTCGGAGATCGTGCCCGTGGGTATCTCCTCGGTTTATGAGACGGAGCCGATCGGCGGCCCGTCCGAACAGCCGGCCTTCCTGAACGCCGTGCTCGTGGTGGACACGTCGCTGTCGCCGCGATCACTGATGGAGCGCTGTCAGGCAGCCGAGAGTGCGTTCGGGCGAACTCGGGACGTGCCCAAAGGCCCCCGGACGCTCGATGTCGACGTGCTCGCCGTAGGTAACAAGACGGTGTCCGACGACGACCTCCAGGTTCCGCACCCGCGGCTGGCCGAGCGTGCGTTCGTCCTTGTCCCGTGGGCCGAGGTCGACCCCGAATTCGAGGTGCCGGGTCTCGGCACGGTCGAAGCGCTGCGCGACGCCGCGCCGAGCAAGGGTGTGGTTCGCGTGCCCGGCGCCGTGCTGGAACTGCCCGCCTAGCTCGTGCAACGGAGCCGGTATCCCACTTTGCTGTGGATCGGCCTGGCCGCGGCGTTCGCCGGCTGGTCGCTCGGTCTGATCGCGGACGCGGTCAGCGGGTCGTTGCCTGCGGTGCTGTGGGTCATGATCCCGGTGCTGTTGTCCATGGCGGTGCTGATCTTTGTCGGCGTCCGCGTAGTGCGTGGCTGGGTGCGGGAGCGCCGCTACGACCAGGTCGTCGATGCGCTGACGGTCGCCCGGTTGCTCGCGCTGGCCAAGGCGCTGGCGGTTTTCGGAGTTGTCGTCGCCGGCGGCTATGTCGGACTCGGCCTACTGGCGGCCGACCGGCTGACCGGGACGGCCGCCCGTGACCGGCTCCTGCTCGCATTGGGCGTCGCGTTGTGCGGGATGCTCGTGACCTTCGCGGCGCTGCGGCTCGAGCGTGCCTGCGAGGTCCCTCATCCGCCTAAGGACGAGGACGAACAATGATCCGCTTGCGGACGAGATCAGCGCTCAAAACGCCGCCGCCCGGCGTGTGCTGAAGCACTCTGCGCGGCTTGGTCAGTACGGTATGGCGCATGCCTGGTGCTTCCACGATCGGCCGGCGCCGTCGCCGCGGCCACACACTCATCCGGCTGGTCGCCTACGCCGCGCCCCTCCTGGTCCTGGCCGCCGCGATTCCCGCCGTCGCAATGCAGGGCTGGTGGCTCATGACCGGTCTGGTCAGCGCGGTGCTGATCTCCGGTCTGCTCGGTGCGGTCGTGCTTCGTCTTGAGCGCCGGGCGCGGACCGCCGTCGCCGCGACGCGCGCCAGGCTCGCCGCTTCGCACAATGCGGATCTGGCTCGTTATGCGGAGGAGCACCGGACGTTCACCGAGCACATGGTCGGCCTGTTGGACGCGGCCTCGGTACGGGTGTCGGTGCTGCGCCGCCGGGTGGACGTCCTGGAACGCGAGATCGCCACGACGCGCTTTCTTCAGCACACCCGCCCGGTGCTGGCCCATGAGCTTGACGCGTACAGCAGGAAGGCGGCCACGAAGGAATGGAGTGAGCTGTGGCCGGACCTACGCGAGGCGCCGACCGTCGTCGACTTCGTGGTCTGGGATCAGCGCGGCGGCGAGGAGAGCGTGGACGACGCCCCGCTGCTCGATGACCAGAGCACATCCGACAACGGCTACGAGGACGGCGAGCCGGAGCAGAAGTCGGCCTGACGCACGGTGCGCCGGGTACCCGCGTTGACGTCGCCGGCGTTCCGGGATCGGTGGCGCGCGAAGACTCCGCTTGGCGACTCTTCGACGGGTCGTTAGGCAGCCTCAGAGGACGTTTACGTGGTCATTCTTAAGCGTCCTGGACGGTTTCGATCTCCACGTCGGCGATCTCGACGTTCCGGACGCCGGCCTCCACGGAGCGGCGCAGTGCCGCGTGCAGCGTACTCGGGGTCAGTACGCCGAGGTAGCGGCTGTCGTCGTCGAGCACGGCGATCCATCCGGCGTTCCACTGCAGCATCTCGCCGAACGCGACTTTGAGCGTGTCGTCCAGCTCCACCCAGGCGTCCATGCGGCGCGCCCGATCCCGGACGATGCCGCCGCCGGTCGTCATGTCGCGGCCGATCCATCCGGCGAGTCCGCCGTCCTCGTCGAGCGCGACCGCCCACCGGGAATCCTTCATCGCCGCACGGGCGTCGGCCATCGTGTCACGGAGATGCACGACCGGTGGATGCTCGAGATCTTCTTTGCTGATCGGGGTGACCGAGAGCCGCTTGAGCCCGCGGTCGGCACCCACGAAATCGGCCACGAACTCGGTGGCGGGAGTACCGAGGATCGTCGCAGGCGTGTCGTACTGCTCGAGGACGCCGCCTTGCGCGAGGACCGCGACCCGGTCGCCGAGCCGCACCGCTTCCTCGATGTCGTGGGTCACGAACAGGATGGTCTTGCGGACTTCGTCCTGCAGGCGGAGGAACTCGTCCTGTAGCTGGCCGCGCACGACCGGATCGACCGCGCTGAACGGTTCGTCCATGAGCAGCACCGGTGGGTCCACCGCGAGAGCCCGGGCGACGCCGACGCGCTGGCGCTGACCACCGGAGAGCTCGTGCGGGTACCGCGGCCCGTGCTGGTCGGGGTCGAGCCCGACCAGAGCCAGCAGCTCGCGGGCTCGCTCCTTGCGTTGTTTCTTCGGCCAGCCGACCAACTCTGGCAGCGTGCCGACGTTCTGCTCAATGGTTCGGTGCGGGAAAAGCCCGACGCTCTGGATCACGTAGCCGATTCCGCGGCGCAGCTCGACCGGGTCGGCGTGGGTGACGTCCTGACCGTTCAGGAAGATCCGGCCGCCGGTCGGCTCAATCAGCCGGTTGACCATCTTCATGGTGGTGGTCTTGCCGCATCCGGACGGGCCGACCAGTACGACCAGCTCGCCGTCGGCGACGGACAGCGACAGCTCTCTTACCGCGACCGTTCCGTCCGGGTACTTCTTAGACACCTTATCCAGTCTGATCATCGCTGCGTCGGTAGGGTTGTTCAGATGCTGGTCGGGCGAGTCCATGCCACCACCCTTTCCGACGATTGTCTCCGTCGCAACGATTGGATTTGTCTGGAATATGCTAGAACGCGGCAATCGCAGATACTCGAGGCGCTCGGTGAGCACATCTACATCACGGTAACGGCGCTCGCCGGCGGTGCCGTGCTCGCCCTCGTGCTGGCACTCACGGCGCGGCAGTGGCCGCGGATGCGGGGTGCGGTCATGGGCGTGTCCACGTGGCTGTACACGATCCCCTCGCTCGCGTTGTTCTCGCTGCTGCTGATCCCCGGGTTCGCGCTCTGGGGCGGGCTCACGTCCACCACCGTCATCATCGGCCTCGTTCTGTACACGCTCACGATCCTGGTGCGCGGCATCCTCGCCGGGCTGGACGGTGTGCCGCCCGATGCCAAGGATTCGGCGATCGGCATGGGCTACGGCAACCGCCGGCTGCTGTGGCAGGTGGAGCTGCCGCTGGCGCTGCCGACGATCTTCGCGGCCCTGCGGGTGGCCGCGGTGTCCACGGTCGCGCTGACCACCGTCGGGGTCATCGTGGGCCATGGCGGCCTGGGGAACCTGATCTTCCGCGGTTTCCAGAGCAACTTCAAGGCCGAAGTGCTGACCGCGTCGCTGCTGTGCGTCGTGCTGGCGGTCGTCGCCGACCTCGTGCTCGTCGGCATGGAACGACTCGTGACGCCTTGGCGAAAGGTGGCCGTCTGATGGATCTGCTCATTGAGGCCATCGCCTGGCTCACCGACGGCGCGAACTGGGAAGGGCCGAGCAGCGTTCCGGCCCGGTTGTGGGAACACGTGTGGCTGACCGTCGTTGTGATGGTGATCGCCTGCGCAGTGGCGATCCCCATTGGTCTGTGGCTTGGTCACATCGGGCGTGGTGGCACGCTCGCGATCAACATCAGCAATGTGGGACGGGCGGTCCCCACCCTTGCGATCCTCGTATTGCTCGTGCTCGGCCCGACCGGCTTGTCGATCTGGTCGACGATCATCGCGCTGGTGCTGTTCGCGATCCCGCCCATACTGACGAACACCTACGTCGGGACGCGCGATGTCAGCCGGGACGCGGTCGAAGCCGCCCGCGGCATGGGGATGAGCGGGCCGCAACTGCTGTCCAAGGTCGAACTGCCCCTTGCGGTGCCTCTGATCATGTCCGGCATCCGGCTCTCGTCGGTGCAGGTGGTGGCGACCGCCACGATCGCGGCTCTCGTAGCCGGGCCGGGCCTGGGCAGGATCATCACGGCCGGTTTCGCACGCCTGGACTACCCGCAGATGGTGGCCGGAGCGTTCCTTGTCGCGATCGTCGCTCTGGCGGTCGAAGTGGGTATGGAATGGGTGCAGCGCCGTGCCGATCCGATGCGCGAGGCGTATCGTGCTGATTCGGGCGCAGTAATGGACGAGAGCGTGCATGTCGATGCCCGACACCGGTCGTGACCGAAGCGTGATCTCGATTACGGAAGACGTTGTCAGTGGTGGCTAGTTAACTACAGGAGACGCGGGCGGCACTGCCGTGGCGCCCGCCGGACACGCGTGGCGGCCCCATGGCGCCACGGGACACAGAAGGCGGACGCTGAGAGGCGGTTGCAAAACATGAAACGACGCATGTACCACCTTGCCGGTGCGGCACTCGGGCTGACGCTCGTTCTGGCCGCATGTGGAGACGACGACGGCGGTGACGCAGGAAACGGCGGCGACGACGGGCCGAGCGGCTCCGGGGAGCTCACCGTCGGTGGGGCGAACTTCACCGAGATGAACGTGATGCAGGAGATCTACAAGGCCCTGCTCGAAGACGCCGGCTACACCGTGACGATCCAGACCGCAGACCAGCGGGAGACCTACGCTCCCGCCCTGGAGACCGGCGAGATCGACATTGTTCCGGAGTACGCGGCCACCATGGCCGAGTACCTGAACGCGCAGATCAACGGTCCGGACGCGCCTACCGAGTCGCCGGTGGCGACGAACGACGCGGCCGAGACCGTCGAGGCGATGCAGCCGCTGGCCGAGGAGCGCGGCCTCGTCGTGCTCGAACCTGCCCAGGCGGCCGACCAGAACGGGTTCGCGGTCGCGCAGGAGTTCGCCGACGCGAACGACGTGGCAACGTTGAGCGAGCTGGGCGAACTCGACATGGATCTCGTTCTGGCCGCCACCGAAGAGTGCCCGGAACGGCCGTTCTGCCAGCCGGGTCTCGAGGAGACCTATGGCCTGAACATCACCGAGGTGCTTCCGCTCGGGTTCAGCAGCCCGCAGGTCAAGGAGGCGGTCGCCAACGGCGATGCCGATCTCGGACTCGTCGCGACGACCGATGGCACGCTGGCCGATCTCGGTCTGGTGCTGCTCGAGGACGACCAGGCGCTGCAGCAGGCCGACAACCTGGTCCCGGTCGTGAACGCCGAAACGGCCGAGGACGGAACGATCGCCGAGGTGCTGAACCAGCTCGCCGACGTGCTCACCACCGAGGACCTTGCGACGCTCAACGCGCGCGTCGATGCCGACCGCGAACTCCCCGAAGACGTCGCGGTCGACTACCTCACCGAGCAAGGCCTCATCGACGGCTAAAGAATGACCATGTTTGGCTGGTAATTCCCAGCTTTGGCCGGTCTGCAGACCGGCCAAAGCAGGGAATTACCGTGCATCGCGCCGTCGTCAAGACCTACTTGTCGATGTCGCCGACGACGAAGAACGTGGACCCGAGGATCGCGACCATATCGGCGACCAGCTGGCCGCGCAGCAACTCGGGCAGCATGGCGACGTTGTTGAATGACGCGGAGCGGAGTTTGAGCCGCCACGGCGTCTTCTCGCCGCGCGACACCAGGTAGTACCCGTTGATGCCCAGCGGGTTCTCGGTCCACGCATATGTGTGACCTTCCGGCACCTTGAGCACCTTGGGCAGCTTCACGTTGATCGGCCCGCGCGGCAACGTCCGTAGCTTGGCGATGCACGCGTCGACGAGGCTCAACGACACCGACAGTTGTTCGGTCAGTACTTCGAAGCGGGCGTAGCAGTCGCCGTCGGAGCGTGTCACCACGCGCCCGTAGCCGTCCTCGGCGAACAGTTCGGCATACGCGAGGTACGGCTCATCGCGCCGCAGATCGATGTCCACTCCAGACGCCCGCGCTATCGGCCCTGAGACGCCGTAGGCATGGACGATCCGCGGGTCGAGAACACCGACACCTTTCGTCCGCGCCTGGAAGATCTCGTTGCCGAGCACCATGTCGCGGATTGCGGGCAGCCGGCGGCGCACGCCAGCGACCGCGGCGCCGGCGCGACCCAGCCAACCGGCGGGCAGGTCGTCCTTGAGCCCGCCGACCCGGTTGAACATGTAGTGCATCCGCCCGCCGGAGATTTCCTCCATGACCGCCTGAATCGCCTCGCGCTCCCGGAACGCGTAGAAGATCGGGGTTATCGCACCGACTTCGAGCGGGTATGAGCCCAGGAACATCAGGTGGTTGAGCACCCGGTTGAGCTCGGCCAGCAGAGTCCGTGCCCACACCGCCCGGATCGGCACCTCGATGCCCAGCATGCGCTCGGCGGCGAGCACCACTCCGAGCTCACTGGCGAACGCGGAGAGCCAGTCGTGCCGGTTCGCCAGCACGATGATCTGGCGGTAGTCGCGTACCTCGAAAAGCTTCTCCGCGCCGCGATGCATATAGCCGACGATCGGCTCGCACGCTACGATCTGCTCGCCGTCCAAGGTCAGCCGGAGGCGAAGGACACCATGCGTGGCCGGATGCTGTGGGCCGATGTTGAGCACCATGTCGGTGGTGGCGAATTCGCCTGCACCGGAACCGATACCCACGGTCGTTTCGGAGGCCACATCGTCGAGTCTGCCACTGCGGTGGATGTGCCTGGCAGCCTGGCCAGATGGCGCGGGCCGGCTGTCGCATAGGCTCGGACCCGTGGATCATGTCTTCGCACCGTTCGGTGAGGCCTGGCAGCCGGTCTCTCGTAAGTTGGCGACGCTGCGAACGGTGATACTCCTGGTCACCGTTGGTGTTCTCACGCTCGTCGCGGTGGTACTTCTTGGGCCGCTGGTCGGCTGGCGGTGGACTGCGATCCCGGTCGCGCTGGCGGTGATCGCCCTGGTCTGGGGGCTGTGGCTGATTCCGCGGAACTGGCGGGCCTGGGGTTATGCCGAACGGGACGACGACCTGCTCGTCAAGCACGGCGTGCTGTTCCGCAAGCTCAGCGTCGTCCCGTATGGGCGGATGCAGTTCGTGGACGTGAGCTCGGGCCCGATCGAGCGGCGGATGGGCCTGGCAACGGTGCAACTGCATACGGCGTCTCCGGCCACCGACGCCCGGATTCCCGGATTGCCGCCGGACGAGGCGGCGCGTCTCAGGGATCGCCTCGCAGCACTCGGCCAAGCCCGTGCGGCCGGGCTGTGATGACCGCATGGATCGTCCGCCGGCAAGACCGCACGTCTGGGTTACTCTGCCGTCGTGAGTGACGACCAGCACGGTGCGACCGGCCGGGAGCCGGTCTCCGGAGCGCAGCCCCCGCCTGCGGAGCCTCCCGGCGACGAAGCGGCTGCCGTCACCGAAACCCGGCAGCGGGTCAGGGCCAGCTTTCGCGGCGCCGCCGATCACACACCCGAGCACTTCCAGCGGCTGCACCCGTTGACACCGCTGTTCCGCGGGTGGGGATTCCTCGTTGCGATCGTGGTCTTCGGCGGGCAGGACGCGTGGCGGTACGGCGACCCCGGCCGGCTTCTGATGATCGTGCCGGTCGCCGCGGTTCTTGCGTTCGTTGCCGGCTTCTTGACGTGGTGGTTCACCAGGTACGGCTTCGACGGCGAGGACCTGCGGATCGATTCAGGTGTCCTGCATCGCCGGTCGCGACGAGTTCGGATGGACCGGTTGCAGGCGGTGGACGTCGTCCGTCCACTTGCGGGACGGCTACTCGGAGTTGCCGAACTCCGGCTCGAAGTCGCCGGCGGTGCGCAGTCCGAGGCGCCACTGGCATATCTGTCGCTCGACGACGCGATAGCGCTGCGTGCCGAACTGCTGGCGCGCAGCGCCGGCATCGCGGCGGACACACCAGAGGCGCCGGAGCGTCTGGTGCACGAGGTCAAGTTCGGGCGACTGGTGGGCTCGACGGTTCTTTCCGGCCTGTTCATCTCTGGAGTCGCTCTGGTCATCATGCTGGTCGCGGTCGGTGGAGTGTTCACTTTCGGGTCTGATGCCACTGGTTTGGGGATCACCATCCCGCTTGTGGTTCCAGGGATCATCGGCATCGTCGCCGCGCTGTGGTCACAGCTGGTGAACAACTTCGGCTTCACGCTTGCCGAGTCGCCGGACGGCTTCCGGATCCGTAAGGGCCTGCTGGACACTCGTGCGCAGACCGTGCCGCCGGGCCGGATTCAAGGCGTGGCGATCAAACAATCGCTGTTCTGGAGGCTTCGCGGCTGGGTGCGGGTGGACGTCGACGTCGCCGGATACGCCGGCACGTCGCAGGCCAACCAGACGTCGACGCTGCTACCGGTGTCCACCTACCCTGAGGCGGTCGACGTCCTTCGGCAGGTGCTGCCCGGTGCGGACCCGGCGTCCGTTCCGCTGGTGCGAGCGCCGCGCAGATCTGCCTGGTTGCGGCCGATCGGCTGGTTCCGGCTCGCCTTCGGCGCCGACGACCGTGTGATCGTCGCGCGCGAAGGTGTGTTCATCCGGACGCTGACGATCGTCCCGCACGCGAAGACGCAGAGCGTGCGGATGACGCAGGGGCCCGTCCAGCGGCGCCTCGATCTGGCCACGGTCTGGGTCGATACGACGCCCGGGCCGGTCGACGCCGTCATCCGGCACCGCCCACCCGCCGAGGCCCGCCGGCTCGTCGCAGACCAGGCGGAGCGAGCTCGATTGGCCAGAAGGGTGGATGTTCCCGAACAATGGATGGCTGCGTCCTCGACGCGTGTTGAAGTAGGCGACGGTGACGGCACATCCGCCGCATCGATCGGAACGAACGGGAGCGACCGTGTTTCGCACCATGATGAAAAGCAAGATCCATCGGGCCACAGTGACCCAGGCTGACCTGCACTATGTGGGATCGGTGACGGTCGATGAAGACCTACTCGATGCCGCCGACCTGCTGCCGAACGAGCAGGTCGACATCGTTGACATCACCAACGGCGCCCGCTTGACCACCTACGTGATTCCTGGGGAACGCGGGTCCGGCGTCATCGGCATCAACGGGGCCGCCGCGCGCCTCGTGCAGCCCGGCGATCTGGTCATCATCATCTCGTACGCCATGCTGGAAGATGCCGAGGCGAAATCCTACGAGCCGGCCGTCGTGCATGTCGACGAGACCAACCGCATCGTCGCCATCGGCGCCGATGCGGCCGAGCCGGTACCCGGCGCGGCGGAGCAGGTGCGCGGCGACACCGTATCGAACCGGCCGTCGCTGAGTGAATCGGCAACCTGATCAAGCACACGATCTCACACATGGCGGAAGTTCGCGGTCGAACGACTGGACGAGCCAGCCGAAGCCGCCCAGCCCTGATTTGGCGAGCAACTCGGCCGCTTCGCTCGTCTGGCTAAGGGCTGCGACGTACGCGGCGGGGTCAGTCGTGGCGAGACTTCGTGGCGGAATCTGCGACGTGATACCGAGGGTGCGCAAGATCGTGCGCTGCGTGGTCAGGACGGTGGACGCAGCACCGGTCGCTTCGCCGGCGGCGGCGACCGAATCCAATGCGACGTGGGCGGTGATGTCGCGGGAACCGTCCGGAACGAGCGGCACTTCGCGGCCGTCCCGGTAGGCGCTCAGCGTCCCGTACGGCGGGCGGTCGTCCCGGACATGGAAGTAGTCGACCGCCACGCAGAGGCTCTCCTCGGCGCGGCTGGTGATGTCCACCCACGCGGCGTCGCGAGTGTGCCCTATCTCGGCCCGTTCACCGGGCTCGGCAACTGTGACCGGCCACCAAGCCTCCAGCCACGCCGCGTCGCCGCCGCTGACCGGCGATCCGGTCGTCTCTTCACCGGTCAGCGGACTCACGTGGACGAGCCGCGGCGCACCGTCGTCAGCGACCTCCGCGACATCGAGCGGCACGTTGTCGAGCCATTCGTTCGCGACGACGAGCGTCTGCTCGAGAGTCGCCGGCGGTTCACTGCGCCACGAGATGTGCACCGGTAGTCCAGCCGGACGTGGTGCGAGTTCGACGCCGGTCAGCTCCAGCCCGGTGGTCAGTGCGTCGATCTGGCGCAGCAGTTCGCCCGACCCGGCGCCGATGTCGACCACACGTGCCAGGTTCGCTTCGCGGGCCAGCCGGACCAACGCCTGCGCGAACTGATCGCCGGTATGCACCGACGTGCGGAAGTGATCGGCGGGGCGTTCCCGGCGGAAGAAGCCGTCCGGCGCGCCGTACAAGGCATCGTGCATCGCCTCGCGCCACGTCGGCCAGCGCATCACTACCTCCCTGCCCGCGTCCGTGCAAGTCTAGGTGCGCCGACCGTTCGTGACGGAGGGCCCGCCCGCCCACGCTGTCATGTGACACGGCACGATTGTTCGCATGCCGCCACGTAAGACTCCACGCCAGATCGCCGACGAGTACGTCGAGACGATGGCCGACCTCAATCCGCTTGTCGCGGCGCAGCTGGGCATCAGGCCAGGCGACGACTCAATGCCGGACATGTCACCGGACCAGGCCGAAACGGTCGCCGATGTGCAACGGCGAACCCTGGCGGCGCTTGATGCAGGCCCGCCGGCCGATTCGGTCCCGACGGAGGAGGCGCGCTGCGCGAGGCTGTTGCGCGAACGCCTGACGGCGCAGCTGGCCGTCCACGAGGCCGGCGAGCACCTTCGAGCGGTCAGCAACATAGGTTCCCCGATGCATTCGCTGCGGCAGATCTTCCAGATCATGCCGACCACGTCGGAGGCGGACTGGGCAGTCGTCGCGCGCCGGCTGCGCAACGTGCCGGAGTCGGCGAAGAGCTACCACGCCGCGCTGGCCGAGGGAGCGGCGCGTGGCCTGTATGCCGGTCCGAGCAGGGTCGCCGCAGCGATCGACCAGCTCGCCGAATGGACCGCCGGCGACGGTTGGTACGCGTCGTTCGTCGCGGAAGGGCCGGACGCCTTGCGCGCCGAGCTCGACGATGCCGCGGCTGCTGCCACCACGTCACTCGCCGAGTTGCGGACCTGGCTGGTCGAGACCTATGCCCCGGGGGTGAACGGGACGCCCGAGGCGGCCGGTGCCGACCGGTACGCCGTGACCTCTCGCATGTGGACCGGATCCGATCTGGACCTGGAAGAAGCGTACGAGTGGGGATGGGCGGAGTACCGGCGGCTGGAGGAGGAGATCAGCACTGAGGCGAGCCGCGTCCTTCCGGGGGCGAGTCCGCAGGAGGCGATGCGGCATCTCGGCGAGCACGGCGAGGCCATCGAGGGGGACGAGAACGTGCGAGTATGGCTGCAGCAGTTTATGGATAGCGCCATCAGCGACCTGGACGGCACGCATTTCGACCTCGCCGAACCGATCAAGACCGTCGAGGTGATGATCGCGCCGCCCGGCAGCGCCGCCGCGCCCTACTACACTCGGCCGTCGCTGGACTTCTCCCGGCCCGGCCGCACCTGGCTGCCGACGATGGGCGAGACGCGGTTCCCGGTCTGGGACCTCGTGTCCACCTGGTACCACGAGGGCGTGCCGGGCCATCACCTGCAGCTCGCGCAATGGACGTACGTCGCAGACTCGCTGTCGCGCTATCAGGTCAGCCTCGGTCAGGTGAGCGCTGCCACCGAAGGATGGGCGCTATACGCGGAGCGGTTGATGGACGAGCTCGGCTATCTCGCCGACCCGGGCCGGCGCATCGGCTATCTGGACGCGCAGCGCATGCGCGCCGTCCGCGTCGTGATCGACATCGGCATGCACCTCGAGTTCGAGATCCCGTCCGACTCGCCGGTGGCGCCGGGCCGGCGCTGGACGCCTGCCCTCGCCCGCGAGTTCTTCGGCGCGCACAGCGGACGGCCGGCGGCGTTCCTCGACAGCGAGATCATCCGCTACCTGGGCTGGCCGGGGCAGGCGATCAGCTACAAGCTCGGCGAGCGGGCCTGGCTGGCGGGACGGGACGCCGCCCGCAAGCGCAACGGCGACGCGTTCGATCCCAAAGCCTGGCACATGGCGGCGCTGTCGCTCGGCTCGCTCGGCCTCGACGACTTGGAGGACGAACTCGCAGCCCTCTAACAGAATGACCATGTTTGGCACTGAATTACCTGCCGGACCACGTCTGTAACAATGCTTTGGCCGGTAATTCAGTGCCAAACATGGTCATTCTGTGATGAGGGCGGCGAGGCCGTCGAGGATGCGTCGCAGGCCGAACTCGTAGGCATGGTCCGGGCTGTAGGCGGCCCCGTGCGCCGCACCGGCGGCCGCACCCACGCGGGTGGCGGTCGGATACGCCGAGGGGTCGACGAGCTCGGCGAGCAGCGGGCCGGCGGCGGCCCACCACTGGGCGTCGTCCTGCTTGGTCTCGGCCCGAGCGGCCCGTACTTCGTTCTCGGCCTGGGCGACGGACCGGACGAACTGTAGGACGAGCGTCAATGCGGCGTCCCGTTGCACGTCGTCCAAGCCGGTTCGGTCGAACGCCCGGAGCTCGAACTCGTACTTGGCGAGCTGGCCGGGTCCGAGTGGGGGACGGGTCGTGGCCACCGACGTTGCCCAGGTATGCGTGGCGAGAAGGGCGCGGTTGTCGTCCGCCACAGCGGCAACCTGCTCTCGCCATGGCCGCCCGGCGCGGTCCGGACGCGGCATCTGTAGATAGACGGCGTCGAGCATCAGATCGAGCAGTTCGGCCTTGCCGGGTATGTAGGTGTAGAGCGTCATCGGCGCGACGCCGAGCTGCTGGGCGACTTGTCGCATTCCGAGCGTGTCCAGGCCATCACGATCGGCCAGCGCGACGGCCGCATCGACGATCTCGTCGAGCGAGAGCCGGGGGCGGGGCCCGCGCCTTCCTCCGTCCGGCGGGCGGCGCCAGAGCAGGCGCAGAGTGTGCGCCGGATCGCCGGAGCCGGTGCGGTAGGTCGCCAAGGGACCGCCTTTCTGGAACAAAGCTTGTACGACGTACAATGTACATTGTACGAGATAAGTTCAGCCTAGCAGCAGGGAGCCCATGCACATGCGTATCACCGCTTCGGCCATCTCACTCAACGTTCGCGACGAGTCCGCCTCGGCGGCGTTCGTCCAGAAGCACTTCGGCTTCACCCAGGACATGGCGGCAGACGGATTCGTGTCGCTGTCCCGGAAGGATGCCGGCTTCAACCTGATCTTTCTGCGGACCGGGCTGGAGACGTTCCGGCCGGTCGACATGCGCCACCGCAGCGCCGACGGACTGCTCGTCGTGTTCGTCGTGGACGACATCGGCGCCGAGTACGCGCGGCTGCGATCCGAGGGCGTGCAGATCACCACGCCGTTGCAGACCGAGCCGTGGGGTGAGCGATTCTTCCAGGTCACCGACCCCAACGGGGTGATCATCCAGCTCGTGCAATGGGTGTGAAGCACGGACAGTAGTGTGTTCGGGTGCTCGAACCACTCTCGTACGCGATCATCGCGGCATGCTTCGGCTATGCCGCGTGGTCGCTGTACGCGGTAGCTCGCAACCGGACTCCACGCGAACCGCATGTCATCGGTGCCGGCGTCATCGAGGTCCTGCTGGTCGTCCAGCTCGTCGTCGCGATCGTCCTGATGATCATGGAAGGGCGTCCGGACGACCTGGCCATCTTCATCGCCTATCTGGTGTTCGTGCTGCTGGTCATCCCGCTCGCGCTGTTCTGGGCTCTCGCCGAGAAGTCGCGATGGGGCACGATGGTGTTGGTAATCGGCGCACTCGTCGTGCCCGTGCTCGTTCTCCGGCTGGAGCAGATCTGGGAGGGAACCGTTGGCTGAACCTGTCGGGTCTGCGCAGTCACCGCCGGACCGCGTACCGTCCGCACGGGCGACGAATACCGGGCCGGGCCGGGCGCTCATCGCGGTCTATGCAATCTTCGCGGTGGGTGCGACATCGCGGGCGGCATTCCAGATCGGCACCAAGTTCGACGAGGCTCCGGTGCCGTACCTGCTCTCGGCGTTCGCCGCGGTCGTCTACATTGTCGCCACCGTCGCACTGGCACGGCCTGGCCGGATCTCTTATCGCGTCGCATTGGTCGCCATCGGCATCGAAATGGTCGGCGTGCTGACCATTGGCGCGATGACGGCGTTCGAACTGGTCGATTTCCCGGACGACACGGTCTGGTCGTGGTTCGGCCGTGGCTACCTGTTCATCCCGCTGGTTCTGCCGGTGCTCGGGCTGTGGTGGCTACGGCGGCTGCGCTCCTGAGGAATCGCCGACCCGGTCGCCGACTCTCCCGAGGTAGGTTCGGAAGTCATGAACGAGCGTCCCGCCCGGCTCGATGTCGGCGTCGTCGGTACCGGACGCGTCGGTGCGGTACTCGGAGCAGCGCTCGCCAGAGCCGGACACCGCGTGGTCGCCGGATACGGCGTGTCGGTGACGAGCAAGACCCGGGCCAACGCGCTGCTACCCGGCGTTCCGCTGGTCAGCACCGAGGAGGTGCTCGCCCGCGCGGGTCTGGTGCTGCTGACCGTGCCGGACGACGTCCTGCCCGGCCTGGTCTCCGGGCTCGTGCGCACCGGAGCCGTCCGGCCGGGCCAGCTGATCGTCCATACGAGCGGGCGATACGGGATCGGTGTGCTGGACGAGGCGACGCGGGCCGGCGCGCTGCCGCTCGCGCTGCACCCGGCGATGACGTTCACCGGCACCTCCGTCGACTTGGAACGCCTGGCCGGAGCGATGTTCGGCGTCACCGCGCCCGAGCCGTTGTGGCCAGTGGCCGAAGCTCTCGTCGTCGAGATGGGCTCGGACCCGGTACGGGTCGCGGAGGAAAACCGGGTGCTCTACCACGCGGCGCTGGCGCACGGCTCCAACCACCTCGTCACGCTGGTGGCCGACGCGATGGACCTGCTGCGCGCCGCCGACGTGCCCGAACCGGACAAGGTCCTCGCGCCGCTGCTGTCCGCGGCGCTGGACAACGTACTGCGCTCCGGCGACGCCGCACTCACCGGACCGGTCGCACGCGGCGACGCCGGAACGGTCGCGAGCCACGTCGCCGAGATCGAACGGGCTGCTCCGGAAGCACTGGCGGCGTACGTCCAGCTCGCACGGCGGACGGCGACCCGCGCGTTGGAATCAGGCCAACTCAAGGCCACCGACGCGGAGGCGTTGCTCGACGCGTTGTCGCCGCCGTCGCGCTAAGCCGAACGGCATGACCTGGTTGCCGCCGCGGTGCGTAGGTGTGATCATCTGCCGCATGCTGGCCGACCTGCACCTGCATCTCTACGGCATGATCCGCTCGCACGACGTGCTGCATCGCCTGGCGACGAGCAAGCGGCAGCGATGGGAGCGCTACGAGGATGCGATGCGGGCGGCGTTCGGGGCGATTCCTCCGATCAAGGAGGTCCTCGAGCGGTACCGGCGCGGGGTAGCGGACGCAGCCGAGGCATTCCACGAGTTGTTCGTCCTGCGCGCCGGCGATGCCGGAGACTTCGATCGCTTCCGGGCGAAGTTCTACCTCCTCACCGTCGGGTCCGCCGTCAAGGACCCGGAGGCGCCGGCCGCCGAGGTCGAGACGGAGATCCGCGATGTGGTGGCCGGGCTTAGCGCGGACCAGCGGCGCAACGGCATCTCCCACTCCGAGGTTCGCGCACCGCTGGGCCCGTCGATGCATGATCGCGTGATGATCGACACGCTGCTGGACACCTTCGACACCGGCGACGACGGCCCGACGATGCGGTTGGCCATCTCACTGGATCGTGCCGACCCGTGGGCCGGGTGGGACCGGGTGCGCGAGCTCGCCGTCGGGCCCTCCGGGCACGTGCTGACCGGTATCGACTTTTCCGCCGACGAGGAGCCGCACCCGCCCAAGGGCAAGGCGGAGTTCTTCGCCGCCGTTCGGGAGTTCAACGGGGCACATCCGGACCGTGCCCTCGCGATCTTGTACCACGTCGGCGAGAGCTTTCGGGACAAGAGCCTCGAGAGCGCGGTCCGCTGGGTACAGCAGGCCGCCGAGTTCGGTGCCCACCGCCTTGGCCACGCGATAGCGCTGGGAGTGGACCCCGATGTCTTCGGCCCGCATACCCGACAGGAGACGGTCGCCGAACGGCTCGACCAGATCGCCTACGATCTCGACCACTGCGAAGGGCTGAGGTCGGCCGGCGTCGCGGTCGACCGTGCCGCCCTCGTGGCTGAGCGGGCCGCTTTGGATAGCCGCCCGGCCGACGCGGTGATATCCATCGAGTATGACCGGTCGCGGCTGGACGACGTCCGTCGCAGGCAGCGATACGCCATGGACCGGATCGCAGCGATCGGCTCGGTCATCGAGGTGTGCCCAACATCGAATCGACTGATCGGCGGCATCGAGGACCCGGCCCACCACCCGGTGCACCGATTCCTCGATGCTGGTCTCCGCGTCATCATCGGGTCGGACAACCCCGGAATCCTCGACACCACGCTCGACGCGGAGCTCGACTGGGTGTGCCGGCACACCGGGGGTGGTGCGGAGCTTCGGCGCGAGCTGGTGGAAACCGCGTGGGCCGGCCGCTCAGAGATCTTGTCCGGGCGGGCCGCTACCCACCGCCCGGACACGGGGATGGGCGGCGCTGACGTGCCTTCGTGACGGTCGCGGCAGGACGACCATCGCGGCGGGCCGGAGCCCGTGTATTCGCTGCGAGCAACTTCTAGTCGGCTGACGCCGATGTGTGCGCCACGGGGCCCCCGGGCCTGATGGCGGACTCCACAGTGCTAGCGGCCGTGCTATCCGGTGGTCCGTCAGTGGTGTCTGATCAGTGATTTCGTTGTGGTGTGAATGCGTCGCGGTCGGCGGGTGGAAGTGCGGCGTCGAAGTAGGACGTCGTCCCGTTCCGAAGGATCTCGCGACCGGCTCGAGCCAGCGCGCCGTAGGCTGCCCATGCCAGCGCGCCTCCGGTCGACACCCGGCGCACGCCGAGCTTCTCGAGTTCCGGGACGGGTGGTACGCCAGGTAGCGCGAGTACGTTCGCCGGTGCGCCAACGCCGTTGACCAGGGCTTCGATGTCGGCCGCTTCGGTCAGCGCCGGAGCGTAGACGACGTCGGCGCCGGCGTCGCGATACGCCTGGAGCCTCGTGGTCGTGTCGTCCAGGTCGTTTACTCCATAAAGATGATTCTCGGCGCGGGCCGTCACTACCAGGCCGTGCCGGACCGCTGCGCCAACCGCTTCGCGGACGCGTTCAACGGCAAGGTCCAGCGGTAAGATCCCGGTTTCGGGGTCGTAGTCCTCGATCGAGAGGCCCGCGGCGCCCGTGCCTGCGATGAGGTCCACGGTCCGGGTAATGCCGCCTGGTGACGCCGGATAGCACATCTCAGCGTCCACACTGACAGGCACCGACACCGCTGCGGTGAGCGATTCGACGTGGGCGAGCAACTCGTCCCGGCTGACACTCTGATCGAGACGGCCGAGGGACGCCGCCAAACCTGAGCTCGTCGTCGCGATCGCTTTGAAGCCCAGATGTTCCAGTAGCCGGGCCGATCCGATGTCCCATGCGTTCGGCATCACGAACAAGCCGTGCCCGTGGAGCCGCCGAAATACCGTCGTCGTACTCAAGAGATTCCCCTCCCGCCGTCGACTACTGATCGTAGTTCCACCTGGAGCGGGTATGACTTGGGACTAGTGCACGCGCGGCGACACTGAGTCGCTGACCACGGACGGCCCGACCGTCCGGGCCAGGGCGGCCGCTTCGTCGACCACGGTGGGTTCCCCGTTCCGGCCGAACCACTCATGCCGGTACACAGAGGCGAAACGCGAGTGCCGCACCTCTTCCGGATCGACCTGGCTGGCATGGGCGGCGATCGCATCCTGCTTGGCGACGAGCTCGTCCTCGGTGGCCGTCAGTGTCGTTGTGATCAGTTCGGCAGGCATGCCATATGCCCTGCCTGTTGCGGCCGCTGCTGCGTCCACCAGATGCCCGCTCTGCCGGGACAGGTAGGCACGATCGACCGTCACCTCGTAGCTCGTCACACCGACCATGGCCGCCGCGGCATGACCGATCCGGTACGTTGCGATGTGATCAGGGTGGCCATAGATGCCTGCCGCGTCGTCGTGCAGGATCGCTTCCGCGCTCTCAGCGATCGCCAGTTGCGCGACGGATCGGGCCAGCCGATGGCTGTCCGCGGACGCCAATGCGCCAGGGTGGACGTTGTCCGCGGTATCCGGAAGCCCGGAGTCCCGCCAGCCCAGTAAGACGAGGCGGGCAACGCCAAGTCGCTCGGCCGCCGATTCGAGTTCGGCGAGCCGGCGTCCGGTCAGCGTCTCGTCTTCGCCCAGCCGAAGCCGCGATCCACCGAGTTCACCGTAGGTTGCCGTGACGAGCACGACACGCGCACCGAGGTCGGCAAGTCGTCGAATGGTGGCACCGGTGAAGATCGATTCGTCGTCGGGATGAGCGTGCACGAGCAGAACGGTCCGGGACGAAAAAGTCATGAGGTGTATCGCTATCTGTGTGAGGCCGACATGCGGCAGCGGCTGAGGCGGGAAGCGTCAGCGGCAACAACACAGATGCGTGATAAGCACGGCGAGATCTTGGCACAGTCGGCCGGCGTAGGCAACCCGGCCCGCTCTCCAAAGGACTACGAGAGGCTTGTTTCGGACAGGTAGAGGCGGCGGACGACGTCCTCGATGTCCGGTTCGTCGATGGCGAGGTCGCGGACGTCGGCTCGTTCGCTGACCGCAGCCAGGACCTGCGCCGCGGTCGTCTCGCCGGGCGAGAACGCCAATCGTTGACGCAGACCGTCCGGTTCGACGTGCACGACGGTGGTCCCGCGGATGCCGGCCAAGGGCGGGGATGGCTCGTGCAGGTCGAGTGTCATGACTCGCTCGGCGCCGACCCGTTCGACCAGCTCGGGCAGCGTCCCGTCGAACGCCATCCGGCCCCTATCGACGACGATGATCCGCTCGCAGAGCCGCTGCACATCGTCCATGTCGTGGGTGGTGAGCAGCAGCGTCGTACCGTGCTGTGCGCGCTGTTCGGCGAGGAAGACGCGCAGCCGCTCCTTGCTCAGCACGTCCAGCCCGATCGTCGGCTCGTCGAGTATCAGTAGATCCGGGGAGTGCAGGAGCGCGGCCGCGATCTCGCCCCGGATGCGTTGGCCGAGCGAGAGCTGCCGGACTGGCGTCTCCAGGAACGCGCCCAGGTCGAGCCGGTCGACGAGTTCGTCGCGCCGCCCCGTCCATGCCTGTTCCGGCAGGCGGTGGATGGCGGCCAGCGCGCGGTACGACTGTGCGAGCGGAAGATCCCACCACAGCTGTGAGCGCTGGCCGAACACGACGCCGATACGCCGCGCGAGTGCCTTGCGCTCGGCGGTCGGAACGAGGCCGCACGTCCGGACGTTCCCGGAGGTCGGGACGAGGATGCCGGTCAGCATCTTGATCGTCGTCGACTTGCCGGCGCCGTTCGCACCGATGTATCCGACGGCCGAGCCGGCGGCGACGTCGAACGTCAGCCTGTCCACCGCATGCACCACGGCCCGGGTGCGTCGTACCCGGCCGGCGGGCTTGCGGACGATGAATTCACGTCTGAGGTCTCGCACCGAAATGATCACGATCCAGCTCCCGTGTAGTGACGGACACCGGCACGCCACGCGGTCAGCGCGACGCCCCAGATGGCGGCTGCGGCCAGCGGGGTGCACCAGCCGAGCCACTGCGGCAGTCCGACTGGTCCTGGAAGGTCGAGCAGCACCAGTGTCGGCAGATATGCGACGAACGCCGCCGGCACGACGAACGTGAACAACACGCGCATCGGCAAGGCGAAGACGCTGGCGGGGAAGGACGCGGCATAGTTGCCGCCGTAGACGAAGGCTGCGGTGAGCTCGGCGCCCTCAATGAGCCAGAACTGAACAGCGCCGGCGATGACGAAGATCGCGGCGTAGATTACGGCGCCGGCGATAGGCGCGATGATGAGCAGCGCGACCCGCCCTGCCGTCCATTCGATGTCGTTCAGCGGCAGCGCGATAGCCAAGATCGTCACGCTGACGGACGTCCGCCCGAGCCGGCGCAACGAGACATCGCTCGTCACGAGTTGCGTCAGCACCGGCAGTGGCCTCAGCAAGAAGGCGTCCAGCGTTCCGGTACGCAGGTACCGCGGCAACGCGTCCAAGTGGCCGACGACGAGGTCGGCCAGGGAGAACGCCAGCCCGGCAAGGCCGAACACCAGCGCCACGCCGGCGAAGTCGAGTCCCCCCAGAGCCTCGACGTTGCTGAAGATGACGTAGACCTCCGCGAACTCGACGAGGCCGGCGCCGATGCTGCCGAGCACGTCCAGCGCGAACGAGCGCCGGTAGGTCAGCTGCGCGCGCAACCGCGATCCGAGCAGCTCACGGTACGGGCGCCACCACTCGGCGATCCGGTCAACCACCTTGGATCACCAGCTTCCGCGTGCCCAGGGTGAAGACCCAGCGGCCGACCACGAGCATGGCGGACAGCCAGATCGCCTGGACGCCGAGCGCCGCCATGGCGTCCAGACCTTCCACGCGCCCGGTGACCACGTCGATCGGCGTCTGGACGATCGACGGGAACGGTGTCGCGTGTGCCAGCGCCGCCAACCAGCCGGGGAACCAGTGCACCGGGATGAGATGTCCGCTGAGCAGGCCGGTGGTGAGGATGTAGAGGATCATCACGCCGCGGATGTCGAGCAGCCAGAACGCGGCAAGATTGGCCAGCCAGCGGCACGCGAACGACACACTGACAGCCAGGACGAGGCTGACCGCGCCGAGCAGGTAGGGCAGCGGCTCGGTCGGCATAGCCAGGCCGAAGACGGTGGCGCCGACGAGTAAGGGCGGCGCTCCGCGCGGGATGAGCATGTAGGCCGCGCGTCCGAAGTCGGCAGCGAGGAACGCCAGCTGAGGATCGACCGGGCGGGCAAGGTCGACGGCGACATCGCCGGTCCGGATCCGCTCGGCCAACTCGGTCCAGTGGAAGATATTGACCGGCCCGATCAGGGCTTGGGCGAGGAAGGCGTACGTGATTCCCTCGGCCGCGCTGTACCCGGCGAGCGTCCCGCCGGCGGCACCGATCGCGGCAACGGTGATGTACGCCCGG
>DASUTB010000070.1:0-28071 GCA_036374835.1 Jiangellaceae bacterium | reverse complement strand
GTGGATCAACCGGTTGCGGCCGTTCGGTCACGATCCGGCTACGGTTGCCGGCACCGGCCGTTCAGCGGGTCCGGGCGGCGGTCTGCTTAGCTAGGAACCGTGGCTGTCGACGTTGTGGTGATCGGCGGGGGCATCAGTGGCCTCGCCGCGGCATACTTTCTGGGCCAGGCTGGAGCTCGGGTCACCGTGCTCGAGAAGTCGCCGCAGGTCGGCGGTGATCTACGGGTGTCCGACGTGGCCGGCGTCCCGGTGGACGAGGGCGCCGAGTCGTTGTTGAACCGCCGTCCCGAAGCGGTGCGGCTCGCCCGTGCGGTGGGTTTGGGCGAGGACATCGTCTATCCGGCGCAGGTGAGTGCCGGGATCTGGAGCCGGGGCGCGGTCCACCCAATGCCCCCAGGCACCGTGATGGGTGTGCCGTCGGATCCGGAGGCGCTGCGCGGGCTGCTGACCGCGGACGAGGTCGCACGGGTGCGTGCCGAGCAGGACCTGGCCGGCATGCCGGTGACCGAGGACGTCGCGGTGGGACGGCTCGTCGCCGAGCGGATGGGCCGCGCCGTCACCGACCGCCTCGTCGAGCCGCTGCTCGCCGGTGTGTACGCGGGCCACGCGGATCAGCTCTCGCTGCGGGCGACCGTCCCCGCACTCGCCGACGCGGCCGCGCAGAAACACTCGCTGCTCGATGCCGCGGCCGCACTCACGGGGGCGCGCCCGAACGGCGGCGAGCCGGTGTTCGCCGGGATCCGCGGGGGAGTCGGCCGGCTGGCCGGAGCGGTCGCCGCGGCGTCCGGCGCGGAAGTCCGCACGGGGGTGACCGTTCGCGCGATTCGCCGTCGGGGGAGCGGCTTCGAAGTCGAAACCGGGCCGGTGCCCCGTCCGGAGCTGATCCGTACCGACGGCGTTGTGGTGGCGGTGCCGCCGGTCGCGGCGTCCCGTCTGCTGGCCGACGTCGCGCCGGACGCAGCCGCGCAGCTGCGCGGAATCGAGCAGGCGAGCGTGGGAATCGTCACGCTGGCGCTGCCGGCTGCGGCGTTCGCGGTGCCGCCGGACTCGTCGGGCTTCCTCGTGCCACCCGTGGAGCGCCGCACGGTCAAGGCCGTCACGTTCTCATCGGTGAAATGGCCGTGGCTCGATCAGCTGGCCGGTGACCTGGTGATCCTGCGGGCGTCCGTCGGTCGCCAAGGCGAGACCGCCGACCTGCAGCGCGCGGACGAGGAGCTGGTCGGCGTCGTCCTGGACGATCTCCGCGAGCTCGCCGGCGTGAAAGGCGCGCCGGTGGACAGCCGGGTGACACGCTGGGGCGGCGCGCTGCCACAGTTCGCGGTCGGCCATGCCGAACGGATGGCCGCTGCCGACGCGGCGGTCTCGGCGGTACCCGGCCTCGGGATCTGCGGCGCCGCGTTCGACGGGGTCGGTGTGGCCGCATGCATCGCCCGGGCGGACCGCACGGCGGCCGGCGTCCTTGCGGACCTAGGATCGGACGTATGAGCACCAAATCCAATGCGCGCGAGCTGAACGATGTGATCCGGTACACCATGTGGTCGGTGTTCCGGTTGAGCACGCCGCTCGGCGACGCCGACCGGGCGCAGCTCGCCGCCGAGGTGGACGGCCTGCTGGGCGAGCTTTCCGGCAAGGACCTGGTGGTGCGCGGCACATACGACGTGGGCGGGCTGCGCGCGGACGCCGATCTGATGATCTGGTGGCATGCTCCCGAGCTGACCGACCTACAGGACGCATATCACCGGTTGCGGGGCACGGAGCTGGGGCGGCATCTGGAGTCGGTATGGTCCCAGGCCGCGCTGCATCGTCCTGCGGAATTCAACAAGAGCCACATCCCGGCCTTCCTGGCCGATGAGCCACCGCGCGCGTATGTGTGTGTGTATCCGTTCGTCCGCTCGTACGAGTGGTACCTGCTCGAGGACAAGGAGCGGCGGGCGATGCTGGCCGAGCACGGGCAGATGGCACGGGATTATCCGGACGTGCGGGCGAACACCGTCGCGTCGTTCGCGCTCGGCGACTACGAGTGGATGCTTGCGTTCGAGGCCGATGAACTGCACCGCATCGTGGATCTCATGCGGCACCTGCGCGGCTCCGCGGCGCGCCGCCATGTCCGCGAGGAGGTCCCGTTCTACACCGGCCGGCGCATGGAGCTGTCCGACCTCCTGACCACCCTCCCTTGATCATTCTGGGGGTGGGCGGTGCATAGGGACGTGGGGGATGCCGTCGAGGTCGAATTCGGGGCCGGTGACGACGAACCCCCACCGCTTGTAGAAGTCCGCCACGTGGACCTGGGCCTCGAGCTCGCATGGCGCGTCGCCGACGTGCGCCAACGCCGCCTCCATGAGCTGCGCCGCGAGTCCGGTGCCTCGGTGGGGACGGCCGACCGCCACCCGGCCGATATGCGCCGTCCCGTCGCCGTCGCGCAGGATACGCAGGTATGCGCGCGGGGCGCCGTCCGCTCCCGAGATCCACAGATGCCGCGTACCGGGCTCGTCGTCCCGTCCGTCTAGCTCGGGATACGGGCACTCCTGCTCGACGACGAACACGTCGACCCGCAAGCGGAGCAACGCATACAGCGTGGCGGTGGAAAGCTCGTCGAACGCGGCCACTTGCACGGCCATGCCCGCGTCCGCGAAGTTCACTCGCGTTCGGCCCGGGTCAGCGCGATCCCGTTGATGCAGTAGCGCTGGTCGGTCGGCGTGCCGAAGCCCTCTCCGGAGAACACGTGGCCCAGGTGCGAGCCGCACCTCGCGCAGCGCACTTCGGTGCGTGCCATGCCCAACGACATGTCCGAGACGTACTCGACGCGGTCTTCAGCCAGCGGCTCGTAGAACGACGGCCAGCCGCAGTGCGCGTCGAACTTCGCTTCGGAGCGGAACAGCTCGGCACCGCACGCCCGGCACGAGTACACGTACGGGGCATCGTCGAGCTCCTCGAACGGGCTCGACCCGGGAGCCTCGGTGCCGGCTTCACGCAGCACGTGGAACTCTTCCGGAGTGAGTTCCGATCGCCACTGTTCCTCACTTTTCTGGATCTGATCGGCCATGACACTTGAGCCTACTCGGTCGACGATGCATGCTTGATCAGCTTACGTTTGACGTGTCAACGGATGTCCCGTCGACACAAACACGAGGAGGCATGATGGAAGTCCTGTTCCTGATCGGCCGGATCCTTTTCGGCGTGCTCTTCCTTGGTAGTTCGATCGCACATCTCACGCAGTCGGCCGCCATGGCCGGCTACGCCGAAGCCAAAGGCGTCAAGCCTGGTCGCCCCGCGGTCATCGGCAGCGGGCTGGTGATCCTGGTCGGTTCGGTGCTCGTCATCTTGGGCATCTGGATCGACGTGGGAGCGATTCTGATCGGGCTGTTCCTACTCTCCACCGCGATCCTCATGCATCCCTTCTGGAGGGAGCAGGACGCGCAGGCCAGGCAGATGGAGATGATCCAGTTTCAGAAGGACACCGGGCTGCTCGGCGCTTCGCTGATCCTGCTCTATATGGCGTGGGAGTTCGGCGACGACGTCGGTCTCCAGATCGTCGGCCCGCTGTTCGCCTGATCCGCCCACCCCATGATCATGTTCAATCGACCAACAAAATCCACGGTCGATTGAACATGATCATGGGGTGGTTCGTCACGAGGCGTCGGCCTCCCAATCCGGCTCGGACTGAGCCACCAGATGCAGGCACGGGACGTTGAGCCGTCGCCTCGCACGGTGCGTCCAGTCCAGGTGGAGTAACTCGGCCACCAGATGCGGCCTGGTGAGTATCACGACCTCGGCGGACCCGCGCTCGGCAACGAGTTGCTCCAAGCGCTCCAGCGGATCCAGCGGCGTGACTTCCCCGCTGGCGTGCGCGCCCGCCTCGACGAACGCGCTGATCGACTGGGCGAGGGCCTGCTCGCTCGCCTCGCGGATCTCCTCATGCACCCGCTCGAGATCGGTCTCGTCGAGGTACAGGGCGGCAGTGCCCATCACCTCACTCGCGGCAAGCGATCCGATGGTGGCCTCCACCCGCGAGGCGGCGTCCTCAACGGGCATCAGCACGTGGTATTGGACGACGTCCGGCGCATCGGTGTGCAGTGCGGTGATCTGATGCGCATCCCAATGTGTGACCGGCTGTTCCACCAGGACGACCACGTCGTACATGGCGTACCTCCCGCCTCCAGAGTCGGGACGAGGAGCGGGACGACCGTCCCGCGCCCTCATCATGGCAACGTGTCGGCCGTGGCGGAAGTTGCCACGACATGTTCTGCGGAATCCTGCCCAGGAGGGCGGCGATTGGCAATGGGTAAGGCACGATTGTCACCATGGATTTGCCCGTCATGCCGCCGGTCTCGCCGATGCTCGCCCGCTCGGTGAAGAAGATCCCAGCAGGGATGTACTACGAAGCCAAGTGGGACGGATTCCGGTCGATCATCTTCCGGGACGGTGCCGAGGTGGAGATCGGCAGCCGCAACGAACGCCCGATGACCCGGTATTTTCCGGAAATCGTCGCCGCTGCGCGCGAGCAGCTACCCGAGCGTTGTGTCGTGGACGGGGAGATCGTCATCGTGTCGGACGGTCGGCTCCAGTTCGAATCTCTGCTGAACCGGATCCATCCGGCGGAGTCCCGCGTGAACCTGCTGGCCGAGGAGACGCCGGCCAGTTTTGTCGCATTCGATCTGCTGGCACTGGACCGGACCAGTTACATGGAGATGCCGTTCTCGGAGCGGCGCGCGGCGCTCGTCGAGGCGCTTGCCGATGCGGGCCCGCCGGTATATGTGACGCCGTGCACGACCGACGAGAGCATCGCCGAGCAGTGGTTCGACCAGTTCGAGGGTGCCGGCCTGGACGGCGTGATCGCCAAGCTCGGCGACGCGGCCTACGAGCCCGGCGGCCGCAAGTCCATGATGAAGATCAAGCATGACCGGACGGCCGACTGCGTGGTGGCCGGATTCAGGTGGCACAAGAGCGGCCCGGTCGTCGGGTCGCTGCTGCTCGGTCTCTACGACGAGGACGGCCAGCTGCAGCATGTCGGCGTCAGCGCCGCGTTCTCGGCGCAGCGGCGCAAGGAGCTGCTGGACGAGCTCGAGCCGTACCGGACCGACGATTTGGCCGGTCATCCCTGGGGTGAATGGGCCTTGGCCGAGGCGCACGCGGAGGGACGGCTGCCCGGCGCGGTGTCGCGCTGGAACGCCAAGAAAGACCTGTCGTGGGAGCCGCTGCGGCCCGAGCTCGTGGTCGAGGTGGCGTACGACCATATGCAGGGGACGCGGTTCCGCCACACCGCGCAGTTCCGCCGCTGGCGTACCGACCGCGATCCGAAGAGTTGCACCTACGACCAGCTCGAAGAACCGGTCAACTACGACTTGGCGGACGTGCTGCGGACGTAGCGGTCGAACCGCAGGCCGTCCTCCTCGCGCGTGCCGGCCAGCACCATGCCGGCGGGCAGGACGAAGCGGGGCGCGTCCCAGCTGGAACGTTCCGGCACCGTCGTCAGGCAGACCTCATCGAGCAGGTCGGCGTCGCCCAGCTGCGCCAGCACGTTGGGGCCGGCCTCGCACAGCACTCGCACGAGTCCGTCCCGCGCGAGCGTGTCGAGCACCAACGTCATCGGCACTCGCGGCTCCTCGGAGGTGACGACCGTGGCGACCGCGGCGAGCGCGGTGCGGCCCGCGGTCGGAGCCGTCGCCGTGGTGAATACGTACGGCCTGGTAGTCGCGTCGGTGAACAGCGAGCTCTCGGGATCGAGGCGAAGACTCGCGCTGATCACCGCGACCGGCATGTCAGGCCGTAACGCGGCTACAGCCATGCCGTCAGGAGGGGGTCGGCGGCCGAAACCTTCCTGGCGGACGGTGTTGCCGCCGATGAGTATGACGTCGGCGAGCCGGCGCATCGTCGCGAGCGCGCGCTGGTCCGCCGGCCGGGTGATGGCGTGGGACGTTTGGTCCGCGCCGCCGAGCGCGCCGTCGCTGGTCTGGACGAGCGCTGCCCGCACGTAGGTACGATCGCCGGGCGGATACGCGTAGAACGCCTCGAGATCCTCAGTCATAGCACTCACCAGGCTACCCAGCGCCGTCCCCGCACACGACTGATCGGTCGGACGTCGATGTCTCAGGCGGAGCCGATGGGGGCGGGGTTGTCGGCGGTGTAGACGATGCCGAGCCGCGCGGTGGCGCGGGTGAGCGCCACGTAGAGGTGCCGCCAACCCCACGCGGAGCCGGCCACGATCTCCGCCGGCTCGACCACGATCACGGAGTCGAACTCGAGCCCCTTTGCCTGCGTGACGGTCAGCACCGTGGCGGGGGAGTCGAGCGCTTTCGGATCGGCACCGGACGCGACGGGGCACCCGGACTGCAACAGGGAGGACGTGATCTCCGCGGCCCGTTCCGGCGGCACGATGACCGCGAGTTTGCCGTCGCCGGTCTGGTCGATCTCGTCCCGGACGAGCGGCGCGAGTTCCGCGAGCGTTGGAGCGTGCTTCGCCCAGGGGGACGTACCGGTCTTGCGGACTGAATGGGGCGGCTTCAATGCCGGATCGATCCGCTCGAGAACACCTGCCGCCGGTGCCATGATCTCGGCCGGCGTCCGGTAATTGATGGTGAGCTCCTCATGACGCCACCGTCCCGGCACGTGCGGTTCGATCGCCTCGGCCCACGACGTCGCGCCCGCGGCGGCGCCGGTCTGCGCGACGTCGCCGACCAGGGTCATCGACTTGGTGGGGCAGCGCCGCACGACCATCCGCCAAGCCATCGGCGAGAGCTCCTGCGCCTCGTCGACGATGACGTGCCCGTACGCCCAGTTCCGGTCGGCAGCCGCGCGCTCCGCAGTGGACGACCGTCCGGTCGGTCCGCGATATCGCTCGGCCACCGCGGCGGCATCCACGGGTATACCCAGATCCAGGTGTTCCAGCAGGTCCGTCGCGTACGCCTCCTCGGCGGCACGCTGGGCCGCGGCCATTCGCAGCGCGGCGTCATCACCCGGTGCGTCACCGAGTAGCTCGGCGGCTTCGTCGAGAAGCGGGACGTCCGACAGCGTCCACTCGTCGAGACGCTGGTCATGGTTGACGAGTGCGGCGCGGAACTCGCCGGGAAGATGCGACGCGGCGTCGGCGATGCGCCCGGGTGTGGTGAACAGATCGGTGAGCAACTGCTGCGGCGTGAGCACCGGCCATAACGTGTCAAGGACCTTGGCGACCGGTTCCTCGGCGGCCAGCGCGTCACGGGCCTCGGGGAGATCCTCGTCATCGAGCACCTCGCCTTCGGCCGCGGCACGGTCGTTGGCGAGCACGGTGAGGATCTCGCGCTCGAACACCGGCCGTGCCGCGTTGTGCGCCCGCCTCGAGCGGCGCGCCTTGGCGCGGGCATCAACGCATACCGAGCGCGCCAGGCGCAACGTCGTGCCGTCGATGGTCACGTCGACGAACTCGTCGGGTACCTGTTGGCGGTCGCGGACGGCGTTCGCGATGACGTCCGCCATTCGCGCGTCGCCCTTTACGACGGCGACGTGCTCGGGCGCGTCGACGGTGGCGTGCACCCCGGACACCATCGAGCCGAGCGTCGTGAGGACGACGCCGGTCTCACCGAGCGACGGCAGCACCTGCTCGATGTAACGCAGGAACGTCGCATTCGGACCGATCACCAGCACACCCCGGTCCTCGAGCCGGTCCCGGTGGGTGTAGAGCAGATAGGCGGCGCGGTGCAGCGCGGCCACCGTCTTGCCCGTGCCCGGACCGCCTGACACGACGAGCACACCGTTGAGCGGCGAGCGGATGACCTTGTCCTGCTCGGCTTGGATCGTGGCGACGATGTCGCCCATCCGGCCGGTCCGGCTCCGTTCGAGGGACGCGAGCAGCGCCGCCTCACCGGACAGGTGGACTTCGCCGGCGTCGTCCAGGCCGGACCCGAGCACCTCGTCGTCGACCGCGAGCACCCGGCGGCGGCTGGTGCGGATGTGCCGGCGCCGGGCGACGTCACCGGGGTTGGCAGGCGTGGCACGGTAGAAGGGCGCGGCCGCCGGAGCGCGCCAGTCGACGAGCAGTGGCTCGTAGTCTTCGTCCGAGAGCGCGACCCGCCCGATGTAGTGCCGGGTGTGATCCACCATGTCGAGCCGGCCGAAGCACAGCCCGGGCTCGACCGCGTCCAGACGGGCGAGCCGATCGACGTCGCGAGCAACGAACGCGTCGCGTTCCCAGACTTCGCGATGCGTGCTGCCGCGGCTGCGTAGCTGGCTGGTCAGCCGTTCGGTGACGCGGGCGCGCAGCTCGTCCAGCCGCTCGTACAGTGAGGTGATGTACGGCTGCTCTTCGGCAATGGCGCGATCGGCGGCGTTCACGAGTCGCGGTCAGCTCCCAAGCTCGGTTTTGCGAATCGATAAGTCTAGGACATTGCGTGTTGACGATCGTTAGCCTGTGAGACGCATCACACCGCCGAGCCGATGGAGAACCGAACAGGTGGGGACCACATCCAAAGCAACGTTCAGCGAACTCCTCCAGATTCCGGCCGGCCCGGTCGATCTCTCGGACTACGGAACGCGCGACACCCCGGGCTTCGACGGCAAGAAACAGGCGGGCAAACAGGCGCTCGACGGGCTCGGAGACGAGCTAGACGGTCTCCAGGCGCAGCTGTACGCGCACGGCCGCACCGGCGGCGAGCGGCGGCTGCTTCTCGTGATCCAGGGCATGGACACTGCGGGCAAGGGCGGCGTGTGCCGCCACGTCGTCGGGCAGATGGACCCACAGGGTGTTGAGATCACCGCGTTCAAGAAGCCGACGCCGAGGGAGCTGCGGCGCGGTTTTCTGTGGCGGATCCGCAGCGCGCTTCCCGAGCCTGGTTTCATCGGCGTGTTCGACCGCAGCCACTACGAGGACGTGCTCATCGCGCGGGTGGACGATCTAGCGCCGCCGGAAGTGATCGAGCGGCGGTACGACTCGATCAACGCGTTCGAAGCCGAGATCACCGAGCTTGGCTGCATGATCGTGAAGGTGATGCTGCACATCTCCCGGGACGAGCAACGCGACCGACTGACCGAGCGGCTCGACCGCGAGGACAAGCACTGGAAGTACAACCGGGCCGACGTCGAGGTGCGCAAGAGGTGGGAGGAGTACCAGCGCGCGTACGAGATCGCGCTCGAGCGCTGCAACACCGACGTCGCACCGTGGTACGTCGTCCCGGCCGACCGCAAGTGGTACCGGAACCTCGCCATCTCGCACCTGCTCGTCGAGCACCTGCGGAGCATGGAGCTCGACTGGCCGAAGGCCGACTTCGACCTCGAACGCGAACGCAAGCGTCTCGCCGCGTCGTGACCGACGGTTACTGGTGCGCGGGCCGGGGGCGGGTTACCGTGGCGGCATGAGCGACCAGGCATGTGATCTGGCTCAGGGTGAGATCGCCGCGGCGGACGACGCTCGTCGGCTCGTCGCTGTTTTCGAGTCGCGTGTCGCGGAGAACCTGCTGCACTTCGCCGAGCACGTGGGCTACTCGACGGTGCTGCTCGAGCCTGTCGACGGCGCGGTGGCTGATGTGAGGGCGGCCGGAATCGACGCGAACACGGACGTCGTCGTGACCGATCACGATCGTTCCGAGCTCGGCCCGGTGCTGCGCGACGTCCTGGCGACCCAAGCGCGCTGGATCGGTGTGATGGGCTCGCCGCGGCATGACCCGCCGCACGTGCCTGCCTTGCGCGAGCTGGGCGTGCCCGAGGACGAGATCGACCGCGTGCATCGACCGATCGGGCTCAACATCGGCTCGCGGACACCACCGGAGATCGCTCTGGCGACCTTGGCCGGCCTACTCGCCGATCGTGCTGGAAAGCCGGGTGGCTTCGACTTCGGTATGACGCCATCACGTGCCGGTACCGCCTGAGCTACGAGGTACGGATCCGGCGGCGCTGAAGTCCGGCGGCGGGCACGTCGCCCGCTCGTACGGCTGCGAGGCCAGAGGAGGAGGGCACCGCTCATGACCGACGTCGTCGTCACCGGCGTGGGCGCGGTGACCCCGGTCGGCCTTTCCGCCCAGGACACCTGGCAGGCGCTACTTGCCGGCAAGTCCGGCATCGACGTGGTGCAGTCGTTCGACGCGTCGGACCTGCCGGTGCGCATCGCCGGTGAGGTCTCGGGTTTCGACCCCGGCCAGATCATGACTCACAAAGCGATCCGCAGGTCCGCGCGGTTCGCCCAGTTGGCCGTCGCCGCTGCTCGCGAAGCGGTCGACGACGCCGACGTGCACCCGGATGGCGACGCCGTCGACCCGTCCCGGATCGGTGCCGTCGTCAACACCGCCGTCGCCGGCGTACCGGAGACGCAGGACAACGTGCAGCGGCTGCTGTCCGGCGGCCCACGCCGCGTGAGCCCGTTCTACGTGTCATCGGTGATCCCGAACATGGCCGCCTGCGAGGTGGCGATCGCCCTCGGCCTGCGCGGCCCGGTGACGGCGGGTGCGCTCGCCTGTGCGAGCGGCAACGCGGCCCTGCTCGACGCGCAGCGACTGCTGCTCTCCGGGGAGGCGGACGTCGTCGTGGCCGGCGGTTCCGACGCGGGAATCGCTCCGGTCATGCTGGCGGGCCTGTCCAACATGGGCCCGCTTTCGCGGCGCAACGACGAGCCGACGCTGGCCAGCCGGCCGTTCGACCGGGACCGCGACGGGTTCGTGTTCGGCGAAGGGGCCGTCTGCCTGGTGCTGGAGCGGGCCGATCACGCCCGGGCACGGGGCGTGACGCCGTACGCCCGGCTCGCCGGCGGCGCCCTGACCAGCGATGCGTTCCACGTGACCGCGCCGGAGCCCACCGGGGCGGAGGCGACGGCGGCACTACGGCTCACCCTCGAGCGGTCGGAGCTCGCGCCCGCCGACATCGACTACATCTCCGCACACGGCACCGCGACCAAGGCCAACGACCGCACCGAGGCGCGGGCCATCCACAACGCGTTCGGGTCGGCGGCCGACGAGGTGGCGGTGAGCTCGCCGAAGTCGATGGTGGGCCATCTCATCGGGGCGGCCGGAGCGCTGTCGGCGCTGACGTGCGTGCTCGCGATCCGCGACGGCATCGTGCCGCCGACGGTCAACCTCGACAACCCGGACCCGGAGTGCGACCTGGACCACGTCGCGCTGCGAGCCAGACAACTGCGGGTCGACGCGGCGCTGGTCAATGCGTTCGGGTTCGGTGGCCAGAACTGTGTCGTGGCGCTGTGCCGGCCGTGACGGTCAGTCGTCGGAGAGGATCGAGGTACCGCGCCAGCCCAGGCCACCGCCTACCCAGTTGCCGCCGTCGACCGGCACTGTGACGCCAGTGACGTAGTCGGTGGCCGGCGAGCACAGCCACGCCGCCCACATGCCGAGCTCGTCGTCGGTGGCCCAGCGGTGCATCGGCGTCGCATCTGACACGACGCGGGCCACGTCCTCGGTGTAGACCTGCTGCGCCGACTCGGACAGGTACAGCGGGCCCATCGCGTTGACTTGTATGCCGAACCGGGCCCACTCCGCGGCCAGCGTCCGGGTCATGTGCATGACACCGGCACGTGCGGCACCCGAGTGCACCATGCCCTGCGTGGTGCGCTCCATGACGTTGAGCACGATCGACAGGATCTTCCCACCGCGCCGGGCCTCGATGAGATGCCGGCCGACCTCCCTCGTCACGTAGAACGTGCCGTTCAGGTTGAGGTCGACGACGGCACGCCAGCCGCCCGGGCTGAGCTCCTCCGCCTTGATCGGAAATTGCCCGCCGGCGTTGTTGACCAGGATGTCGATGCCGCCGTGCCGTTCCACCACATCGGAGACGACCTGGGCGACCCGTTCGTGATCACGGATGTCCAACCGGCTCCACGAGGCCTTGATGCCCTCGTCGGTGAGCGCTGCGCAGGCGGCTTCGAGCCGGTCGGTTCCGCGGGCGGCGAGATGGACGCGGGCACCGACCTGACCAAGTGCCCGTGCGATGACGAGGCCGATGCCGGTGCCGCCGCCGGTGACCAGCGCCACCTTGCCGTCGAGCAGGTCGGGTTTGAGCCAGTGCGTCACGTCCATGCCGCCTCCGGATTGTCGCTGATATCGAGCACCGCCCGTACGAAGCCCGGCGGCCGGTCGGCGGCCATTTCGAGCGCGGCGGGCGCATCATCGAGAGAGTAGCGCCGGGAAACCGCGTCGCCGAGCGAGATCGTGCCGTCGAGCGCGAGCTTGGCCACCGCCTCGAGTTCGGCCAGGGTCGACACGTACGAGCCGATGACGCTGATCTCCCGGGCGGTGACGCCGGTGACTGTGGTGCCGAGCAGGATGGGCTCGTCGAGCACCGAGCCGACCACCAGCCGGCCTCCACGGCCCAACATGCGGATCGCCTCCGGAACGGCCCGCCGGGCACCGCTGAAGTCCACCACCGCGTGCGCCGGTCCGACCGCGTCCCGGACGGTGCGGTGCGCGGCGTCGAGGCCCACGACGGGGACGGCACCGAGCTCGCGGACCCGCTCCGCCGAGGCCTCCCGGCGCACCACCGCGGCGAGCGTCGCGGTGGGATCCAGCGCCCTGGCCAGCTTGAGGACGTTCAACCCGATACCGCCGGCGCCGATGACGCACAGGACGCCGCCGAGCGGCAGATCGGCATGGCTGAGCGCGTGGTACGCGGTGGCCACGGCGTCGGGCAGGAGGGCGGCCTCGGCCGCCGGCAGGCCGCCGACGGCGACCATTCGTGCGGCGGGCCAGCACACTTGCTCGGCCATGCCTCCTCGCACATGCAATCCCAACGTGACGACGTCCGGGCAGCGCTGGTCCTGGCCCTGATGACAGGCCGGGCACTGCCCGCAGGGTGCGAGTGGGTGCAGCACGACGAGGTCGCCGACGGCGATGTCCGTCTCGGCCGCAGCCCGCGCGCCGAGCTCCTCGACGATGCCGGCGACCTCGTGCCCGGGGCGGACCGGATAGGTGGCGCCTCGTGGTAGCACCATGCCGCGCAGCGCGTGCACGTCGGTGCCGCAGACTCCGCAGGCGAGGACGCGTACCCGCGCGTCGGCCGGCTCCGGACTCGGCGGGTCTCCCTCGTGGAGGGCGACCCTCCCTGGGTTGATCTCGATGTACCGCACCGAACACCTCCCAAGCCGGGGATCAGCCGTCGCGGAAGACCTGGCGTGCCACAACGAGCTGCTGGATCTCCGCGGTGCCTTCCTCGAACCAGAACCCGCGCGCGTCCCGGTACAACCGCTCGATGGGTGAGCCGCGGACGTAGCCGACGCCGCCGCATACACGAAGCGCGAGGTCGGTCACCCGGCCGACCATGCTCTGGCAGAACAACTTGGTTTTGGCCGCGGTGGCCGTCACCGGCGTCCCGGCCGCGAACGTCCGTCCCGCCTCGCGGGTCAGCGCCCGGCCGGCGGCGATATCGGTGGCCATGTCCGCGATCATCACCTGCACGGCCTGCCGGTCCGCGATGGGGCGGCCGAACGTGACTCGCCGGCGGGCGTGTGCCGCGGCTTCGTCCAGCGCCCGCTGGGCCACGCCGACCATGCAGGTGGCCAGCGAGATCCGGCTGTAATCGAGGAACGACATCGCCACCTCGAGACCCTGGCCCACGTCGCCGAGCTGCCAGCTGCGGTCGAGCCACAGATCGTCGAAGCTCACCGTGCTGTGCCCGGTGCCGGCCAGCCCCATCGTCTGCTGGCCGGAGTCGATGACCAGGCCGTTGGCCTCGGCGCGCGGGACGAGGAACGTGGTCAGCGAGTCGGCGGCGGCGCGCTCGTCGGTGGCCACGGTGAGGATGAGGTGGCTGGCCCGGTCGGCGAAGGTGATCAGGTGCTTGCGTCCGGTGGCTCGCCAGCCGTCGCCGTCGGGCACGGCACGGGATTGGAGGTCCCGGCCGGTGCCGCCGGCCGGTTCGGTCAGCGCGAATGCGCAGAACGCGCGCCCATTGGCCATGTCGCGAACGACTTCGTGTTGTTCCGGTGTGCCGTACGTGACGATCGGTCGCCAGAACCCGTTGCCGACGTGGGCGAACATCCGTCCGCAGCCGGGTCCCATGGCGGCGATCTCCAGGTAGGGCTGGAACTCCGGCAGCGCGAGCCCGTCACCGCCGTGCTCTCCGGGTACGGTCGCCCGGAAGACGCCGAGCTCGGCCATCCGCGCGACGAGCGGCTCCGGCACCCGGTCGGTCGTCTCGATCTCCGGGGCACTGGCCTCGAGCTCGTCCAGGAAGAAGCGTTTCCAGTCCTCGGTCGAGGCAACCATGCGCCGCAGCATACAACGATCTTGGGGGCCGATGGACCACCTTGGGGTATCACGCGAGGTTCGCCGATCGGTGCGAGATCGCGGGCGTCAGTCGTCCGGTGTACTCGCGAGGGTGACCACATCGCCGATGACGATGACCGCCGGGGGACGGACGTCCCGCTCGGCGGCGAGCGCAGCGATCGTCTCAAGGGTTCCGATCGTCGTGCGCTGGTTCGGGCCGTAGCCGTCCTCGACAACGGCGACCGGTGTTGCGGGGGCCTTGCCGTGCTCGATGAGCCGTGCCGCAGTGTCGGCGATTCGGCTGACGCCCATGAGCAGGACGAGCGTCCCCTCCACCGCGGCGAGGGACGGCCAATCGAGCCCTTCATGGCCGGAGACCACGGTGAACTGCTTGGCGAGTCCGCGGTGCGTCACCGGGATCCCGGCCGCGGCGGGGACGGCGACGGCGCTCGTCACGCCTGGGACGACTTCGACGGCGACGCCGGCGGTCCGGCAGTAGGCGGCCTCCTCGCCGCCGCGGCCGAGGAGGTACGGGTCGCCGCCCTTGAACCGGACGACGCGTCGTCCCGCCCGCGCGTGCGCGACGAGCAGTTGGTTGATCTCGTCCTGCGGAACCGGGTGGTGGCCGGGTGTCTTACCGACGTCGATGACGACGACGTCCGGGTCGAGCTCCTCGAGCACGCGCGTCGGCGCCAGCCGGTCGGTGACGACGACGTCCGCTTCGGCGAGCAGGCGGCGGCCACGGGTCGTGATCAGGCCGGTGTCGCCCGGCCCGCCGCCGACGAGCGCCACCGATCCGGTTCCGGTGCGTACCCGCCGCACGGAGACGTCCCCGGTCTCGAGCGCGGTCTGTACCGCGTTGCGTACTCGGACCGCACGGCGCGGATCGCCACCGCCGTTCACCGCGATCTGGACGTCTCCGACCTCCGCGACCGCGGGTGTCCACGCCGCCGACGACGACGCGTCGCTCGCCTTCACGCACCAGACCCGGTCCGCCTCGGCATCGGCGGCGACCGCGGCGTCGACGTGACGATCGCCGGTCACGGTATGCACCAGCCAGGCACCGGCGATGTCGCCGGCGCGGTACTCGCGCGGCAGCCAGGTGACGCGGCCCTCGGCGGCGAGCTCGGCCACTTCCTCGCACCCGAACGGCGCGACCACGGTGACCTCGGCGCCTGCTTCGACCAGCGCCGTCGTGCGCCGGGCCGCGACCGGGCCGCCGCCGACCACAAGGACGCGCCGGCCGGCGACGTCCAACGTCAGGGGATAGGCCGGGCTCATGAGTGAATCCCGCACTCGACCTTCGCGGTGCCCGCCCAGCGGCCGGCTCGGCCGTGCTCACCGTCGGCGACCGGCCGGGTGCACGGCTCGCAGCCGATGGAGGTATATCCAATCTCGCGTAGCGGGTTGACGAAGATGCCGTACTCGGCGATGTAGGCGTCGGTCTGCTCGTCGCTCCACGACGCTAGCGGATTGATCTTGATCTTGCGGCGCCGGGCGTCCCAACCGACGACGGCGGTGTCCGCACGGGCGGGCGACTCGGCGCGGCGGACCCCGCTGGCCCAGGCGTCGAACGGGCGCAGCGCCCGGTCCAGCGGCCACACTTTCCGGATGGCGCAGCACAGGTCGGGATCGGACTCGTACAGCCGGCCGTACTCGGCCTCATGCTCCGGGACGCGCAGCGGGTGCGTGATGGTCTGCACGTTCACGTCGTAGCCGGCCGCGACGGCGTCGCGGGTCCCGATCGTCTCGGCGAAGTGATACCCGGTGTCGAGGAAGAGCACGGTGATTCCCGGCACGGCCCGCGACGCGACGTGTGCCAGCACTCCGTCGCCCATCGATGCGGTGACGACGAACCGGTCGCCGAACGTGTCGGCGGCCCACCGGATCACCTCGTGTGCGCCTGCGTCTGCGAGGTCGTTCCCGGCGGTGAGGGCGACCTGCTCGAGGTCGATCGCTGAGGTCATCGCGTCACTCCTGGTGTTGAGGAGGTGTGGGGACGCTGGCCGGTCGGGGCGCCAGGCCGAGCAGGCTCACCCGGAACACCCGCAGGCACGCTCGGCACTCCCAACCGGGAGTGGAGGTCGCCTGTTGCCCTAGGGCCCGACCACCCGGCTCGGCCGGATGGAGGTCTTCGTCGCCGCAGTACGGGCAGTAGGCGAGTGCGGCGCGCGTCTCGCTCACTGCAGGTCCGTCTCATCGGCGCGCGTTGCCCACTGGGCGAAGCGTTCGCCCGGCTCACGTCCGGCCAGGTAGTTCCGCACGATCCGTTCGACGAAGTCGGGAAGCTCGGTGGCGGTGACCTTGAGGCCGCGCACTTTGCGCCCGAACCCGGTGTCGAGCCCGAGGCCGCCGCCGAGATGTACCTGGAAGCCGTCCTCGCCTTTGACGATCTGCCCCTTGAGGCCGATGTCGGCGATCTGGATCCGTGCGCACGAGTTCGGGCAGCCGTTGACGTTGAGGGTGATCGGTGTGTCGAGCTGGTCGGCGACGTCGGCGAGGCGGTTCTCGAGTTCGGCGACGGTCTGGGTTGCCAGGCCCTTGGTCTCGACGATCGCGAGCTTGCAGTACTCCAGGCCGGTGCAGGCCATCGTGTGCCGGCGGAACGCGCTCGGACGCGCCTGCAGCCCGAGCCCGTCCAGAGCTTGGACGAGCGGTTCGACGCGGTCCGGCTCGACGTCGAGGACGACGAGCTTCTGCTGCGGAGTGGTCCGGATACGGCCGCTGCCGTGCTCCTCGGCGACGTCCGCGACCTTGCCGAGCAGGCTGCCGGAGACCCGTCCCACCAGCGGGGCGACGCCGACGTAGTAGCGCCCGTCCTTCTGCTCGTGCACGCCGACGTGGTCGTACGGCTGGTGCGGGACCTCCGGCGCCGGGCCGTCGATCAGGCTGCGTCCGAGATACTCCTTCTCCAGCACTTCGCGGAATCGCGGCGCTCCCCAGTCGTCCACCAGGAACTTGAGCCGGGCGCGCGTGCGAAGCCGCCGGTAGCCGTAGTCGCGGAAGATCCGGGTGACGCCGGCCCACACCTCGGGTACGTCGTCGAGCGGGATCCAGGCGCCGAGCCGCTGCGCGATCTTGGGGTTCGTGGAGAGCCCGCCTCCGACCCACAGATCCAGCCCCGGGCCGTGCTCGGGATGGTGCACGCCGACGAACGCGACGTCCTGCACCTCGTGGGCCACGTCAGGCAGGCCGCTGATGGCCGACTTGTACTTGCGCGGCAGGTTCGAGAATTCGGGGGAGCCGATGTAGCGGCGCTCGATCTCCTCGATCGCCCAGGTGGGGTCGAGCACTTCGGCGGCGGCGATGCCGGCGACTGGGGAGCCGAGCACCACCCGCGGCACGTCCCCGCACGCTTCGGTCGTGGACAAGCCGACCGCCTCGAGCCGATTCCAGATCTCCGGCACGTCCTCTATTCGCACCCAGTGGAGTTGGACGTTCTGCCGGTCGGTGAGGTCCGCCGTGTCACGGGCGAAGGTCGTCGAGACGTCCGCGATGGTACGGAGCTGATGGGTGCTGAGCTGACCGCCGTCGATGCGGATCCGCAGCATGAAGTACTCGTCCTCGAGATCCGTGGGCTCGAGCAGGGCGGTACGTCCGCCGGCGATGCCCGGACGGCGCTGCGTGTACAGACCCCACCAGCGGAAACGCCCACGCAGGTCGGCCGGGTCGATACTCGCGAATCCGTGATGCGCGTAGATGTTCTCGATGCGGGCGCGCACGTTCAGGCCGTCGTCGTCCTTCTTGGACTGCTCGTTGGCGTTGAGCGGCGTGTGGTAGCCGAGGGCCCATTGGCCCTCGCCGCGTCCGGTTTTAGGTGGTTTGACCTGGGGTGTCGTCGTCACGGTCATTCGCGTGTCCTTCGGTGATTTGAGGGCACGCGGCTACACGCTTGGCGCGACGGGGCGGCAGCGACCCGGGCCGAGCGCGAACCGCACGCCCGGGCGAAATCAGGCGGGGCGGCTCAGACCAGGCGACACATCATGCTGTACACGCGCCCGAAATCGACGTGCCGGCGCGACACGAGGAGCAGCGGCGTGACAGCGAGCATGCCCGGAATCATGACACGGCCCGCGGCATGGGACCACAGGACGTCCAGAATATGGGACCGCTCTGTCCGTGATGCGGGCCTCGTGGCCGTAACCGGGTGGCAGATCGCCGCGTGTACCATCGGCCGGGTGCGTAGATTCAGTGTGATCTTCGGGACAGTCGCCCTTGCCGTCGCCGGATGTTCGGCGATCGAGGACAAGATCGACAGCAGCGTCAACGACTTGGCGTCCCAGGCGCTCTCGACGGGCGTGGAGTCCAGGCTCGCCGAGGCGGGCATCGAGCTCGAGGGAAGCCCGGACTGCCAGACCGATCTCGACCGCGACGGCGGGGCGCTGTCCGGTACCGCAACGTGTGATGCGGTGACGGTCGAGGGACGTTCGGCGCGGGCGACGTTCGATGGGACGTTGTCCGGCTCCGGCTGCACCGGCATCGTCACGATCGAGGTCGAGGGCGAGGTCGTGGTCGACGGCCGCGAGGTTCCGGACTGCTCCGTCCAGCTCTGATCATCATGATCATGAAGGCGATTCACGCATAAACAGCCTGTTTCGCTTCATGATCACAAACATGATCAGTCGTCGAGGGCCGGGGTGGCTCGGTTGACGATCGTTTTGACGTCGACGCCGGGCGGTAGTGCGCCGAAGGCGCCTTCCATGCCGCCGAGCCGGGTCGCGCAGAACGCTCCGGACACGTATTCCGGCGCGTAGCGGATCAGCAGCGACGCCTGCAGCAGCACCGCCATCCGGCCGGCCAGCAAGCGAGCCGAATAGGACGCGCCATCCGGGTCCTGGGCCGCGTCGCGCAGCAGCCGCTCGACCTTGGCCGTGGCGGTATCGAATCGCGAGTTCATGCCCGCGACATAGCCGACTTCGGTGCGCCAGGCCTCGAGCGCCTCGGGCTCGCGGGTCAGAACACGGAGCAGGTCGAGCGCCTGGACGTTGCCGGCGCCCTCCCAGATCGAGTTCAGCGGCGCTTCGCGGTAGAGCCGAGGCATACCGCTGTCCTCGACGTAGCCGTTGCCGCCGAGGCATTCGAGCGCTTCGCCGACCACGGCCGGCGTCCGCTTGCACACCCAGTACTTGGCCAGCGGTAGTCCGACTCTCCGGAAGAGTTGCTCGCCGGGGTCGTCCGCCATATCGACCGATGCCGCGAGCCGCATGCCGAGGGCGGTGGCCGCTTCGGCTTCGAGGGCGATGTCGGCCAGGACGGCCTGCATCAGGGCGGAGTCCGACAACTTGCGCCCGAACGCCGAGCGGTGCGCAGCGTGCCACGTCGCCTCGCCGACCGCACGGCGCATCAGGGCGGTCGAGCCGAGGACGCAGTCGAGCCTCGTCGCGGCCACCATCTCGATGATCGTGGCGACGCCGCGTCCTTCCTCGCCGAGCCGCACACCGAGGGTGCCGTGGAACTCGACCTCTGACGACGCGTTGGCGCGGTTGCCGAGCTTGTCTTTGAGCCGCTGAAGTTCGAACACGTTGCGGCTGCCGTCCTCCAGCACACGTGGCACGGCGAAGCAGGTCAGGCCACCAGGAGCCTGTGCGAGCACCAGGAACACGTCGTTCATCGGCGCCGAGCAGAACCACTTGTGGCCGGTGAGCACGTAACGGCCGTCGGACGTCGGTTCGGCGCGGGTCGTATTGGCCCGCACGTCCGAGCCGCCCTGCTTCTCGGTCATCGCCATGCCCGCCAGCAGCCCCGCCTTCGCCTGCGGCGGACGCAGGCCCGGGTCATAGGTGAACGACGCCAGCCCGGACTCCCACTGCTCGGCGATCTCCGGATCGACGCGCAGCGCGGGCACCGCCGCGTAGGTCATGGAGATCGGGCACATGTGCGCGAACTCCACTTGGCTCCACACCACGAACGCGGCCGCACGTGTGACATGAGCGGCCGGGTCCGCCGAACGCCACGGCGCGGCGTGCAGGCCGTGCTCGACCGCTACGGACATCAGCTCGTGCCAGGCGGGGTGGAACGCGACCTCGTCGATACGGTTCCCGTACCGGTCATGCGTGCGCAGCTGCGGCGGGTGCGTATCGGCGGCCTCGGCCCACTCACGGACCTGCTCGGTACCGGCGAACTTACCGAGCGCGGACAGCTCGGGCACAGCGGTGACGCCGCCGTGCCGCGTGACCGCCTCACCGAGGGCGGCGTCGGCGGAGAAGACGTCGTAACCGACGAGCGGAGGCGCCTGGTTGGTGACCGAATGGGTGCTCACGACTCAACCGTACTCGGAGCTCATGCGAGTCGACCATGGTGCCTTCTGCTCTTGCACGTGCATCTCGGGTGGCGGTCAACTCGTTGGCAGGCTTTGCCGCCTGATTGAGAATGAGAAGACCACCTTGTCAGCGGACTCCAACGGGCGGGAGGACCAATGACCGGCATCGACGGACCCCTTTTTCGGGTGCGGTTCCACGGGTACGACACCGAGCAGGTGGAGCGGTTGGTCAGCCGGGTCGCAGACACCTTGGCGGGCACCGCGCGCAAGCCGGTGAGTGTGCCGGAGCTCCAGTACGGGGTCTACTTCGACATCAAGGCGCGCGGCTATGACCGCGGCGAAGTCGACGCGTACGTCGCCGACTCCATCGCCGCGCTCCGCCGCAACGCGCTGGCGGCCTGACACCGGCCGCGAACCATCCGCGTGGCCGCGTGGAGGCCACGCGGCGGAGTAGGCCGGCCTGATCCGAGCCGGGCTACGGCTGGTTCCGGTCGGTGTCGGCGGTCGCCGTCGTGGTCTCGGCCAGCGTCGGCTCGTCGCCATGGCCGTCGCCGGCACGCCGGTTCAACTTGGACCGGGCCGCGTCCACGGCGGATCGGGCAGCCTCGCCGACCTTGTGCTGTACGTCGGGTGCCTTGGAGGCCACGAAGTCCTCCGCACCGGACACCGTGTCCTGGACGCGGTTGTTCTGCCAGAGCTCCGAGGCGGTGCTCTTGATCTGGTCGTAGCGCTCTCGGCCGGCGCGGGTGCCGAGCACATAGCCCGCGGCAGCCCCCACCAGGAGGGCCAGTTTGGCCTTCATGTCGTGTCAGCTCCTTCTTCTGGTCTCTTACAGACCTACCTCGGATGATCGGGATCTTCAAGTCCAGCGACCGCGGCAGCCTGGTCGGCCAGGGCAGGTCCGGCGGTCTCGTACAAGTGAAACACTGCGTCCGCCCCGGCATCTCGCATTGGCTGGATCTGGTCGCGATGTTGAACGACAGCGGCGATGCGGCCCGGAAACTCGCGGTGCTGGAGCTCGCGCAACGCGTTGATGTTGCCCGCGTGGTGTGGCATGGCGAGCAGGACGAGACGCACCTTCGGCGACAGGATGAGCTTATCCCAGAAGTCCGAGTCGTCCGCGTCCCCGTCCACCACGTGCATGCCCTCGGACCGTAGCGCCGCGGCTTTGTCCAGATCGTTCTCGACACCGAGCACGGGCAGGCCGTAGCGGTCGGTGAGACGGCGGTAGGCTCCCTCGCCGACACGTCCCATTCCGAGGATGACCGCCCGGGCGTCCCCGAGCTCGATCGGCCGGTCTTCCGGATGCATCCGAGCGGGATCTTGCCGCGGCAGATGACGCTCGACCTGCCGGTAGACCGACTCGCTGGCCAAGTTGACGATCGCACCGAGCACGAAGCTGATCGCCACGGCGAGCGAGAGGACGACAAGCCATTCATCGTCGAGCAGGCCCTGGTCGTTGGCGAGCACGGCGACAATCAGCCCGAACTCGGAGAACGTTGCCAAACTGAGCGTGGTCAGCGTCGCAGTGCGCCGGCGGAGCCGGAAAGTGGAGAACACGGCAAGGTACAGCGCTGCCTTCGCCGGCACGAGCAGCACGATGACGACCGCCAGCGTTACGGTGCTGACCGATGGCAGGGCGGTCAAACCGATCGAGACGAAAAAGCCGACGAGGAACAGTTCCTTGAGATTGAACAGCGACGCCGAGAGCGTGGCGGCCGCGGGATGCGGCGCGAGCAGCATGCCGACGACGAGAGCGCCCAAATCACCCTTGACGCCGACCGCGTCGAACAGCGCGAATCCCAGCACAAGGGCGAAGCTGATGCCGATCAGGACCTGCAGCTCACCGTGCCCGGCGAACGCCAGAAGGCGGCGCAGCAGTGGTGTCGCGGGTATCAACCCGAGCAGGAGCAGGGCGTACGGGCTGGGCAGCTCGCCGGTCGACGTCGTGAGGTATACAACCGCGAACACGTCCTGCATGACGAGCACGCCGATCGCGACGCGTCCGTACAGGGCACGGGACTCATCGCGGTCCTCGAGAATCTTGACGGCGAAAACCGTGCTGGAGAACGACAAGGCGAATGCGACGACAAACAGGTCGTCGGCGGCGGTCCCCACGACAAGCGCCATACCGGCGAGCTTGACGAGCGAGAGCACTCCGACGAACAGCAGCGTTGAGGCAACGAGGTGCACCGTTGTCGCCGCCCATACGTCCGGCCGCAGCAGCGTGCGCACGCTCAGCTTGAGTCCGATCGTGAACAGCAGCAGCGTGACGCCGAGATCCGCAACCGTGTCGAGCACCTCGGTGACCTCGTAGCCCATGATGTTGAGTACGAAGCCGGCCGCCAAGAACCCGACGAGGGGTGGGAGCCGAACAAGCCTGGCACCGAGTCCACCGATAAGCGGCGCGACGAGAAATGCAGGCTCCACGACCGATCAGTTTACGGTCGCGGTCGCTACGCACGCCGCCGGTGTAGTCGACGCCTCGGCGCCATCGGCGAAGAACATGCAAGTGCCGTTGCCCGGCGGATGGGCTCGAAATCGGTCCAGCGTGATCATTGTCGGTGGAAGACTCTACTGTGTGAGCCATGACCGACCTGAGGCTGGCCGAACTGACGAACGACAACCTGCCTGCGCTGCTGGCGCTCGAGCTCAAGGCTGGTCAGGAGAAGTTCGTCGCTCCGGTCGTGCGATCGATCGCCGAGGCGTACGCCAATCCGACCGCGTGGCCGCGGGCCATCGTCGACGGTGACGAGGTCGTCGGGTTCGTGATGGCGAACTTCGATCGAGAGCAGGAGGTCGAGGCGTTCCAATGCGGCATCTGGCGGCTCAACGTCGCCGGCAGTGCGCAGGGCCGCGGTGTGGGCCGCTTCGCGGTCGAGCAAGTGATCCGCGAGGCGAAGGCTCGTCGGTTCGACCGAGTCACGGTGTTGTGGGTGCCCGGCGAGGGTGGGCCGGAGGGTTTCTACCTCAAATGCGGCTTCGAGCCGACCGGTGAAGAGCTGTTCGGCGAGGTGGTCGGAGCCCTCAGCCTGACGTGACGGGGCCGGCGAGATCGGGACGCGCCGCGACCTATCCACGCGGCACGTCCTGATCTCATGATCCCGGCCGGGTCACCCGGCGTTGGCGAGAATCTCGCGCTGTTCGTCGGTCAGCTTGAGATCGGCGGCCGCGACCGCCTCGTCGACGTGCTCCACCGTCGACACGCCGACCAGCGGAATGATCGGCGGGTCGTGGTCGATCAACCAGGCGAGCACGACCTGGTTGACCGTCGCGCCGGTCTGCGCCGCGACCTCGGCAAGCGCGGCGCTACGCTTCGGCGTACCCGGGTGGTCGTAGGCGTCGGGCAGTTGCCGGTCGTCCCGGACGTACGCGCCGTAGAGCAGTGGCGTGTAGGTCACCAGGGCGGTCGGACGTCCCGCCGCGTTTTCCTCGCGGAGAAAATCGAAGTGGTCCGGGGTCGCGTGGACGTGACCCATCTGCGGCAGCGGGATGTCGAATCGTGGCTGAAGGTAGCTGTACCGCAGCTGGAGGACGCCGTACCGCGGCCAACGGTTGGCCTCGGCGATGCCGCGCGCCCGCTCGAGCCGCCATGCCGCGTGGTTGCTGGCGCCGACGAGGCCGACCGTCCCCTCGGAGACGAGGTCGGCGAGCACACCGAGCGTCTCCTCGAGCGGGACGGAACGATCCTCGACATGCGGGTACAGCAGATCGAGCCGGTCGGTCTGTAGCCGCTCGAGACTGCCGGACACGGCCGCGCGAATCGCCGGCCCGGAAAGGCCCTCCCACGACTCCATGCCGCCGCCAGGGACGGTCGGCCGGGCGCCGAGTTTGGTGGCGATCGTCAGGCCCGCCGTCACCGAGGTTCCCCGGTCCGCCCGCCAGCGGCCCACCAGCGTCTCGCTGTCGTCCGGCGAACAGCCGGGCTCCCAGAACATGTAATTGTTGGCGGTGTCGATGAAGGTGCCGCCGGCCTCGACGAACCGGTCGAGGATCGCGAACGACGTCTCGTCGTCGACCGTGCCGCCGAGTTTCATCGCACCGAGCGCGATCGCGCTGACCTCGCGGGCGTTCGTTCCTTCTCCGATGGTGCGGTACCTCATTGCCGTTCCTCCTCGGCGCAGGTTGGTCCGTGGTTTGCGGTCTGTTGGCCGTGTCTGTGGTGAGGGGGCGATGCCCTGTCGATGTTCACGCCAAGCAGTCTGATAGCTGGAGCCCACTCCAGGTCAAGCGTTTGGAGAGCGCTTTCATGTTATGGGTGAGTAGCCGCCCTGTCTCGCACGGTGATCGCGTGTGTCGGTAGGTTCTGGCGTTATGTCGCCGGGCATGCTCACGCGGACTCTGCGTCCGTATCAGGAGGACGTGCTGCGCGACCTGGATCAGGCATTCGCGAACGGCAGGCGCCGGGCGTGGGTCGTATTGCCGCCGGGAGCGGGGAAAACGCTCGTCGGACTCGAAGCCGCGCGCCGGCGCGGCCGGCCGGTTGTGGTGTTCGGGCCCAACACGGCCATCCAGGGACAATGGATCAAGGAGTGGTCCGACTCGTTCGACGGCGACGCGAGAGCGACCGCGAGCCGCGACCTGCGGAGCCATGTGGCGGTGCTGACGTACCAGTCGCTGGCGAACTTCGATCCGGACGTCGAGGTCGATGAGGACGGTGCCGAGGTTCGGCACACCGAACGCCTGCGGCCACAAGGTCGCCGGCTCGTCGATGCGATGCGCAGCCGCGACCGTTTCACGCTGGTGCTCGACGAGTGCCACCACCTGCTCGACACATGGGGTGAGCTGGTCGCAGAGATCCTGGCCGAGTTGCCCAACGCCACGGTAATCGGGCTCACCGCGACTCCACCCGACCGGTTGACGGCGGCCGAAGCCAGGTTGGTCGACGAGTTGTTCGGAGCGCCGATCCTCGGGCCGTCGATCCCGGCCGTCGTCCGTTCCGGCTTCCTCGCGCCGTACGCCGAACTGGCCTGGCTCACCGAACCGACGAGCGCCGAGTCCGCCTGGATCGCGGCCGAGGCGGAGCGGTTCACCGAGCTCACCACCGATCTGCTCGACCCGTCCTTCGCGTCCACGCCGTTCCTGCGCTGGCTGGACGAGCGCGTCGTCGCGCGACGGATCGACGGGCAGAGCCAACCCGGCGTCCCGTGGCACCGATTCGAGCGCGACCATCCGGAGCTCGCAGCCGCCGCGCTGCGGCTCCACCACCACGGCCTGCTCGATCTCCCAACCGGGGCGCGGGTGCGCGAGGAGCATCGTCACCCGCCGAGCGCCGGCGACTGGGTGAGCCTCGTGGGTGATTACGTGCGCCGCTGCCTTCGTCCTAGCGACTCGGTGCAGGACGAGGCGGCGGTCCGGGCGATTCGCAATGCGCTACCCGCCGTTGGATACTCGCTGACTCGGCAGGGCATTCGGGCCGGCCGGTCGCCGGTGGATCGCGTCCTGGCCCGAAGCGCGGCCAAGACCCATGCCGTCACAGAGATCCTGGCTGCCGAGTCGGCCGCGCTCGGCGACCGGCTGCGAGCGGTCGTGCTGTGCGACCACGAGCGGGCGACGGCGACCCTTCCGGCCAGGCTCAGCGGTGTGCTCGACAGCGAGGCAGGTTCAGCACGCCTTGTCCTCGAAACGCTCATCGCCGACCCGGTGACCGCCAGGTTGGGACCGATGCTGGTAACCGGACGCACGGTCGCCACCGACCGGCAGACCGCCGAACGATTCCTGGCATTCTGCGCCGAGCGTGATCCTGAGTTGACCCTCGACGTCGCAACAGACCGGTCTGGCGTGGCGGAGTTCACCGGAACATGGAGCAGCCGCCGGTGGGTACCGCTGGCGACGGCGTTCTTCGACGCGGGAGAGGGCACGGTCCTCATCGGAACCCGCGGGATGCTGGGGGAGGGCTGGAACGCCCAATCGGTCAACACCCTCGTCGATCTGACCGAGGCCACGACGGCAACGTCGGTGGTGCAGATTCGCGGGCGGGCCCTCCGGCTCGATCCGAACTGGCCGGACAAGACCGCGCACACCTGGTCGGTAGTGTGCGTCGCGCCGGACCATCCGCGTGGGCATACCGACTGGGACCGCTTCGTGCGCAAGCATGACTCGTTCTTCGCGATGACGGCCGACGGGCAGGTCATGGCCGGTGTGGCGCACGTGGACCCGGGGCTGTCGCCGTTCGCGCCGCCTCCGGCCGAGGACTTCGGCCGGATCAATGCGGACATGCTGCTGCGAGCCGAGCGCCGCGGCGACGTTCACGAGATGTGGGACGTCGGGAGCGGCTACACCGACCGGCTCGTCCACACTGTGATGATCAGGACCGGCCGGCGTGCCCAACGTCCTGCGCCGACAGCCGGCGCGGACCATCGCGTGCCGGCCAGCCTGCCGGCACCGGCTGGGTTGCATCCGGGCGTGTCCGCGTCGCCGCACGTCACGCTCGTGCCGGCAGCGGTCGCGTTGATCGCCGGTTTCGTGGCTTCGGCGAGCCTCCTGTTCGGAATCGCGCTGGCCGGCGTCGTCTTCGGCGCAGTGCATTGGTTGCGCCGTCTCGCCGTGGCACGGCGTCGGCTGCGTGCCACGTCCGGTGACCCGGACCTCGCCGCGATGGGATGCGCGCTCGCCGAGGCGCTGCACGCGACGGGACTGGTATCTCGTGCGGCCGAGGCGGTGGAACTCACAGCGGACGCCGACGGCGCCTACCGCGTTTCGCTTTCCGGCGTGCCGGAGGCGGAGTCGGCGTGTTTCGCCGCGGCGTTCGACGAACTGGTGTCGCCGTTGGCCGATCCGCGTTACGTGATCCCGCGCTACCTCGTGAATGACCGGTCGCTGCGTGCCGCGGCCCGGTACGCCTCAGGACGGCCGGGCACGAACGACCTCGTCTATCACGCCGTCCCTGCGGTGCTCGGGGAGAATCGCAAGCGCGCGGACGCCTTCGGCCGGGCGTGGTCACGCTGGGTGAGCGTCGCCGAGGTGATCTACACGCGTAATCCCGAAGGTGCCGGAATCCTCGTCGCCTCCGCGGGTGTCTCGCCGACCGATTCGACGACGGCACTGCGAACGACGTGGGCGTAGCGGTGGAAGGCCGACGGCGTGCTCGGGCGCACACCGAACCGTACGGAGCGCGGGTGGAGTGGTGGGCGATGCAAGAATTGAACTTGCGGCCTCTTCCGTGTCAAGTCGCCGCTTGGTGAGTTAGAGGCGGTGTTTAGCGTGGTCAGAGGGGTGTGCCTGCCGGCAAATGAGGTGCCAGGTTACGAGCGGTTGCTGTATTCGTGTGCTGAACCGCAGCGGCGCTGAGCCGGGCCGGATTGAGTGGCCGGTGGGCGGGCTGGTGGTGCGCGTTGGGCGTGGGCGGCTGTTCTGTGCCTGCCCTCGGTTCGCCGGGCACCGGTGCCGTAGAGGCTCGCGGTCAAGGGTCGGCGTACCTGGCATATGTTGCATAGCGGGCGCGCGGCGAGCGGAGCGAGCCGCCTTGACGGAGTAAAGACAGTTCTCATCGACGGGGGATCGTGGGGCGTACTTGGCTACCGGCTTTCCGATCGCACAACAATGGGCAGGTCCCGTTTGGCGACGTCGACCTCAGGCGCTCTTAACGTTGGCGATCCGATCGATCGCCCGATGCGCGTCGGCGAGGTTCACCACCGGAGC
>DASUTB010000069.1:0-70141 GCA_036374835.1 Jiangellaceae bacterium | reverse complement strand
AGCCGGGCGTGCGCCACCGGGCTGCGCAGCACGGCGAGGTGCAGCGTCCCGGCCCGGGTCATGTTGTCGGTCCACGTGGTGCGACCGGTGATGAGATGGGCGTCCTCTTTGCGCCTGCGATCCCGGCCCAGCTCGTGCTCTGTTGTGACCGTCATGCCGTCACCCCCTCACTGGCCTTCTGGACCGCCCGGACGATGTTCTGGTACCCGGTGCACCGGCACAGGTTGCCCTCGAGGCCCTCCCGGATCTCCGCCTCGGTCGGCGACGGGTTGTCCTTCAGCAGATCCACCGCCGCCATGATCATGCCCGGAGTGCAGAAGCCGCACTGTAGCGCGTGCGTCTCATGGAATGCCTCTTGTACGGGATGCAACCCGTCTCCGGCGGCCAGGCCCTCGATGGTGGTGACCTCCGAGCCGTCGGCCTGGACCGCGAGCACGGTACAGCTCTTGACGCTCTTGCCGTCCATGGAGACGGTGCAAGAGCCGCAGTTGGAGGTATCGCATCCGACGACCGTGCCGGTCTTGCCGGCTCGATCGCGGAGGAAATGGACCAGTAATTCGCGGGGTTCGACGTCGGCCGTATGCCCAACGCCATCGACAGTGATGCTGATCTTGGGCACCCTTGCCCTCCTTCGCCTCGGTGCGCCGGCGGGACGGCAAAGGCGGGCGCCGGCCTCGCGACCCCACCAGCGCGCTATCAGGGCCACCGCCACACTATTCCGATTCCTAGCCGGAGGGAAGGTGAACGCCGCAACGATCTGATCACCGGAAACACCGTGGTGCGCGATAGCCGAAACGTGGTATGGCACGTCGCCCAAGGGTCAGCGCGGCAAGTCCTCGGGCGTGTCGATGTCCGCCGGGTCGCCGGTACCGGTGCAGTCGACGGCGGTGACGTCTGACCGTCCCCGTAGGTAGGCGCGCGCTCCCATGTCGCCAGCCGCCGTAGCGCGGATGGCGTCCCAATGCGACCGGCCGAGCAGGACGGGGTGGCCGGGCTCGCCGTCGTAGGTCGCGACGGCCAGTTGCGCGCCGCCGGCGTGCGCCTCGATGAGACGGCGGACGGCGTCGGAGCCGAGCCACGGGGTGTCGACAAGGACGATGATGGCGGCCGTCACGCCGGACGGCAGCGCATCGAGCCCGGCGCGCAGCGACGAGCCCATGCCGGTGCGCCACCGCGGGTTGTTCACGACGAAGGCACCGGCGACGTCCAGCGCGATCGCACCGGAGACGACAATGATCGGGTGGCAGCCACCTGCTGCCGCGATCCGCACCGCGCGGTCGACGAGCCGTTCACCGTCGAGTTCGACGATCGCCTTGGGCCGCCCGAAGCGCTGTCCCTCGCCGGCCGCGAGCACCAAACCGGCAACGATGGCGGACCCCCCATGATCATGTTCAATCGACATACAGATTCCAGGGTCGATTGAACATGATCACGGGATTAAGGGCAAGATCACGGCGTCGCCGGATCGTCGTCCCGGTGGATCGGTCCGGACGTCTCGGTCAGCCGCTGTCCAGTGCCTCCCCAGCGGGCCGACACGATCTCCGCCGCGATCGAGATCGCGGTCTCCTCCGGGGTGCGGGCGCCGATGTCTAGGCCGATGGGCGCGGCGAGCCGGGACAGCTCCTTCTCCCCCACGCCCCGCTCGCGCAGCCGGGCGATTCGGTCTTCATGTGTCCGCCGCGACCCCATCGCGCCGACGTAGGCCGCCGGGGTGCGCAACGCCAGCTCCAGCAGCGGCACGTCGAACTTCGGGTCGTGGGTCAGCACGCAGATGACGGTGCGCTCGTCGACGACGGTCTCGGCGAGGTACTCGTGCGGCCACTTCACGACCACCTCGTGCGCATCCGGGAAGCGCGTCTTGGTGGCGAACGTCGCGCGCGCGTCGCACACCGTCACGTGGTAGCCGAGAAACGTGCCGACCCGGGCCACCGCGGCGGCGAAGTCGATGGCGCCGAAGACCAGCATCCGCGGCGGCGGCGCGAACGACTGCACGAAGACGGCCAGGTCGTCGAGGCGGCGCTCGCCGTCCATCCCGTATCGCCGGATCCCCGTCATCGCCGACTCCAGCATGCCGCGCGCGTCGTCGGTGACCGCGTCGTCGAGCCGGTCGCTGCCCAGCGAGCCGTGGCGTTCGTCCGGCCGGATCACCAGATGCGCGGCAGGGCGGTGCCCGCCGAGCGCCGTGGCCAAGGCCACCGGTCGGTGGGCTTCGATGTCGCCGGCGAGGATGTCGAGCTGCGGGAGCGACTCGCGATCGATCCGTTCGACGAACACGTCGATCTCGCCGCCGCAGGTCAGCCCGACCGCGAACGCGTCGTCGTCGCTGACGCCGTAGTGCTCGACGCGGGGTTCGGCACCGGCGAGCACTTGTTCGGCCGCTTCGTAGACGGCCGACTCGACACAACCGCCGGACACACTGCCGACGGCCTCACCGCCCGGGCCGACGAGCATCGCCGCGCCGGGCTGGCGAGGTGCGGACTTCCACGTGCGCACGACGGTTCCAACCGCCACTGGTTCGCCTTCTCGCCACCACGCCAGCAGCCTGTCCAGCACGTCACGCATGAGCACTCCTCCCGCCGTTCCGGCCGAGGTCCTCCTGCGACAAGAGTGCCGCAAGCCGGTGCAGACTGGCCACGCTGTCCCCGGCGAGGAGCCGATCGGCGTACGGCAGCGCGGCACCGAGACCGCGCACCTCCGGGGAGAAGCCCGCTTTCCCGGCGTGTGGGCTCACCCACACGATCCGGTGTGCCAGCCGCTGCAGGCGCGCCATCTGCGTCGCGAGTTCGGTGACGTCGCCGCGTTCCCATCCGTCGCTGGCTACGACGACGACCGCACCGCGCGCCGTCCCGCGTTGGCCCCAGCGGTCCAGGAAGGCTTTGAGCTGTTCGCCCAGCCTCGTGCCGCCGCTCCAGTCCGGCACCGCACCGCTCGCGGCGGCGAGCGCGGCGTCCGCGTCCGGCTGCCGGAGCTGCCTGCTGACCCGGGTGAGGCGGGTACCGATCGTGAAGACCTCGGTCGACGGCCGGCGCCGGCACGCCGCGTGCGCGAACCGCAACAACGAGTCCGCGTAGGGCGACATCGAGCCGCTGACGTCCACCAGCAGGACGAGCCGCCGCGTCTTGGCCGACTGCCGGCGATGCAGCAGGCGCGCCGGTTCCCCGCCGCGGCGCAGCATCGCCCGGACCGTGCGGTGCGGGTCGAGTTCGGCGCGGTGGAACGGCCGGCGGCGCCGTGACCGGCGGGTCGGCCCGGTCGGCTGAATCCTGCCGAGCAACTGGTTGACCTCAGAACGCTCGTCAGCGGTGAGCCTGGCGATGTCGCGGTGCCGTAGCACCTCGTGCCGGCTGGCCGCCGCGACCGCCGCCGGCCGGCCGTCGCGCTCCTCGCCGTCGCCGTTGTTCCCGTCGTCGCTAAGCACCGGCACCATGACCGTCTTGGTCTGCTGCCAGCGCGACGGCGCCGGTGGCCGCTCGCCGAAGTACGCCGCGAACGCCTGATCGTAGATATGCAGATCGTCGGGGGTGGAGCACAGCGTCACCCGGCCGCACCAGTAGACGTCCGCCATTCGCGACGGATCCAGCTGCCGGAGTGCGCCGATCCACGCATGAACCCGTTCCGGCCCAGCCACCACCCCGGCCGAGCGCAGCGTGCGCGCGAAACCCACGATGGCCGGTACGGCGGTCATGTCAACCCGCCGTCGCTGATCGCCACGAGCACCCGCTCGCGGTCCTCGTGGTACTTGACGGCCGCGCCCAGCGTCCGTGCCGCGTTGTCCCGGTCGATGCCGGTCGCACCGAGCGCCGCCAGGGCCGCCGTCCAGTCGATCGCCTCGGCCAGGCCCGGTGGCTTGAGCAGGTCCATGCCGCGCATCCGCTGGGTCGCGGTCGCGACGTCCTTGGCCAGCTGCTCGTCCACGCCGGGTATCCGGCGGCGGATCACCGCGACCTCGCGGTCGAACTCCGGAAAGTCGAGCCACTGGTACAGACAACGGCGCTTGAGCGCGTCGTGCACCTCGCGGGTCCGGTTGCTGGTGATGACCACGATCGGCGGGTGGTCGGCGTGCACCGTGCCCAATTCGGGGATCGAGATCGTGAAGTCGCTGAGCACCTCGAGCAGGAACGCCTCGAACTCGTCGTCGGCGCGGTCGATCTCGTCGATGAGCAGCACCGACGGTGTGGTCTCGATCGCGCGTAGCAGCGGGCGGGCGATCAGGAAGCGCCGGTCGTAGAGCTCGGCCTCGAGCCGCTCCTGGTCGGTGATGCCGGCCGCCTCCGCTGCCCTCAGGTGCAGCAGCTGGCGTGGGAAGTCCCAGTCGTACAGCGCCTGCGTCGCGTCCAGGCCCTCGTAGCACTGCAGCCGGATCAGCGGTGCCTGGAGCGAATCGGCGAGCGCATGCGCGAGCGCGGTCTTGCCGACACCGGCCTCACCCTCGACGAACAACGGCCGGCCCATCCGCAGCGCCAGGAAGGCGGCGGTCGCCAGCCCGTCGTCCGCGAGGTAGTCAACACTTTCCAGCGCGGCGGCGAGTTCATCCGGTGTCTCGGGCATCACGGCAAGGTCTGCCATGCATTCACGCTACCCTGAGCCGTCCAGCGGCCGAACGGTCACCGGCGGGTCCCGATGACCGGGGAGATCCACCACAGGGCCAGCGCTGCGAGGATGTGCCATACCGCGTGGCCCTGGAGAAGCGTCTCAGGCCGGCACAACGAGGTGCGTTCGGTGAGCGTGCCGATCAGACCGGCCACACCGAGAATGGCAACACCGGTCAGCAGCCTGGACCGAAGGTCCGGTCTGGCCATCGCGCGCAGCAGGCTCAATCCGACGGCCGCCACGGCGAGGACGACCAGCCCGATCCCCGCAGCCACCGGACCCAGGGCGACGATCGGCACCATGATGGCCGTGGGGACGACCCACCACCAAGCGGCAAGCCGGCGTTCGAGCAGGTCGGCCGCGGCATCGGTGGCGACGAACGCGAAGAGCGCCGCCATCGGCAGGTCATGCGCGAAGGCCTGCCACTGCGGGTTCGGACCATGCTCGATGAGCGAACCGACGCCCACCGCAGCCACCAGGAGGGCGAACACGACGAGCTGGGCGGGCTGCCCCGGGGCGGTGGGCCGGCGCATGCCCCGGGCGGCGATGGCGACCGCGGCCGCGACGAAGGCAAGGCTGGTGACCGAGTTGGCGCGCTGCCCCCAGAATCCATTCCCATACAGCTCGCACGCCGCCGCAACGCCGTCCATCACGAGTCCCGACCTCCGTTCCTCCGACAGCCACGTCGATGTCACCGGTTCCCGCTATTGTCGGAGACACTCAGCCGTTGCGAGGGAGGGTCGATGACATCCCGCCTCAATCCGTACATCAGCTTCGACGGCAACGCGCGCGAAGCCATGGAGTTCTACAAGAGCGTCTTCGGCGGCACGCTGGCGGTGACCACGTATGGCGAGTTCGGCCAGGCGGACGCTCCGGAGGCCGACCAGATCATGCACAGCATGCTGGAGACCGACAGCGGGTTCACGCTGATGGGTGCCGACACGCCGCCCGGCATGGCGCACAACCCCGGCGACAACATCACGGTGAGCCTGAGTGGAGACGATTCCAGCGAACTGCGCGGTTACTGGGAGAAGCTGGCCGAAGGCGGCACGGTCACCGTCCCGCTCGAGAAGCAGATGTGGGGCGATGAGTTCGGTCAGTGCATCGACCGGTTCGGCATCGGCTGGTTGGTCAACATCAGCCAGCCTCAGCCTTAGTCCCGCACGCCACCGATGGCGAGCATCTCGTCGACGGTGCAGACCTTGAGACGGGGACGGCCGATGCGCGTGCCCTCGCCGATCTCGTGTTTGTCCAGGACGAGCCACTGGTCCCAGCGCAGGTAGCGCACGCCCCGCTGCTCGAGCAGAGCCGGAACGGCGTCCGGATCGGGCTCCGGCGGTGACGGCAGATCCGGAGCGTCGGCGAGAAGGGTCTGTACCGTCTCGTTCGCGTCGCTCTTGTTCGTGCCGATCACGCCTGTCGGCCCGCGCTTGATCCAGCCAGCGACGTAGATTCCGGACTCGCCGACGACCCGGCCGGCGTCATTGGGGACGGTCTTGGAGTCGTCGTCGAACGGCAGGCCGGGTAGTTCCTTACCGGCGTACCCGATGGCACGGAACACCGCTTGTGCGGGGATGAGTGCGGTTTCGCCGGTCGCTTCGAGCCGCCCGCCGCTGTTCAGTGCGGTGCGTTCGGCAAAGACGCCCTCGACGTGATCAGTGCCTTGGATCTCGGTGGGCCGCGTCCAGAACCGGAAATGCACCCGCCGGGGTGCGCTGTCGTCCGGACCCTCCTCCGCCCAGGTACGGAGCACATCGACGTTGCGCTTGGCCGCCCGGTCGCTCTCGAGGAGCTGGACGCTGGCCGGGTCGAGCTCGAGATCGGCCGGGTCGACGTGCAACGCCACGCCGTCCAGCTTGGCCATCTCGCGCAACTCCGGGGTGGTGAACTTCGCCTGCGCCGGCCCGCGGCGGGCGAGGATATGTACATCGGTGACCGCGATGTCCCGCCACCTCTCCAGGACCGGCGCGGGCGTGTCGGTCTGCTCGAGAGCGTGCGCGGTCGTGACGAGCATCCGGGCGACGTCCAGCGCCACGTTGCCGGCGCCGACGACGACGACCTCGCGCGCCGACAGGTAGTCGTACTCGACCGCATCGGGGTGGCCGTTGTACCAGGCGACGAAATCAGCAGCGCCGAAGCAGCCGGGCAACCCCTCGCCCGGAATACCGAGGTTCCGCTCGTGCGGCGAGCCGATCGCGAAGATCGTCGCGTGGTAGTGCCGCCGGAGATCGTCGATGCTCACGTCCGAGCCATACGCCACGTTGCCGAAATAACGAACGTCGTCCGAGCCGAGTGTCACGGCGAGCTTGTCCGCCACCGACTTGATCTTCGGATGGTCCGGTGCGACGCCATACCGCACCAAGCCGTAGGGGGCCGGCACGGCATCGAAAACATCGACGCTGACCGGGATGTCCGCCGACAACAGACCCGCGGCGGCATAGGTTCCGGCCGGGCCGGCACCGACAACGGCAATACGTAGCTTCTCGCGGTCATTCACACCGGCGATCCTGACCTGCCAATCCCCTTCTTGTCCAGGCAACCAACCCTTAGGTGGCGCACGCCCTTACGTTTTGAGCGCGTCCTCGATCCGGTCCGGCACGGGGACGGTCGGACGGCGGCTGCGGTTCTCGTGCAATGCGAGCGCGGTCACCGCGGCGAGAACAACCGCGAACCCGATCCACTGGCTTACTTCGAGCGCCCGAGTCCCCGCCAGCACACCGACCACTGCCGCGGTCAGGGGGAACGCCAGCTCGGCGTACGTCGCGCGCGAGGCAGGCGTGTTGCGCAGTCCGCGGTAGTACAAGCTGAGCGCCAGCAGGCCGACGATCAGCGCGAGCGGAACGACGTACCTGAAGCCCTCGAGCGGCATCGTGTACGAGTCGCCCCGCACCCCCACGACGATGGCCATGGTCACGAAGCCGAACAGGAAACGCAGAACCATCACATGGGTGGCGGACAGCTCGTTGCCGACGAACCGGCCGAGTACCGTACCCGACGCCCATAACGTGGCCGCACCGACGGCGAGCAGCGCCGCCTGGGCGGTCTGCAGCGTGACGTCGAACGGCTCGCCGAAGGCCAGGAACCACGAGCCGGCCAGCGCAGGCACCGCGAACAGCCAGAACGCCGGCCGCACCCGCTCGGCCAGGATGACGGTGGCGAGCAGCATCGCGATCAACGGCTGAAGCTTCTGCAGCGCTATCGGCGTGATCAGGTCGGGCTGACCGTTCACATCGAAGCCGCTGGCGATCGCCGCGGTGAACATCGTCGTCGCAAGCGCGGACGCGCCGGCCCCGATAACCACGACGGCCACCTTCGTGCGGTCCGAAGCCTGCCACCACGCCCGCACGGCGTCCCCGATCCACGGGACGAGGACGAGCACGAGGATCAGGTGCTCGAAGAACACCACAGTGGCCGGAGCAACACCGAGGTCGTTGGTCAGCGGGTCGCGCATGACGGCCGAAGTACCCCACAGCGCGGCGCCGAGCGCCACCATCCACGTGCGGTCGGACCGCACGGGCGTGTCGAGAGAACTCACGATCAGGACCAACTTCCCCGGCCGAGGTTTAATTCCTTCCAGGCGATCACGATTTGCCTCACCTTTGCCCGGATGATGTCAGAACGGCAAGTCGCCGTCGTTCGGGGGTCGCGGCCTCGATGTTGGCGGGCTGGCTTCGCGCACGTCTGCGGTGTGCAGGTCGAGGATCGGGCCGACGGCCTCAGGGTCGACGTGGTAGGTCAGCCCGGCTGGTGTGGTGATCACGAATCGGCCCGGCTCGGGCTGGCTCACTTCGAACCCGTGATGGGTCTTGTCGTTGTGGTGCCGGTGATGAAACGCCCCGAGGTTGTGGTCCGCGGTCGGCCCACCGGCGCCGTCGGTCTCGAACGGGATCGTGTGGTCCAGCTGGCACGCCTCGGCCGTCCAGCTGCACGTCGGGAAGCGGCAGGTCACATCACGGGCGATCACATGGTCGCTCAGATGCTGCGGCGGGACGTACCGCGTCGTGCCGTAGTCGAGCACTGCACCCGAGGCAGGGTCGGTCAGAATGCGCCGCCACGTCCCCTCGGCCGCGATACGCCGCGCCACCTCGGCGGAGACCGGACCGTACCCGGCCAGTTCGGCGGGCTCGTCATCCAGGCCGATCAGCGTCGAGAACGGGACCGTGACATTGACCGCCGCCGCGCGGCCGTGCCTGGTGCCATGCGGCTGCGTCGCACCCGAGCATCCGGCGTTGCAGCAACCCAAATGCCCTGCGTTGAGTGCCGACCACGCCATGTCGGCCAGCACGTCGAAGCGGCAGCGCCTCCAGTGTGACACCGGCGTCGAGGTGCGGCTGGTGGTCCCGGCTCGCTCTCGCCGCAGCATCGCGGCGTGCTCGCGCGGCGGCGTCGGCCGCGGTGAACAGTGCGGCCAGGTCCTCGGTGGGCCCGACGATCTCCATCGCCGACAAGCCATCCCCGATCGGGCAGGGCTTGCTCGCCCGCCGGGTCTGGCGCGCCTTCTCGCGCTTGTCTTCAGCACGCTGCGGGTCGGCGCGCCGCACCGCACGTTTGACGAACGAGCGCAGCGCCGAACCGGTCTTGTCGCGCGCTGCTCGCAACGCTTCGCGCTCGACCTCCACTCGTGCGCCCTCGTCGAGCCCGGCGGTTTCCTCGGCGATGATGTGCGCCTTGTACCGGTCGATCCGGCCCAGGCGCAGCGCGTTCAGCGTCGCCGGCAGCTCATTCAGCTCCACCGCCTCGGCAACCTGCGCATCGGCATGCGACGGCGTCCACGACAGTGCCAGCGACACCTCGGATGCAGCGACCTTCTGGGCCTCATGCACCTCGCCCGGGTTCTCGCAGCTGGCATATTCCGGGCGCGGCGCCAGCTCGGCCAGCGCTTCGGCCAGCCGCGCCTCGTCGTGCGCGATCATCTTCGCGCAACCCTGGGCAACCGCGACGACGCCCGCGGCGCCGAGCTGCGACAACGCCTGCCCGGACAACTCGTAGGCAAGGTCCGATCCGGCATCCAGCTCCGTCCAGGACGGCACGTAGTCGCGTTCACCCAGCGTCTCGCGGAAGGCATGCGGAAAGAGTTGCGCGCCGCGCGGGCCAACGATCTTCTCCAGCGCGATCGCCGCCGACTCCACCGAAAGCGGCTCAGGTCCGGCGGGGTGCAAACGTGGCTGCGACGTGGCGAACTGTGCCTCCCACGCGTCGAAGGGCGCCCGGGAACCACCCAGGACCACCGATCCAGCTGCCGCGACCATGCCTCGATTCTAATCGAACATACGTTCGATCGCAAGAGCATCCGCTCTCGTGGTCATGTCGATGATCACGGGACCGGGCGGGTGTAGCGGAGTTCACGGACCGGAGGGTCCCAGGTGTCGTCCACCTTCACGCCGCCGTCCTCGGTCCAGCCGCGGGTGCGGTAGAACGCCCGGGCGCGGTCGTTACCCTCGGCGACCCACAGGTAGGCCGTGTTGTAGCCCATGTCGGCCAGCTCCTGCAGCTGCGCGTCGTGCAGCATCGTGCCGTAGCCACGGCCCCACGAATCGGGATGCAGGTTGATCTGCCACAGCTCCCCGGTGCCGCTCGGCACGTCCTCGCGTGGCGTGCCTGCCGTGCTGATTCCTACGATGCGGCCGGCCACCTCGGCAACCAGCTGCCGGGTGTCGTCGTCCGCGTTCTCGGTCACGAGCTGCGTCCAACGCCGGGCGACCCGGTCGACATCAAGGCCGGCCAGGAAGTCGTCCGGCATGATGCCGACATAAGTCGCCCGCCAGGCAGCGACATGGAGGTCGGCCATCGCCGGTCCGTCGTTCGGCCGGGCCGGACGAACGACGCACTCCGGCTCGGTCATGACTCTCCCTCGATGATCGCGAGGTCGCGGACTGCGAACTGATGGTGCGTCCACTCCTCGTTGAGGATCACGTGAAGGCACGCCGTCGCGCTACGCGAGGCCGCCGGGGGCCAGCCGGCTCCCGCACCACCGTCCCGGGTCCGGTCGAGATCGTCCTGGGTGGCCGAGTCGACGAACGCCCGCACCCGCGCCATCCGGTCGGCGCGGACGGCTAGCACCTCGTCGAACGACGGCTCCGCGTCGGCGTCGATGCCGAACTCGGCACCGTTGGTCAGGAATGACGCGGGCAACCCGATCGGATGGAACGGCCGGCTCTCGGCCAAGACCGCACGGCTGAGCCAGGCATCGGTCACCATGACGAGATGGCGGAGCGTCTCGGCGAACGACCACTCGTCATCGACCGAGCGATGCAGGTCGGCCTCGTTCAGCCGCCTGGCACGTTCCACCGTGGCTGCCCAGAGCGACTCGACGACGTCCCATGCCTCGCGCGCCGCCTGCGGCGTCGTCGGCCGGAGCTTGGTGCGCTCGGGATGACGACGATCCAGCTCCGCCTCGACCAGCGGAACGACGTCGACACCGTTGATCACCAGGTCCCGGATGTACCCGTCGATATCGGCATTCACAAGGATGACGCCGCGCATCCGGGTGCCGGTGAGGTCGGTCTCGCGGAACTGCGCGCCGGTCATGTCGACATCGATGAACTGCGCGTCGCGGAACTGGTCGGCGTTGCGGAAGGTCGTCACGTCACCGACTCCTCCGATGGGCGGGGCTGCCTGCGCCGGCCGGTGGTCAGTGTCGCGGCGATTGCGGTGAGCAGCGCCATGACCAGGACGGCGGCACCGAGGTTGAGCACACCGTAGCCGAGATTGCCCACGACGAGTCCGGCCAGTGCTCCGCCGCCCGCAGCGGCCAGACCCATCAGCAGGTCCGAGGTGCCTTGCACGATCGGTCGTTCGTTCACTTCGACCGACTCGGACAGCAGCGTCGATCCGGCGACGACGGACGCGGACCAGCCGAGGCCGAGCAGGAACAGCCCGGCGGTGAGCGCCGCCGAGTGGCCCTCGGGCGCGGTGCCGGCAAGGGCCGTCGCCGTCAGAAGCGCCGCAGCTCCGCCGACGAGCACCGCAATACGGCCGAACCGGTCGGCCAACCAGCCCATGACCGGCGAGAACGCGAACATGCCGGCGATATGGACGCTGATCACGAAGCCGATGACGCTGAACGAGGCGCCGCCGTGATCCATGTGGATCGGGGTCATCACCATGACCGTCACCATTGCGGTGTGTGCGACGACAACGGACGCGAGCCCGATCAAGGCGTACCGGGACCGTCGCGCGGCGGCGAGTCCGGCTCGCGTCGAACCCTTGCGGCGACCATCGGTGGCCGTCGTGCCGTCCAGCTGCCGGGCGAGCAGTAGTGGATCGGGGCGCAGGCCCAGCCAGACGACCACAGCGGCAAGCAGCAATCCGGCGGTTCCGATGACGAGCGGTCCGGCGAGCGGCTGGACGCCGATCGCTTCGCCGAACACACCGCCCGGCTCCATCAGGTTCGGGCCGGTGACCGCGCCGACCGTGGTGGCCCACATCACTACCGACAACGTCCGACCTCGATGCTCGGGCTTGGCCAGATCGATCGCGGCATAGCGCGCTTGCAGGCCGGCCGTCGTCCCGCCGCCGAACAGGCCCATGCCGATCGCCAGCAGCCAGAACTGCTGGAGTTGGGCCGCCGACACGGCGAGAACACCGCCGAACGCGGCGATCACCAGCACGGTCGCCAGCCCGGCGCGGCGGCCGAATCGGACCGAGATGGCCGCGGCCGGGACCGCAAGCAGGGCCGAGCCGAGCACCTGAGCGCTCTGCACCAATCCGGACAGGTCTTCCTCGCCGAGCACTTGCGAGGCCAGCAGGACCCCGACCGACACCCCTGTCGCGACGCCGAGGCCGCCCACCATCTGAACCGTGACAAGGGTGCGGACGGTGCGTCGCTGGACGCTTTCGACATCCGGGAAAGTTCTCATCGCAACAGCAACCGTTCCACGCGCAGGGCGGCGAAATAGACGCCGATCAGACCCATCACCACAAGGTACGCGACGTGGACCAGGAGCCCGGCGCCGATGTCGCCGAGCATCAGACCGCGAACCAGCGCGACGCTGTTGTACAGCGGGCTCGCCTGCACGACCCACTGGATCACGCCCTCCGGGTACGCGGACAGCGGGAAGAACGTCGCGGACAGCAGGAACATCGGCATGATCGCGAGCTGGACATAGTCCAAGTCGCGTACCGACTTCATGAACGTGCCGACGGCCATGCCGACCGAGGCGAATGCGAAGCCGACCAGCGACGCCGCCGGCATCGCGAGCAACGCCCACCACGACTGCACGAACCCGGCGGCGGTGGCGATGCCCAGGAACACGATGGAGTAGATCAGCCCACGAAGCAACGCGGTGGCGATCTCGCCGATCGCCACGTCGCGCGGCCCGAGCGGCGTGGCCAGCACCGAGTCGTACAGCTTCTGGTAGCGAAGCCGGAAGAACACGTTGATCGTCGAATCGAATATCGCACCGCCCATCGCCGATGCGGCCAGCAGGGCAGGGGCGACGAACAGCGCGTACTCCACCATCCGACCGCCGCCGGCATCGACCTCGCCGATCAGCCGGCCCAGCCCGACGCCCATCGCGAACAGGTAGAACACCGGCTCGAAGAAGCCCGTCGTGATCGCCACCCAGTACCGCCGGTAGGCGTAGATGTTCCGCTCGATCAGCATGCGCGCCATGCCGGCACCGGCCGGGATGGGCAGCGCCCGCGCGAACCGGGACGTCAAACCGGCCGGCGAACCGGATGCTCGTGCCGCCTGCGTCTGCATGTCACACCACCAGCCGCCGCCGGAACGCCCAGGTCGCGAGCCAGAACCCGACGACCAGCCACAACGCGATGTAGCCGAGATGCAGGGTCGCCATACCAACCGACGCGGTGCCGAGCGCCAGATCGCGGCACAGCTCGATGCCGTGCGCCAGCGGCGTCAGCCATGGGATCGGCTCGAACCAGCCGGGCAGCTGATCGGTAGGAAAGAACGTGCCGGAGAACAGAAACAGCGGCATCACGCCGATCCGCAGCAACATGTTGAAGCTCGTGCCATCGCGCTGGCTCACCGAGAACGCGAACACCGGTGTGACGAACGCCATTCCGGTCAGAACCGCGACCGGCAGCGCGAGCAGCGCCCCCCAGCCGCTGATCGCGCCCAAGGCGAAGGCAATGAGCAAGAAGGCCGTGCTGGTAAGCACGAGGCGCACGAAGACGAAAGCCAGATGGCCGAGTAGCACGTCACGGACGCCGAGCGGGGTGGCCAGCATCGCGAGGTAGAACTTGCGCCACTTGACCCCGGCCATCACCGTGAACGTCGAGTCGTTGACGCCGGACATCATCGCCTGCGCGGCAAGGATCCCGGGTGCGAGAAAGGCGACGTACTCCACACCGGGGATGCCGCCGCGCGCACCGCTGTCGACCAGTGGCCCGAGCAGGTAGCCCATCGCGCCGAGGAACAGCAGCGGCGTCAGAAAGCTGCTGAACGCAGAACTACGCCAGTTCTGCCGGTAAACGATCAGCCAGTACGCCAGGACGCGGCGCCACATCTTACCTTCGGCCGGCTGCGCCGGTACGGTCTGCAGTGGTGCGGTCGTCGCCATCTAGTCCACCAACGTCCGGCCGGTCAGGTGCAAGAACACGTCCTCCAACGTGGAGCGGCGCACCAGCGCGGACAACGGCGTGAGCCCTCGCTCGTGGGCCGCCACCAACGCCCCGTCGCCGTCCTCGGTGTAGAGCAGCAGCCGGTCCGGCAGGACCTCTACGCGGTCGGCCAGACCCTCGACCTTCGGCGCGTACGGCGCGTGGTCGTCCGCCTCGAAGCGCAACTCGAGCACCTCTTTGGTGGAGTAGCGGTCGATGAGCTCGCGCGGCGATCCCTCGGCGACGATCGTCCCGCCGTCCATGACGACGAGCCGGTCGCACAACTGCTCGGCCTCGTCCATGTAGTGGGTGGTGAGCACGAGCGTCACGCCCCGGCGTTTGAGCCGGAACAGCCGGTCCCACAACACGTGACGCGCCTGCGGATCGAGACCGGTGGTCGGCTCGTCGAGCAACAGCACGTCGGGTTCGTTGATAAGCGCGCGGGCGATCGTCAACCGCCGTTTCATGCCACCGGACAGTGGCTCCACGATCTGTTTGGCCCGGTCGGTGAGCTGCGCGAACTCCAGCAACTCGGCCGAGCGCTCGGCCGCCGTCTTGCGCGACAGCCCGAAATATCGTCCGTAGGTGTACAGATTCTCGCGGACGGTCAGCCCCTCGTCCAGCGTGTTCTCCTGCGGCACGACGCCGAGGCGGCCACGGATCGTCGGCCCGTCGACGGCCGGATCGAGCCCCAGTATGCGCAGCTCACCGCTCGTCGGCGGCGAGACGGCGGCCACCATGCGCATCGCCGACGTCTTGCCCGCGCCGTTCGGGCCCAAAAAGCCGAACGCCTCACCGCGTGCGACGTCGAAGTCGATACCGTCGACTGCGGTCAACGCGCCGAACCGTTTGGTGAGCTTACGGGCACTGATAAGCGGTTGGGGGTGTTGCGACGTCACTTATGAGACGTTACCCGGCAGGCCTGACAGTCCTCATCCGAGTTTCGCTAGCGGCTGGTCAGTTGAGTACCCGCGCCGCGCCCGTCGCAACGGCAGGACGAGCGTCACCGTTCCCGGGCCGGGAGCTCGAGCACCTCGCACACCGCCCGCCACACGTGCTTCGGGTCCATGCCGGCCTCCAGCGCCTGATGCACGGTCCGGCCGCCCAGCTCGGCGATGACCTGGTCACGCGCCCACGAGTCGGCGTAGGTGGGGCCGAGGTGACGCTCCATCCGCCCCCAGAAATCGCTCAGCCGCACGCCAGGAACATAGCAATATCTGGGCGGCCGTCTTCGGCCACGTGCGGATTGTCAGTGTGGGCAGCGATGATTGAGGCGTGGCCGATGTCCTCGAGTTGTTCAGCCCGGCTACCCGAGAGTGGTTCGCGGGTTCGTTCACCGCGCCCACGCCGGCGCAGGATGGCGCGTGGCGGGCGGTCGCGGCGGGCAGCAACGCGCTGGTCGTCGCCCCGACCGGCTCGGGTAAGACGTTGGCCGCGTTCATGTGGGCGCTCGACCGGCTCGCGTCCGGCCCGGCGCCGAGCGATCCGCAACACCGCTGCCGGGTGCTGTACGTCTCGCCGCTCAAGGCGCTGGCGGTGGACGTCGAACGCAACCTCCGGGCACCGCTGACCGGCATCGGGCACGCCGCACACCGGCTCGGGGTGCCCGAACCGGACATCACCATCGGGCTGCGTTCCGGCGACACACCGGCCGACGAGCGGCGCAAGCTGGCCCGCCGTCCCCCGGACATCCTCATCACAACCCCGGAGTCGCTGTTCCTGCTGCTGACCTCGCAGGCCCGGGACGCGTTGCGCGGCGTCGAGACCGTGATCGTGGACGAGGTGCACGCGGTGGCGGGCACCAAACGCGGCTCGCACCTGGCGCTGTCACTGGAGCGGCTGGACGCACTGCTCCCCCGGCCCGCTCAGCGCATCGGCTTGTCGGCGACGGTCCGGCCGGTCGGCGAAGTCGCCCGGTATCTGGGCGGCTCGCATCCGGTGGAGGTCGTCGACCCCGGCAGCACCAAAGAGTGGGACCTGCAGGTCGCCGTACCGGTGCCGGACTTCGCCGAGCTCGACACCGACGCCGGCGAGGACGGCGACGGCAACCGCAGCTCAATCTGGCCGCACGTCGAGGAGCGCGTCGTCGATCTGGTGAACGATCATCGCTCCACGCTGGTCTTCGCCAACTCCCGCCGGCTGGCCGAACGGCTCACCTCGAGGCTCAACGAGATACACCACCTCAGGACGACCGGTGAGGCACTCGACGAGCCCGGTGCCTACGCACCCGCCGAGAAGATGGCCCAAGCCGGTGCCGCGCGCGGTATCGAGGCCGGCACGCTCGCCCGGGCGCACCACGGCTCGGTCAGCAAGGAGCAGCGCGCGCTCATCGAGGACGATCTCAAGACCGGACGGTTGCCCGCCGTGGTGGCCACGAGCAGCCTGGAACTCGGCATCGACATGGGCGCGGTCGACCTCGTCGTCCAGGTCGAGTCGCCTCCGTCGGTGGCCAGCGGCTTGCAGCGCGTCGGTCGCGCCGGGCATCAGGTCGGGGCGGTATCCCGCGGCATCGTGTTCCCGAAGTATCGCGGTGACCTGGTGCAGACGGCGGTGGTCGTCGAACGCATGCGAACCGGCCTGATCGAGGAGCTCGCGGTACCGAAGAATCCGCTCGACGTGCTCGCCCAGCAGATCGTCGCGATGGTGGCGATGGACGAGTGGCACGTCGACGACCTGCTGGCGATCGTGCGGCGGGCCCACCCGTTCGCGTCGTTGCCGCAGTCCGCGTACGACGCGGTCCTCGACCTACTGGCGGGCCGGTACCCGTCGGACGAGTTCGCCGAGCTGCGCCCGCGCATCGTGTGGGACCGCACCGCCGGCAAGCTGACCGGGCGGCCGGGGGCACAGCGGCTCGCGGTCACCAGCGGCGGCACCATCCCCGACCGCGGGCTGTTCGGCGTGTTCCTCGCCGGGGCGGAGAAGGCCGGACGCGTGGGCGAGTTGGACGAGGAGATGGTGTACGAGTCGCGCGTCGGCGACGTGTTCTCCCTCGGCGCCACAAGCTGGCGGATAGAGGACATCACCCACGACCGCGTGCTGGTCTCGCCCGCACCGGGGCAGCCGGGCAGGTTGCCGTTCTGGCACGGCGACACACTGGGCCGTCCGGCCGAGCTCGGCGCGGCGGTGGGCGGGTTCGTCCGCGAGATCGGATCGTTGGACGAGGACGCGGCACGGTCGCGGGCGGCCACTGCCGGCCTCGACGAGTGGGCGGTCGACAACCTGCTCGCGTACCTGACGGAGCAGCGCACCGCCACCGGCTACGTCCCGGACGACAAGACCGTCGTCGTCGAGCGGTTCCGCGACGAACTCGGCGACTGGCGGCTTGTCGTGCACTCCCCCTACGGAGCGCGAGTGCACGCGCCCTGGGCACTGGCGATCGGTGCGAAGCTGCGCGAGCGGTACGGCGTCGAGGCCCAGGCCGCGCACGCCGACGACGGCATCGTGGTCCGCGTTCCCGACACCGGCGACGACACGCCCGACGCGTCGCTCGTCCTGCCCGATCCCGGCGAAATCGACGACCTGGTCACCGAAGAGGTCGGCGGATCGGCACTGTTCGCGTCCCGGTTCCGCGAATGTGCCGCCCGCGCGCTGTTACTGCCGCGGCGCGACCCCGGACGGCGCACCCCACTGTGGCAGCAGCGACAGCGCTCGGCCGCGTTGCTGTCGGTCGCGTCCAAGTACGGCTCGTTTCCGATCGTGCTCGAGACGCTGCGCGAGTGTTTGCACGACGTCTACGACATGAGCGGGTTCGAGTCGGTGATCCGCGACGTCGACGCGGGCCGGATCCGGGTCGTCGAGGTGGAGACGTCCGTCCCCTCTCCGTTCGCGCGCTCGTTGCTGTTCGGATACGTCGCGGCGTTCATGTACGAGGGCGACTCGCCGCTGGCCGAGCGGCGGGCGCAGGCGCTGACGCTCGATTCGGCTTTGCTGTCCGAGCTGCTGGGGCGCACCGAGCTACGCGACCTGCTCGATGCCGGTGTGCTCGCGGACACCGAAGCGCAGCTGCAACGGCTGGACGAGTCCCGGAAGGCCCGCGATGCCGAGGGCGTCGCCGACCTGCTGCGCTTGCTCGGCCCACTGGCGGCCGACGAGGTGGCGGCGCGCTGCGTGGACGCCTCGGACGCGCCGGGCTATCTCGAGGAGCTGGCCGCAGCCGGGCGGGCGATCAACGTTCGCGTCGCCGGTGCCGAACGATGGGCCGCGGTGGAGGACGCCGGGCGGCTGCGCGATGCGCTGGGGGTTCCACTTCCGGTCGGCATCCCGGTCGATTTCACCGAGCCCGTGGCCGATCCGCTCGGCGACCTGGTGTCGCGTTACGCCCGTACCCACGCGCCATTCACCGCGGCTGACGTCGCCGGGCGGCTTGGACTCGGTGTCGCCGTGGTGGTCGAGACGCTGCGCCGGTTGCGTGCGGCCGGCCGGGTCACCGACGGTGAGTTCACCCCTGGCCGGTCGGGTCCCGAATGGTGCGACGCGGAAGTGCTGCGGTTGCTGCGGCGCCGCTCGCTGGCCACGCTGCGCAAGGAGGCCGAGCCCGTCGACGCGGTCACGCTCGGCCGGTTCCTGCCCGCGTGGCAGAACGTCGGCGCGACGCTGCGCGGGTCGGAGGGTGTGCTGCGCGTGGTGGAACAGCTGGCCGGATGCGCCGTGCCGGCGAGTGCGCTCGAGACTCTGGTGCTTCCGGCGCGGGTGGCCGGCTACAACCCCGCCTGGCTCGACGAGTTGACCGCGACCGGCGAGGTCATCTGGTCCGGCCACGGCTCGCTCCCGGGCGACGACGGCTGGGTCTCGCTGCACGTGGCGGATACGGCGCCGCTCACGCTGCCCGACTCCCCTGCCGAGCCGACTACGACGCCTGATCATGAACGGGTACTCGACGTGCTTGCCAGTGGCGGCGCCTACTTCTTCCGCCAGCTTTCCGACGCGGTCGGCAGCACCGACGACAGTGCGCTGGTGAGGGCGCTGTGGGACCTGGTCTGGGCGGGCCGGCTCACGAACGACACACTCGCGCCGCTGCGGGTGGTGCTCGGCGGCAAAGCGTCCCACCGGCGTCCCCGTGGTGGGGCGACCCGGTCACGGTACGTGCGACGCCGCCCCGCGATGCCGTCACGCACCGGGCCGCCGACCGCGGCGGGGCGGTGGTCGCTGCTTCCGCCGCCGGACACCGATGCGACGCGGCGGGCGCACGCGGCCGCCGAAGGGCTGCTCGATCGCCACGGCGTCGTTACGCGCGGCGCGGTCGTCTCCGAGCGGCTACCCGGCGGCTTCGCCGCCGCCTACAAGGTCCTGTCCGCGTTCGAGGAGTCCGGACGCGCGCGCCGTGGATACTTCGTCGCCGGCCTCGGCGCCGCCCAGTTCGCCACGGTCGGAGCGGTCGACCGGCTGCGATCTCATTCCGATACGGCGGTTGGGCGCGTGCCGCGGCCGGCGCTGGTGCTGGCCGCGACCGACCCGGCCAATCCCTACGGCGCCGCGCTCGAATGGCCGGCGACCGACGGTGGGCACCGACCCGGGCGCAAGGCCGGCGCGCTTGTCGTGCTCGTCGACGGAGTGCTCGTGCTGTATGTCGAACGTGGCGGCCGCTCGTTACTGTCCTGGGCCGAGGACGACGGCGACGTGCTGCAGGCGGCCGCGGACGCCCTGGCACTGGCCGTCCGCGACGGCGCGCTGGGTTCGCTGCGCGTCGAGCGCGCCGACGGTGACGCCATCACGTCCACAGCGCTCGGCAACGCCCTCGCCGCCGCAGGCTTCCACGTCACACCCCGCGGCCTCCGCCTCCGCCCAGAATGACCATGTTTGGCACGCAATTCGGTGCCTTACTAGGCCTGTAGACCCTGTAAGGCACCGACAGTCCGCGTATCGCTGCAATCTCTTGTCTTTGCTACCGTTTGACGCCATAATCGTCGGCTATGAACATCAAGCTGAAGCATCTGGCCGCAAACCAAGGCAATGTCGTTACAAGGAGGCAGGCTCTCGACGCCGGGATCTCAGACGATGAGATCTCGCGCCGGATCCGTAACCACGAGTGGGTCACTATCCGGCGCGGCGCGTACGTCCCGCGCGAGACGTGGAACGAGCTGAGCGGCGAGGACAAACATCGTGCCAAGGTCCACGCCGTGGCGCTGCGGCTCCAGGGCCGGTTCGCGTTCAGCCACACGTCGGCGGCCGTGCTGCTCGGCCTACCGATGTGGAACGTCGACCTGGAGACCGTCCACGTCACGCGCCCGGCCGGCGGATCGACACGGCACGAAGCAGACCTGTGGCATCACGTCTGCGAGCTCGGCGACGAGGAGGTCACCGACGCATTCGGCCTACGGCTGACCAACGGCACCCGAACGGTCATTGACAACGCTCGCCTACTGCCGCTCGAGTCCGCCATGGCGATCGCCGATGCCGCACTGCACACAGAGCAAACCACCAAGGACGCGCTACTCGAGCGACTCAACGGCATGCGCACCTGGCCCGGTGCCAGAACCGCGGGTAGCGTTGTCGAATTCGCGGACGGCCGCGCCGAAAGCGTCGGGGAGACGTGGGCACGGATCGTGATGGAGGCCAGCGGACTTCCCCGCCCGGAGCTGCAGGTCGTGCTCGAAACCGGCGACCGGGTCGACTTCCTGTTCCGCGAGTACCGCACCGTTGTCGAGTTCGACGGCAGGCACAAATACGGCCGTCTGCTCAAGCAGGGGGAAGAGGCGGGTGACGTGGTCTGGCGGGAGAAGCGTCGCGAGGACCGGATTCGATCGCAGGGATATCAGGTGGTACGGCTTGTCTGGGCCGATCTGTACGAACCGTCGTTGGTAGCAGCGCGACTGGAGCGCGCCTTCAAGGTCAATGGGCGTCGGGAAGTGGCGGCTTGACCCACTCCCCTTGCTGGGCATGTCCCCCCGATGCGCCGCCTACAGACGTGGTGTGGCACCGAATCTCGTGCCAAACATGGTCAATCGGCGGCGATTTGGGCGAGGAGGTTGGCGCGGGCCTTGTCGACCGCGGTGATCAGCGCGCCACGCAATACGGGGTCGGTCTCGATTGCGGTGCGCACCACCGTCGGTGTCACCGGCACGAGGTGCCCGACCTCATCGCTGATCCGCTTGCACAGCCGGTCGTCCGCCGCCGCCCCGACGTCACCGGCCAGCACCACGACCGCCGGGTCGACGACGGCGCATACGGCCGCCACACCAAGTGCGATTCGCTTGGCCAGCTCGCCGAGGAACGCGTCCGCCGGTGAGCCCGCCGCGATCGCGGCGCGCACCGCGCCTTCGGCCCCGTCCGCCGCGATACCGTGCACAGCCGCGAGCTCGCTCACCGCAGAGGCGCCGATCAGCTGCTGAAGCGAGCCGCTGAGCCCGCCTCGTGCATCCCGGCTCGCCACATCCTCCGGCAACGGTGCACCCGGGACGGGAAGGAAGCCGACCTCGCCGGCCGCCCCGGTCGCTCCGCGCTGCAGCTGGCCACCGAGCACGACGGCGACGCCGACGCCCCGGCCCACCCAGAACAGCACCATGTGCTCAACGTCCTGGGCGGCGCCATGGTCGCGCTCGGCCACCGCCGCGAGGTTCACGTCGTTCTCGATCGTCACCTCACACTGCAACTCAGCGCTCAGCGCGTCGTGCAGTCCACGGTGCCATCGGCGCAGATCGAACGAGAACGTGACGTCGCCCGCATCCGGATCTACGACACCGGTGGTGCCGATGACGACGTTGTCCACGTCAGACGGATCAACATCGGCGTTGGCGAGGGCCTCGCGAACGAGCCCCGGAATCAGCGTTTCCGGGTCGTCGGCCTCGTTGGTCTGCCGCGACACACGTGCGACCTCTTCGCCGGCGATGTTGGCGATCACCACGACGGCATGATCAAGAACAGTGTCGATACCGACCGCATACCGGCAACCGGCCCGGACGGCGTAGAGCTCGGCACTCGGCCCACGACCGCCGGACTGGGTGCCGACGACTTCGACGAGGCCGCGCCGGGCAAGCCGTGCGACCAGCTGCGAAGCGGTGACCTTGGACAGCCCGGTCAGTTCGCCGAGGCGTCCCCGCGTGAGCGGTCCATCGCTGAGCAGCCGCTCGAACGCATGCCGATCATTCATCGCCCGCAGATAGGTCGGCGTCCCCGGTCGCTGCGACATCACGCGGCCTCCTTACCGGTAAGACTCTTAACAGTGTTACCGATACTACCTGCGGCCGCGTTCGCTGGCTAGTATCACCCCGGCCGGGTCAGCCGATCGCGACCGCCTCACGGTCGGTGCGAGCCCGCGGCGAGCGCAGTTCGGTGAGTGCGCCGACAGCGGCGGCTTCGACCCGCGACATCTCGTTGCTGACTTCGCGCAGCACCTCGGAAAGCGGCAGATCGAGCGCCTCGCAGATCGCGGCCAACAACTCGGACGAGGCTTCCTTGCGGCCCCGCTCGACTTCCGACAGATATCCAAGGCTCACCCGAGCTGCGGCTGAGACGTCGCGCAGAGTGCGGCCCTGTTCTACGCGGCGACGGCGCAATACGTCGCCCATGAGACGCCTAACGAGAACCACCGGCCACTCCCTCCCGCGTTCGAAGTCTCTTTCCACGGTACCTCGCCAACCTCGACAATCGGAAAGAGGCTTGGCACATGTCGATATAACGCCGCGCGGGTGGTCACGATTCCCTGGCGCTGCGCTCGTCGTCATCGAGTTTCCCGGCGATCAACGCGAGCGCCATTTCCACGGCCCGTCGGCGGACGGCCGCGCGGTCGCCGACCTCCTCCGAGGGTTCGACCGAACGAACCCGGGTGCCGTCCGGCGATGCCACTGCGACATACACGGTGCCGGGCCGATGCCCGTCCTGCGAGTCCGGCCCGGCGACGCCGGTCGTGGCCAGTCCGTACGTCGCTGCGCACGCGATTCGCACTCCAGAAGCCATCGCCTCGGCCGTCACCCCGGCGACGGGACCGTGCCGGTCCAGAATGTCTTGCGGGACGCCGGCCAGCGTCGCCTTGAGGTCGGTCGCGTACGCCACCACGCCGCCGCGGAACACATCGGAAGCGCCGGGCACGGACGTCAGCGCCGCCGCCACCAGGCCGCCGGTCAGCGACTCGGCGATTGCCACCGTGCCACCCACGCGGCGCAACGCCTCGATGACCGTACTCGGCGACGCGTCGACCATCAGGCCACCGAGCGTCGGAGCTTGATGGCGCGGATCACGTAGTCCAGGCCGGTCACGATGGTCACGACGACGGCCAAACCCATCGCCGTCACCTCCAGCGGCTCCCACGCGGCCGGCAGCGGCAGGATGTAGAGCCCCAGCGCGAGGCCTTGTACGGCCGTCTTGACCTTGCCGCCGCGGCTCGCGGGCATGACACCGTGCCGCAGCACGGCCAGCCGAAGTGCTGTGACGCCCAACTCGCGGGTCATGACGACGATCGTCACCCACCACGGCAGCTCGCCGAGCAACGAGAGGCCGACGAACGCGGTACCCGTGAGCGCCTTGTCGGCGATCGGGTCGGCGATCTTGCCGACATCGGTGACGAGATCCCGCTGCCGGGCGAGCTCGCCGTCCACCCGGTCGGTCACGAGCGCAGCCGCGAACACGAGGAGGGCGACCACCCTCGACAGATCGTCCGCACCGCCTTCACGAAGCAACAGCCACCCGAAGATCGGAACGAGCAGGATTCGCAGGAACGTCAGGGCGTTTGCAACATTCCAGACGCTCGGCGCCGCTTCGGGGGGCGTTGGCACGGCCCAAGCCTACGGCGTGGCGAGACGCCCTCCAACGCCCGACGCCACGGCTCGCCGCAGCTCTAGCGGGTCGTCCCCAGCGCTTCGGCGACCAGATCGGCACCCTCGGCGGCGACCACCTTCGCCCTGACGATCTCCCCTACCGAGCCTGACCACTCACGCACCGTGGTGGTGCCGTCCACGTCCGGACCCTGATGGGACGCCCGTCCCTCACCGTCGGCGGATTCGATGAGCACTTCGACGGTCTCGCCGATGCGCTCCTCGGCACGCTGGTTCACCAGCTCGTCGACCAAGCGCTGAATCCGCTCGACCCGCTCGGCCACCTCGTCCGGATCGATCTTGTCGGCGAAGCCGGCCGCCTCGGTGCCGTCCTCGTCGGAGTAACCGAACACTCCGACGACGTCGCAGCGGGCCTGGGTGAGGAATCTCTCCAGCTCGCGTAGGTCCCACTCCGATTCACCGGGGAAACCGACGATGACGTTGGTACGGACGCCCGCCTGCGGATCGCGGTCGCGGATCTCGGCGAGCAGATCAAGGAATGTCGACGTCGACCCGAACCGGCGCATTCGACGCAGGACGCCCGCACTAGCGTGCTGGAACGACAGATCGAAGTACGGGACGACGCCCTCGGTCTCGGTCATCGTGTCGACGAGTGAGAGCCTCATCTCGGCCGGCTGGAGGTACGAGACGCGGACCCGCTCGACGCCCTCGACCTCGGCCAGCTCGGGCAACACCGTCTCGAGCAGCCGCAGGTCGCCGAGGTCTTTGCCGTAGGACGTGGAATTCTCGCTCACCAGGAAGAGTTCACGCACGCCCTGCTCGGCGAGCCACGCGGCTTCGGCGAGCAGTTCGGATGGCCGCCGCGACACGAACGCGCCGCGCCAGCGGGGAATGGCGCAGAAAGAGCAGCGCCGGTCACAGCCGCTGGCCAGTTTGAGCGGTGCAGACGGGCCACCGTCCAGCCGCCGCCGCACGGGCCTCGGGCCGGAGGCCGGAGCGACCCCGTCCGGAAGGTCGGGTGCAACGCGGGCGGCAGGGCGCTCGGCCGGTGCGAGAGGCAGCCGGGTACGACGGTCGACGGGGTACAGGGGGTGCAGCTTCTCGCCGGCCAGCACGCTGCGGATCCGGTCGCCGATCGCCTCGTAGTCATCGAAGCCGAGGATCGCGTCGGCCTCATGCAGCTCGCCGGCGAGCGCGACGCCGTACCGCTCGGCGAGGCAGCCGGTGGCGATAACGGCCTTTGTCTTTCCGGTCTTCTTGAGCTCGGCGGTGGCCAGCACTTCGTTGATCGAATCGGCTTTTGCCTGTTCGACGAATCCGCAGGTATTGACCAGAACCGTCTCCGCGTCATGCGGATCGTCCACGAGCCTGAAGCCGTCGGCGTGCAGCCGCCCGGCCAGCTCTTCGGAGTCCACCTCATTGCGGGCACAGCCCAAGGTGACGATCGAAACGGTCTGTTCTGCCACAGCCTGTGAGCTTTGCACGGTTCACATGTTCGCGGCAAGTGCCACCGGTGGGCCGTTGCTAGGCAAATACCCCCTTTGCTCGCGCTGCAGAGCGAGCAAAGGGGGTATTCACCAGCTTTACGTGATCATTCTTAGGCGGATGAGACGGGTGCCCTCTCACGCGGTCGGGACACCGCCATCGGGTCGGCGCTGAACGCCTTCCATGTGGCGATCACCATTCCGATCATCACGATGCTGAACAGCACCCCCAGTGACACAGCACCGACTTGCAGCGCACCGAGGTCGCCGGCGACGAGCAGCACGATCGCGACCGCGCCCTCGACCGATGCCCAGAACACGCGGCTCCACGTCGGCGGGTTCGGATCGCCACCGGAGGCCAGCATGTCGACCACCAGCGAGCCGGAGTCCGACGACGTGACGAAGAACGTCACGATCAGAATCACGGCTATACCGATGACGAGTTCGCTGGCCGGCAGGGTGTCGAGCACCGCGAACAGCGATCCTTCGCTGCCCACGTCGTTCGGGTCGATCGTGTTGCCGCCGATGATGTTGTTCCACAGAGCGGTGCCTCCCATGATCGCGAACCAGGCGATCGACACCAGCACCGGCACGCCGAGCACACCGATCACGAACTCACGGACCGTACGGCCTTTCGAGATGCGTGCGATGAACATGCCGACGAACGGCGCCCACGAGATCCACCAGCCCCAGTAGAAGACCGTCCAGGAGTTCTGCCAAGCCTCACCGGCATCGGACTGGAAGGCCGTGACGTCGAACGACAGCGCGAGGATGTTCTGCAGGTAACCACCGATCGACTGCACGAACTCGCGCAGGATGAACAATGTCGGCCCGGCGATCAGCACGAACAGCGCGAGCAGGCCCGCGATGCTGACGTTGACGTTCGAGAGCCACTTGATGCCCTTGTTCAGACCGGTGACCACCGACGTGATCGCAACCAGCGTGATGATCACGATGATCGTGATCAGCAGCGGGTTGCCCGGGTCCTCTTCAGCTATGTTCAGCACACCCAGACCCGTAGCGATCTGGGTGGCACCGATACCGAGCGAGGTGGCTACGCCGAAGATCGTTCCGAGGATCGCGATCACGTCGATCACGTCGCCGAGTGCACCCTTGACCCGGTCGCCGAGCAGGGGCTCGAGCGCCCACCGGATCGAGATCGGCCGGCCCTTGCGGAACACCGCGTAGGCGATCGCCAGGCCGGCGATCACGTAGATCGCCCAGGCGTGGATACCCCAGTGGAGGATCGTCTGGGTCATCGCGGCATCGCCGAGCTCCTCCGGCGTGCCCTCGACACCTGGTTTCGGGCTGAAGAAGTGCCACAGTGGCTCGGCAGCGCCGAAGAAGACCAGGCCGATACCCATGCCGGCCGAGAACAGCATGGCGAACCATGACCCGGTCGAGAAGTCCGGCTCGTCGTCGTCCTTGCCGAGCTTGATATTGCCCATCTTGCTGAGGCCGACGATCAACGCGAAGATAACGAAGATCGATACGAGCAGGACGTAGTACCAGCCCAGACCGCCAAAGAGATTGTCGCGAATCCAGTTGATCGCACTGGTCAAGCTGTCCGTCGCGAACGCCCCCCAGAGGACGAACACAAAAACCAGAACGGCAGCCGGCCAGAACACCGGTCCGTGGACGCTGGTCAGGAACGAACCCTTCGGACTCGGCGCTGCCGAGCCGGGTTCAGTCTCTGTCGGAGGATTCGTCATGAACTACACCCTTCAGTCGACACTGTCTGCGGACGCAACTTAACCTCTCTCAAAAGCTTTGTGAAGAGGTTGCGCGAACTCGCATTATTCGCCCCGAAGCGCCTGTAGTGTCTCGTCGAGTTCATCCGGGACGATCAGCACGTCCCGAGCTTTGGAGCCTTCTGACGGCCCGACGATGCCGCGTGACTCCATCAGGTCCATCAAACGTCCTGCTTTTGCGAAACCTACTCGCAGTTTGCGTTGCAGCATCGATGTCGAGCCGAACTGAGTTGAAATCACCAGTTCGGCGGCCTGGCACAGCAAGTCCAGGTCGTCGCCGATGTCCTCGTCCACTTCGCGCTTCTGCGACTGCGGGACGATCACGTCGTCGCGGTAGTTCGGTTCGAGCTGCTCCTTGCAGTGGGAGACGACGGCATGGACCTCGCTCTCGGTCACCCATGCGCCCTGGATCCGAACCGGCTTGCTGGCACCCATCGGCAGGAACAGCCCGTCACCCTGGCCGACGAGCTTCTCCGCGCCCGGCTGGTCGAGGATGACCCGCGAGTCGGCCAGCGACGATGTGGCGAACGCCAGCCGGGACGGCACGTTGGCCTTGATCAAGCCGGTCACCACGTCCACCGATGGACGTTGTGTCGCCAGCATCAGATGGATGCCGGCCGCGCGGGCGAGCTGGGTGATCCGCACGACCGCGTCCTCGACGTCGCGCGGCGCCACCATCATCAGATCGGCCAGCTCGTCGACGACCACCAGCAGGTACGGGTACGGCGTGATCGTGCGCTCCGAGTCCGGCGGCGCCTTGACCTTGCCCGCCCGGACCGCCTTGTTGAAGTCGTCGATATGCCGATAGCCGTACTGGTGGAGGTCGTCGTACCGCATGTCCATCTCGCGCACGACCCAACCGAGCGCTTCGGCGGCCTTCTTCGGGTCGGTGATGATCGGCGTCACGAGATGCGGAATCCCGTCGTAGACACTCAGCTCGACCCGTTTGGGGTCGACGAGCACGAGCCGCACCTCGTCCGGGGTTGCGCGCATCAGAATCGACGTGATCAGCGAGTTGATACAGCTCGACTTACCCGATCCGGTCGCACCGGCGATCAGCATGTGCGGCATCTTGGACAGGTTGGTGACCACGAACCCGCCCTCGACATCCTTGCCGAGCCCGGCGACCATCGGGTGCCGATCCTTGCGGGCGATGGGTGCGCGCAACACATCGCCGAGGCTGACGATCTCCTTGTCCCTGTTCGGGATCTCGATGCCGATCGCCGACTTGCCGGGGATCGGCGACAGGATCCGCACCTCGGCCGAGGCGACCGCGTACGAGATGTTCTTGGTCAGCGCGGTCACCCGCTCGACCTTCACGGCCTGGCCGAGTTCGACCTCGTAGCGAGTGACGGTCGGACCACGCACGTAGCCGGTGACCGCGGCGTCGATGTCGAACTGCTCCAGCACGTCGGTCAACGCCTCGACGACCTTGTCCGACGCGGCCGAGCGGGCCTTGTGCGGGCTGCCCTGGCCGAGAGCGTCGGACGGCGGCAAGGTGTAGGTGACGTCGCCGGACAGCGCGAGCTGCTCGACACGCTGCGGCAGCTGGGTGTGCTGCGGCGGCTCGGCCGGCTTCTTCTTGGCCGGCTTGACCTCTTTGGTCGTCGCCTCGTCCGCGGAGTCCTCGGTGGCACGGTGGTCGGCACGCTCGGAGCGCCGCTCGCGCACCAGCGGCGAGTCGTAGGGCTCGTCATCGGTAGGGGTCACGCCGGTTCCACGGCGCCGCCGGATACGTGAACGCTTCGGCTGCGGCGCGCTCAGTGACTCATCGTCCTCGTCCTCCCCGTCGTCGCCGCGGTTGCCCAGGACGAAGTCGCGTACCGCCGCGAACCGGTCGGGAATCGTGTGGATGGGCGTGTTGGTGATGACGAGAACGCCGTACAGCGCCAGGAGTGTGAGCAACGGCGCGGCGACGTACACCGTCACCAGGTCGGCCGGAACGCTCGATGCGACATATCCGATCGCACCACCGGCCGAGCGCATCGCGACATTGCCGTCGACCGGGCGTGGAATGCCGGCCGACACGTGCACCAGGCCCAGTACCCCGAGCGTGAACGACGACCAGCCGACCAGCTGCCGGCCACCGGGCCCGTTGCGCTCCGGGTTGCGCAGCGTGCGCCATGCTGCGACGACGAGTAGCAACGGCACGACATACGCGCCGGTGCCGACCGAACCGAGCACGACGGTTCGCACGACGTCGGCCACGTCGCCGTCGATGTCCCACCACACCGCCGCGGCCACCACGAGGGCACCGCCGATCAGGGCCAGCCCGACACCGTCCCGCCGGTGTTCCGGGTCGAGCTCGCGGGCGGTTCCGAGGCGCCGGATGATGCCGCCGAGCACATGCGCGACGCCGAGCCAGATGGCCATGATGAACGTGCCGATCCCGCTGCCGAGCCAGACCAGAACGCTTTCGTTCTTCTTCTTCGGCGGCGGGGGCGGCGGTTGATTGCGCCGCGACCGCTTCGTTTTGCCCTTGCCGGACGGTGCAGAGGTCTCGGCCGTCTTGGACGATCTGCCCCTCCGGCTAGGTGCGGACGTACGGGTGGCCATGATCCGCAACATACCTGGCGAAGCGGCTGATCCCATGCGTCACACGCCGAACACCCGCCACTCCACCCCAGAATTACGACTCGATGACCACCGGGATGATCATCGGACGACGACGGTACCGCTGGTTCACCCACCGGCCGATCGTGCGACGGATCGTCTGCTGCAGCTCGTAGGTGTCGGCACCGCCACCGGCCACCTCCTCGACGGCCGTCGCGATCTGCGGCCGGATCTGGTCGAAGATGCTCTCGTCCTCGGAGAAACCGCGGGTGTGGATCTCCGGCCCGCCGCTGACCTTCCCGGTCACCGAATCGACGACGACGATCACCGAGATGAAGCCCTCCTCGCTGAGGATCCGCCGATCCTTCAACGACGCCTCGGCCACTCCCCCGACACTCTCGCCGTCCACGAACACGAAGCCGCACGGCACGGCGCCGGCCACCCTGGCAACACCGTCCACCAGGTCCACGACGACGCCGTCGGCGCCGATCATGATTCGGTCGGACGGCACGCCGGTGCTGCGCGCCAGCTCACCGTTGGCATGCAGGTGACGAGCCTCGCCATGCACGGGCAGCACGTTCTTGGGCTTGAGCAGGTTGTACGCGTACAGCAGTTCGCCCGAACTCGCGTGACCGGAAGTGTGCACCTTGGCGTTGCCCCGGTGCACAACGGTCGCCCCCTCGCGAGTGAGTCCGTTGATGACGCGCGAGACCGCGTTCTCGTTGCCAGGGATCAGTGACGACGCCAGGACGACGACGTCCCCCGCGGTGACGCGGATCTGCGTATGGTCCCGGTTCGCGATCCGTGACAGCGCCGCCATCGGCTCGCCCTGCGACCCGGTCGACATGAGCACGACCTTCTCCGGTGGAAGCTCGTCGATGCGCTTCAGATCGACGAGGGCACCGTCCGGCACGGTCAGATAGCCGAGATCGCGCGCGATGCCCATGTTGCGCACCATCGATCGGCCGACGAAGGCGACCTTGCGATTGTGCTCGAGCGCCGCGTCGAGCACCTGCTGTACCCGGTGCACATGGCTGGCGAACGACGCGACGATGATCCGGCCCTGCGCCTGCGCGAACACGCGATCCAGAACCGGCGCGATCTCCTTCTCGGGCGTGGTGAATCCCGGGATCTCCGCGCCGGTGGAGTCGATCAGCAGCAGGTCTACACCGGCGTCGCCGAGCCGGGCGAAGCCGTTGAGGTCGGTCAGCCGCCCGTCCAGCGGCAACTGGTCCGTCTTGAAGTCGCCGGTGTGCACGACGACGCCGGCCTCGGTCCGGATCGCCAGCGCCAGCGCGTCCGGGATCGAGTGGTTGACCGCGAAGAACTCGACGCCGAACGGCCCGAGCTGCTCGGTCTGCCCCTCCCGCACTTCGAGCTGATACGCCTCGATGCGGTGCTCGTCGAGCTTGGCCTCCACGAGCGCCAACGTCAGCCGGGAGCCCACGATAGGGATGTCCTGCTTGTCGCGGAGCAGGAACGGCACGCCGCCGATGTGGTCCTCGTGGCCGTGCGTGAGCACGATCGCCTCGACGTCGTCGAGCCGGTCCCGGATGTAGTCGAAGTCCGGCAGGATCAGATCCACACCCGGCTGATGATCCTCTGGGAACAGGACGCCGCAGTCGACGATCAGCAACCGTCCGCCGAACTCGAAGACGGTCATGTTGCGACCGATTTCACCGAGCCCTCCGAGTGGCACGACGCGCAAGCCGCCATCGGGAAGCGGTGGCGGCTCGCCGAGATCGGTGTGCGGGTGGGTCATGCAGCCTCCGCGACCTTCAGTCCGGCTTCGGCCAGGCCGGCCCGCAGCTCGGCCACCTCGTCGTCGGTGGCCGGCACCAACGGCAGGCGCATCGTTCGGCTGCCGATAACACCGGCGAGCTCGGCGACCGCCTTGGACATCGTCGCGCCGGGCGCGCGCGTCATGATCGCGCGCACCGCCGGAATGAGCTGCTGGTGAATGGCGCGCGCGCGTGCGATGTCGCCGGCGTCGACGGCCCGCACCATCTCCACATACTCGGCCGCGGCGGCATGCGCGACGACGCTGACCATGCCGACCGCACCGACGGCCAGCAGCGGCAGGTTCAGCGCGTCCTCGCCGCAGTAGTACGCCAGACCGGTGCGCGCGATCGTCTCGCTGGTCTGGAAGACGTTGCCGGTCGCGTCCTTGACCGCCACGATGCGCTCGTGCTCGGCCAGCCGCGCCATGGTGTCCGGGGCGATGGGAACGATCGACCGCGGCGGAATGTCGTACAGCATCACCGGCAGTCCGGTGGCGTCCGCAGCGGTGCCGAAGTGCTGGAGCAGGCCCTCCTGGGTGGGCTTGCTGTAGTACGGCGTCACCACCAGCAGCCCGTCCGCGCCGGCCTTCTCCGCCGCGGTGGCCAGCTCGACCGTGTGATGCGTGTCGTAGGTGCCGACGCCGGCCACGATGCTGGCCCGGTCGCCGACCGCCTCGACGACGGCGCGCAGCAGCCGTTCCTTCTCGGCGTCGGTGGTCGTCGGGCTCTCACCGGTCGTGCCGCTGATCACCAGGCCGTCGCAACCGTGCTCGACGAGATGTGTGGCGAGTGCGGCCGCCCCGTCGGTATCCAGGCTGCCGTCGTGATGGAACGGGGTCGCCATCGCAGTGAGGACACGGCCGAACGGGGCCTCGATTTGAATGCTCGGTGTGTCAGGCATGCAATGAAGGCTACCTGTCGTCCCCGGTGTTAGATTGCGAACGTGCGGCCTTATCTCGACGTGCTCCGCGACGTGCTCGACAACGGCACTACGAAAAGGGACCGCACCGGCACCGGCACGATCAGCGTTTTCGGCCGGCAGATGCGGTTCGATCTCGCGGACGGCTTCCCGGCCGTCACCACGAAGAAGCTGCATATGCGCTCGGTCATCGCCGAGTTGATGTGGTTCCTGCGCGGCGACACGAACGTCGCCTATCTGCACGAGCACGGCGTGTCGATCTGGGACGAGTGGGCCTCCGAGGACGGTGAGCTCGGCCCCATCTACGGCTACCAGTGGCGCTCGTGGCCGGCGCCGGACGGGCGGACGATCGACCAGCTCGCCGATGTGATCGACTCGATCCGCACCAATCCGGACTCGCGGCGGCACATCGTCTCGGCGTGGAACGTGGCCGGCCTGGACGAGATGGCGCTGCCGCCGTGTCACACCCTCTTCCAGTTCTACGTCGCGGACGGTCGGCTCTCCTGCCAGCTGTACCAGCGCTCGGCCGACATGTTCCTCGGAGTTCCGTTCAACATCGCGTCGTACGCTCTTCTGACGGCCATGATCGCGCAGGTGTGCGAGCTGGCCCCCGGTGAGTTCGTCCACACCCTCGGCGATGCGCACATCTATCTCAATCACGTCGAGCAGGTTCGCCAGCAGCTGGCGCGCGAGCCGCGTCCCCGGCCGGAGCTTCGGCTCAACCCGCACCGTAAGGCGATCGACGAATTCGCGTTCGATGACGTGGAACTCGTCGGCTATGACCCACACCCGGCGATCCGTGCGCCGATCGCGGTATGAGTCCGACGGCTCCTGCTACGCCGATGCTAGTGGGGCGGGCGTGACGGTCACGATCATTGCGGCAATCGCCCGCAACGGCGTCATCGGCCTCGGAAGCGACCTGCCGTGGCGACTGCCCGGCGATCTGCCGAGGCTCAAAGCGATGACGGTGGGCCACGTCGTCGTGATGGGACGCCGCACCTACGACTCGATCGGCCGTCCCCTCCCCGACCGGGCCACGGTGGTCGTTACGCGCTCCCGCGACTGGTCCCCCGGCACGGCTGCAGACGTGCACGTGGCCCACTCGGTGCCGGACGCGCTCGCGCTCGCGGCGAAGCTCGACGACGAGATCTTCATCCTCGGCGGCGCCGAGATCTACCGGCAGACGCTGAGTGCCGCAGACCGCATGGAGATCACCGAGGTGCACGCCGAACCGGACGGCGACACCTACTTCCCCGACGTCGACTGGTCGCAGTGGCGCGAAACGGCTCGGGTCCGCAACGACGGCTTCGACTACGTGACGTACCTGAGGACGCATTAGTGATCAGGTGACATAGACGGACTTCCGCGAGTTTGTTCCTCACCTGATCGCTATTGATCTTGAGCGAATATTACAGGTTGACAAACATCGGTGCTGATCGACCGAAGCGGCTGCGATCGTCCGAGCGGGACCGGCATGCTTGAACCATATGGTCAGCAGGGCCATAGGTCGATCATGCAGGGGGTCGACGTGCACGGAACGATTGGCCGATTTTCTCGCTGGGGACTGGTACACGGTCCCGTATGGGGGGTAGCCGCCGCAGTGGTCGGCGTGCTGCCGCTCTCGCGCCTTGTGGAATTCCCTGTCTCTGCGGCGCAGCTCATTGCGATCGGGCTGGTTGTCGGCCTGATCGCAGGTCCGTTCTTGGCGATCATGGTAGGTGCGACCTGCATGGCCGCCGATCACGCACCGCGCTGGCTGCTGGACGCGCCGGACTACGTCGCCGTCCTCACCGTCGTTGCCGTGATCGGTCTGGCCACCTGGCCATTACTCAGTCTCGTCGACGCCAGTGCGAGCGCGACGCTGCTCGGCATTGTGCTGCTGGCAGGTGCCCCGATCATCGATGCTGCGCGCACGGCGCCGAAGCTGTTGCGGCCGAGCGAGGACGGTGCGCACCGCGCCGTCCGTGCCGGTCACGCGTCGTAGTCGAGTGATACCTGTTCTGTTGTTGGGTGTGCCTGGCAGGTGAGCACGTAGCCGGACGTCACTTCGTCATCCTCCAAGGCGAAGTTGCGCTCCATCGCGACCGCACCGTCGAGCACCTTGGCCCGGCAGGTACCGCAAACACCGCCTCGGCAGGCGAACGGCGCATCGTTGCGCACCCGCAACACCGCGTCCAGCACGGATTCGCCCTCTTCGAGCGCGACCGTGGTCTTGCGGCCGTCCAGCAGGATCGCGACCTCGCTGCCGGCCGCCGGCGGTGTGATCTCGACCTGCTTGGGCGGTAGCTCGCCGACGTGGAACAGCTCAGAGTGGATGCGGGACGGGTCGACAGCACGTCCGATGAGCACATCGCGCGCACCGGCGACCATCTCGTACGGACCGCAGAGGTACCACTCGTCGACGCCCTCCGGCGTGATGAGCGTATCGAGGAAGCGGCCTAGCCGCTCGGCGTCGATCCGCCCGGACAGCAGTTCCGCCTCTTGGGCTTCGCGCGACAGCACGTGGATGAGGTGGAACCTGCCGGGGAACCGGTCTTTGAGGTCGGCCAACTCGTCGATGAACATCGCCGACCGGCTGGTCCGGTTTCCGTACAACAGCGTGACGCGCGAGTTCGGTTCGGTCTCGAGCGCGGCCGCGACGATCGACATGATCGGCGTGATGCCGCTGCCGGCCGCGATGGCCACGTAATGCTTGGCGTTCGCCGGGTCGAGTTGGGGAGTGAAGCGCCCGGCCGGCGTCATGACGTCGAGTTCGGTACCGGGTGCGAGTTCGTCCACGGCGTACGCCGAGAACGTGCCACCCGGAATGCGCTTGACGGCGACCCGCAACCTTCCGTCGGCCGGCGACGAGCAGATCGAATAGCTGCGCCGCGTGTCGTCGTCGCCGTCCGGCATGGCGACGTTGACGTGCTGGCCCGGCGCGAACGTGTATGCGTCGCGGAGTTCGTCGGGGACGGCGAACGTCACAGCCACCGCATCATCGGTGAGCCGCTGGACGTCGTTTACCGTCAGCCGGTGGAAGACAGAGTGCCGCCGCGTGGTGCTCTCGGTGGTCATTCGGCTATATCGCCTTGAGGTGGTCGAAGGGTTCGCGGCAGACCCGGCATGTCCACAGCGCCTTGCAGGCGGTCGAGCCGAACCGGGAGATCTCGTAGGTATCGGCCGATCCGCACCGTGGGCAGCGTACCGAAAGGGTGAGCGGAACCGGCCCCGGCGGTGGCTTGCCGGTGGCCAGCGGAGAGGGCGGGGCGATGCCGTACTCGTGAAGCGCGTCGCGTCCTTCCTGGGTGATCCAGTCCGTCGTCCACGGCGGAGCGAGCCGAAGGGTGATCGTCACGTCCTGCCAGCCGTTGGCGGCGAGCCGTTCCTCGATGTCGGACCGGATCGCGTCCATCGCCGGACAGCCGGAGTAGGTGGGCGTGATCACGACCTCGATATGCCCGTCCTCGTCCACCGAGACATCACGCAATATTCCGAGATCACCGATGGTGATCATCGGCAGCTCCGGATCCGGCACCGCCGCGACGATGTCGCGGACCGCGGCCACGTCCGGCACGATCTGCGTGGTCACCATGTCGCCCCCGGATGCGCTCGGTGCAGGTGCTGCATCTCGGCCAGCAGGTAGCCCATGGATTCGGTGTGAATGCCCTGGCGCCCGCCGGTGGCTCGGAAGGACGCTTCGGGGACGGCGAGCGTCGCCTCGTCGATGACGCCGTGCACGTACTGCCGCCACGGCTCGTACATGACCGTCACGTCGACCGCCACCCCGTCGTGCACCGCCGCGGCGGTGTTCGGGTCCGGCTCGAAGATCTCGTCCACGTATGGCCAGACGACGGCCAGACCGGCCTGCATCCGTCGGTGGCCTTCTTCGGTACCGTCGCCGAGCCGGAGCGTCCATTGGGTGGCATGGTCACGGTGGTAGGCAACCTCTTTGACCGCCTTCGCGGCGATCGCCGCCAGGGTCTCGTCCGACGATTCGGCCAACCGGGTATACAGCTCGAACTGGTACGCCGAGAAGGCGAGCGCGCGGGCCGTCGTCACCGCGAAGTCGCCGTTCGGTATCTCGACGATCTGCAGGTTCAGAAAGTCCCGCTCGTCGCGCCGGTAGGCGAGCGCGTCCTCGTCCCGTCCGGCGCCCTCGAGCGCACCGGCGTGGGTCAACAGCGCGCGGGCCTGGCCGAGCAGGTCGAGACCGAGATTGGCGAGCGCGACGTCCTCCTCGAGCTGCGGGGCGCGGGTGATCCACTCTCCCAGCCGGTGCGACATGATCAGCGCATCGTCGCCGAGCCCGAGCACGTAGCGGGTGCGGGCGTCGAGCGCGGTCAGGCTGCTCACAAGTGCTGCACCTCGTCGGGAATGTTGTAGAAGGTCGGGTGACGGTATGTCTTGTCGCCCGCCGGATCGAAGAACGCGTCCTTCTCGTCCGGGCTGCTCGCGGTGATCTCGCTCGCCGGCACGACCCAGATCGACACGCCCTCGCTGCGCCGGGTGTAGATGTCGCGGGCGTTGCGCAGCGCCATCTGTGCGTCCGGTGCGTGCAGGCTGCCGACATGCTGGTGCGACAGGCCACGGCGCGCCCGGACGAACACCTCCCAGAGCGGCCAGTCGTTCATGCGGCCAACTCCCGCTCGGCGGCCCGTTTGGCGGCGTAGGCGTCTGCCGCCTCGCGGACCCATGCGCCCTCCTCGTGCGCGGCGACCCGGCGCTCCATGCGCTGCCGGTTGCACGGACCCTCGCCCTTGATCACACGAAACAGCTCGTCGTAGTCCGGCTCGGTGAAGTCGTAGTGCCCGCGTTCGGGGTTCCAGCGCAGGTCGGGGTCGGGCAGCGTCACGCCGAGCACCTCGGCCTGGGGCACGGTCATATCGACGAACTTCTGCCGCAACTCGTCGTTGCTGAATCGCTTGATTCCCCACCGCATGGACTGCTCGGTGTGCGTGGACGCCGAATCGGGTGGACCGAACATCGCCACGCTCGGGTACCACCAGCGGTTTACCGCGTCCTGCGCCATCTCCTTCTGAGCATCCGTGCCGTTCATCAGCGTCAGCAGCAGCTCGAAGCCCTGCCGCTGGTGGAACGACTCCTCCTTGCAGATGCGCACCATGCCCCGTCCGTACGGACCGTACGAGCACCGGCACAACGGAACCTGGTTCGTGATCGCCGCACCGTCCACCAGCCACCCGATGGCACCGATATCGGCCCAGGTGAGCGTCGGATAGTTGAAGATCGAGGAGTACTTCTGCTTGCCCGCATGCAACTTGTCGAGCAGTTCGGCGCGCGAAACGCCGAGAGTCTCGGCCGCCGCGTAGAGGTACAGCCCATGGCCGGCCTCGTCCTGCACCTTGGCCATCAGGATCGCCTTGCGCTTCAGGCTCGGCGCGCGTGTTATCCAGTTGCCTTCGGGCTGCATGCCGATGATCTCGGAGTGGGCGTGCTGGGCGATCTGCCGGATCAGCGTCTTGCGGTAGGCGTCCGGCATATCGTCGCGCGGCTCGATCCGGCCGTCGCTGTCGATGATCGATTCGAACTCTTCGGTAGCGGCGTCCATACTTCGAGCTTAGGCTGGCGATGTGACACATGTCCAGCCGATGCTGCGGCCAGGTGTTACAAGCCCTCCCGTTCGAGGATGGCCGCTCGTTTGCAAGGATCGATACGATGGCACCAACAGCTGACCGCAGCGTGCGGCTCGCGATGGCCGCGGACGCCGGCGCGATCGGATCCGTCCAGGCCCGCGCGTGGCGTGAGTCGTACGCGCCGGTGCTGCCGGACCCGCTGCTCGCCACCATCGATGCCGACGCGTTCGCCGACGAGTGGCGCAACGCCATCGCCAAACCGCCGAGCGCCATGCACCGAGTGCTCGTCGCGCTCGAGCGCAACACCGTTGTCGGGTTCGCGGCCACCGCGCCGTCCCCCGACCCCGACGCCAAAGCAGGCGACGGCGAGGTCGTCGCCTTTCACGTCGACCCGGATCACCTGCGGTCCGGCCACGGTTCCCGGCTGCTGTCCGCCGTTGCCGACACGCTGCGTGCCGACAGATTCACCCGGGCCCGGATCTGGCAGGTGGTCGGGGACGATGCCCTCCGCGCGTTTCTCGAACCCGCCGGCTGGATCCTGGATGGCGCGCACCGTGAGCTCGACCTGACCGGCGACGGCACGGCGACGATCCGTCAGGTCCGCCTCCACACGAACCTCACCCCAGAATGACCATGTTTGGCACCCGTTTCCCGCCCAAACCACGCCTGTAGACCCCATATGGCGCGGGCAGTCCGAGCAACGCCGATCGCCATGGCCCGACGGGCGTTCGGGCGGGACGGCATACTGATCTGTCATGACCTTTGACGGCATCCCGGTCGCCGCGCTCGACTTCTACGAGGGCCTCGAGGCGGACAACACCAAGACCTACTGGACCGAGCACAGACACGTCTACGACACCGCGGTCCGGGCGCCGGTCGCCGCACTGGCCGAGCGGCTCGCACCGGAGTTCGGGGACGTGCATCTCTTCCGCCCGCATCGCGACCTGCGATTCTCCGCGGACAAGCGTCCGTACAAGACTCAGCAGGGCGCGACGGTGGGCCCGCATTATTTCCACGTGAGCGCGGCCGGTCTGTTCGTCGCAACGGGCTACTACCGGATGAGTCCGGATCAAGTGGCTCGCTACCGGGAGGCGGTGGACGATGACGCTCATGGCCCCGCGCTCGAAACGACGGTGACCGCCCTGCGTTCGGACGGATACACCATCGGCGGCGAACGGCTCAAGACCAAACCGCGCGGCTACGACGCGGACCATCCGCGCATCGAACTGCTTCGCCACAAGGCCCTGGTCACGTGGCACGAGTTCGGCCCCGCGGACTGGCTGTCAACACCGACGGCCGCTGAGCGCGTCGCCGCCGCGTGGCGCGACATGGAGCCGCTCCGAGCGTGGCTGGACGATCACGTCGGGCCGTCCCGGGAGCCGAGCGACGCGAGGTAGGCGGTGCCGCGGGGCGACAACCGGTATCCGACGTCCATGCTCTCGGTCAGGCCGAGGTTCTTCAGCTTTCGCACGTCCAGCTTGAACGGCGCCCGCTCGCGCCCGACCATCTCGGCAAGATCGCCGGCGCGGCGCGCCGGATGCTCGGCGATGAGCCGCAGCGTCGGCCGGGTCCACGGCCCGTTGCTGCTCGCCCGGTCGAACCGGTCGAGTCGTTTGTCGATCTCGGCGATATCGGCGTCATCGAGATCGTCGCTCGCGGCCAGTTCGGCGCGTGGATCGGGACGCGCCGACCGGGTGAAGTCGATTCGGTAGACCGGCAGCGCGGTGTCGCCGGTCAGGTCGGCTCGAAGCGACGCAGCGTCCGGAAAACCCGCCGCCCGGGCGTCGTCATCACTGATCGTGGCGGCGTCCACCTCGGTCACGGCGACGACATCGAGGATCACGCCCGGCGCCCGGTACGACCGTCCCGCGACCACCCGCGGGCGTTGCCAGCGCCGGAACGCGACGGTGATCGTCCCGTCCGCCAGCCCAGCCCAGAAGCGCTTCTGGAACAGCATGGAGCCTACGGTAACCGGTGCGCTTGAGGACTCGGCCCTGCTCGGCTATTGGGTCCAATGCGGGGTCAGTAGACGTGGTTTGGGCGGGGAATGGGTGCCGAACATGGTCATTCGGGAAGGCCGAGGAAGGATTCCAGGCCGACGGTCAGACCGGGCGTCTCGACCACCCGCCGGACACCGAGCAGCACGCCCGGCATGAACGAGGACCGGTCGAACGAGTCGTGACGGATGGTGAACGTCTCCCCGGCCGAGCCGAAGACGACCTCCTGATGCGCGACGAGCCCGCGCAACCGCACCGAATGAACATGAATGCCGTCAACCGATGCGCCCCGCGCGCCGTCCAGCGACGTCTCGGTCGCATCGGGCACCGCCGGCAGTCCGGCCTGCGCCCGCGCGTCCGCGATCAGGCGCGCGGTGCGGGCGGCCGTCCCGCTCGGCGCGTCCACCTTGTTCGGGTGGTGCAGTTCGATGACCTCGGCGCTTTCGTAGAACCGGGCGGCCTGGGCGGCGAAATGCATCATCAGCACCGCACCGACCGCGAAGTTCGGTGCGATCAGCACTCCGGTGCCCGGGCTGGTGTCGAGCGCGAAGCGCACCTCGTCGAGCCGCTCATCGGTCCAGCCGGTCGTGCCGACGACCGTGTGAATGCCACGTTTGACGCAGTACAGCACGTTGCCGGCGGTCGCCGCCGGGACGGTGAACTCGACGACGACATCCGCGCCCCCGAGATCGCCGAGGTCGTCGTCCACGTCGAACTTGCCCACCAGGTCCAGGTCGCGGGCCGCCTCCACCGCGCGGCACACCTCACTGCCCATCCGGCCCGCCGCACCGATCACTGAGACTCGTGTCGTCATGGCGCCCAGTCTGCCTGAGAAGCGGTCACGGACGTGCATCCCGTTGTAACGGTTCGCGACTGGTCAACGGGACGTTAGGCATCCCCAGGGGTCGTTTACGTGATCATTCTGTCGTGGCTAGCCGGCGATGGCTCGGTCGAATCGGGACGGGTCGTCGAACGGTCCGACGACCGCCAGCGCCGGCGCCGCCGCGAGCACGGACGCCGCCAAGTCGCGAACATCGTCCGGCGTCACCGCGTCGATGCGCGACAACAGGTCGTCGATCGAGGTCAGCTCGGTGTAGACGAGCTCGGCTTTGCCCAGCCGGGACATCCGCGAGCCGGTGTCCTCGAGCCCGAGCACCAGCGAACCGCGCGCCTGACCCTTCGCCCGCGCCAGTTCGTCATCAGTGATCCCCTTGGATGCGACCTTGCCGACCGTTTCGCGGCACAGTGAAAGCACCTGGTCGACCTTCTGTGGCTGGCAGCCGACGTACACGCCGAGCAGCCCCGCATCGGCGAACTGCGAGGCGTACGAGTACACCGAGTAGGCGAGGCCGCGCTTCTCGCGGACCTCCTGGAACAACCGGGACGACATACCGCCGCCGAGCACGGCGTTGAGGGCGCCGAGCGCGTACCGGCGCTCGTCGGTGCGGGCGAGTCCGGGCATCGCCAACACGAGGTTCGCCTGCTCGGTCGGCCGATCGAGCAGCGACACACCGCCGCGCGCGGCGGGCCCTCGGCCGCCGACACGAGGCGGATCCGGCTCACCTGAACCGTCGAGCATGCCGGCGCGGGTGAACGCCTCCCCGACGAGCCGCACGACCTCGTCGTGATCGAGCGACCCGGCTACGGCGACCACCATCTTCTCCGGGCGGTACAGCCGTTTGTAGTAGCGCGCGATCGTGTCCCGTGACATCGCCCGAATCCGCTCGGCGGTGCCGAGGATCGGACGGCCCAGGGGCACGTCGCCCCAGAGCCGCTCGGCCACAAGGTCGTGCACCGCGTCGGACGGATCGTCGTCGCGCATCGAGATCTCCTCGAGCACGACGTCCCGTTCGGCCTCGATGTCCGCCGAGCGGATCAGCGAGGACGTCACCATGTCGCTGACCACATCCACCGCGACCGGCAGGTCCCGGTCGAGCACGCGCGCGTAGTAGCAGGTGAACTCTTTGGACGTGAACGCGTTGATATCGCCGCCGACCGACTCGATGGCCGCGGAGATGTCCATCGCCGATCGGCGCTTCGTCCCCTTGAACAGTAGGTGTTCGAGGTAGTGCGAAGCGCCGGCCTGGGACGGCTTCTCGTCCCGCGACCCGACGCCGACCCAGATGCCGAACGCGACCGAGCGCACGGCCGGGATCGACTCGGTGATCACCCGTAGTCCGCCCGGGAGGACGGAGCGGCGAATCGTGCCGCCGCCGTCCTCGTCAAGCAGGGTCTCGGTTATCGCATCCCTCACTGAGCGCCGGACTCCGCGGTCTCTTCCTCGATCACCGGGGTCAGCGACAGCTTGCCGCGGTCGTCGATCTCGGTGATCTCGACCTGCAGCTTCTGCCCGACCTCGACGACGTCGTCCACGCTCTCGACCCGCTTGCCGCCGGCCAGCGCGCGCAGCTTCGAGATGTGCACCAGGCCGTCCTTGCCCGGCAGCAGCGAGACGAACGCGCCGAAGCTCGTCGTCTTCACGACCGTGCCGAGGTAGCGCTCGCCGACTTCCGGCATCGTCGGGTTGGCGATCGCGTTGATCTCGGTCCGGGCGGCTTCGGCGGACGGACCGTCCGCCGCGCCGATGTAGATCGTGCCGTCGTCCTCGATGGTGATCTCGGCGCCGGTGTCTTCCTGGATCTGGTTGATGACCTTGCCCTTCGGTCCGATCACCGCACCGATCTGGTCGGTCGGAATCTTGATCGAGATGATGCGTGGCGCGTACGGGCTCATCTCGTCCGGCTCGGAGATCGCCTCGGCCATGACGTCGAGAATCGTCATCCGCGCGGCCCGGGCCTGCTGCAGCGCGTTGCCGAGCACGTTGGCGGGGATGCCGTCCAGCTTGGTGTCGAGCTGGAGCGCGGTGACGAACTCACGTGTGCCGGCGACCTTGAAGTCCATGTCGCCGAACGCGTCCTCGGCGCCGAGGATGTCGGTCAGCGTGACGTACTCGGTCTTACCATCCACCTCGCCTGAGATCAGGCCCATCGCGATGCCCGCCACCGGCGCCTTCAGCGGCACACCCGCGTTGAGCAGCGACATCGTGGACGCGCACACCGAGCCCATCGACGTCGAGCCGTTCGAACCCAGCGCCTCGGACACCTGACGGATCGCGTACGGGAACTCCTCCCGCGACGGGAGCACCGGGACGAGCGCACGCTCGGCCAGCGCGCCGTGGCCGATCTCACGTCGCTTCGGCGTACCGACCCGCCCGGTCTCACCGGTCGAGTACGGAGGGAAGTTGTAGTTGTGCATGTAGCGCTTGGTCGTCTCCGGCGAGAGCGTATCGAGCTTCTGCTCGAGGCTGAGCATGTTGAGCGTGCTCACGCCGAGGATCTGCGTCTCGCCGCGCTCGAACAGCGCCGAGCCGTGGGCGCGGGGCACCGGGCCGACCTCGGCCGAGAGGGTTCGGATGTCGGTCAGGCCGCGGCCGTCGATCCGGACGTTGTCCCGCAATACCCGCTCGCGCACCATCTGCTTGGTCAGCGAGCGGAATGCGGCCGACGCCTCTTTCGGGTCGGTCTCGTCGCCGAGCTTCTCCAGGACGGCGGTCTTGATCTCGTCCAGCCGGGCCTCGCGCTCGCCCTTGCTGACGATCGCCAGCGCCTGGGAGAGGTCGTCACGGGCCGCGCTTTCGACCGCGGCGTACACCTCGTCGGTGTAGTCGAGATAGACCGGGAACTCGCCGGCCGGCGGTTCAGCTTTGTCGGCCAACTCCTGCTGCGCCTTACACAAGGTGGCGATGAACGGCTTCGCGGCCTCCAGCCCCTGTGCCACGATCTCTTCGGTCGGTGCCGTGCGGCCGGACTGGACCAGGTGCCAGGTGTGCTCGGTCGACTCCGCCTCGACCATCATGATCGCGACGTCGCCGTCCGGCAGCACCCGGCCGGCGACGACCATGTCGAAGACCGCATCGGACAGCTGCGAATGGTTGGGAAAGGCGACCCACTGGTCACCGATCAGTGCGACGCGGACGGCGCCGACCGGCCCGGCGAACGGCAGCCCGCCGACCTGGGTGGACGCCGACGCCGCGTTGATCGCAACGACGTCGTACAGGTGATCCGGGTGCAGCGACAGCACCGTGATGACCACCTGGATCTCGTTGCGCAGGCCGTGCGCGAACGTCGGCCGCAGCGGGCGGTCGGTCAGCCGGCAGGTGAGGATCGCGTCCTCCGACGGCCGCCCCTCACGGCGGAAGAACGAGCCGGGGATGCGCCCGGCCGCGTACATCCGCTCTTCGACGTCGATCGTCAGCGGGAAGAAGTCGAGGTGCTCCTTGGGCTGCCTGGACGCGGTCGTGGCCGACAGCATCATGGTCTCGTCGTCCAGATACGCGGTGACTGAGCCGGCGGCCTGCCGGGCCAGTTGACCGGTTTCGAACCGGACCGTATGGGTGCCGAAGCTGCCGTTGTCGATTACGGCTTCGGCGCTGTGAATCTGAGGACCCGTCACGGGCCATCCTCCTTAGTACGTGGATGGCTGACCGGGGCGGCATCGGCGAGTCGTGCCGGTCTTCGATGGAAGCGCCCGGGGCACCATGGATTTCCCCTGGCATCCCGGAAGCCACGACCGAGGACCGGCCAAGTCGAATGGCCAGTGCATTCCGGACGGCCACCCGTTGTTAGGGCGTGTATTCAATTATTCACAACGTAAACGAAAGAGCGGCACCCGCGCTTGGCGAGTGGCCGCTCCGTTACGTCGCTACCTCATCCGCGGATCCCGAGCTTCTTGATAAGCGCACGGTACCCGTCGATGTCGGTGTCCTGCAGGTACTTCAGCAGACGCTTGCGCTTACCGACCTGAAGCAGCAGCCCGCGGCGGCTGTGGTGGTCGTGTTGGTGCACCTTGAGGTGCTCGGTGAGGTGGTTGATGCTGTGCGTCAACAGCGCGATCTGGACTTCTGGGGACCCGGTGTCTCCTTCGGCCCGGCCGTGTTCGGCGATGATCTTTTCTTTGGTGGCAGTATCGATCGACACGAGGCTCCTTTGATCCTTTTCGCTGCGCGGCGCTCCCGGGCCGTTTCACCGGGGCTCTCTGGAATCCGCGGCCGCTCTACGGCGCACCTAGAGTACCAGCGCAGTGCCTGGCAGGCGTAATCCGCGTAATCGCTCCTACCCCGCCATCCCTTCGAATGATCACGTAAACGACGTCTCGTAGTGCTTAACGACGCGTCGACGGGTCGCTAACCGTACCAACCGTCAACGTGCGCGACCCGCTCATCGGCCGGTCAGGACGGCGCGGGTCCGCTCGACGTCGGCGCCGATCTGCGCGGCGAGCGCCTCGGCGGAGTCGAACGTCTCCTGATCACGCAGCCGCTCCACGAACTCGATCGCCACCGGCGCGCCGTACAGGTCGAGATCGTCGCGGTCCAGGACGTGCGGCTCGACGGTGCGCTGCGTTCCACCGAACGTCGGGTTGGTACCGACCGAGATCGCCGCCGGCATCCGTTTCGGGTGCTGCTTTCCGAGCCGGAAGAGCCAGCCGGCGTACACCCCGTCGGCCGGGACCAGATCGCCCTCGTCGACCGGCAGGTTCGCGGTCGGATAACCCATGTCCTTGCCACGATTCGAACCGCGGCCGACCGTCCCTTGCACACGGAACGGCCTGCCGAGCGGCACAGCGGCTGCGGCGACATCCCCTGCTACGACCAGCTCGCGGATGCGCGTGGACGACCACCGGCCGGTCGCTTCGTCCCCGACCGGCTCGACGGGGACGACTGTGAAGTCTCGCTCACGGCCCAACGTCTCCAGCAGCGCAACGTCGCCGGCGGCTCGGTGGCCGAAGCGGAAGTCGGTGCCGACCACCACCGCCTGCGCACTGAGGGATCTCACCAGAACGTCGTCGACGAAGTCCGCCGCCTCCTGCTGGGCGCGCTCCTTGTCGAACCGAAGCACCAGTACGTAGTCGACACCAGCTTGGGTCAACAGTTCGATCCGGCGCGGCAGCGTGGTCAGAGCGGGCGGTGCGGCGTCCGGCCGGAGTACCGCGATCGGGTTCGGGTCGAACGTCACCGCCACCAGCGGCACGCGCAGCGCGCGCGCCATCTCGTCGGCACGACCGATCACCGCCTGATGCCCGCGATGCACGCCGTCGAACACACCGACCGTGACGACAGTGCGGCCGAGAGCCTCGGGCACCTCGGACGGTGACAGCCACACGCTCACCTGTACTCCTACCCATCTCTGCTGGGGGCCGGGGCCAGCCTACGTCGCCACTGAGCGTGGCTTGGCAGGGCCTGTTCATCGACATGCCGAACCTACCCCTTGGCCAGGTCTGTCGGTTCACCGGTTGACACGGCGGGCCGAGTCGGAGCATGCTGATACGAACAGTGTTCGGAAATTCAAACAACGTTAGGCGCAATGGTGGTCGTCGACCGAGAGCTGAGCGTACGGGTTCGCCGCCGGGAGCAGACCCGGCGCGAGATCCTCGATGCCGCCTGGCGGCTCGCCGGGCGGGACGGCGTCGCGAGCCTCTCGCTCCGCGACCTCGCCCGCGAGGTCGGCATGCGGGCGCCGTCGCTCTACACCTACTTCGACAGCAAGGCCGCCATCTACGACGCGATGTTCGCGGAGGGGTACCGGGAGCTCGCCGCAGTCGAGGAGAAGATCGACGCCGACTCTGGCGACGTGCTCGGCACGTTGACCACCGTCCTGGTGGAGTTTCTCAGGTTCTGCCAGGCCTCGATCCCCCGCTACCAGCTCATGTTCACGCGAGTTGTCCCGGAATGGGTGCCCTCGCCTGAGGCGTTCGCCGTCTCGAAGGCCGCCTACGAAGGCTTTGCCCGGCAGTTCGCGCGGCTCGGTATCACAGACCAGCAAGCGCTCGACCTGTGGACGGCCGTGAGCGCCGGGATGGCGGCACAGCAACTGGCCAACGATCCCACTGGTGACCGCTGGGCCCGCCTTGCGCGGGAGGCCGCCGAGATGTTTCTCACCCACGTACGGAGGACGCAATGACCATGGAAACAGCCGAGGGGCCGGCCCGCGACGCGACGCTGATCCCGCCGATCGGCGCCAAGACGGACGCGCAAGCGGTGGCGCTCGCCGCGTACGACCGGCTGCTCACACTACTCGACCGCCTCAGCCCGGATGACTGGCAGGCCCCGACCGAGTGCCCGGGGTGGACGGTCGCCGAGATGGTGGGTCACATCATCGGTTCCGCCCGCTCGGCGACCTCGCTGCGCCAGATGCTCCGGCAGGCCCTGAAGGCGCGGCGGCTGCTGGCGGAGCACAGCGGCAACCTCACCGACGCCATTAACGCCGTCCAGGTGCGCGAGCACGCCCACCTGCGCCCGCACGAGCGCATCACTCTCCTGCGGCAGGTCGCGCCACGCGCCGTGGCCGGCCGGACGAGAATGTCACGGACCTTGTTGCGGCGGGTGCCGATCGCGAACTCGCCGGGTGGCTCCACTCCAGAAGGAAGCCCGGATCGGCTGACCCTCGGGCAGCTCAGCGAGATCATCTGGACCCGCGACGTGTGGATGCACACCATCGACATCGCCCGGGCAACCGATCGGCGACTCGACCTGGGGCGCTCGGTGGACGGGCGCATCGTCGAGGACGCTGTCGCCGAGTGGGCCCGACGGCACGGGCAGCCATTCCTGCTGTTCCTGTCCGGCCCGGCTGGTGGGCTGTTCTCTCAGGGAGACCCGGCGGCCGGCCCGCGCATCGACCTCGACGCCGTCGAGTTCTGCCGCATCCTGTCCGGGCGCGCCCACGGTACCGGGCTGCTCACGACCCGGATCCTTTTCTAGCCACGGGAGACATCCATGGACCCGCGCATCGACGAGATCGCCGACCGCATCTGGCGGATCTCGATATTCGTCCCGGACGTGCCGCCTGCCGGCTTCACGTTCAACCAGTTCGTCATCGACGGGGAGGAGCCGATGCTTTACCACACCGGCATGCGGCAGATCTTCCCGCTGGTGTCGGCCGCGGTCGACAAGACCGTCGGCCTGGACCGGCTGCGCTGGATCGCGTTCAGCCACATCGAGGCCGACGAGTGCGGCGCACTCAACCAGTTCCTCGCCGCCGCTGCGCATGCCCAGGTCGCGCACGGTCCCACCGGAGTCACACTCAGCATCGCGGACATGGCCGACCGCGCGCCGCTCACCTGGATGCCCGACGAGCGGCTTGACATCGGCGGGCGCGTGCTCACCCGGCGGATGCGGTCGGTCGAGACGCCGCACGTCCCCCACAACTGGGAGGCGCAGGTCGTCTTCGAGGAGGAGACGGCGACGCTGTTCTGCGGCGATCTCGGCACCCAGATCGGTAACGGGGCCGCGGTGGTCCAAACGAGCATCGTGGAGCAGGCCGTCCGGGCGGAGAGCATCTTCGGCCAGCTCTCTTCGCCGGTGGCCGCAGCCGCGACGCTCCGTGAGCTCGCCGAACTGTCCCCCGACAGGCTGGCGATCATGCACGGTTCGTCGTTCGCCGGCGACGCGTCGGCCGAGCTTCACGCACTCGCCAACGCGTACGAGGCGATGGCACCGGTCCCGGCGTAGCGTCTCGCCCAATCTGCTTCAGGCGAAGACCGTGAGATGCTTCGCCCGATCGCCACGATCTTCCACGAGCGAGAGCAGCGCACCGTCCGGCCCGAACACCGCCACCGGGCCCGGCCCGAGGCCGGTCGCCGGGAGTGGGACGCCGTGGGCCACCCGAGCCGCCGTGTCAGCGTCCACGTCGAGCCGTGGGAACGACCGGGCCGCCACCTCGGCAAGGGGTATCACGGTGAAATCGATCGCCAGCTCTTCCAGCGTGCGCGCCGTCGAGATGTCGTACGCCCCGACCTTGGTCCGGCGCAGGGCGGTCAGATGACCGCCGACGCCGAGCGCGGCGCCGAGGTCGCGGGCAAGCGCCCGGATGTAGGTACCGGACGAGCACTCGACGGTCGCGTCGATGTCCAGGAATGCCCCGACGCGGCGCATGGCGGTCACGTCGAACCGGTGGACGGTCACCGGGCGGGCGTCCAGTTCGACCGCTTCACCGGCGCGAACCCGCTGATAGGCGCGCACGCCGCCGGACTTGACGGCCGACACCGCGCTGGGAACCTGCTTGATCTCGCCGGAGAGTTCGGCGACCTGCGCGAGAACTGCGTCGTCCGTGATCCCGGAGGCGTCTGCGGTTGCGGTGACCTCGCCCTCCGCGTCGTCGGTGACGGTCGCCGCACCGAACCGGATGGTGGCGTCGTAGACCTTGTCGGTGAGCGAGAGATGACCGACGAGCTTGGTGCCGCGCCCGATGCCGAGCAGCAGGACTCCGGTGGCCATCGGATCGAGCGTGCCCGCGTGGCCGACCCGTCGAGTGCCGGCGATCTTGCGGATCTTGGCCACGACATCGTGGGACGTCCAGCCGGCCGGCTTGTCCACGTTGACCAGACCGTCGCGTGGCGGCGCGGCAGCGCTCACGCCGTCTCGTCCTCGTCCTCGGTATCGGGCTTGCGGTAGGGGTCGGCGTCGCCGGCGTAGGACGCGCCGGCAGCGGCCCGGGCCACCTGGGCATCGGCCTCGCGGGCCCGCCGCAATGCGTCCTCGATGGCGGCCGCGGTCTCCGGGATCGCGTCGGCGACGAAGGTGAGGGTCGGGGTGAACTTGATCCCGGTCTGCCTGCCGACCTCTGAGCGCAGCAGCCCTTTGACACTCTCCAGCGCCTTGGCCGAGTCCGCGTGCTCGTTCTCGTCGCCGTACACGGTGTAGAACACCGTCGCCTCACGCAGATCGCCGGTGACCCGGGTGTCGGTTATGGTCACAAACCCGAGCCGCGGATCCTTGACCTTGTGCTTGAGCGCCTCGGCCACGATCTCGTGGATGCGGTCGGCCAGCTTGTGCGCTCGGGTCTGGTCAGCCATGGCTCCTCCCCGGTCGGTCATTCGTCGTTGTCGTTGTACAGCAGGTGGCGTGCCGAAAGCAGCTCGATTTCGGGACGGCCGGCCACCTGGTTCTCCGCGGTGTTCAGCACATCCCGGCAGTGCTTCGCCTCGGCCGAGACGACCGCCACGCCGATCAGTGCCCGGCGGTAGAGGTTCAGGTGACCGACTTCGGCGACGCTCACGTCGAGCTTGCGGAGCTCGGCCACGATCGGTCGCACGACCGACCGCTTCTGCTTGAGCGAGCGGACATCGCCGAGCAGCAGATCCAGGCTCAGCGTGCCGGTGAACATGATCTACTCCCGTATGTCCGTTTGTGGTTCGATCACGTTCACCAGGCTTGCCGCCATTACAACAGGCGTGCATGGGTGGTGTGATGTGGCCAAGCCTGCCGAACGTGATCGAACCACATGGTGCGTTACTCGCGCGGCTTCTCGCGGGTCTCGAAGGTCTCGATCACGTCCCCCTCGGCGATGTCGTTGAACGAACCGAGGTTGATACCGCACTCGAAGCCCTCGCGCACCTCGGTGACGTCGTCCTTCTCGCGCCGCAGTGACGAGATTCGCAAGTCCTCAGACACCACGACGCCATCGCGTACCAGCCGCGCCTTGGCATTGCGCCGGATGACACCCTTGGTCACCATCGAACCCGCGATGTTGCCGATCCTGGACGAGCGGAACACCTGGCGGATCTCGGCGCTGCCGAGATCGACCTCCTCGAACTCGGGCTTGAGCATGCCCTTGAGCGCCGCCTCGATCTCCTCGATCGCGGAGTAGATCACCGAGTAGTACCGGATCTCCACACCCTCGCGGTCGGCCAGCTCGGCGGCCTTGCCCTGCGGCCGGACGTTGAACGCCAGGATGATCGCCTCGGATGCCGACGCGAGCATGACGTTCGTTTCGGTAACTGCACCGACACCGCGGTCGATGATCCGCAGGTCGACCTCTTCACCGACGTCGATCTTGAGCAGCGCCTCCTCGAGCGCCTCGACCGAGCCCGAACCGTCACCCTTGATGATGAGGTTGAGCGTCTCGATCTTGGACTCGGCCAGGAAGCTCTCCAGCGTGAGACGCTTACGCGCCTTGGCCAGCGCCGCGTTGCGCTCCATGGCTTCACGCTTCTCAGCGATCTGCCTGGCGGTGCGGTCGTCGTCGGCGACGAGGAACTTGTCACCGGCGCCCGGAACATTCGTCAGGCCCAGCACCTGGACCGGCCGGGACGGCGGCGCCTCCTCGATGTACTTGCCGTACTCGTCGAGCATCGCGCGTACGCGGCCGTGCGACTGGCCGGTGACGATCGAGTCACCGGTACGGAGCGTGCCGCGCTGAACCAGCACGGTCGCGACTGGGCCGCGGCCCTTGTCGAGATGGCCTTCGATGGCGACACCGCGTGCCGGCATGTCCGGGTTGGCCTGCAGCTCGAGCGCCGCGTCGGCGGTCAGCAGCACCGCTTCGAGCAGACTGCCGATGCCCTCGCGCTTGAGCGCGGACACGTCGACGAACATCGTCTCGCCGCCGAACTCCTCGGCGACCAGCCCGTATTCGGTGAGCTGCTGGCGGATCTTGCCCGGGTTGGCGCCCGGGGTGTCGATCTTGTTCACCGCGACGACGATCGGCACATCCGCCGCCTGCGCGTGGTTGAGCGCCTCGATCGTCTGCGGCATCACACCGTCGTTGGCCGCCACGACGAGGATCACGATGTCGGTCACCTGCGACCCGCGGGCCCGCATGGCGGTGAACGCCTCGTGACCCGGCGTGTCGATGAACGTGATCGCTCGATCCTGTCCGTCGTGTTCGACATGGACCTGGTATGCACCGATGTGCTGGGTGATGCCACCGGCCTCGCCGGCGACGACGTCCGCGTTACGAACGGCGTCCAGCAGCTTGGTCTTACCGTGGTCGACGTGACCCATCACGGTCACGACCGGCGGACGCGGCAGCGCCTTCTCTTCGTCCTCGTCCTCGAAGTCGATCGCGAACGATTCGAGCAGCTCGCGGTCCTCATCCTCCGGAGAGACGATCTGCACGTCGTAGCCGAGCTCTTCGCCGAGCAGCGCGAACGTGTCCTCGTCCACCGACTGGGTGGCCGTGACCATCTCGCCGAGGTGGAACAGCACCTGGACGAGTGCGCCCGGCTCGGTGTCGATCCGCTCCGCGAAGTCGGTCAGGGACGCGCCCCGCGGCAGCCGGACCTGCTGTCCGTCACCACGCGGAACACGGATGCCGCCGATCGACGGCGCCTGCATGTTCTCGACTTCCTGGCGCTTCTGCCGCCGGCTCTTACGTCCCTTGGACGGCTTGCCGCCCGGACGGCCGAAGGCGCCTGCGGTTCCACCGCGCCCGCGGCCACCACCCCCAGGACGTCCACCGAAACCACCCGGTGCGCCGCCACCCGGTGCGCCGCCGCCCGGTGCCCCGGCGCGTCCACCCGGACGCGCACCGGTACGAGCCCCGCCACCGCCGCCGGAACGGCCACCGCCCCCACCGGGACGGCCGCCGCCGGGACGGGAGCGCTGGTCGCCGCGAGACGCGGGACGGGCCGGCATCATGCCCGGATTCGGCCGTGGGCCACCAGGCCGTGGCGGCATGGAGCCGGGCGTGGACGTGGTGCCGCCGCCATCGCGCGCCGCCGGCTGTTGCATGCCGGTGGTTCCGCCCGAGGCGAACGGGTTGTTACCTGGGCGCGGACCGCCCTGGCGCTGACCGGTGCCCTGCCGGGGCGCGCTCGGGCGCCCGCCGCCGGAGCGGCGTCCCATCCCGGTGCTGCCGCCGCCGAACGGGTTGTTGCCCGGACGCGGTCCACTCGGGCGCTGCCGTGCTGTGGCCGGTGTCGGCGCCGGTGGACCAGGCTTCGGGCTTGGCGTCGGCGCGGACTCGGCCGGAGCCGGGCCCGGCTGGGCCGGAGTCGGTGCGGTGTCCGCAGGTGTCGGTGCGGTCGTGCCGGCCGACACTTCCGCGGTGGTCTCGGCCGCGGCCTTCTTGGCGGCCTCGGCGGCGCCGTCGGTCGGCTGCGCTGCCGCCGGCTTGACGTCGGCGGGCGTGGCCGCGGTCTTCTTCGCCGGCTTCTTCGATGCCGCCTCCTTGGGCGGCTCGGCCGCGAAAGCTTCTTTCAGACGTCGAACGACGGGTGCTTCGACGGTAGACGATGCGGACCGTACAAACTCGCCCAAATCATTGAGCTTGGTGAGTACGACCTTGCTTTCTACCCCGAACTCTTTTGCGAGCTCGTAAACCCGGACTTTTGCCACTGGTCTCCTTCTCGGTCCGGGCTGCGCGAGCTCGGACCGGCTAGGTCTGGTGCGTGTTCATCGCTGCGTGCTCATCGAGCGCTCACGAACGTCACGTCGTGCTCCTTCTTGTAAGGCCGGTCGCTCCCGTGCCGGTCGGTCGGCGCGAGAGCCTCTGTTCGTCGAACCAGCGGTGCAACGCCGTCAGGTCCGGCGGTGCTGCAAGGCGCAGCGCCCGCGTGAACGCCCGACGCCGCTCCGCGAGGTCGAGGCAACCACGGTCGCGGTGCAGGTATGCACCCCGCCCGGGCAGCCGGCCGCGGACGTCGGGGACAACCTGACCTGCTCGCCCGGCGCCTTTCGGCTCGGTAGCAAGCTGGGAGGTGTCAACGACTGCCACGACACGAAGCAGGTCGGACTTGTCCGCACGAGATCGGCAACCCACGCAGGTACGCGTGACTCGCCGACCTGTCATACGCAAGTCCACCAGACAGTCTACAGGGTTTACTTACCAACAGCCGAGTCGGGCGTAACGGCCAGATCGCCCGAGTCCGGCCGGATGTCGATTCGCCATCCCGTCAGCCGGGCGGCCAACCGAGCGTTCTGCCCCTCTTTGCCGATCGCTAGCGACAGCTGGTAGTCGGGGACGGTCACCCGGGCGGCACGTGCCTCGGCGTCGACGATCTCGACGTGCTGGACGCGGGCCGGCGACAGGGCGTGCGCGACGAGCTCGGCCGGATCGTCCGACCAATCGACGATGTCGATCTTCTCGCCGTGCAGTTCGGTCATGACCGCGCGCACTCGTGACCCCATCGGTCCGATGCACGCCCCTTTGGCGTTGACACCCTCCACCGTCGAATACACGGCGATCTTCGTCCGGTGGCCCGCCTCCCGGGCGACACCGGCGATCTTCACCGTGCCGTCGGCCACTTCCGGAACCTCCATCTCGAACAACTTCTTCACCAGGTTCGGATGGGTACGCGACAACGTCACCGACGGCCCGTGCGCCGTCTTGCGCACTTGCAGCACGTAGCACTTGATCCGGCTGCCGTGCTCGTACCGCTCCCCCGGCACCTGCTCCGGCGGCGGCAGCACGGCCTCGATCTTGCCGACGTTGACCTGGATCGACCTCGGATCGCGGCCCTGCTGGACGGTCCCGGAGATGACGTCGCCCTCTTTACCCTGGAACTCGCCGTAGGTGAGTTCGTCTTCGGCGTCGCGCAGCCGCTGCAGGATCACCTGCTTGGCCGTGGTGGCCGCGATCCGGCCGAATCCCTCCGGGGTGTCGTCCCACTCGCGGATCACGGTGCCGTCGTCAGCGAGTTCCCGCGCCCACACCGTGACATGACCGGTCCGGCGGTCGAGTTCGACCCGAGCGTGCGGATGCGCGTCGTGGGCACGCTCGTAGGCGACGAGCAGCGCCTGTTCAAGAGCCTCGACGACGTAGTCGAACGAGATCTCCTTCTCGCGCTCGAGCGCTCGCAGCACGCTCAGGTCAATGTCCATGGCTCACGTGCCTCACTCACCGTCCACCCGGCGGAACTCCACCTGGATTTTTGCCTTTTTCACGTCGTCATAGTCGACGACACGCTCAGCACCCTCGACGTCCAGCACCGCCGCCTCGTCATCGGCGGAGCGGATCCGCCCGGTGAGTTCGCCGGCGCCGGACACGACGCGCACCAGCCGGCCGATGTTCCGTCGCCAGTGCCGTGGCCGGGTCAGCGGGCTGCTCACCCCGCGTGAGCTGACCTCGAGTGTGTACGAGCCGGCGCCCACGAGGTCGTCGTTCGCATCGAGCTCGGCGGAGATGACGCGCGACAGGTCGGCGCACCGGTCGAGGTCGACACCGCCGTCCGCGTCCACGATGACCCGCACCTGGCGGCGCCGGCCGACCAAGGAGACTTCGAGTGCTTCGAGGTCGAGCCCTTCGGCGGTCACCAGCGGCTCGATCACCTCGCGGAGAAGGCTCTCTGGATCGGACGCCATGGGTGTTCAGCCCCTTCTCGCTCTCCAGTTGTCGTCGAGCTTGCCGGCAACCTTGTGGGCAGCACTTAATCCGGCGCCGTCACCGCGTCGGTACGTTCAGCGTAGCGCGCCTGCCGCCGCGGCGAACGCCATGTGCACGATCACGGCGAGCCGCCGTCCCCAGAATGACCACGTCAAGCGCGCATTCGCGCCGTAAACGCTGCTAACAGCCCGGGCGCGCAACGAGCAGCCGCCGGACGGACCTACCGGTTGTACGCCTAAGGTATTCCGCGTGCCTGTGACGATGACCCGCCGCGCCGCCTTGCTCGCGGCCGTGGCCGTGCCGCTGTCGGCGTGCTCGGCCGGCACGACCGGTTCCGAGGCCGCGCCGGCCGACCCGGACCGGCTCGTCCGCGAGCTGGCGGCCGAGGCCGAGCGTGTGATGATCTCGCGCTACCGGGCGACGGCCGAGGCCCATCCCGACCTGGAAGCCGAACTCGCCGCGTTCATCGCCCGGCACGAGCGTCACCTCGACGCGATGCTCGCCACCATCGCGCCGACCGCGGACGAGCCGGGCACCGAGCCGGGAGCCTCAGAAGTCACGCCAGACGACGTACCCGTGTCTCGCGCCGACGCGATCACGGCACTGCGCGAAGCGGAGACGGAGCACGCCGCGGCCCGCATCGACGACAGCGTCACGAGCTACGACTACGAGCTGGCCCGGGTGCTCGCGAGTGTGGCCGCATGCGAATCGGCCCACGAGTACCTCCTCGGAGAGATCGCATGAGCGCACTCGACGCACTGCAGGCCGCACTCGCCGGCGAGCACGCCTGCATCTACGGCTACGGCGTCGTCGGCGGGAACCTGCCCGACGAGCAGGTCGACGCCGCACGCGAGGCGCTGCAGACCCACCGCTCCCGGCGAACGCCGCTGGCCGAGCAGATCCGGCTGCGCAACGGCGAGCCGGTCGCCGCGTTCCCCGCGTACGAGCTGCCGTTCCCGGTGGAGGACGCCGGCTCGGCACGCGAGCTCGCGGCGTTGCTCGAACAGCGCCTCGCCACGATCTACGCCGACGTCGTCGCGCTCAGCAATCTTGGCGGCGTGCGCCGGCTCGCCACTACCGCGTTGGCCGAATCCGCCCAGCTGACCGCACGTTGGACCGGCGATATCACCGCCATGCCCGGCATCGATCCAGCTCCGCAGCCCTTATGAGCACCCGCGCTCTGCCGTAGCGCTACAGCGAAGCGGCGAGGTGCTGGACGGCGCCCTCCACCGGCACGTCCTCCCGCTCACCCGAGCGCCGATCCTTGACCTCGACGACGCCGTTGGCCAGGCCACGCCCGACGACCACGATCGTCGGCACACCGATCAGCTCGGAGTCGGCGAACTTCACCCCGGCCGACACGCCCGTCCTGTCGTCGTACAGGACGCGCACGCCGGCCGCCTCCATCTCACCGGCCAGCTTCTCCGCGGCGTCGAACGTCGCGTCGCCCTTCTTGCCCGCGGCGATCAGGTGGACGTCCGCCGGCGACACCTCGCGTGGCCAGATCAAGCCGATCTCGTCATGCGACTGCTCCGCGATCGCGGCCACGGCCCGCGACACCCCGATTCCGTAGGAGCCCATCGTCACGGTGACCCGCTTGCCGTTCTCGTCGAGCACCCGCAAGTCCAGCGCCTCAGCGAACCAGCGACCGAGCTGGAAGATGTGCCCGATCTCGATACCGCGGGCCATCACGAGAGTTCCGTCGCACCGGGGACAGGCGTCGCCCTCCTTGACCTCGGCCGCCTCGATCGTGCCATCGGCCTCGAAGTCGCGGCCCATGACCAGGTCGTACACATGCCGACCGGACTCGTTGGCGCCGGTGATCCAGCGTGTGCCCTCGACGACACGAGGATCGACGAGGTATTTGATGCCGGACGCCGAGTTCTCGCCGAGCGCCGCCGGCCCGATGTAGCCACGTACGAGCGCCGGATGGGCTGCGAAGTCCTCCTCGGTGAACGCCTCCGGTTCGGCGGGCCCGACCTGCGCCTCGAGCCGCTTCATGTCGACGTCCCGGTCGCCCGGCACTGCGACCACAAGTGGCTCACGTGTGCCGTCGGGGTGCTTGAGCATCACGACGACGTTCTTCAACGTATCGGCCGCCGTCCAGTCCCGGTCGGCGCGGCGCAGGTCGTCCCGCTTGTTCGACAGGTCGACCAGCGTCTCGATGGTCGGCGTGTCCGGAGTGTCCTCGACGTGCGCGGCGGGCACGTCGTCGTACGCGAGCTTGTCCGGAACGGGCGTGATCACCGCCTCGACGTTCGCCGCGTAATCGCACCCGGAGCACCGGACGTAAGTGTCCTCGCCGTTCTCGGCGGGCGCTAGGAACTCTTCGCTGGCGCTGCCGCCCATCGCGCCGGATGAAGCGGCGCAGATCACGTACGTCAGCCCCAGCCGGTCGAACGTCTTGATGTACGCCTCGCGATGCTGCTCGTACGAGCGCTGCAGGCCGGCGTCGTCCACGTCGAACGAGTACGAGTCCTTCATCACGAACTCGCGCCCGCGCAGCAGGCCGGCCCGGGGACGCGCCTCGTCCCGGTACTTGGTCTGGATCTGGTAGATCGACAACGGCAGGTCCTTGTATGAGGAATACAGGTCCTTGACCGTCAACGTGAACAGCTCTTCGTGCGTGGGCCCGAGGAGGTAGTCCGCACCCTTGCGGTCGTGCAACCGGAAGATGCCGTCGCCGTAGGTCAGCCAGCGGCCGCTCGCCTCGTATGGCTCGCGAGGCAGCAGCGCGGGGAAGTGCACCTCCTGTGCGCCCGAGCGATCCATCTCCTCGCGCACGATCCGCTCGACGTTGCGATAGACCTTGTACCCCAGCGGCAGCCAGGAGAAGATGCCCGGCGCCACCCGCCTGATATAGCCCGCGCGGACCAGCAACCGGTGGCTCGGCAGCTCGGCGTCCGCCGGGTCCTCGCGCAGGGTACGCAGGAACAGCGTCGACATCCGGAGCACCACGGCACTTCTCCTCGAGTGTGGAGTTGATTGACGCGGCCGACGATACCTGTGCCGCCGCCACGACGTCTCCTGAGTATTGCCAGCTTGCGTGCACAGAGCCTAGTCGGGGCCGAAGCGACGGACGCCGGATCACTGGACGAGTTTCTAAAGACATCTTGCGCAAGATAGCTTGCGCAAGATACCTTTATCTTCATGCCAAGCGACGACCGCGAGTACATCTCCGATCCGCAACGGGTCCGGGCCATGACGCATCCGATCCGCCTAAGGCTGATCGACTATCTCGGCACGGTCGCCGATGCGACCGCGACCGAATGTGCCGAGCATGTCGGTGAGAGCGTGGCGAGCTGCTCGTTCCATCTACGAATGCTGGCCAAATACGGCTTCATCGAACGGGCTCCGTCGCGGGGCCGGGAGAAGCCGTGGCGGCTGGTCGAACGGAGCCAGTCCGCGCAGCCGGACTTCGACGACAGCGAGTCGGTCCAAGCCGTGTCCGCGCTGGCGGTTACCCATCTGGAGTACCAGACCGGCCTTATGCGCACGTGGCTCGAACGAAACGCGCATCGCATCGAACCGGAGTGGATCGGCGCGACCACCCAGACAAGCTCGTCGATGTGGCTCACCAGGGAGGAACTCGCCGAGGTCGGCGAGACGATCATGGGCATCGCCGACCGCTACGCGGGCCGGTGGGAGGACCCGTCGAAGCGCCCGGAGGGGTCCCGTCCGGTGCGGATGTTCGCCATGACGTTCCTGGATCCGGACGCCGACCCGAGCACCGGCCAGTCCTGACCCAGCCGACCAACGCGAGAGAGCGAGCCTGATGAACCCCCTGAAAGTCCCAGCGATGTCCGTGCAACCGTTCCGCCGGCTCGCCTTCGCCTGGCTGTTCGGCAACTTCGGCGACAGCCTGCTGTTCCTGACCCTCCCCATCTGGGTGAAGGCGCTCACCGGCAGCGACTCAGCAGCCGGTCTCGTCTTCCTCGCACTCGGCCTACCGGTGTTCCTCGCGCCGCTGGCCGGGTACGTCGCCGACCGCATGCCGCGCCGGAACCTACTGATGATCGCGAACCTGAGCTGTGCCCTCGTCGCGCTCAGCCTGTTGCTGGTCCGCGACACGTCGCACGTCTGGCTGATCTACCTGGTCACATTCGCCTACGGCACGCTCATGTACGTCAACTCCGGCGCCCAGTCGGGCCTGCTGCGCGACATGCTCGCCGACGACCAGCTCGCCTCGGGCAACGGCCTGCTGACCACCATCGATCAGGGCCTCCGGGTCCTGAGCCCGGTTGTCGGAGCAGGTCTGTTCGCCCTGTTCGGCGGGCACGCCGTCGCGATCGTCACCGCAGCCACCCTGCTGATCACGGTCGGCCTCCTGGCCCGGGTTCACGTCGAGGAGAGCGGCCCGACACCGCGCGAAGAACGTGAGTCGTTCCGGCGCGAGCTGACCGCGGGATTCCGGCACATCCGCGGCATCCCCTTGCTGGCCAGGCTGACCGTGCTCATGGCAATCGTTTTCATGATCACCGGGCTGATGAACACGACGATCTTCGCCGCCATCGAACAAGGCTTCAACCTGCCGGTCGAGGCGTTCGGCGTCGCATCCGGTATCCAAGGTGCCGGATCGATCCTGGGCGGACTCACCGCCGCGATCCTGATCGCCCGGTTGGACGAGCGCCGCGCGATCGGGATCGCCTTTCTGGGGCTCGCCGCCGGTGTGGCTACCGCGCTGACCGGCCTGCTGCCAATCGGCATTCTCGGAGCGTTTGCAGCAGGTTTGGTCATCCCGTGGATGGTCGTCGCCTTCGTCACGTTCCGGCAGCGCGTCACACCGGCGCATCTGCAGGGACGGGTGTCCGCCGCGACGAACATGGCGCTCAACGGGCCGCAGACACTCGGCACGGCCGCGGGCGCCGCGGCGCTGCTGTTTCTCGACTGGCGCCTCGTCATCGCCGCCGAAGCCGTGCTCATCGCCGCCTGCGCGCTGCCCCTGCTGATCGGGAACAGATACTCCGAAGCACCCGACCCCGGTACTGTTCGCACCGCCGACGACATGGCCGCCACGCCGCTCGCTGAGACGGCGCAAGCCTGACCCGGCCGCGTCAGCCGATGCGCGGTGCATATGGACGATGCTCGGTCTGTACAGGTGGTTTGGCTACAGCTTCGGAGCTTAACGTGATCATTCTGTGAGGAGGGTGAGGCCGTCGTCGAAGGCGCCGCGACTGCCGACCACTTCGGTCGTGCGATCGAAGGCGGTCTGCAGCCGATCGGCGGATTCGGCCGGGTCGCCACTATCCAGTTCGGCGGGCACGTCGACGACGCGGCGCGGATCGTCGTACGTCTGGTACACCGGCAAGTACTCGGCGACCGATGTCGTGAATTCTCCTGTGTCGAGCGCCTCGGCCAGTGTGAAACGGACGAGCAGCCCCTCGCGCAACGGCTGGTTCTGCGTCGCGTGCCCGGCCATCAGGTTGCCCATGCCGTAGACCACCCACTCCCCGTCGATGTTCTCCATCGGCTGCACCCAGTGCGCATGGTGGCCGAGGATCAGGTCGACGTCCGGCGAGTCGAGCAGCGCAGCTGCGAGCTCGAGCTGGAACGCGTTCGGGTCGTGGACGTACTCATCGCCCCAGTGCAGCGAGACGATCACGACTTCGGCGCCGACCTCCCGCGCCGTGGCCGCATCGGCCAGGATCGTCGCGGCGGCATCGGCACACGCCGCGCCGAAGACACACTCTTCACCGATCAGATTGGAACGCCAGGTGTCGCCGTCCGGGAACGGGATTCCGTTGAAGCTGAACGTGTAGGCGACGAGCCCGACCGCTACCGGCCCGGCATCGGTGGAGACCTCGATCAACGTCGGCTCATCATCGGCCTCGGTGCGCGCGGCTCCCACGGTCGCAATACCCTGCGACCGGAGCGCGTCGAGCGTCCTGTCCACCCCGTCGGCGCCCTGATCGAAGGTGTGGTTGGACGCCAGCGTGCACGCGGTGTAGCCGGTGTCGGCGAGGGCTGGAACGATCTGCGGCGGGGCGGCGAAGCGCGGATATCCGGCGTATGCGCCACCGGCCGGCGCCAGCGGCGTCTCCAGGTGGCAGATCGACAAGTCCGCTGCGGAAACGATGGGGGCGATCGAGGCCAACTGAGGCGTGAAGTCCATGGCGTCCGCCCCCGCGTCGGCGTCGTCCCGAGCCTGGTCCCACAACGGCGGATGCAGCAGGATGTCACCCGTCGCGACGATGGTGAACTCTCGGGTTGGCGGGATGTCCGGCGTCGGCGTCTCCAGCTCCGAGCGCAGCGCGATCTTCCCGAGTTGAGCCGGCTCCTCGTCGTGGATCATTGAACACGAGGCGAGCAGCACCATGGCCGCTGCGGCCGCCGGAACGATCGGTCTCGGCATGACGCGTCAATCCTCCAGCAGGCGGGCTCCGTCGTCTAGAGCGCCGCGGCGTCCGACGATCTCGGTCGTGCGGTCCATCGCGGTCTGCAATCTGGACTGTCCCGCCGTCCCGGCGTCACCGCCGTCGAGCGCGTCCGCCACGTTCACCACACCGACCGGGAAGTCGTTCGTCTGGTACAGCGGAAGGTACTCCGCGCCGGTCGCCGCGAATCCACCGACGTCCTCGGTGATGGTGAACCGCACCAGCAAGCCCTCGTGCCGTGGATCGGCCGGCCGTTTCTGCGCGTGCATCAGATTGCCCATGCCGTAGACCACCCACTCCCCGTCGACCTTCTCCAGCGGCTGAACGACATGGGCGTGGTGCCCGAGGATCAGGTCGACGTTCGGCGAGCCGAGCAGCTTGCGGGCGAGTTCTCGCTGCTGCTCGTTGGGGTCGTGCACGTATTCGTTACCCCAGTGCATGGCCAGGACGACGAATTCCGCGCCGGCCTTACGGGCCCGACGCGCCTCGTCCAGAATCGCCTTCTGGTCGATCAGGTTCGCCCGCCACCTCTCGCCGTTCGGGTACGGGATGCCGTTGAAGCTATACGTGTACGAGAGCAGGCCGACGGTCACCGGGCCGCCGTCGGTCGTGACCTCGATGAGCACCGGCTCTTTCGCCTCGGCCCTGGAACGCGCCGCCCCGGCGGACGCCAGCCCGGCCGCGTCCAGCGCGTCCAGCGTGCGCTCGACCCCGGCCGCTCCCCGGTCGAACGTGTGGTTGGAGGCCACCGTGCACGCCGTGTAGCCGGTATCGGCAAGTGCAGGCACGATCTGCGGCGGCACCGAGAACGCCGGGTAGCCGCCGTACGGACCACCGTTGGGCGCGAGGGGGGTTTCGAGATGGCAGATCGACAGGTCCGCGCCACCAACGATCGGCGCGATGCTCTTCAGTTGCGGGGTGAAGTTGAACCTGCCGGCATCGCCGTTCGAACCGGCGTCACGCTGGGCCTGCGTCCAGAGCCGCTCGTGCAGCAGCACGTCACCGGTGGCCACGATCGTGAACTCGCGCGGCTCGAGCGTAGGCGTAGGCGTCGGTGTGGGTGTGGCCGTCGGTGTGGGTGTTGGTGTCGGCGCGACCGCCGTCGCGGACCCGGTCGGTCGCGGCGTGGCGGACGATTCGGCGCTCGGATCGGGCGGCGACGCGCAGCCGGCGGCGAGCAGCAGGGCCACCGCCGCGCTGGCCAGCAGGCTCAGTCTGCGATCCTTCATGGCGCTCGATTTCGTGCAGATCAGAACAGGACGGTGGCGAAAGTGCCGACCTCCCGAAAGCCTACTCGTCGGTAGGTGGCCCGGGCGACGTGATTGTAGTCGTTGACGTAGAGCGTCACGACCGGAGCGATGTGGTCGAGCGCGTACCTGACGACGGCCGCAACACCCTTCGCCGACAAGCCCTGGCCGCGCCGATCGGGCCGGACCCACACACCTTGCACCTGGCACGCGAGCGGCGTCACCGCGCTGATCTCGGCTTTGAACACGACCTTGCCGGCCTCGAACCGGGCGAACGCGCGCCCGGCCCGCACGAGCTCACCGACCCGAGCGCGGTAGATCTTGGAGTTGCCCCGGTCGACCGGAGAAACACCCACCTCTTCGGTGAACATCGCGACTGCGGCCGGCAGCAGGCGGTCGAGCTCGTCCGGGCGGACCTGCCGCACGGCGGGATCCGGTTCCACGTACGGTGCGCGATCGATCGCCAGCACCGGTTGGTTGCCCCGCACCTCCCTGGCCGGACCCCAGCTGGGCCGCAACCGGTCCCACATCGCGAGGACGGCGCCGGCCGGCCCCACGATCGACGTGCACTCCCGGCCCCGCCGGGCCGCCAGGTCGCTGAAGGTGCGCACCGCCGGTTCGGTCGCCGCGACCGGGACGAGGTTCGCGCCGGAGTAGCACAACGACACGAGCCGGCCGGCTTCGCGGTAGCCCCAGAGCTGCCCGCCGAGCTTGCCCCGCTTGAGACCGGACAGGTAGACGCGCGAACCGACGAACACGTCCGTCACCGGGTCTCGCTCCAGCAGGCTGCGGACCTCGGGCAGGTCAGCGGACACGATCGGCTCTACCGCCGGCGCTCGTGCCGTGTTGAGCATCGCGGCCTCCCACTGACCCCTTCGCCTGGAGACTACCTGCTGAACGGGCGGTCTGCTGTGGGGCACGGCGCGCGGCTACGGTGAGTTCAGCGCAGCGGCGGACCGTCGAGCGTCACCGTCGCCGCGTCCGCGTCCAGCACCGCCGGCACACCCAGCGGGATGGTCAGTGACGTAGGGCCGTGCCCGAACCCGAGCCCCCAGACCAGCGGGACGCCGAGACCGCCGAAGCGGTCGAGCACGAGGTCGCGGACACCGTCCTCGCAGCCGTGGAACGAGCCGAACACCACGCCGGCCACCCCGTCCAGCCAGCCGGTGCGCAGCAGCTGGGTGAAGAGCCGGTCAAGCCGGTAGGCGTCTTCCTCGACGTCCTCGAGCATCAGGATCGTGCCGGCGGCCGATTCCCGCCCGGTCGGAGTGCCGAGGTTCGCGGGCAGCAGGCTCACGTTGCCGCCACCCGTGATGCCGCGGGCGGTGCCGGGGACGAGCGTCTCCGCGGTTTCCGAGTGCAACGTCAGCGCCGTCTCCGGCTCGAAAAGCGTGCGTCGCAGGTTCTCGGTACTGGGCCCGTCGGTGCCGAACGGCCGCGCGCCCACCATCGGGGCGTGCAGCGTGGCGACGCCGAGCTGGGTGGCGAACGCCTCGTGGAGCGCGGTGATGTCGCTGTACCCGGCGAACACCTTCGGTTGCACGGCGCGCATGGCCGCCCAGTCGAGCAGGTCGACCATCCGCTGCGCGCCGTAGCCGCCGCGGGCGCAGAAGACGGCCGCGACAGCCGGGTCGAGCCACGCCTGCTGCAGGTCGGCTGCGCGGTCCGCGTCGTTCCCGGCGAGGTAGCCGAAGCGTTCGTGCACGTCCAGCACGTGGGCGCCGAGCTCCACGTCGAGACCCCAGTCGCGCAGTACGTCGCACCCGGTGTCGAGGCGGTCCTTCGGGACGGGCCCACTCGGCGACACCACGACGACGCGGTCTCCTTCGCGCAGCCGTCGCGGCCGGGTCAGCCCGCCCTGCACCACGGTGCCTGCACAGCTCAGCCGACGACGTCGACGGACGGCGGGCCGGACGGGACGTCCATGTCCTCGGCGAGGCGCATCGCCTCTTCGATCAGCGTCTCGACGATCTGCGACTCCGGCACGGTCTTGATGACCTCTCCCTTGACGAAGATCTGACCTTTGCCGTTGCCCGACGCCACGCCGAGGTCGGCCTCGCGCGCCTCACCGGGTCCGTTGACGACGCAGCCCATGACGGCGACCCGCAGCGGCACCTCCATGCCCTCGAGCCCGGCGGTCACCCGATCGGCCAGCGTGTAGACGTCCACCTGCGCCCGGCCGCAGGACGGGCAGGAGACGATCTCCAGCTTGCGCTCGCGCAGGTTCAGCGACTGCAGGATCTGCAGACCGACCTTCACCTCTTCGACCGGCGGCGCCGACAGCGACACCCGGATGGTGTCGCCGATGCCCTTGGCCAGCAGCGTGCCGAACGCGACCGACGACTTGATCGTGCCCTGGAACGCCGGGCCCGCCTCGGTGACGCCGAGGTGCAGCGGCCAGTCGCCGCGCTCGGCGAGCATCTCGTAGGCCTGGATCATCACAACCGGGTCGTGATGTTTCACCGAGATCTTGAAGTCGTGGAAGTCGTGCTCCTCGAACAGCGACGCCTCCCACACCGCGGACTCGACCAGCGCCTCGGCGGTCGGTTTGCCGTACTTCTCCAGCAGCCGTTTGTCGAGTGAGCCGGCGTTGACACCGATCCGCAGCGACACACCGGCCTCGGCGGCGGCCTCGGCGATCGCGCCGACCTGGTCGTCGAACTTGCGGATGTTGCCTGGATTGACGCGCACGCCGGCGCAGCCGGCATCGATCGCGGCGAACACGTACTTGGGCTGGAAGTGGATGTCGGCGATAACCGGGATCTGCGACTTCTGCGCGATGGCCGGCAGCGCCTCGGCGTCATCCGCGCTCGGGCAGGCGACGCGCACGATGTCGCAGCCGGCGGCCGTCAGCTCGGCGATCTGCTGCAACGTCGCGTTGATGTCGGTCGTCGGCGTCGTCGTCATCGACTGCACGCTGACCGGCGCGTCCCCGCCGACCTCGACTTTGCCGACCCGGATCTTGCGGGACGGGCGCCGTTCGGCGAGCACCGGCGCCGGCGTCGCGGGCATACCAAGCTGAACTGTCATCGATTCCATTCTCTCAGCCGCGAAGTGTGATCGGGTTGACGATGTCCGCGTACAGCAGCAGCACCGCCATGCTGATGAGCACGGCCGCCATGCCGTAGGCGAGCGGCAGCGCCTTGGCCACGTCGACCGGACGCGGTGCGGGACGGCGGGTCAGCCGGGCCCAGCCGCGTTTGACCCCTTCCCAGAGCGCGCCGGCGACGTGCCCGCCGTCCAGGGGCAGCAGGGGTATGAGGTTGAACAGCGCGATCGCCATGTTGAACGAGGCCAGCAGCATCACGAAGCTGGCGACCTTGGCGCTGCCCGGTACCTCGTCCAGCGACGCGATCTCGCCGCCGATCCGGCCGGCGCCGACGATGCCGACCGGGCCTTCGGGATCGCGCTCGCCACCGCCGAACGCCGCGTCCCACACCCCGACCATCTTCTGTGGAATGCCGGCGACGGCCTCGGCCATGGTGACGGTGAAATTGCCCACCCAGGCGATCGCACCGCCGAGATCTTCACGCTCGTAGCCGACGACGACCGGCGACACGCCGAGGAATCCGACATCCTCATATTCGATGTCGTCCCGGGTGCTGTCGAGCGTCGGGCGTTCGCTCGATGCCAGTTGCGTCGAGAGCGTGACCGTTTCGGTTGCCGAGCCGTCGCCGACCGCTCGCTCGACGACGATGTCGACGGTCTCGTTCGGGCGCTCCCGGATGGCGTGCTGCGCGTCCTCCCACTGTGCGACCGGCACGCCGTCCACCGAAACGATCTGGTCTCCAGGCTTCAGCCCCGCCTCGGCGGCCGGGGCGGCCGGGTCCTCGGCCGTGCACTCGGTGCGCCCCTCCGAGGCCGGGATCACACACTCGCTCACCGACGCGACGGTCGGCTCGAGGATCGGCTCGTCGGTGTTACCGAAGGTGAACAGCACACCGGCGGCCAGCACGAACGCGATCAGCACGTTCATCATCGGCCCGCCGAGCATCACGACGAGCTTCTTCGGCCACGGTTGCCGGTAGAAGACGCGGTCCTCGTCACCGGGCCGGATCTCTTCCTTGGCCGCCTTGCGCGCGTCCTCGATCAGCGCCTGGAACGGGCCGGTGCTGGCCTGGCGCAGCTTGTTCGGGTCGTCACCGGGCGCCGGCGGGAACATCCCGATCATGCGGACGTAGCCGCCGAGCGGGATGGACTTGATGCCGTACTCGGTCTCACCGCGGCGCCGCGACCAGACCGTCCGGCCGAAGCCGACCATGTACTGGGTGACCTTGACCCCGAACAGCTTGGCCGGCAGCAGGTGGCCGATCTCGTGCAGCGCGATCGACGCCATCAGTCCGACGGCGAACGCGATGATGCCCACCAGGGCGAGTAGGTCCATCTAGGCAACTCCGGTGATCTCTCGAGCCCGCGCACGGGCCCACGTCTCCGCTGCTAGAACGTCGTCGAGGGTGACGGCGTTCCCACTCTGGCCGTGTTCGCCGAGAACCGCGGCGACCGTATCGACGATAGCCGGAAAGGCGAGCCGTCCATCCAAGAAGGCGGCGACGACTTCCTCATTGGCCGCGTTGTAGACCGCCGGAGCGGTGCCGCCACGCTTCCCGGCTTCCCGGGCGAGCGCCACGGCGGGGAATGCCTCGTTGTCGAGCGGTGCGAACTCCCAGGTCGCGGCGGTCGTCCAGTCGCAGGCCGGGGCGGCGTCCGGCACCCGGTCCGGCCAGCCGAGCGCGATCGCGATCGGGATCATCATGGACGGCGGGCTGGCCTGCGCGAGCGTCGAGCCGTCGGTGAACTCGACCATGGAGTGCACGATCGACTGCGGGTGTACAACAACGAGGATGTCGTCGAACGGGATGTTGAACAGCAGGTGCGCCTCGATGACCTCGAGCCCTTTGTTGACGAGTGTGGCCGAGTTCGCCGTGATGACCGGCCCCATGTTCCACGTGGGATGGGCGAGCGCCTGTTCCGGGGTGACGTGCTCGAGTTCGCTGCGGGTGCGGCCGCGGAACGGGCCGCCACTCGCGGTGAGGATGAGGCGTCGGACCTCGTCCTCGCGTCCGCCGCGCAGGCACTGGGCCAGCGCGCTGTGCTCACTGTCGATTGGAACGATCTGGCCGGGCTTGGCGGTCGCCGTCACCAGCGGTCCGCCGACGATGAGCGATTCCTTGTTGGCCAGCGCAAGCGTGCGCCCGGCTTCGAGCGCCGCGAGCGTCGGCCGCAGCCCGATCGAGCCGGTGATGCCGTTGAGCACGATGTCGCACGGTGCCGTGGCGAGTTCGGTGGCGGCGTCCGGGCCGGCCAGCACCTTGGGGACGGCGAACCCCCCTTTGTTGTAGCCGCGGCGGTTGGCCTCGGCGTAGAACGCGAGCACGACATCCTCGGCGGCGCTGGCCTTGGCGATGGCGACGGTCTCGACGCCGAGATCGAGCGCCTGCTTGGCCAGCGCGCCCGGGTCCGAGCCGCCGGCGGCCAGCCCCACCACCCGGAACCGCTCCGGATTGCGGCCGATGACGTCGACCGCCTGGGTCCCTATCGATCCGGTTGATCCGAGGATGACGACGTCACGCGGGCTGGCCATGCCGTCCATTGTCTCCCGTTCCGGGGCCCTGCGCCGGTGCGGGTACAGCCGCCGCGAGGGAATGATCACGCGATTCGAGAGGCGGTTGGCCGAAGAATAGGTGTGAGCGTTAACATATCTCTATGCCAGATGCCAAGACACGTCCGGCGGTGATGGCCGACGTCGCTCGCCGGGCGGGCGTCTCGCACCAGACCGTCTCACGAGTGCTCAACGACCACCCCAGTGTGCGCCCCGAGACCAAGGAGCGCGTACTCCGGGCCATCGACGAACTCGCCTACCGCCGAAATTCGTCGGCCCGCGCGCTCGTGACCCGGCGCACCAACACGCTCGGCGTCGTTGCGTTCGACACGACGCTGTACGGCCCGGCCAGCACACTGTTCGGTATCGAGCAGGCGGCGCGCGAGGCGGGCTATTTCATCAGCATCGTGAGCCTCAAGGCCATCACCAGCAAGAGCGTGTCCGAGGCGTTCGACTACCTTGCCGACCAGTCCGTCGACGGCCTGATCGTGATCGCCACCCAGCGATCGTCCGCCGAAGCGCTGACCGCGCTACCCGGCGATATGCCGATCGTCGCGGTCGAGGGTGGTGAAGCACCCGGCCGTCCGGTCGTGTGCGTCGATCAGTACGCCGGCGCGACGGCGGCTACCAAACATCTGCTCGACCTCGGCCACGAAACCGTATGGCATGTCAGCGGCCCGCTCGACTGGCTCGAGGCCGAAGCGCGGCTCGATGCCTGGCGCGCCACCCTGGAAGCCGCGGCCGCACCCGTTCCCGACGTTCTGCACGGTGACTGGAGCCCGGCCACGGGCTACCAGGCCGGCCGGCAGCTGGCCCGGCGGCACGCCACGCACGACGATGTGACCGCGGTGTTCGTCGCCAACGATCAGATGGCCCTCGGGTTGCTCCGGGCGTTCCAGGAAGCCGGCATCCAAGTGCCGAAAGAGGTCAGCATCGTCGGTTTCGACGACATCCCGGAGGCCGCGTACTTCCCGCCACCTCTGACGACCGTCCGGCAAGACTTCGCCGCCGTCGGCCGGGACAGCATCGCCGTGCTCCTCGATCGGATCGAGAACGGGCCTTCCGACGCGCCCCGCCGGGTCGTCGCTCCCGCCACGCTCGTGGTCCGGGCCAGCACTGCCGCACCGCCGACCAACTGAGCCGACCGAGGAGTTGCCCATGTCAGACGACGGAAACGGACAGCCGGGCGCCCAAGCGCAGTCGGCCGCCCGCGCGGCCATCAGTTCGGGCAATACCGCACTTGGCATCGAGCTCGGCTCGACGCGAATCAAGGCGTCGCTGATCGGCCCCGACCACACACCGATCGGTAGCGGCAGCCACGAGTGGGAGAACCAGTTGGCCGACGGGGTGTGGACGTACCCCCTTGACGCCGTCTGGGCCGGTCTGCGCGACTGCTTCGGCTCGCTGGTTGCCGACGTCGAGCAGCGGCACGGCGTCCGTCCCACCACCTTCGGAGCGATCGGCGTATCGGCCATGATGCACGGCTACCTGGCGTTCGACTCCGATGATCAACTGCTGGCGCCGTTCCGCACCTGGCGCAACACCAGCACCGGCCCGGCCGCCGCCGAGCTGACCGACCTCTTCGGCTACAACATCCCGCTGCGCTGGTCGATCGCCCACCTGTACCAGGCGATCCTGGACGACGAGCCGCACGTGCCGCACGTCGCGCATCTCACCACGCTGGCCGGGTACGTCCACTGGCAGCTAACCGGGCGCAACGTGCTTGGGGTTGGCGACGCGTCGGGAATGTTCCCGATCGACCCGAAGACCAGGAGCTACGACCAGACCATGCTCGGTCAGTTCGACCGGTTGATCGCCGACCGCCGGCCGGGCCTGTCGATCGAGACCCTCCTGCCCGACGTGCTGCCCGCCGGCGTCGAGGCGGGCCGGCTCACCGCCGAGGG
>DASUTB010000068.1:0-19919 GCA_036374835.1 Jiangellaceae bacterium | reverse complement strand
GCGGACTCGGGATCAGATCATGGCCGATACCCTGGTCGAACGGCTGACCGGGCAAGCGTCCGCTGCCGGCGTGGACGCCGAGATCGGGCTGATCATGACCGAGGGGGCGTTGTTCGGCGGGGATGACGACCCGGCCGAGCTGGCCGGGTACGGGCCGATCCCGGCCGAGACCGCCCGCGACATCGCCGGCCGCGCCACCACCGAGGACGACGGCGGTGAGCACGGCTACGCGGACACCGGCAATCACGCCGACAGCGGCGACAGCGACGCTGCCGAGCCGGACACCGTGGACGGTGACGCGGACCGGCCCGGCGCGGCTACCGGAGGTGAGGCAGCTGGGTCGGGCGCCGCCGAGCCCGCCACGCCCGTTGCGGGCGAGTTCGGCGGGATCGACCCGCAGGCTGGTGGCCGGTGTGCACCGCTGCTCGGTGTGCACCGCCCGGGCTGCGCCGGAGACTGCACCAGCCCACACAGCAGCGCCAACCCGCATGGCGCCAGCCCGCGTGCTGGCGTGGGTATGGGCAGCGTCGGGGTTCGGGAGATGACCACGGCGCGGGTGTGGATCCGGCGGCTGTACACCGACCCGGTCACCGGCATCGTCACCGACTGCGACCGGCGGCGGCGCCGCTTCACCGGGGTGCTGGCCCGGATGCTGGTCTACCGCGACCAGTACTGCCGCAACGCGTTCTGCGACGCCCCGATCCGGCACCTTGACCACATCACCGCGCACGCTCACGGTGGCCCAACGACGGCGACCAACGGGCAAGGTCTGTGCGAACGCTGCAACTACGTGCGTCAGATGCCCGGCTGGCGAAGCGCCGTGATCGACCCGGACCGACACATCGTGGAGATCACCACACCCACCGGGCACACCTACCGATCACGACCACCAGCAGCACCCGGACACCGACAACGCATCCCGACCTGACGAGGTCACCACGACCCGGGACAACGCGCGGGTCGAGGCGGAGAAAGCCGCGTGGCCCACGCGAGGCGACGCCCTCCTTGTGGCGAACTCGTAGCTGAATCGAAAGCGGGCTGAGTGGTTCCACTCATGCGCCGACGCCGGCGCTGCTCGAAGCTCTCTTCGAAGGCAACCAGCCAGGTGACGACGAAGGAGAACCAAATGGCGAGCCACTCCGCACCAAAGACGAACCCTGACCGGACGATGACGCCGGACAACAGACCGACATCGACCAGCCCACGACCATTCCTGTTCGTTCATGGCGCGTGGCACGGACCGTGGTGCTGGCAAGAGCACTGGACGGGCTACTTTCGAGACGCTGGGCATCATGTGGAAACCATCGAGCTTGGTGCACATGACCGGCCCGGCGACCGGGCACGCATCTGGACGACGATCCGAGGGCACGTGGCCGAGGTCCGCCAGCGGCTCGCTGAGCTCGGTCCGCGCACGGTGCTTGTCGGCCATTCGATGGGCGGCCTGATCGTGCAGCGGGTTCTGGAGGACTCCGCGGCCGCCGGTGCTGTGCTGTTGGCGTCCGTTCCGCGCCGAGGCGTCCTGCCGGCAACGCTGCGGATATTGCGCCGCGCGCCGTGGGCGACCTTCCGCAGCATCGCGACGATCAGTTTGGGGCCGATCGTGGCGAGCGAGGCCCTGGCCCGCCGGGCGTTCTTCACTCCCGGCACGCCGGACAGCGTGGTGCAGGCAACGTTCGCTCGGTTGCAGAACGAGTCGTTCCGTTCGTTCCTCAACATGCTGGTACGGACGCCTCGGCCGTCGGCTGTGACCACCCCCGTTCAGGTGATTGCAGCCGAGCACGACGGTTTCTTCACCCTCGCCGAGCAGCACGACCTGGCCCGGGCCTACGCGACCCGGCTGCATGTCGTTGCCGGCTCCGGCCATGACCTGATGTCGGACAGCCACTGGTCGCAGGCCGCTGACGAGGTGCTCCGCTGGGCCTCCATGCTCGACGCCGGCTCGGCCGTGGGTGCCACACCGGAGGAAGTGTCTCGGCTGATCGCCGATGCGGTTCCGGGCTGATCGGGCAAGAATGGACGGGTGGAGGCGCCGTCCGTCCAGTACGCGCCCACTCCTGCCGGTGCCGTTGCCTGGCAGGAGTGTGGCCGTCCGGACGCGCCGCCGCTCATCTGCACCCCGCCGATCGTGCAACATCTCGAGATGATGTGGGAGAAGGCCGCCTTCTGGCGGCCGATCCTGCGGTTCGCCGGGCGTGTCCGGTACATCCAGTACGACAAGCTCGGCACTGGACTGTCCGACCCGGTGGACGAACCGGCTGATCTCGCCGGACGCGTCGAACAGGTGGTTGCGGTGCTCGACTCGGCCGGCATCGACCGGGCAACCGTGATGGGCTTCTCCGAGGGCGGGTCGACAGCCGTCGCCATGGCCGCGTGGCATCCGGAGCGGGTCGCCGCGCTTGTTCTGGTCTCCGCGGTTCCTGGCATCTCGGACTTGCGGGGAATTTCGGCGTACGGGCCGGTGCCGTCCATCGACGAGATCAAGGTGTTCTGGAAGAGATTCGTCGCCACGTGGGGACGCCCCGAGACGTTGATGCTGACCGACATCGCTCCGAGTGTGCTCGCGGACCCGGCGATGCGGACGTGGATGCCGCGCTACGAGCGCGCTGCGGCCAGCCCGGCGCTGATTTACCGGTGGGTGGAAAGCGCGCTGTCGCTGGACGCGACCGAGTTGCTGCCACAGGTCCGGGTGCCGACGCTGATCATCCATCAACTCGACGATCGCATCGTGCCGGTCGCGAGCGGGCGTTACTTGGCCGACCAAATCGCAGGAGCGCAGTACCGGGAGTTCGGCGGGGTCGACCACTTCGTCTGGCTGGCGCCGGACTACGACGACTACATCGACACGATCCACGAGTTCTTGGCCGGGCACGGCCTGGCGACACCGGACGCCGCTCCCGGTAGACCCCGATCGCTCTGGGACCCGTACGACACGTTGACTCCAGGCGAGCGACGCTGCGTTCGGCTGGCCCAGCGCGGGCTGCCCAACGCGGCGATCGCCGACTCGCTCGGACTGTCGGTGCGGACGGTCGAAAACAATCTCTCCCGCGCGTTCGGAAAGCTGGGAGTACGTTCCCGGGTTGAACTGGCGCTCCTAGATGAAGGTGCGCCGTCCCGGTAGTGCCGCCCGTCTACAGCGGGATGTTGCCGTGCTTCTTCGGCGGCAGGGTTTCGCGCTTGGTGCGTAGCGCGCGCAGCGCCTTGATGATGGAGACGCGGGTGCGGGACGGCTCGATGACGGCGTCGATGTAGCCGCGCTCGGCCGCGACGTAGGGGTTGGCCAGGGTGTCCTCGTACTCGGTGATGAGTTCGGCCCGCTTCGCGTCCGGATCGTCGGACTCGGCGATCGTGCGGCGGTAGAGAATATTGACCGCGCCCGGTGCGCCCATGACCGCGATCTGTGCGGTGGGCCAGGCCAGGTTGACGTCCGCGCCGAGGTGCTTCGAGCCCATGACGTCGTACGCGCCGCCGTACGCCTTGCGGATGATCACGGTGACAAGGGGGACGGTGGCCTCCGCGTAGGCGTACAGCAGCTTCGCGCCGCGGCGGATGATGCCGTTCCATTCCTGGTCGGTGCCGGGCAGGAAGCCGGGCACGTCGACGAACGTCAGGATCGGGATATTGAAGGAGTCGCACGCGCGCACAAATCTGGCCGCCTTCTCGGAGGCGTCGATGTCGAGCGTGCCGGCCAGCTGCATCGGCTGGTTCGCGACAATGCCGACCGACCGTCCCTCCACCCGGCCGAAACCGACGACGATGTTCGGCGCGAACATCGATTGCACCTCGAGGAACTCGTGGTCGTCCAGGACGGCGGTGATCGCCGCGTGCATGTCGTACGGCTGGTTCGCGCTGTCCGGTACGAGCGTGTTCAGTGCCAGGTCGTCGTCCGTCACGTCCAGCGTCACGTCGCCGTCGTAGATCGGTACCTCGTCCAGGTTGTTCTGCGGCAGGTACGACAGCAGCGCGCGCACGTAGTCGATCGCGTCCTCCTCGCCGGAGGCCATGTAGTGCGCGTTGCCGGACTTCGTGTTGTGCGAGCGCGCGCCGCCGAGATCCTCGAAGCCGACGTCCTCGCCGGTCACGGTCTTGATGACGTCCGGGCCGGTGATGAACATGTGCGAGGTGCCGTCCACCATCACGGTGAAATCGGTGATCGCGGGTGAGTACACCGCACCGCCTGCGCACGGGCCCATGATCAGGGAGATCTGCGGGATGACGCCCGACGCGTGCGTGTTGCGGCGGAAGATCTCACCGTAGAGGCCGAGCGAGACGACGCCCTCTTGGATCCGCGCGCCGCCGGAGTCGTTGATGCCGATGATCGGGCAGCCGGTCTTGAGCGCGAAATCCATCACCTTGACGATCTTCTCGCCGAACACCTGGCCGAGGCTGCCGCCGAACACCGTGAAGTCCTGCGCGAAGATCGCGACCTGGCGACCGTCCACCGTGCCGAACCCGGTGATGACACCGTCACCGTAAGGGCGGTTCTCGGCCATGCCGAAGTCGGTCGCGCGGTGCCGGGCGAACTCGTCGAACTCGGTGAAGCTGCCCTCGTCGACGAGCAGCGCGATCCGCTCGCGGGCGGTCAGCTTGCCCTTGGCGTGCTGCTTCTCGATGGCCCGTGCGGAGCCCGCATGTACGGCTGCTTCGAGACGTTCGTGCAGATCCGCGAGTTTGCCCGCGGTCGTATGTGCATGGACGACGGATTCGGTGGTCATAGTGGCGAGGCTATTCGACCGGCCCGTCGTCGGCGAGAGAGGAGGGTCCGAAGTCGTGGAACAATCTGTATGTGCTCTTCCAGTTCGGTGACTTTCAGCTGGACGATCAGCTGCTGAGTCTCGTCGGGCCGGCGGGTCCGGTTCATCTCGAGCCGCAGGTCTATGGAGTGCTGCACTACTTGATCGTGAACCGTGATCGGGTCGTCCCGAAGGAGGAGCTTTTCGACGGTGTATGGGGCAGTCGGTTCGTATCGGAATCCGCCCTGACTTCGCGTATCAAGGCGGCGCGGCAGGCGATCGGCGACGACGGCCGCGTCCAGCGATTCATCAAGACGATGCACGGCCATGGCTACCGTTTCGTCGCCGACGTGGGTACTCCGCCCGGATCGCTGCAGCGCAGGCTCACACCGATGCGGAGCGTGCCGATCGGCCGTGACGACGACATCAAAGCTGTCATCGAACTCGTCCGTAGCGCCACGATGGTGACCATTACCGGCGCCGGAGGCGTGGGAAAGACGACCTTGGCGTTGGCGGTCGCGCACCAACTTCAAACCGAATACGCTGACGGCGCGGTTCTCGTGGATCTGACGCCGATCGGCCCCGGTGGCGACATCGTTTTCGCCGTCGCGGACGGCGCCGGTGTGGAAGGCGAGGCAGCCGCGTCAGCCGATAGCCTGGCCGACCACCTCGCCGGCCGGCCGGTCCTGCTCGTACTAGACAACTGCGAGCATGTCCTCGAGAAATCGGCTGAACTCGTCGTGCGGATCATGGCGCGCGGCCCGGCATTGCGCATTCTGGCTACGAGCCGGGAACCCCTCCAAATCGTCGGCGAACATGTGTGGCCGCTCGGCCCGCTCGCAGATGCGGGGCCGCAGTTGTTCGTCGAACGTGCTCGCGCGGCCGAGCCGCGAGTGGCGTGGGATCCGGCCGACCCGCAGGTGATCGCGCTCTGTGACCGGCTCGACAACCTGCCACTTGCTCTTGAGCTGGCCGCCGGGCAGCTCCGCAGGTTCGGGCTCGACGAACTCGCCCGGCATCTCGGCGGTCGCCTGACCCTGCTTTCCCGGCGCGCGGTCGGCGACTCGCGGCGGCACGCCACGATGGAGGCGACCATCGACTGGAGCTATCGGCTTCTCGACGAGAACGGGCAACGGTTGTTGCGCTACCTGAGTGTTTTTCCGGCGTCGTTCGACTTCCCCGCGGTGGAGGCGCTGTGCCCGATGCTGCCGAGTGCTGCCACCGCGGGCGTGTTCGGGGATCTGGTCGACAAGAGCCTGGTCGTTCATGATCCGCGGGCGAGTCGGTATCGGCTCCTCGAGACCATCCGCGTATTCGCGAGGGACCGGCTGGATCGCGCGGGTGAAGCTACCGAGGCGCTCGAGCGGCACCGGCAGCACTTCGTCCGGCACCTGGGCTCGCCGTCCCGCGCTGATCGGTGGATGTCTGCCCGGCTCGCGGCGAGCCATCGACGTGAACTCGACAACACGCGCCAAGCTTTCCGGCACAGTATCGAATGCGGTGACCTCGACAGCGCCGTCGAGATCGCCCTCAGCACAAGCTTCCTGTGGCGCAACGGGCTGGGCTTCACCGAAGGCAGCCTGTGGGTCGATGCGCTGAAGGCGTCGGACCTCGACGCGCGGAACGACCTGTGGACGCGGATCCTTCGCACCGACATCGGGCTGGGTCGTGGCGACTTCCACGAGATGTCCGACGCGACGTCGTCTGCCGAAGCGCTGGTCGGCGCGACCGACGATGTGGCAGCGCAGTGTCTTGTCGCGGTCTACCGGGCGATCGTGAATCTCGGCGAGTCGCCGAGCGCTGCGGCGAGCCTGAGCCGCGCGATGGAGCTGGCCGTGGAGTCTCGGGAGTCTCGACTGGAGACCCTGGTCGAGGCTTTCCGGGCAGCCGCAGACCTGGCGGCCGAGAACAACGACGCGGCGCGCGAGCGGCTCGAATCGCTCTATCACGCGGCGTCGGACGATGGATACGACCGGTTCATCACGCACTGGGTCGGCTGGACTCTGGCGCTGGCCGAGCGTGATGCGACCGAAGCCACCCGGTGGATGGACGCGCAGCAGGACTTTCTTGATCGAACGGGAGTCGTGGAGACCTGGCTCACCTCATTCTCGGCGGCGATTGCGCAGGTGATCAAAGGAGGGGACGGTCTCGGGCACCTCCGCCGCGCACTCGTTCTGGCGGACCGCGAGGGATACCGGGCCGACGCGGACTGCGTGCTGGTTCTCGCGTACGCGGAGATCTGCGCCGACAGGTTCGACGCCGCCGCCGAGCTGATGGGTACTGCGATTCGCAGCCGGTTCAACACCACAGCGCACTACGTCCTGTATCGGGTCGTACTGGAGCGGTCGATCCGCAAGCATCTGGACCAGCGCCGACGGGCTGCGGCGATCGCACGTGGCCGCAAGCGCACCGCCGCCCAGGCACTCGCCGCCCACGGAATCTCGAGATTCCACTAGGGGATGACGTTGCCCAAGATCACCGGCACTTATCGCGGCAGGCGTGTGAAGAGTGCCGATGATCACGGAGACCGGTTTGTGCCGGGTTCGCCTGCCAGCGCCCGGCTCAGCCGATGTGCGTGATCGCGGTAGGCGCCGTCGAACAACCGCTGTGACCGCTCGGGCCCGACGACGGCTCCGCTGGTGAGCACGTCCGGCAGTGCGCCGCGTTCCAGGAGCAGCTGCGCCGTCTGCACCTTGAGCTCGTTCACGACCGCGACGTTCGCCAGGGTCGACCCGGGTCCGACCGGCGTGTCGATGCCGTCGAGGGCGACCAGGGCGTCGCCGACGGGTGTGCCGAGATCGATGACGACGTCCGCGTTGTCCAGCAAGCGGGTACCCGACGAGTGGGACGGTTCGCCGGCCTCTGAGTGGACGACCGACGTTACGGCGACAACCGGCATGCCGCGCCGGCGCGCGCCTTGTGCCATTTCGATGGGGACGGCCGTCAGCCCGCCGGCGCTGAACACGATCATCACGTCGTGCTCGCCGAACTCGAAGTTGCTGAGGATGACTTCGGCGAGCCCTTCGATGCGCTCGATGAACATCGCCTGGCGTTGTCCGTTCACGCCCACGATCTGGGTGTGGTGCGTCATCGACAGCTCAGCCATCGGGTGAAAACCCGGGTAAGAGCCGTAGCGGGGGAACATCTCCTCCAGCGGGATGCGGGAGTGGCCGGTGCCGAACAGGTGGACCAGGCCGCCGGACGCTATCGCGTCCGCGCACAAGCCGGCGGCCCTGGCGATGGCCGGCATCTGGGTGGCTTCGAGCCGGTCGAGCACGGCTCGCGCTGCGCTGAGCCACCGGCCGGCGGCCTTGTCGGATGGCTCGTCAGGTCGGCCGGGCGCGCGGTCTGGCAAGTGCTTCGCCCCTTCCCGGGTGACGGTCGGTGGTACGGTCCAGACGGCCAGCATAGGCGCGACCGCTTGGCTCGCCGATGACGAGATGTAACGGTTGGCGACCCGTTGAAGAGGCGCTAACGATGCCGAGGCGACGTTTACGTGGTCATTCGGGGGGTGGTGGCGTCCCAGGGTGCGGACTGATTCGCGCCGTACCGGCGGGTAGTCACTACGCTTGGTTTTGTGCCCCCTACCGCTACCGGGTCCCGTGAGGTTGCCCGGCTGGAGATGCCGGACGCGCTGCGTGCCGACGTTCGCCTGCTCGGCGACGCGCTCGGCGAGATCCTGCGCGAGTACGGCGGCCAGGCGCTGCTCGACGACGTGGAACGGCTACGGGAGCTGGCCATCGCCGCGCACCATGAGGACGCCACTGTTGCCGACGACGCCGCGTACCAGGCCGAACGTCTGGTCGAGTCGTGGTCGCTGGAGCGGGCCAGCGATGTCGCGCGGGCGTTCACCGTCTACTTCCATCTGGTCAACATCGCCGAGGAGTACCACCGGATCCGTTCGCTGCGCGCCAACGAGTCGCCGGACGCGCCGCTCGCCGGAACCGTCGCGCAGGCCGTCGAGGAGGTCGCGTCCCTGCACGGCGAGGCGCAGGCGAAGTCGCTGCTGGCCGGTCTGGAGTTCCGTCCCGTCCTGACTGCGCACCCGACCGAGGCGCGCCGCCGGGCGGTCGTGTCGGCGATCCGCCGGGTGGCCGAGCTGCTGGAGTTCCGGGACGACCCGCGCCTCGCCGCGTCGGAGCAGATCGACCTGCGGCGGCGGATGCTGGAGCAGGTGGATGTGCTGTGGCGGACCGCGCAGGTTCGGCCGACCCGGCCGGGGCCGCTGGACGAGGTGCGCAGCGCGATGACCGTGTTCGACGATGTGCTGTTCCGCGTCGTGCCTCAGGTGTACCGGAGGGCCGAGTCGGCGCTGGCCGGCGATGACGCGGGCACGTCCCCGGCCTCGATCCCGGCGTTCGTCCGGTTCGGGTCGTGGATCGGCGGCGACCGGGACGGCAACCCGCACGTGACGAGCGGCGTCACCACGCAGGCCATGGCGATCCAGTCCGAGCACGTGCTGGACGCCCTGCGGCGGGCCTGCGATCAGGTCGCCAGGTCGCTGACGCTGGACGCGCGCAGCACCCCGCCGTCCCCTGAGGTGCGGCGGTTACTGGCCGATGCGAAGGCCGTGAACCCGGACCTGGTGGCGGATCTGATGGTGCGCTCGCCCGACGAGCCGCACCGTGCCGCACTGCTGTTTGTGGCGGTGCGGATCGCGGCGACGCGGGCCCGGGACGCGGATCTGGGTTACAACTCGCCGGCGGATTTGTTGGCGGACCTGCGCGCGTTGCAGAACAGCCTGGCCACCGCAGGGGCGCGCCGCCAGGCGTACGGCGAGTTGCAGGACCTGATCTGGCAGGTGGAGACGTTCGGTTTTCACCTGGCCGAACTCGAGGTGCGTCAGCACAGCGCCGTCCACGCGCAGGCGCTGGAGGAGGTTCGTGCCGGCGGCGAGCTGTCCGAGCGCACCGAGGAGGTGCTCGCGACGTTCCGCGCGATCGCGGCGATGCAGCAGCGGTTCGGGGTGGAGGCGGCCAGCCGCTACGTCGTGTCGTTCACCCGGTCCGCCGCCGATGCGGCGGCGGTGTTCGAGTTGGCCCGGGCGGCGCTGGGCGATCGCGAAGTCGTGCTCGACGTCGTCCCGCTGTTCGAGACCGGTGAGGACCTGGCGAACTGCATCGACGTGCTCGACGAGGTCATCAAGCTGCCGGACGTCCGGCGGCGGCTGTCGGCGACCGGGCGCCGGTTCGAGGTGATGCTGGGCTACTCGGACTCGGCCAAGGACGTCGGTCCGGTGTCCGCGACGCTGGCGCTGTACCAGGCGCAGGACCGGTTGACCGCGTGGGCGGCCCGGCATGCGATCAAGCTGACGCTGTTCCACGGCCGTGGCGGTGCACTCGGCCGTGGTGGCGGTCCGGTGAACCGGGCGGTGCTGGCGCAGGCGCCGGGTTCGGTGGCCGGCCGGTTCAAGGTGACCGAGCAGGGCGAGGTGATCTTCGCCCGGTACGGGAACCCGATGATCGCGCGGCGGCACTTGGAGCAGGTGGCCTCGGCGGTGCTGCTGGCGTCCACGCCGGCGGTGGAGGACAAGGCGCAGCGGGCTGCGGTGGAGTTCGCCGACCTGACCAAGACGTTGGATGAGGCGTCGCGCGAGGTGTATCACGCGCTGGTGCAGGTGGACGGTTTCGCCGACTGGTTCGCGCAGGTTACGCCGCTGGAGGAGATCGGCGCGCTGCCGTTGGGGTCGCGTCCGGCGCGGCGCGGGTTGAGCCTGGCCTCGTTGGATGATCTGCGGGCGATTCCATGGGTGTTCTCATGGGCGCAGACCCGCGTCAACCTGCCCGGCTGGTACGGCCTCGGCTCCGGCCTGGAAGCGGTGGGCGACATCGGCCGGCTCCAGCGTGCGTATGCGGAGTGGCCGCTTTTCACCGTGATGATGGAGAACGCTGAGATGTCGCTGGCCAAGACCGACCGGCGGATCGCGTCGCGTTATCTGGCGTTGGGCGGACGTCCCGAGCTGAGCCGGCAGATCCTCGACGAGCACGCCAAGAGCATGCAGTGGGTGCTGGCGGTGACCGGGCACGACCGGCTGCTGGAGGACCGGCGCGTGCTGGGACGGGCGGTCGCGCTGCGCAACCCGTATGTGGACGCGCTGTCCTACCTACAGGTGCGGGCGTTGCGCGGCCTGCGCGACGGGGACACTGAGGACACGGACGCGACCGGCAGTACGGCTGATGACCTGCGCCAGTTCCTGCACGTCACCGTCAACGGCGTCGCCGCCGGCCTGCAGAACACCGGCTAGCTTCGTTCGCGTGCACATCCGGCGATGCGGTGGCCATCTTCGGTGGACGGGTGCGTAGGGGTGTGCTTGGCTGGATCTTGACCTGGGCCCCGCAGGCAAGGAGCGTATCCACCGATGAACGACATGCCGGCCAGGGCGAGTGACGGCTCGGCCATCCCGCCTCAGATCGACACCACCGTCGCGCACTCGGCCCGCGTCTATGACTACTGGCTGGGCGGTAAGGACAACTTCGAGGCCGACCGGGCGCTGGGCGATGCGATGATCCGGGCGATTCCCAGCCTCGCGCAGATGGCCCGGGCGAACCGCGACTTTCTCGGCCGAGCCGTCCGGTACTTGTGCACCGAGGCCGGTGTCCGGCAGTTTCTCGACATCGGAACGGGAATCCCGACAGCGGGCAACGTCCATGAGATCGCGCAGGCGACGGCTCCGGAGAGCCGGGTCGTCTACGTCGACCACGACCCGATCGTGCTGTCCCACGCGCAGGCATTGATGACGAGCACGGCCGAGGGCATGACCAGGTTCATGATGGCCGACCTTCGTGAGCCCGAAGCCATTCTCGCCGATCCGGCGCTTGCCGAGACGCTGGACATGGAACGGCCGGTCGGACTCATGCTGGTCGCGATCCTGATGTACTTCCACGACGCCGATGGTGTGCACGAGTGGGTATCGACGCTGCTGGACGGTCTACCGTCGGGCAGCTATATGGCGATCACCCATCCCACTGCCGACTTCGATCCGGTCGCTGTCGACGGTGCGGTCGCCGCAGCGACGCATGCGGGCATCACCCTGGTGCCGCGGAGCAAGGCCGAAGTCGAGTCGTTCCTCACCGGTCTGGATGTCGTCGAGCCCGGCGTCGTGCCGGTGCTGGCGTGGCGTCCTGACGAACCGCCGGCCGATGCCGACGCTGCATGGTACTGGGCCGCGGTAGCTCGCAAGCCTTGAAGTCTTTCCACCGGCCGCTCGCGATCGATACCGAGATGTGATGTGACCGTGGTGGACCTGAAGTATCAAGTCCCTTGTGGGTCCCTGACCGCGTCGATACGTTCGGCCTATGCGTCCCAAGCCCACACTGAGTGGGACATTGCCCGTACTGGGACTGTCCATTGTTCTCGTGCTGTCCGGCTGTGGCGCTGATGAGACCGGCAGCGCCGGGGTGGTGGCCGACGACCCGTTGACCGAGTTCTTCGGTGAGGGTGTGATCGAGTTCCCGCCCGGTGGCGGAATGAGCATGTCTTTCGGCGGATCGGGCGACTTCGAAATCCCAGCGGAGGAGCTCCAGCGGATGAGCGACGTCGAGGACCTTGTGGCGCAGTGCATGGCCGACGAGGGCTTCGAGTACACCGCCCACGCGGTCAACCCGGAGGACTACGTGTCGCCGTGGATGGAGGCGCAGCAGCTGCCGCCGGAGGAGTTCGCCGAGCAATACGGCTACGGCATCTCGACGATGCACTACTCCGAGATCGAGCCGGATCTGCCGCCGGATCCCAACCAGGAATACCGCGAATCGCTCTCATCCGAGGCGCTTGAGGAATACGACCGCGCGCTCTACGGCGACCACACGTTGTGGGACGCCGGGGATGGCCCGCCGCCGGTGGAGGAGCGTGGCTGCTACGGCATCGCGAGCGCCGAGATCTACGGTGCAGACCTCCGCGAACCGGCGGAAGTGGGAGCCGATCCGTGGACCGAGTTCGAGCGCCTGTTGAACGACATCAACTCGCTCGCCCAGCGAATCCACAGGGATCCTCGGCTCGAGGACGCCAACCAGGCGTGGCTCGGCTGTATGGCCGACGCCGGCTATCCGGACCTTCGGCAGGTCGGCCAAGCAGAGCAGTCCATTCACCAGCGGATGGGCGAGCTCGAGGGCTGGGACATGGCCGCAGAGCTCTCCGACACCGAGATATCCGAGTTCCAGCCGCCGGAGATCGACCCGGACGAACTGGCCGAACTCCAGGAGTACGAGATCGAGTTGGCCGTCGCCGACCGCAAGTGCATGGCCGAGCACTACGACGACGTGTTCGAAGAGGTTTCCCATGGGCTCCAGGAGGAGTTCATCGAGGAGCACCGCGCGGAGCTGGAGCGGTACCGCGACTGGGCGGAGGAGAACGATTTCGACGGCGGCTTCGGCTTCGGGTTCGGCGAGGGCGCGGACTAGTGCCGCGTTGTGCCCCGGCTTTCGCCGTTAGCGGGAGGCCTGGGTGCGGTTCTGGTAGCCCCACGTGTGATACGACTCGACGTCGAGCCAGGCGTTGACCCGCTCGTTGTCGCGGTTCCAGTACGGCTTCCCGGTGTAGTGCTTGGCCAGCCGGTCGATGCCGCTGAGGTCAGGGTCCGGCTCGAGCGTCACGCGTCCCTGAATGCTGATGTGCTTGTACCAGCCGTCCTCGTCCAGGACCGTCAGCGAGACGCGCGGGTCGGCGCGCAGGTGTTCGAGGCGTTTGCGGCCCGCGTCCAGGTTGAGCAGGATGCGATCGCCGTCCCACAGGTACCACGTTGCGACCGAAACGGGCGCTCCGTCGGACCGCACCGTCGCCATCACCGCCGGGTTCGGCTTCGCGAGCACATCTGCTACGTCTTCTGGGATCGGCCGGTTCGGCACGGTGGCTCCTTTTCGTTCGCTGGTTCGCATCGTCGGCAACCATGGCGGCGCAAGCCACTATTCCCGACGTCACGAACGGGTAGCGTGTCGGGCGTGTGGCGGATACACCGCGTCGACTCGACCGGATCGACGAATGTGGACGTCGCTTCGATTGCGATCTCCGGGGAGCCAGAGGGCTACGTCCTGGTCGCCGACCAGCAGACCAGGGGCAAGGGCCGGCTGGGTAGGTCGTGGGAGTCGCCGCCGGGTTCGAGCCTGTCGGTCTCGGTCCTGCTGCGGCCGGTGGACGTTCCGGCGGGGCAGTGGCCGTGGCTGCCGTTGCTAGTCGGTGTGGCGGCGGTCGAGGCGGTCCGGGAGGCGGCTGCGCGGGACGCGCACCTTAAGTGGCCGAACGACGTGTTGCTGGACGACGCCAAGCTCGCCGGCATTCTCGTCGAGCGGATCGATTCGCCGGACGGGCCGGCCGCCGTCGCCGGGATCGGCATGAACATCACGTCCACTCCGGCCGCCGGCGCGGCGTCACTGGACGGTACGGGGGCGACGCGGGACGACGTCCTCGAGGCCCTTCTCGGTCGCATCGCGGACTGGTACCGCCGGTGGCGCGCCGACCCGGATGGATGCGGGCTCGCACCGACATATCGCGAGATGTGCAGCACTCTTGGCAACGAGGTCCGTGCCGAGCTTCCGAACGGGTCGATGATCGTCGGCCGCGCTGCCGATGTCGACGCGTCCGGTGGCCTGATCATCGCCGGCGACTCGGGCCGAGAGGTCGTCAGCGCCGGGGACGTTGTGCACGTCCGGCCAACCTAAGAATCGACTAATCGCTTACCCCGGCCGTAGGCATCACACAAGGGTGCGTGACAGGATCGTTATGTGACGACCGAACCACCCAAGCTGACGCCAGAGGATCTGGAGCGGCTCCTGCTCGGTGCCGATGTCCGATACACCCGCGAGGACGTCGCCTCGGCGACCGGGGTCACGGTATCGGTGGCCCGGGAGTACTGGCGCGCACTGGGCTACCCCGACACGGGTCCGGCCGTGGCGTTCACAGCACGCGATATCGACGCACTGCGGGAGGCGTTGGGCCTGGTCGACAGCGGTGTGATCGATCAAGACTCGATGGTGCAACTCGTCCGAGGCCTGGGCAGGATGATGTCCAGGCTCGCCGAATGGCACACCGAAACGGTTGCCGCCGTCGTCGACAACCTGTACTCGGCCACCGCGGACGAGGGCGACGACGGGGCGGGCGATCCCACCGACGACGGTGCAACACCGGAACGACCGGATCGGCTTGCGATCGCGTACGAACTGGCCGACGAGATAGTTCCGGTTTTCGAGCGCTTGCTCGTCTACGCGTGGCGACGCAAGCTGGCGCTGGCCGCCGGGCGGCTCATGGCGCTTGGTGACATAGGGGACGGGTCGTTGCTCAGCACGCACATGACCGTCGGGTTCGCCGACCTCGTATCGTTCACTCGGCTGTCGACGAGCCTGACCGCGCGGGCATTGTCCGAGTTCATCGAAGTGTTCGAGGCGACGTCCAGCGACGTCATCGTCGCCGGCGGCGGACGCGTGATCAAGACGATGGGTGACGAAGTGCTCTTCGTTGCCAACACTCCGGAGGCTGCCGGGTCCATCGCAGCTGAACTCGTCGACGTGATCGGGCAGAACCCGACCCTGCCGAACATCCGCGTCGGCCTTGCGACCGGTCCCGTAGTGACGCGGCACGGCGATGTGTTCGGCGACCCGGCGAACCTCGCGTCCCGGCTGATGTCGCTGGCCGGACGCAACGTCGTGCTCACCGACCAAGCCACGGCCACGGACCTTTCCGACGACCCGAACTTCACGGTACGTCGTCGGGACCCGACCGAGGTGCGTGGTTTCGGGCTCGTGGAGCCCTACGAGCTGACCCGGAGGCCAACCGGGCGGGTCCCTCAAGCGCGCGCCGAAGGGATAAGGTCGCCGTCGTGAGTGACCGAGCTGTGACCGGCGGAGTCGATCTGCGCCGCCCGGACGGCGCGAAGCACGTCGCTGAGCTGGTGCTTGACCGCCCGGAGGCGATGAACGCGATCTCGACGGCGATGGCCAGGGCGATCGCCGATGCGGTGCGAGAGCTCGAAGCCGACCCCGAGGTGCGCGCCGTGGTGTTGACCTCGTCCGCGCCCAAGGCGTTCAGCGTCGGCGCGGATCTGAAGGAGCGCAACTCGTTCACCGACGACGAGCTGCGGGCGCAGCGTCCCGTCGGCCGCGCCGCGTACAACGGTGTGCTGGAGCTGCCCGTCCCGACGGTGGCCGCCGTCCATGGATATGCCCTGGGTGGCGGTTGCGAGCTGGCGCTGTCGTGCGACTTGATCGTGGCCGATGCGACGGCGGTGCTCGGATTGCCCGAGGTGTCGGTCGGCGTGATCCCGGGTGGTGGCGGCACCCAGCTGCTGGCACGCCGGGTGGGATGGAGCCGCGCCGCCGACCTGATCTTCACCGCCCGGCGGGTCGACGCGGAGGAGGCGTACCGGCTCGGGCTCGCGGACCGGCTGGTCGCTTCGGGCGAGGCGCGCGATGTCGCGCTGGATCTGGCGGCCACGATCGCGGGCAACTCGCCGGTCGGAGTGCGTAACGCGAAACGAGCGATGCGGCTCGGGCTGGACGCCACATTGGCCGCCGGGCTGGACATCGAGGACGCCGCCTGGCGGGCGACCGCATTCAGCGGGGATAGAAAAGAGGGTGTCGCCGCGTTTAATGAGAAGCGCAAGCCCGTGTGGCCGGGAGAGTGATGAGATGAGCGACATGCCGTCCCGCGTCAGCCTGCGTGAGGTCGGTCCGCGCGATGGTCTGCAGAACGAGGACCCGGTGCCGACCGACGGCAAGATCGCGTTGCTCGATGCCCTGTCGCAGACCGGAGTGGAGCGCATCGAGGCGGTCTCGTTCGTGCATCCCAAGGCGATCCCGCAGATGGCCGATGCGGATGAAGTGTGGAGCCGCATCACGAAGAATCCCGATGTGCGGTATTCGGCGCTGGTGCCGAACGTACGTGGTGCACAGCGGGCGCTGGCCGCCGGATTCAGCGAGATCGAGGTCGTGATCTCGGCGTCCACGACGCACAACCAGCGCAACATCAACCGCACGACTGACGAATCGCTGGCTGACCTACCGGAGCTGGCGTCGCTGGTGCACTCCGGCGGCGGGACGCTCCAGGTGATCATTTCAACTGCGTGGGGATGCCCGTATGAAGGCGACGTCCCGGTTGCGCGGGTGGTGGACGTCGCGCGTCGCGCGGTGGCCGCCGGTGCGGACTCGCTGGCGTTCGGCGACACGACCGGCATGGCGACGCCTACGCGGGTGACCGCGCTGGTGGGCGAGGTGCGCTCGGCGCTGCCGGACGTCCCGATCGGCCTGCACTTTCACAACACGCGTGGCACCGGCCTGGCGAACGTGCTCGCCGCACTGCAGATGGGTGTCGACGACTTCGACGCGTCCGTCGGCGGGCTCGGCGGCTGCCCGTACGCACCCGGCGCGTCCGGCAACATCGCCTCGGAGGAGTTCGTGCACATGCTGCACGACATGGGCGTCGACACCGGCGTGGATCTCGACGCGCTGATCGAGGTCGCGGCGCAGGCGGAGAAGCTTGTCGGGCACGAACTCCCGTCCCAGGTGCTCCGCGCCGGCCCCCGCACGCGTCTCACCGAATGATCATGTTTGGCTGGGAATTCCCAGCCGAACCACGGCTGTAGCCCGCGCAAAGTCCGGAATTACCCCGTAAGGCAGGCGGCGGATGGGCTCGTCAGTAGTGGACGAGCTGGCGCGCCGGTTCGGGCGCAAGGTCCGGCCGCTCCGGGAAGACGAACGTCCGGTACGACCAGAACCGGAACAGCGTGCCGAGCCCGAGCCCCACCACGTTGGCCGCGATGTTGTCCGCGAGCGGGCTCGTGAATCCCAGCACGTAGTGCGACGTCCAGAGGCACAGCAAGGCGATGCCCAGCCCGACACCGTTCAGGAAGAAGAACATCGAATACTCGCGGGCCAGCCCGGGCCGCGACCGGTGCCGGAACGTCCAGTGCCGGTTGCCGGCGAACGTCACGATCGTCGCGATCAGTACGGATGCCGTCTTGGCACCGAGTGGATTACCCTGCAGTGGCCCCGCCCCGTAGAGCAGGGCGTTGAACAAAACGACGTCGACGACGAACCCGACGCTGCCCACCGTCGCGAACTTGATGCTCTCGCGAAGAAGCTGGTGGAGCTGGTACCAGAGCCGGAAACCGGTCTGAACAAGCCGACGCACCGGAGATGGGCTCCGGTGCGCGGGCTGCGGTAGCACGTCGAGCACGTGCCTAGGGTAGGGCATAACGGCGCCGATGCCGAGTCCCGGCTAGCCTTGTCACCCGTGGAACATGACGCAAATCACGGTTCCGAAGCGAAGGATTGGCCCCGCGTCGGGATGGTCGGCGGAGGCCAGCTGGCACGGATGACCCAGCCTGCGGCGATCAATCTCGGCGTCGGGTTCTCCGTGCTGGCCAAGACGCGGGACGAGTCCGCCGCCCAGGTCATGTCCGATCCGATGATCGGTGACGAGACGTCCCTTGCCGACCTCCGCGCCTTCGCCGCCGGCTGTGACGTCGTGACGTTCGATCATGAGCAGGTCCCGCCGGAGCATCTGCGCGCGCTCGCGGCGGACGGCGTCCCGCTGCGGCCCAGCCCGGACGCGCTCCACCACGCCCAGGACAAGGTGGTCATGCGGGCGCGGCTCACCGAGCTCGGCATCGCCTGCCCGCCGCACCGGATCATCAAATCGCCGGACGAGGTGCCCGCGTTCGCCGCCGACCACGGCTGGCCGGTGGTGCTGAAGACGGCCCGCGGCGGCTACGACGGCACGGGTGTGTGGGTTGTGATGTCCGCCGCCGCGGCGGCTGAGCCGTTCCGCGCGGATGTCCCGGTGATCGCCGAGGAGCGCATCGACTTCGCGCGTGAACTCTCCGCGGTGGTGGCCCGTTCGCCGTCCGGTCAGGCCGTCGCCTATCCCGTCGTCGAGTCGGTACAGCGCGACGGCATCTGCGTCGAGGTGATCGCGCCCGCGCCGGGGCTGCCGTCCGATCGTGCGGTCGAGGCCCAGCGAATCGCCCTGACCATCGCGGCGGAGCTCGACGTGGTTGGTGTGCTGGCGGTCGAGATGTTCGAGACGAGGGACGGCGACCTGCTCGTCAACGAACTGGCGATGCGGCCGCACAACTCCGGCCACTGGTCCATTGACGGTGCCGTAACCAGCCAGTTCGAGAACCACCTGCGAGCCGTGCTCGACCTGCCGCTCGGCTCGCCGGCCGCGCGCGCACCGTACGCCGTGATGGTCAACGTGCTGGGCGGCTTGCCCGGTGTCTACCCGGCGTACCGGCACATCCTGGCGCGGGACCCGGAGCTGAAGGTGCACTGGTACGGCAAGACGATCCGGCCCGGCCGCAAGGTCGGGCACGTCACGGTGTGCGGCGATAACCTGTCCGAGCTGCGTGAACGAGCGTGGCATGCCGCGGACTACCTGAGAGGCGAGACCGATGAGTGAGCTCGTGACGCCGCGCGGCCCTGGCGACCCCCTGGTGGGCATCGTGATGGGATCCGACTCGGACTGGCCCGTGATGTCGGACGTCGCCGCCGCCCTGGAGGAACTGGACGTCTCGTACGAGGTCGGTGTCGTCTCGGCGCACCGGATGCCGGTGGCGATGCTGGAGTACGGCCGGGACGCGGCCTCGCGCGGGCTGCGGGTGCTGGTGGCCGGTGCCGGGGGAGCGGCGCATCTGCCTGGCATGCTCGCGTCCGTGACGTCGTTGCCCGTCATCGGCGTGCCGGTGCCGCTCCGATACCTCGACGGCATGGACTCGCTGCTGTCGATCGTGCAGATGCCTGCCGGTGTACCGGTAGCGACCGTCTCCGTCGGCGGCGCGCGCAACGCCGGCCTGTTGGCGGCCCGGATCCTGGGTACATCGGACGACGCCCTCCGCGGCCGCCTGGACATCTTCCGCGAAGATCTCGAGGCGTCGGCCCGCGCCAAAGGCGAATCACTCCGCAATCAACTCTCGTAGTTCGATCACGTTCGGCATGCTTGACGTAGCTTCACGAGGCATGCATGCCTGGTGAACTATGGTTTGCCTAGTGAAGTGAAAGAATTCGTCGAGGACCCCTTGTCAAGATCGCTGAGGCGAGTAAGTTGACCTTGCGTGAGCGGGGTGCGGTTGATCGCCGCTGGTGCTGTGCTGCTGCTGGCGGCCGGGTGTTCCGATGGGGACGACGAGCCGCAAAGCCTGCCCACCATCACGCCGAGTGTGACCTCCGCTGAGCCGAGCCCCTCGCCGATCGACGATCCATCGCCCAC
>DASUTB010000067.1:0-7217 GCA_036374835.1 Jiangellaceae bacterium | reverse complement strand
GACTTCAGCGCGCCCGCCGGCGTCGTGGTCGCCGTCGTACAGGCGCGTTTCGGCGACGATGAAGTGAGCGTGAACATCGAGGGCGCGCTGACCGAGGCGATGGCCACCCACCAGCGATCGGCGCGCCGTCTCCCGGCGCTGTCGTTGATCCGTCGCGATCATGGCGTGCTCCTCATCGCATCACCCGACGACGACAACAGCAGGCTGACCGGCTGGGTCGGATCGCTTCGCGACACCTTGCACGCCCAACTCACGAGGGTCGACGGTCGGCTGTCGGCCGTCGCCGGCATCGGCGGTCACCGAAACCGGCTCGAGGACGCGGCGCAGTCGTTCCGCGAGGCGCGCATGGCGGTCGAAGCCGCCACCGCATTCTCGGGTGTCGGTGACATCATTCACTGGTCGCGCCTGGGCGTCGGCCAAGTACTCGTCAAGCTGGCGATGGCCGGCGAGGACTCCCCCATCGTCCATCCGGGGCTGCACCGGTTGCTGCGCTCGCCCGAAGCGTTGCCGCTGATCGAGACGCTCGAGACGTACCTCGACGTGGCGGGCAACGTCCAGCTCACCTCGAAACGGCTCAACCTGCACCGGACGTCGCTCTACTACCGGCTCCAACGGGTGGAGGAGTTGGCCGGCACCGACCTCAAGGACGGCATGGAGCGCCTCGCCCTCCACTTCGCGCTCAAAGTGGCGCGCATGACGGGCGAGTACGTCCCCCGCCACCCGGTCGACGGCTCGCCCGAGGGACGGCCGCGTCCCGCGGAGGAGCCGGATCGCCCGGCCGGCCAAGCGGTCGCGGCCGGAGCACTCTGACGTTCGGCAGGAGTGACGTGGCTTCACGAGGCATGCGAGCCTCGTGAAGCTACGTCACTCCTGGTGGCCATCGACGAATGTCGCAGACCGAGGGACAGTATTCGGTTCATTTGCTTGAAGACCATTACTGAGCCCGCTCCATAGCGTGCCTAGAGGCCATGCGTGTGCCTGCACATCGCTAGGAGGCAATATGACACCCAGTACCAGACGAGCGCGGCGGCGCCGAGCCATCAGGCGGTCCGTCGCAGCCGGCGGGACGCTGACACTCGCGTTGACGGCGCTCGCGGCGACGTCGTCGAGCGCCGCACCCGCAGCGACGACGGACAATGACTTCAGCCCGATCGTGCCGGTCGACGAGCAAGTCTGGACCGACCAGGCGGAAATGACATGGGACGACTACGTCGGGGTCCGCCCAGCCGAATGGAACGCCGCGGCAACCAGCCAGGGAACCCAGGTTCAGTACAAGACCGCGGTGATCCTCGTCGATTTCGAGGACCAGCCGTTCCTGATCACTCAGGACCCCGAGACACATCCGTTCGGCAACCCGCAAAGTGGTTGGGAACCGGTCGCCCAACAAGACGTCAACCAGTGGTTCTACGAGTACTACGCCGAGCCCAACGAGATCAACGGCGGGCAGACGCTGCACAGCTACTGGATGGAGGACACCCACGGCAAGATCGGCGTCGACGTCGAGGTCTTCGGGCCGTACACGCTCCCCGGCAAGCTGCACGAGTACGGCTACTCCGGCTTCAACAGTCCGCGGAGCACGTTCTGCCCGGAGGGTGACGACTGCACCAAGAGCATCCGCGGCGACGGGTTCGCCGCCTGGCGCGCCGACATCGGCTGCGACTCCCGCCTGTGCGGCTTCGACAACGGCTTCTTCGTCTCCGCCGGCCACGACGAGTCCTCGACGTGGGAGGAGTTCGGGCAGATGCTGTTCGCCGACCGCGAGGACGTGCCCGACGAGCTCGGGCCGCCGCGGGACGAGAACGGCGACCCACCGCTGGACCAGAACGGCGATCCGATGCCGAACTGGGCCAACACCCGCTATGTGGACTGGACGTCGTGGCGCGCCGCGGCGAACCACTGGCCGAACGCCGGCGGCGGCACGTCCACCCAGGCCGAGAGCTCGGGGCAGAGCGTGTTCGCCCACGAGTTCAGCCACCTGCGCGGCCTGCCGGACAACTACAACAACCCGTTCGCGGACAACATCCGCAACTTCACCGGCTACTGGGAGATGATGAGCCGCGGGACGTTCAACGGCCCCGGAGGCACGCACAACCGGTGGCAGATCCCGAACGCCGGCGGCTCGGCGCTGGGCCCGCACCACATGCTGCACTTCAAACAGGAGCTCGAGGTCCTCGCCGACGACGATCAGGTTCTGCTCGATCGCAGCCAGTTAATGACCGACGGTGTGGCGGTGGCCACGCTCAAGGCTCGCTCGCGGGTTCCGAACGGCGACAAGATCGGTCTCGAGGTGGCCCTCGACGGTGACGGGTACCAGTCCGGCAACTGCGAGACGAGGGTCGCGGACGATCCCGGCTTCTGGTGCCCGTTGTTCGGCTCGAACTGGGAGAACTTCTCGATGGAGGTCGTCGACCGCGAAGGCAACGACTCGTTCGTGCCGGGTCATGGTGTCCTCATCGCCCAGAACCGCGGACCGGGCTTCCCGGACGTCTGGATGATCGACGCCAACACCGAGGACATCGACCGGATCGACTACTTCCGGCCGGACGGCACCCCGGTGCCGGTCGTCCGCGGCGATCCGCGCCAGCTCGACGACGCCACGTTCCACGCCGGCACGGGCTCCGGCAGCGAGTACGAGTACCTCGACGAGTTCAACAACCTGCACCTCTACGTTCTCGACTCGTACCGGGACGAGGACGGCGTGCTCACCTACGACGTGGCGGTGCGCAACACCGACGGTGCCGGCGGCTACGAGCGCGGCGCCGGGCTGGCCGACCCGGTCAGCTACGCGGTCGGCGACTCGACCGCACTGCTGCGGGCCGAGCTGACCAACACCGGCGAAGCCGGCGACGGGCTGTTCGGTTCGGACGTCTTCCGCTACTCCGCCGAGGTGGACGGTGCAGGCTGGGACGTCTGGCTGCCGTACGAGGTCGGCGCGGTGGCGGCCGGGGACACCGGGAACGTGGCGGTGTACGCGACGGCCGGTGACGGTGCCAGCGAGTCGGCGACGGTGACCGTGACGGCCACCAGCGAGACCGACCCGTCGGCGACGTCGACGATCGACCTCGAGCTGACCACGGCCGACGTCAAGGTCACGCTCGACACCGCGACGACGCTGGTCGACCTGTACTACGACGACGGTCTGCTGTCGACGTCCGAGCGGCAACAGCTGAATGCCTACCTCGGGATGATCGACCGTGACCGCGGCGACAGCGCGGAGGACGGTTGGCTCCTGTACCGCGAGCTCGCGAGCCAGGTGTCCGACAAGCTGGCCAGCGCGGCCCTGCTCTCCTCCGGAGACACCCTGCGAGAATGACCACGATGGCGATGCACGGTGATCGCCTAATGGCGCTGCCGGTGACCGGGTAGGCACCTACCCGGTCACCGGGCGTGCCGCCGGCCGAGCTCGCGGTGAAGGGTGGATCGTGCGCACCATACTCACGCTCGCGTTGAGCGCCGTCGCACTGACGGCGTGTGCCGTTGAAGCGGAGGACTCCGACGAGCCTTCCGTTACCGTTCGGCTCGTGATCCCGGACGGCAATATCCGCGAACCCGGAGCGACCTGTAGCGGCGCGTCGGCGTTCCGCTTCGCCCATCCGGATGCCGAGTACACGCTCCTGGATCCGTCCGGCACCGCGGTGTCCGTCGGTACCCTCCCCCAGGGCGTCGCCGAGAAGGCGTTCACGATCGACCTCGGCGACGACCAACGTCAGCCCACGACCTGCGTGATGAGCCTCGAAGTCGTCGGCGTCGGTTCGGTGGACGGTCATTCCCTCGTCATCGCAGACCACTTCCCCGTGCCGATCCGTCCGAACCCCAACCTGGACGACATACCCGAGGCGGTGTTGTCATGAGACGGGCGTGCCTCGCCGGCGCCATCGCGGCAATCCTCCTCGCCGGTTGCGCCGCGAGCGAGAGCCCGCTCGTCGGCCTGCCGAGCCCGGTTCCCGACGGCGTCAGCTTCCATGAGCCGCCGGACGCTGCGCCGCCCGCTCCTGACTTTGAGTTGGAGCTGGTCAACGGGGAGAACGTCGATGCGGCGTCGGCGTGGGCGGAACGGCCCATGGTGCTGGTGTTCTTCGAGAGCTGGTGCGAGTCATGCCGTGACCAGCAGCAGGAGATCAACGAGCTGGCCGAGGAGTACCAGGACGTCGTCCTCTTCCTGGGTGTCGCGGGCCTGTCGTCGGAGGACGAGGTCATCGAGTACGTGCGGGACAACGACGTCGTATATCCGGTCGGTATCGACGCCGACGGCGACGTCTGGCTCGACTATGCCGCAACCGAACCGCCACTGGTGGCGCTGATCACCAAGGACGGCAAGATCGTCCGCGGCTGGCCCGGCGGTATCGCAGGTGACCGGCTCCGGGAACATATCGAACAGGAGCTGGTGAAGGACGCCGGCTGACCGGCGGCATCGTCCTGGGGAGGCTCACAACCCCGCGCTGGGCGGCCACCTGGCTCCTGCCGCCCAGCGCCCGGGCCCGTAGCCGCTACCGAGTGGCGCGGCGAAGTGCGTTCGCCCCACCGACGATCGGCAGCTGCACATGACTGCCGCTCAGGTACACCTCGATGACGTTGCCCGGGGTGCGCTCGGTGAAGTGGATCGAGGTGTCCGCACCCGCGATCACGATGCCGATCCGATGCCCTTCGGGGAACACCCAGTCGTCGGTCATGACGTCCCACTCGATCCGGTACGGCGCGTCCGGCATGAGTTCGTCCTCGCCGGTGACGTACGTCGCGCTGGCCCAGCCTCGGGCGACCACTTCGAAATCGCGGGTTCGGGTGTTCCGCTCGACGTCCGGGTAACAGCCGGTGTCGACTTCGGTGCCCTGCCCGAAGCAACTGATGGTCGACAGGTTGCGCAGTCCGCCGCCGGATTCGTAGTTCGTCCGGGTGGCGGTGCCGTAGTCCACCAGATACGCGGAGAGGGTCGCCTCGGGCTGTGCGCTCGATGCCCGCAGCGAGATCGTGGTCGCACCGCTGATCCGCACCGGCTCGCTGAGCTCGTCGGTCATGAAGACCAGCCGGCGGGAGTCAGCGGCGAAGCCGTCGGCGGCTACCGAGTTGTAGTTGCGCCGGTCCCATTCGAAGCTCTGGGACTTGGGCTCGGTGTTCTGCGTTCCCAGGCCGAGCGTTCCCTGGCGAGGATCGTCCACGCCCGAAGGCTGCCCGAACCGCACTAGGGTGTTGGTGCCGCCCGGCCAGGTGTCATAGGTCGTCCAGTCGTTGACGCCGTGATCGATGTCGGCCATGGGTTCGTCCATGATGCCGTTGTCGACGCCGTGCAGCCAGTGGTCGTACCAGCGGTGGATCGTCTGCAGCCACTCGTCGCGCCGGAAGTCGAACGCTTTCTCGTGCGCCACCGGAGCGAGCCAGATCTTGCGCGGCACGTCGTTGGCCGCCAGCGCGTCCCACCACTCGCCGTAGTTGATCGGCTTGACGTTGTAGTCGTTCAGTCCGTGCACGACGAAGACGCTGGCCTGCACCTGGTCGGCGTCCTTGATGAAGTTCCGCTCGGTCCAGAACTCGCTGCCCGGGTCGTCGTTGTTCTGGTTGGCGGCGAGCTCGTCGCGGATCGCAGCGCAGCGTTCCTGCCATCCCGGCATGGTGGAGTTGGCGCCCTGGATGGAGTTGGTCAGGCTGAACGACGTGTGCCCGTTGAAGCGCAGGCCGTTGTGGAAGTGCCAGTGGTACCAGGACGAGATCGCGGCGATCGGAACGATCGTCGCCAGGCCGTCGACGCCGGTCGCCGCCACGCCGTTGGAGACGGTGCCGTCCCACGACTTGCCGGTCATCCCGGACAGGCCGTTGGACCAGTCGGCGGACACCTCGTTTCCGTCCAGGTCGTAGGCGATGTGGTCGCCGGCCAGCCACTCGACAACCTTCTTCGCGCCCTGGACCTCGGCCTCGCCCTCGTCCAGACACCCCGTGGATCCGCGGGTACCGGCGAGATCGACCATGGCGACCGCGTAGCCGCGCGGTACGAAGTAGTTGTCGTAGTAGAGCGGGAAGACGTCGGTGGCCGCGGCGAGCCCGTCGAGGGTCACCGTCACGTCACCGTCGGCCATCTGATCCAGCAGCGCCAGGCCCTCGTCCCGCGTGATCCCGACCGAAGAGATCGGTACACCCGTGACGCTGAACCCCAGCGGACCATCGACGTTGTTGTACATGACCACGGCGACCGCGCCGGAGTCGGCCGCGTGGTTGATCTTGCTGACGAACGTCGCACTGCCTCGTTCCACGAGTGCGATGTTGCCGTCCACCTGGGCCGGGCACGGGTCCTGCCCCGCGATCGCCAGCCCGCAGTCGACGAGCGTCCCGGTCTGGCCGGTCAGCGGCACCTCGGGCGTCATCAGCCGGCCGTCCACCGTCGTCTCATCCGTGATGACCTGGGCGCGCACCGGCGGATCCTTCAGCTCGCCGAGCCGACCGCGCCCGGTGGCGTGGAAGTACGGGCTGGGAATGATGATCGTCGGGACCCGCAGGTCGCCGTCCGACGCAGCCGGGCGGATGAGATCGACGTAGATCATGTCGACCTCGCCGTCGTCATCACTGTCGACCGAACTCGGCACGCGCACCGCCTCGCGGATCGCACTCTCGTACGAGAACACCGGTTGCGTGGCGCCGTCCGACACCACGATCTCGTCCGGCTCGGCCAGGGTCCGGAACGGAGCGAGAGTGCCGGCCGGTCGGTCCAGTTGACCCTGGTAGTCCGGCGAGATCGTCGGTCGACCGTTCTCGTCGTAGAAGATGTCGGTCGCCGGCCACTGATCGACCGGCACGTCCTGATCTGTCGCGGGACTCGCCTGTCCCGTGGCGGGCAGCATCGCGACCGCCAGGGCACCGGCTCCAACAGCGACGATGCCGTACCGCGCGGCTCGCCTGGACTCGCCCATGTGTCCTCCTCGTTGGCGACGTGGATCGCACGGACGGCCGCCGCTGCAGCCACCGCGCGGGCCGATCGGGTCGAATGTAGGCAGCCGAAGATCGGCCGGTCACCGGCCGAGTGTCGGAAGATCTGCCGGCCTGAACCGACGCTTGTCGCAGCCCCGGGGCACTCAGTGCGCTCGGTTCCACGCGCCGAGCGGCGCAGTCGTATGTGATCCGCTCACATGGATGGTGGCCCGGAAGGGGTCGGCCGGGCCACCATCGGTGAGGGGTTGAAGGAACTAGAGGTCGGCGCAGTCACCTCCCCGGGCGCCACTGATCGTGTTCGTCGC
>DASUTB010000066.1:0-38780 GCA_036374835.1 Jiangellaceae bacterium | reverse complement strand
GATTGGATTCGTCGGTCACCACTGCGCCAATTCGCCACGCATGTCCGGATAGTCGGAGTCGCCATCCATCGAGGTCGACGAATTCAATCGAAGTGCCGTCCGTCGGAGCAGGCCGCCATCCGAATGCGGACCGTGCGCGTCCGCATTTACCGTTAGACAGGGTCCCATGAGTTTGCGCTGGTACACCACGGTGATCGATTGCCATGACGTCAAGAGCCAGGCCGGCTGGTGGGCCGAAGCCCTGGGCTGGAAACCGATCTACGAGGCGGACAACGAGGTGGTCCTTGTCCCTGATTACGCGAGCGAGGAGAAGCTTCGCTCCATGCGATGGGAGGAGGTCCCGCCGGGACTCGTGTTCGTGCCCGTCCCGGAGGACAAGACGGTGAAGAACCGCCTCCACATCGACCTCGCGCCGCACACGAGCGACGACCGCGACGCCGAGATCGCCCGGCTGCTCGACATGGGAGCGACCCGGGTGGACGTCGGCCAGTCCGGCGACGTGCCGTGGGACGTGCTGGCCGACCCGGAAGGCAACGAGTTCTGCGTGCTGTCCTCCCGGGAAATCTGACCGTACGGCGCTGCCGGCTGATTTCGCTCGGGTTCGGTCGATCGCGCGCGGTCGACCCAGCCCACCTAGCGGGTGGTGTAGTTCGGGGCTTCGGCGGTCATCTGGATGTCGTGCGGATGCGACTCCTTGAGCCCGGCCGCGGTGATCCGGACGAACCGCCCGCGCTCCTTCAGCTGAGGCACGGTCGCCGCACCGCTGTAGAACATCGATTGACGCAGCCCGCCGACCAGCTGGTGCGCGACGGCGCCGAGCGGCCCGCGGTACGGCACCTGGCCCTCGACACCTTCGGGGATCAACTTCTCTTCGCTGGAGACGTCTGCCTGGAAGTAGCGGTCCCGAGAGCCGGAGGTGGCGGCGCCACGCTTGCGCATCGCGCCGAGCGAGCCCATGCCGCGGTACGACTTGTACTGCTTGCCGTTCACGAAGATCAGCTCGCCGGGACTCTCATCACAGCCAGCCAGCAGCGACCCGACCATCACCGCATCCGCACCGGCCACGATGGCCTTGGCGATGTCGCCGGAATACTGCAAGCCACCGTCCCCGATCACGGGCACACCGGCCGGCGCGCATGCGGTCGAGGCGTCGTGGATCGCCGTCACCTGCGGCACTCCCACGCCGGCGACGACCCGCGTCGTGCAGATCGAGCCGGGCCCGACACCGACCTTGACGCCGTCCACTCCGGCGTCCACCAACGCTTGCGCGCCCTCCACCGTGGCCACATTGCCGCCGATGATGTCGACGTCCGCGGCAGCCGGTTCGCCCTTGAGCTTGCGGACGATATCGAGCAACGCGTTCGTGTGGCCGTGTGCGGTGTCCACCACGACTGCGTCCACCCCGGCCTCGACGAGCGCCATCGCGCGTTCCCACGCGTCGCCGAAGAAGCCGATCGCCGCACCCACCCGCAGCCTGCCCTCACCGTCCTTGGTCGCGTTCGGGTACTGCTCGGACTTGACGAAGTCCTTCACCGTGATCAGACCGCGTAGGTGGCCCTCTTCGTCGACCAGCGGCAGCTTCTCGATGCGATGCTCGGCCAGCAGCGCCATCGCGTCCTCGCGTCCGACCCCGACCGGAGCGGTGACCAGCGGCATCGGCGTCATCACTTCGCGAACCCGGCGCAACTCGTGCTCGCCCGGCGGCACGAAGCGTAGGTCGCGGTTGGTGACGATGCCGACCAGCACGTCCTTGTCGTCGACGACCGGAAGACCCGAGATGCGGTAGCGGGCGCACAGCGCGTCCACGTCCGCGAGCGAGTTGTCCGGTCCGGTCGTGATCGGGTCGGTCACCATGCCGGACTCGGACCGCTTGACCATGTCGACTTGGCGCACCTGCTCCTCGATCGACATGCTGCGGTGGATGACGCCGAGCCCGCCCTGACGCGCCATCGCGATCGCCATCCGCGCCTCGGTGACGGTGTCCATCGCGGACGACAGCAGCGGGATCTTGACCGAGATGTTCCGCGATACCCGGGTCGTGGTGTCGACGTCACTCGGAATGACGTCCGACTCCCCCGGCACCAGCAGAACGTCGTCGAACGTCAGCCCGACGGGTGCGAATTTGTCCGGCATGCTCACGAGGACCTCACAGGCTCTTCGGCGTCGCTCCTATCGTAGCCAGCGCGACGGCTAGACTGCCGCATGATGAGTACCGTGCTTGTCACCGGAGGTACCGGCGTCCTCGGCAGTGCGCTCGTAAAGCAGTTGGAAGGACGGGCAGACGTCCGGACGCTGAGCCGCCGCGCGTCCGACAATCCGGACGTCGTCCGTGGGGATCTCGAGACCGGCGAGGGCCTCGAGGCCGCAGTCGACGGGGTCGACGTCATCGCGCACTGCGCCACCGCCGCCGACTATCGCCGCCCGCGGCGTGACGTCGAGCAGACCCGTCGTCTCCTGGTCGCCGCGGGCAACCGACGTCCCCACGTCGCCTATATCAGCATCGTCGGAATCGACCGCATACCGTTCCGGTACTACAAGGCGAAGCTGGAGTGCGAGGAACTGATCCAGCACTCCGGGCTTCCCTGGACGATCTTCCGCACGACCCAGTTTCACGACCTCGCGCTGCTGTTCCTCCAGATCCTCACCAAACCACCGGTGGCGATCGTGCCGCGCGGCTTCCAGGGCCAGCCCGTCGACGTCAACGAGGTCGCAATCCGCATGGCCGAGCTCGTGCTCGGCGAACCCGCCGGCCGCGCTGCCGACATGGGCGGGCCGCGCATCGAGAACGCCGCCGACATGGTGCGCACCTATCTCGAACTGACCAAGAAGGGCCGGCGCGTCGTCCAGGTACCGTTGCCGGGCAAGGTGGCCGGCGGATTCCGCGCCGGGCACCACATGATCACCAGCGACGGCATTCACGGCCAGCGCACGTTCAGCCAATACCTGAAGGAGAGGGTGCGTCCGGACGGGACGGTCGACGCTCCGTACAAGCTCCGCCGGTAACGCCGCGGCGGGCGTCGCAAGGACCGGACGCTCGACACCCGCTGAGGCCGCGTTGTACGATCATGCATGGCGCAGCCCTGCGCCCAACCTCCGTTTCCGGCGCTCACGCCGCCGGCGGTGTGGAGGCAAAGGGGGCCTTGTTGCCCTCGGGGCGCCGGTCGAGTGTGTCCTTTCCGGCGGACGTGGCGAGCGTGAGTCGCGACGGGTCGTCATGGAGGTACACGTCATGACCAGGCACCGATCTTTCAAGCACCTCGTCCGGTCCCGGATGGCCAAGACCGGCGAGAGCTACACGGCGGCCCGCGCACAGCTGCTCGCCGCCAAGCCCATCACCAGCGAGGACGACGCCCCGCTCGTCACGTCCGACGACGCCATCCGCGAGCGCACCGGCCGTGGTTGGGAGGAGTGGTTCGACCTGCTCGACAACCGGGGCGCGCTCGACAAGCCGCATCGGGAAATCGCCCGCTTCGTCGCAGGCGAGTTGGGCATCGATCCGCTGGCGTGGAACGCCCAGGCCGTCACCACCAGCTACGAGCGCGCCCGCCGCGGGCGGCAGATCGGCGAGCGTTCGGACGGGTACGGCGCCTCGGTGTCCCGGACGGTCGCGGTCAGTGCCGAGCGGCTCTATGACGCCATCGTGGACGCCGCCCTGCGCCAGAACTGGCTGCCGGACGCCAAGCTGACCGAGCGAACGGCGACCCGCCCCGAACGCGCCCGGTTCGACTGGGACGGCGGCCCGAGCCGCGTCCACGTCATTATCGTGGCGAAGGACGAGGGCAAAGCCACGATCACCGTCGACCACGTCCGCCTCACCGACGCGGACGAGGTCGCGACCATGAAGCAGTGGTGGCGCGAGCGCCTGAGCCACCTCAAGTCCTGGCTGGAGGAGACCGACCGTGACTGACAACATCGTGCTCGCCGTCGTCCTCGCCACCGGCGCAGGCTTCGTGCTCGGCTTCGTGTACTACATGCTGATCGGCGGCTGGCTGGCCGACCTCGGCGTGTCCGACTCGACGGAGCGACCGGGCTGGGTGGTACCTGTTGTGGAGATCATCCGCAATCTGGTGCTGGCAGCCGTCCTGGTAGGCGTTGCGGCGCAGATGGACATCGGTTCGTGGTGGAGCGGGCTCCTGCTGGGCCTCGCGCTGTGGATCGCCTTCCCCGTCATATTGTGGGTCGGAGCGATCGTCCACGAAGGCACCAAACCACGTCTCGCTGTCGCACACGCCGGCGACTGGCTCGTGAAGCTGCTCGCGATGGGTGCGATCGCCGGCATCGTGCTGTGATCACTGATTTCAAGGATCGGCGGGAACGCTGATACAGTAATCGGTCGTTGCCTCCATGGCCTCGCGGCTACGATTGCGAGGCAACGTCCACGCGCCATTAGCTCAATTGGCAGAGCAACTGACTCTTAATCAGTGGGTTCGGGGTTCGAGTCCCTGATGGCGCACCCTTTGACCTGTGCAAACGTCATCTCCAGGCGGGCGTCCGTCCGTCGTGGCACGGTTCGTGGCACGAGATATAATGTCTGCGTTATACCTCGGTCTGCGTAAGATCGCCTGGCCAGAGAGCCCATCTGAGTCGATCCGGAGAGCGAGCACATGCCTGAACCACGCGGTACGCATTACAGTGCCCATGAGGACGGAGATCACAATGCGTCGCCCACCGAGTTACCGCTACACGAGCTGGCAATCAACCAGCTAGCCCGGCTGCGCGCGGAGCGTGGCCTGACGCAACACGACGTAGCCCAGGCCATGGGAATCTCCCAGCCACGGGTAAGCGATATCGAGCGGGCAGCACTCGGACACGTCCAGCTCGACACTATCCGCGCCTATATCGGCGCCGTGGGCGGACGACTCCAGATCCTCGCCCACTGGAACGATCAACAATAGGCACCAGCAACGGCCACCTATCGCGACATAAACGCCCCCTCGGGCTGCTTGCGGCGTGGTTGTGTTTGAGCCAATGGCAGTGGGTCCTCAAACCGAGGCTCTGCGCGACCAGTCTGGCGACGCGTCGACATCCGCACCTCCTTTCGAGCCGACGCACTCTGTTGCCTGCATGCATGGTTGTGCCATCCAGCTCGTACCCGTTGAGCCCGCTGATGAACAATGGGGCGGTCCTCCGCTTCAAGAACGTGGCCAGCCACTCCCGCCGTACGGTCTGCGCTTCTCTGCACCTGTCAAGCTGGGAATCCCCAGGGCGTTGCGGCGTGGACACCGCGCGCGAGCGGAGACCCGGTAGTGGTGTCGACCCTGCGCGGCCCCACTGTGACGGAGGCAGCTGGCCCCGCCCTGGTCGGCTGGAGCCGGAGGGGCTAGCCGACGGATTGGCTGAGGCGGCGCTGGACGTCCAGGGTGAGTTCGAGCGCTGGGAGGGCGCTGGCGGGCTCGATGCGGTTGTCGACCGCCTCGGCCAGGCAGGCCAGCACGTGGTCGATCATCGCCGCATAGGGGCTGATGGCGGGCAACTCGATCACACGTTCACCGGCGGCGGTGTATTCGGTGAGGGTGGTCGGGCCTTGGCCGGTGAATCCGGCGCTCATGGCGAAGTCGAGCACGGCACCCGTGAAGGTGGCACGCCAGCCACCGCGCATCCCATAGGGCTGTGGCATCAGCGAGGAACTTGTGCAGCGGACGAACGCGGCCGGGTACGCGAGCAGGACCTCGGCGGCCGAGCCGCGGCCGTTCGGGCCATCGGTGCCGACAAGCTGGACGGTGTTGGGGTAGCCGAGCAGGCCGATGACCAGGTCGAAGTCGGCGTGCATCATGTCCAGCGCCAGAGTGTGCAGGCTGAGGTCGTATCCCGGCCAGAGCAGCGCGGTGCGGCCTTCGATCTCCAAGACCTTCAGCCGCCCGTAGCGCTGGTCGGCCGCCGCGTCGTGTAGCTGGTGGTTGGCGGGGCTGAACCGGGAGAACATGTCCACGAAGGCCCGCCGGCCGGTGGCCCGGTGGGCGGCGACGATCCGCTGCGCGTCGTCGAGGGTGGCGGCCAGGGGCAGCTCGATGAGGACGTCCTTGCCGGCGTGCAGGGCCCGCACTGCGACGTCCTCGTGCAGTGGGGTGGGCAGGCAGATGTCCACCAGGTCCACCGAGCCGTCATTGACCAGGGCGTCCAGGTCGGTGGTGGTTGCGAACCCGAACTCGTCGCTGATCGTCGCCAGTTTCTCCGGTGTCCGGCCGAATACGACCACTTCGTCCACGTCAGGGTTGGGCGTAGACGGCGGCATGGGCCTGACCGAACCCAGTGCCGAGCAACGCGATCTTCATGATTGTCGCCTCCTCTCGCGGCGGCCAACTCGCCCCGCGACCGGACACGCGGAGCAAGCCGCTGACCACCACGCTAGGCGCACGGTAGGACAGTTCCTGTCCGCAGCATTTGGGCCCGGCACCTCCCACCTCGGACGTGGGGCTTTCGCCTTACTCGGGGTGTTGGTAAGAACGCCTCCGCGGTCCCGGCACGGGTCGAGCTGTTCGCGCGGGACGAGCACGGCGAGGTTGTTGAGTTCGGCGATCCGAACCCGCGGATCCGCGACGGCCTGCTGGTCTGGCACGTTGGGCTGTGGTTGCCGGAGCTGCGCCGTTTCATCGACCCCACGGTGCAGCAGTTCGCCGACCCGTCATGGGGTGGTGTCGATGTGGATGTCGCGGACCGCGACCCGGACCTGGCAGGAGTCGGTGTCGGCGAGCCGGGTGATGAGGGTGGCCACCTCGGTTTGCGTGGTCTCGCAGACTGCGCGGGCCTGGTGTGGCCAGGCGATCACCAGCGCGACGTCCACCTCCACCTGGGGTCCGCGGACCGTGACCCGGACACCGCTGGCGCGGTGGCTGTCGGGGTGGCGCAGGATGGCGGGGGCGGGCAGGCCGGCGATCAGGTCGCGCCATCCGGGTGCCAGATGGGCCACGCCGGCGAGGGTGGGCACGTGCGCGGCGACGGCGGCGGCCAGGTCGGCGGCCAGCGGTCGCGGCGGGTTGACGGTCACCGGTCGGCTCGCTGTCCAGGGGTGGTGGGGTAGACGTCTTCGACGACGATGTCGAGGACGTCCAGGGTCAGGCCGACGTGGGCGTCGGCGGCGCGGAGGATCCGCTGGCGCAGCCGCGCCAGCGCGGGTGCGGGGTCAGACCCGTAGGGAACCGTGACGCCGAGCCGCACTCGGAGGTGGCCGGGCCGGTCCGGCACCGGGGCGATCTTGCAGCCACGGGCGACCAGTTCGCCACCGTGGTCGGTGACGTAGCGCAGCACCGCGGCCAGGGCGTACTCGCTGATGGTGGCGGTGTGGCTGCGGGTGGGCAGCGGGAGGTTGCGTCCCCGCCGCAGCTCGGCCCGCACGACGGCCATGATCCGTCCGGTGAGGTCGGGCGGCGGGGCCGGGGGCTGCGCGATGAGCTGGCCGGTGGCCTGGCGCAGGGTGCGTAGGCTGCCCGCGGCGACCTGGCAGTGCGGGCAGTGGCCCATGTGGGTTTCGGCGGCGATCCGGTCCAGCCGTGTCCACACCTGGTCCAGGTCGGTGCCGCAGGGCAGGATCACCGGGTCTGAGGCGATGCTCATCGCCATGGTTGCATCTCCTCGGCGAGTTGGGCGCGGGCGCGGGCGATCCTGCCGCGGACCGCCGTGGTCGTGGTGTGCAGGATGCCGGCGATCTCGGCGTAGGGCAGCCCGTGGACTTCGCGCAGCAGCCAGCAGGCGCGCTGTTCGGAGGTGAGCCGGCGCAGGGCCTGGCCGAGCTGGGCCAGTTCGGCGTGGGTCTCGGCGACCCGTTCGGGTTGGCCGGTGGTGGGTGCCGCGCAGGTGTCGGGATCGGTCAGCGGCACCGTGGAGCCGGAGCGGCGGAGCAGGTTCAGGCACCGGTTGGTGGTGCTGCGGTACAGCCAGGTGGCGAACGCCGCGTCGATGCGGATCTCGGGCAGCCGCCGCCAGGCGGCCAGGAACACGTCCTGCACCGCGTCCTCTGCCTTACCCCGGTCGGCGAGCATCCGCACCGCCAGCGCGTACATCGTGTGCTGGTGCCGCAGCACCAACTGCTCGAACGCGGCGACGTCGCCTTCGCGGGCACGGGCGACCAGGGTGGCATCGTCCAGGGCGTCCACCCGGACCGCCCGCGGCTGCCTCATCGCGATCCTCCCCGGCTGCCTCGACACCTCAGACCGGTCGCGTGACGTCTGGGGCGGTGCGGTGTCTATACCTATACCCACATCTCAACAGACCCAATCCGGACCGATCCGTCACGCCCACCCTCATTTCGCCGGCAGCGGACCCGTCCGGGCATCGAACGAGGAGGAACGGCGATGACCACATCGGCGGCCGAGAAGAAGACCGACAAGCCGAGCACCAACACCAAAACAGAGACCACGCCGTCGACCGGCGCACGCAGCCGGGCTAGGGGCGCCGGAGGCAGCGAACACCAGCTGGTGACCGAGCTCGGCCGGACCACCATCGCCGACACTGTGGTGGCGAAGATCGCCGGCATCGCCGCGCGCGAGGTGCCGGGGGTGCACGAGCTGGGCGGCCGCGCAGCCCGGGCGGCGGGGGCGATCCGCGGGGCTGTCGGACGATCCAGCCTGGAGCAGGGTGTGCAGGTCGAGGTCGGGGAGAAGCAGGCCGCGGTCGACCTGGACATCACCGTGGACTACGGGGTGCCCATCCACGACGTGGCGGAGGAGATCCGCGACAACGTGATCGGCGGCATCGAGCGCATGACCCAACTCGAGGTCACCGAAGTCAACATCTCCGTCCACGACCTGCATGTGGAAGGTGAAGGCGAGGAGGAGGCCGCACCGCGCGTCGAGTAGCCAGGCTCGTCCACTAGCGACCCTTTGGGAGACCGATGATGAGTGCAACCGGGCTGGGTCTGATCGCGGGACTGACCCTCGGCATCGCCGGCGCCTTCGGCGGGTTCGGCGCGTTCCTGATCGTACTGGTCTGCGGTGCGGTCGGCTTGCTCGCCGGCCGGGCGCTGGACGGTGCGTTGGATCTGGGCGGGGTCGCCGACGCGGTCGGTGCTCGCCGCCGGGTTCGATGAGCCCGCGACCGGACGCCGTGCCGCGGGCCGAGCGGGGCCGGACCATCATCGCCGACCGTGCCGTCCAACGGCTGGCTGCCGCCGCGGCCCGCGAGCTGGACGAGGAGTGGCAGCACCGGGTCGTCGCGGTCCACGCCGACGCTGCCGTGGAGTCCGACCGCGTCAGTCTGGGTCTGACCGTGCAGGTGCTGCACCCGGCACCGGCGCTGCCGATCGCGACCGCCCTACGTGACCACGTCACCCTCCGCACCCGCACCCTGACTGCGCTGGCCGTAACACGGCTCGACGTCACCATCGTGCCGACCGCACAGACCCCGCGGAGGGTGGCGTGAGCGCGACCACTCAGCCCCGCCCACCGACCCAGACGCTCGCGCCACAGCAGAGGGCAGTCTCGGTCGCTGCGCACCGCGCCGACCTGCGGCGCAGCCGCCGGGTCCCCGCGGTGCTGGTCGCGGCGGGTCTGCTGACCATCGGCGCGGTGACAGCCGTCGAGGCGGTGCTGGTTGCGGCCGGTCTGGCACCACTTCTGGTGCCGCGGGACCGGCTGGCCGACCAGGCCACCGGCGTGGACTGGGACGACCCGGGCCTGCTCACCGTCGCAGCCATCGCGGCGGCGGTGGGGCTGCTGCTGCTGGCGCTAGCCGTGTTGCCGGGCCGGCGTCGGCTGCTGGTCATCCGCGCCGCCGACCCCGGGGTGCTGGTCACCGTCGGCCCGCGGGCCCTGCGGCGGCTGCTCGCCACCGACGCCACCGGCATCACCGGCGTACACCGGGCCCGGGTCGCCCTGCGCGGGCGGCACACCACCCTCCGGATCCGGGGCCGCGGCGGGGTCAACCCCGGTGCGCGGACCCAGGCCGCCCAGGCGGTCCGTGACCGGCTCGAACAGCTGCATCCCGCCTACGCCACCCGGACGGGCCGGCCGCTGCAGCCACATGTGCGCACGAGATGGCGGGAGACCCGCCGATGACCAGCCGTCGCACCCGCCGCGGCAACCGCCTCGGCCTCGCCCTGACCGCGTTCACCCTACTGGCCGCCGCCGGCTACACCCTGTTGCGCGGCACTGGTCGCCTGCCCGGTCACAGCCCGACCGAACCCGTCGTCCCCCCTACGCTGCGCGATGTTGCACAGACCGAGCCCTGGTTCTGGCCCACCGTCGCTGCTGTCGCCGCCGTCCTGGCGCTGCTCGCGCTGCGCTGGCTGCTCGTGCAGCTGCGCAGCGACCGCATCCCTGAACTGGTGCTGGCCGACGACGAGCAGGGCCGCACCGCGATCGCCTCCGCCGCGTTCGCCTCCGCACTCGCCGCCCACGCCGCGGCGCTGCCCAGCGTCACCCGGACCCGGGCCGCCGTCGTCGCCGGCCGCCCCGATCCGCGGCTGCGGATCACCATCGTCGCACACCCCGACGCCGACCTCGCCCAGCTTCTGGAACGCACCACCGGCGAGGTGCTGGCCGACGCCCGCGCCGCCGCCGACCCCGCGGCCCTGCCCACCCACATGCAGATCCGCATCGGACGGCGCGGCCGGCGCCGGCCGTCCCGAGTCCTCTAGCCAGCTTGCCCGGAACGAAGGAGCCACCATGGACACGGTCGCGGAGCTGATGTCGACCACCGTCGTGACCATCCCGGCCGGCACCAGCCTGGTGGAGGCGTGGTCGAGCTGACGCTGACTGAGTCTGGCAGGCCGGCTGCCGTCGCGGCCGCGGGCGCGGTCGGCCGCGAGTCCGTCCAGGGTGCCTTCGACGATCATCTCCCGGTCGTACTCGGCGAGAGCCGCGAAGATGCGGAACACCAGGCGGAGCGGGACGAGACCCCGTGAGCATCGACTACCGCTACCAGTCCCGCGAGTGCGCCCGGTGTCACCGAATCGGGTACCCGCGGGTTCGTCCCTCACGGCTCTGAGAGCAGGGAATGCAGCAACGACCAAGCCATCGTTCGCTCAGCGCCAATCTCAGCTAACCCGCAGCGCGTTCGTCGAGCCCTCATCGGAGTCGAATGTGGCGCGGACAGAGCACGCCACGAACGCTGGTTCGTTTGGCTCGCGAAGATCCTGAACCGGAGTCCGGCACTCGACCATCCACCACTCATGTGTCGGTCATCGTGCGCTAGTAACTGCGTCATAGTGAGCGAAATGATGCTCGCTGCTCCCGTTGCCACAGTCGCCGTCGTCGCATGCAGGCATCGACCTGTCACCGGCATGGGCGGGAAGCATTCGGCATTCGAGCCACAAGATCCGGGCACGTGCACGACGAGTAGGCAGTGCACTTCATGGCACGGTTCATGGCACTTGCGACATGAGGTCGCACGTGGTGAGTGAGTCAGTTGAGGAGGTCGGCTGATGTCGATGACGTGATTTCAGGTCAGTGTCTCTAGACCTGTCCCCACCGTGACGTGCGTGGCCGGTAACGGCTGGGTGCGAAGCTCACGGGAAAGCCCAAGGGCCCCTGCTCCGACCGGGGGCTACCGGCGAGGGGAAGGCTGGGCATGGGGTGACTGATCGGAACCTTCGGTGATGCCTCGTGAGAACCACTGTCCGGGTCGGAGTGTGGGGCTGGGCAGGCAGGGACGTTGCCGTTGGGATGCGGCAGGCGGCGGTCGTGGAGTGTCCGCGGCCGTGTGGACACCGTCGTCCCCGGGGTACAGAAGGCACCCAACCCCAGCCGGGTCTCACGCGTGCGGAACATGGAAACCCCGTCCGGGTCCGGCGCGCCGTTGCGCGGGCCGGTAAGCCGACCGTGAGGAGAGCCGAATTCCTTGGCGGGAACAGGATGCCCAAGAAGCGAATGCCGGTGGCCGAAAGGCAACAGGAAAGCGCGGCAGCGTGATCGGCTCCTCCGCCGGTGGTCGCGTATAACTGGCCGGATACCAGGCCGTGTGCCTGGCTGCGAAAGCAGGCTGACGTGAGGCAGGTGAGCCTGTGAGGACGAACAGCCCGACCCGACGGAACCGAAGGACAAGTTAGACGCGATGACGGGCTACAGTTTCTCCACCCCGTGGGTGGAGGGGTTACAACATGCCTGGATAGTGAACGGACCGGAGGACGACGTCCACCATGATTGGGACGCCATCAGTTGGCGGCACCAGGAGGACAACGTACGGCGGCTACGGCAGCGGATCTTCACGGCGGTTCGGAACGGGGACCTGGCCAGGGCCAGGAACCTGCAGAGGTTGATGCTGCGCAGTTGGTCGAACACGCTGGTCAGCGTGCGGCTGGCGACGCAGCGCAATGCCGGCCGCAAGACCGCGGGGGTCGATGGGGAGGTCGCGTTGACCTCTCCGGCCAGGATGGAGATGGCGGTGCGGGTACATCGAACCATCCAGTCCTGGCAGCCTCGGGCGGTCAAGCGGGTGTACATACCGAAGGCGAGCAACCCCGCAAAGTTGCGCCCGCTCGGCATTCCAGTGCTCATGGACCGCTGCCATCAAGGCAGGGTCCGTAACGCGTTGGAACTGGAGTGGGAGGCCCGGTTCGAACCCAAATCGTATGGGTTCCGCCCGGGTCGCAGCTGCCAGGACGCCGTCCATGCGATCTACAACACCTGCAAGGGGTCCTCGGCCCACGCGGGTGTGGGCGCTGGACGCGGACCTGGCCTCGGCATTCGACAAAATCGATCACGATCGGCTCTTGGAGGCACTCGGGTCGTTCCCCGCCAGGGACATGATCCGTGACTGGCTGAAGGCCGGAGTGTTCGAAAAGGGCAAAGGGTTCGCGCCGACCGAGGAGGGAACCCCTCAAGGCGGTGTGATCAGTCCGTTGCTCCTGAATGTCGCGTTGCACGGGCTGGAAGGCGCGGCGGGAGTCCGCTATATATCGTCCGGCGGACACGCCGGTGAGACTAGGCCGGGCTCCCCCGTGGTGATCAGGTACGCTGATGATCTTGTCGCGCTCTGTTCCAGCCAGGAGCAGGCCGAGCAGGTCAAGGCGCGGCTTGCCCAGTGGCTGGCACCCAGGGGTCTGGTCTTCAACGAGGACAAGACCACAGTCGTGCACCTGGACGAGGGGTTCGACTTCCTGGGGTTCGCTGTCCGCCGCTATCACAGCAAGTTACTGATCAAACCCAGCACGGCCGCCATCAGGCGGATACGTAGCAGGCTGGCCGACGAGATGCGCAGACTGCGCGGCTCGACCACGCCCGTGGTCCTCGCCACGATCGTCCCGATCGTGCGGGGATGGGCAGCCTACTACCGGGGGGTGGTGTCCAAGCGGGTGTTCTCCGGCCTGGACAACCATATGTGGAGGCTCACCTACAAGTGGGCCAGTTACAGCCACCCGAACAAGCCGAAGTCCTGGATCATCACTCGGTACTACGGCAAGTTCCACCCCGCCAGGCAGGACCGGTGGGTGTTCGGGCACCGCGAAAGCGGCGCCTACCTGCCCAAGTTCGCCTGGACAAAGATTGTCCGGCACCAGATGGTGCCAGGAACGGCGTCCCCGGACGATCCGGCCCTGGCCCAATACTGGGCCGATCGGCGTCGCAAGAACAAGCCCCCGCTGGACCGTGGCACGCTGCGCCTACTGCAGGCACAGCATGGCCGCTGCCCACTCTGCGAGGACTACCTCCTACACGCCGACCGGGAGCCGAACAGCCCACGCCAGTGGGAACAACGGCTCACCACCACCCGGAAAGCGATCACCAAGCACAACCTGATCGCCCACCGGGTCCAGGGCACGCCGGGCAACCTCCGCCTCATGCACGTCTCCTGCATCCGCCGTCACACCGACACCGCGCAGGACCCGGCACCACTGCACAACTAGCCGCCCCAGGGCTTGCTTGAGCCGTATGCCGCGACAAGTGGCACGTACGGTTCTGAGGGGGGATCGGCGGGGCAACCCGCCGGTCCTACCCGGCGAAATGAAGTCAACTCGTGCGCCGTGGCACGGCTCGAGTGGACCACGCGGTCAACAAAGTCGCAGGTAGAGGCCATATGAGGTCAAGATCAGCACTCTTAATCAGTGGGTTCGGGGTTCGATTCCCTGATGGCGCACCACACCTGATGGCGCACCACGGTCACCGGCCTACGCCGACGCCGCCTAGAATCCTGGCGTGGCCTCTCGATAGCGACAAGCGGGTACACTCTCGCGCTGATCACGGTCATGTTTGTTCCTAGACAACTGGGCTTGGTGGACTGACCGAGCGAGTCTCCTTCGTCGAGATCGTGGTCTGGTACACAGTGGTCAGCTGGCGGCTGTCCACCACCGCCCAAGGCTCGACCGCTAGCCTCAGCGGTTTCCCGACGTGATCGACGCCTCGGTGATCCAACGACGTTTGTCGGCCAGCGCAGCGCCCCCGCGAGTTCGAGCTTGCGCATCCGTAGGAGGGCGTGGAAGCCGCAATACCATGTGCCGGTGCAAGCTGTGCCGAACAAGGATTGGAGTGGTCATGGCTGATTGGATTCTGTCGCGTAGCTTCGATTCGCCGCAGGGACAGATCAGGTGGGATGAGTTCGGCGCCGGTCCGCCGATCGTGCTGTTGCACGGTACGCCGAACTGGTCGTTCATCTGGCGGAACGTCGTCGAGCGTCTTGCGGCGCACCACCACGTTTATGTCTTTGACTGGCCTGGGTTCGGCCGTTCTGCTCGCTTCGAGGAACAGAACATCTCGTGGGACGAGCAGGCACGCCGGCTGCCGGAGCTCTTCACGCATTGGGACCTCACCGCGCCCACCGTCGTGGCTTTCGACTTCGCTGCGATCTTCGCGTTGCGTGCGCACTTGTTCGAAGGACTGGATGTCGGCGCGTTCGTCTTCGCCGACGCGGCCGTCATTCCACCGTTCGTGACCGACTTCTCCCGGGTGGCCAGGGACAACATCGCGACGATGCGCCAGTTGCCGTCGCATATCGTCGAGGGAATGATCGCCGCGCACCTTGCACAGACCACCCACCGGTCGATGGATGCCGAAACGCTTGAGGCCTACCTATCGCCATGGCGTGGCGACGAGGGCGTGGCCGCGTACTGGCGAGCGGTTGCTTGCTATGACGAGGATCTGGCCGCCCCACTCGTGCCCAGACTCAGCCAGCTCACCGTGCCGGTCCGACTACTGTGGGGCGAAAACGACGCATGGATTCCCGCGGGAAAGGCTCGCGAACTCGCTGCTGCTTGTCCTGCGGCGGAACTCAGGTTCATCCCGCAGGCTGGGCACTTCTCCCCCGAGGACAATCCAGTGGCATTCGCAGATGAGATCCTCGCGTTCAAGGATCAACTCGCACGACACTGACAAGGTTCGTGGAGAACCTACGAGACCGTGCTCAGCAGGCCAGACACGGAGGACGACGACTGGCTCGGTTGATATTTGCGGTCACGGACCCGGAACGCGGCCGTTCAAGCTGCGAGGACCGCGGCCCGATCGGAGCTTCCGACCGGGCCGCGGATAGTTGGCTAGAAGAAATCGTAGACGCCGCCGCCACCACCACCGTTGCTGCGCCGCGAGGCGTTGTCTGCTGACGTTGGTGGAGCGTTGTCTGCGGACGTTGGTGGGGAGAAGTCGGGGGTGCGGGGCTTTCGGCCGGGAGGGAGGAACGCCGTGACACGAGACAGTGTCGTCGTCCCGAGGAGAGTCCAGGTCACGCCCTTCGTCAGCTTTGGATGCTTGAAGTCTCTTGGCGGTGGTAGCGCGTCTACCGCGTCACGGACATACTCTCTACGGAGCTGCGGATTGATATCCTCCAACCTCCTATCCTCCGTGTATTCGTTTGGGCGGCAGGCAGGGCTGCGGCCGTTGCATTTTGCCTTCTTCTTCGGATTCAGCTGGTGGGCTGGGCATCTCTTGTTGTGGACGAGGACGTCGGTGTCGCCTGCGCGCACGTGGTACGTGTGGGTGTTGGCGATGGTGAGGTTGTGGACGGTGGCTTGGGCGTGGTATGCGACGACGGCTTGGACTGTGGGACGGGCGCCGTCGAGGGCGAGGAGAGTGTCGCCTGGTTGGAGGTCGGAAGCGTCAACCCACTCACCGGACGGTCCGCGGTCGGCTACCCAGAAGGGGTGGCCGTCTGTGGCGATGATGGTGTCAACCTCATCGCCACCGCTGCTATTGTCCGCGCCAATGGTGATTTCGATGAGGTCCTTGCCACCTTCGCCGACGATCGTGGCGACAACCGGTTGTACGGTGGTCTCCCCGGTTACCGGGTCGGTCGCGTAGACGAGGTCGCCTAGTTGGATGTCTTCGATGGGCATTCGGGTGCCGTCGGCGAGAGCGACCAGCGTGCCGGGGGCGAAGCTGTTCCCGATGGCGCAGACCTGGCCACGGCCACCGCGTGGCACGATCCGTCCGGCGCCGGCGGTGATACCGCCGATCGCTGCACCGATGGCCATCTCTGTGGCTAGGTCTTTGGTGGAGAATTCTCGCCGGCCGCGGCCGACGTCAAAGCCGTAGCCCACTCCGGCCGTGGCGGCTCCTGCCACTATCCCGGCGGCGACCACACAGCCGACCCCGGCGGTAGCTGCGCACGCGGCTCCGACCGCGACTGAGACCGCAACACCGACGGCCACCTGGGCGGCAAATTTGAGCGGGTCTTCCTTGATTGTGTTCACGGTGTTCACAGCGAAGCTGGCGGTGGCCTCGGCGGCGTTCTTTGCTCCGGATGCGACCGCCGACCCGACACTCTTGGCGGCGCTCTTCAGCTTGTTCAGGAACAATCCGGATGGATCGGAGAACGCCAGCGGGTTGTTGTTGGCGTATGCGTACCCGTGGACCTGTTCCGAGTCGAAGTGATCAATGATCGGGTCGGCAGACAAGAACCTGCCGATCTCCGGGTCGTACATCCGCGCACCCATCGCCACCAATCCGGTGGCGTCGTCCCGAGTGCCGGTGTGGAAACTCAAATCTCCAGGCCACTGCCCTGGCTCGGCGCCCCGCGGATTCCCGAACGGATCCGACCGGCGCGAGGTGATCGCCATCGTCGTGTTGTGGATCACGGAGGTTGGCGTGCCCCATAGGTCGACGCCCATGGTGTAGATGTCCGTGTCGCCCTCGCGGACCGCGATTGTGGTGTCGTTGAACTCGTAATGCCGCACGCCCGTGATCTGGCTGCTGGCGTGATCCAACGTGACCTCGGTACCGAACACGTAGATCGTGGTTGCTTCGGGTGTACGCCGCACCAGCCGCTGGCCGTCCGCGTCATACACGAAGTCCGAGGAACCATTGTCCGCCGACGCCAACCGGCCTTCGGCATCCCACGAATACGTCGCCGATTCCGCCGGATCTGTCACCGATACGGTGTTGCCGGCGTCGTCATAGGTGTAGGTGGTCAGCGACGACCCGCCGGGCCCGTCGACAGTGCGCCCGACTAACAGGTGTGGGCCCCCCTCACCCGTGTCCGGGTAGGCATAGGAGGTCGTCGTGCCGCCGTGATGGTCAACTAGTTCGGTCCGGTTGCCGGCCAGGTCGTACGAATACGACTGCCCGTACGGCGCTGGTCCACCCAGCACCGCCGAACCGGCGCCGCTTGCGCATGCCTGTTCGGACTGCGACCAGGCCTCGGTGAGGCGCCGTAGATGGTCGTAGGTGTAGCACTGAACATCACCGGAACCGGCCTGGCTGCCGGTATCGGCTAACTTGATGGGGTTTCCGGCCTTGTCGTAGGTGTACTTCATGTCCGTGTCGGCAGGGTTGAACCCGGCCCGGTCGATTCGCATCTCGGCCAGCCGGTTCGTGCCTTCCTCATATGAGAAGGTCTGGTAGTTCTCGGCGCCGAGGTTCACCCCGAGTGAGTACTGGTCCACCAGGCCGTACGGCGACCAGATCGTATCCGCCACGTAGGTGCGCTGACCGGACATCCACTCTGGGTTTCCGGCCGTGTCGTATCTCGTCCACAGCGACTCGGCCGGCAGCCCGGCTACCTGAGGCTCTGTTGCCACCCTCGGCGACCCATCGGGATTCCACAATCGGAAACTGGTGTAGTCCCCGGCCAGATCGCCCTCCGAGTCGGGAATCGAGATGGTCTCGCCCTGCGACCGGTAGCCATCGTCGTAGCCATACACGGTGGTGGTGTACGCGTTCCCCTCGATCCACCTGGTGGCCGAGGTCAGTTGACCCTTTTCCAGGGTGTCGTAAATCCACGATGTGAGCAGTTCGCCGTTCGGCGAATCGGCGCGGGTCTCGATCTCGCGCCCAAGGTCGTCATAGACGTAGTACAGCTGCTGGCCACGCCCATCGGTGGTGGAGATCACCTGGCTGGCTGCGTCGTACTGGGTTGTGGTCACCCCAGCGTCGGGATCGTCGAGCTGTACTTGCCGGCCACGTAGATCGTAGGTGTACGACCAGGTGTTACCGGCAGCATCGGTCGCGGTCGCCAACTGCCCGTCTGGGGCGTAGTCGTAGGTGTGCGCGTCGAAGGAGCCCGACGGCGCGGGCCCGTGATAGTGCCGCAGTTCAACCAGGTTGCCGCGAGCATCAGTGATCTCCGTAGTGGCTGTGCCGCCTTCGGGCGGTGTCACGCTCACCCGGTCGCCTCCGTAGGCGGTGGTGCGGCGCGAGTGCTCGGAGTTGTGCACCATCAGCCGTTCCAACGTCACTCGGCCCGCCCCGTCAAACGTGGACACCACGGTCCGCGGTAGTGACTCGGTTGGGTGCACCAGCGCTGTGGACGGGTCGCCGGTGGTGTAGAACGGACCCTTCACCTCAGTGGCGAGGCCACGCGAGTCGTACTCGGTGCTCGTCACCAGACGGCCACCGTTGTCACCGGCCGCCGGCTCCTGAGTCTGCCTGGGCCGCAGCAGCGAGTCGTACAGCTGCACCGACGATGCGTGAGTGCCGTCCGGGAGCAACGTCTTGCTGGTCACAGCGACCGGCTTGCCGGTCGCGATCTGGTATGCGAACTCCACGCTCGGTGCCTGCTTCGTCTTGTCACGATCGGTCAGCCACACCTTGGTCAGCCGGCCAAGTCCGTCATAGGTCAAATCCGTGTGCTTGCCGTTCTCGTCGGTAATCCGCTTCGGCTCGCCCAGTTTCGGATCCATCTGAGTGGTGACGATGTGCCCAGCCGGGTTCGTGACCTCGGTCTGGGTTACTGGTCCACCGGTGGCTGGGGTGTAGGCGGTCGCGGTTAGCCGGTCCAGCGCATCCCATTCGGACGTGACTCGCCCATGTGCGTCGTATGCCGACCGCACGGTCGTGACATATATCGGACCGGAGACCCAGCGATCCAATTCCTCGACGCGGGTGACGTTGCCCTTGGTTGGCGCAGTGCCGTAACCCCCGCCGTCGTACCAGTAGCGCTCATCGGAGACCACATCGACCGGCCGGGACGGGACAGCCGAGCAGCGCGTGGACACCGTCTCGGTTCGTTTGGCCGCGTCCAGAATCCACGTGCTCGTGTTCTTCGCATACTCGGTCCGGGTGCACAGGTCGTCCGATGTTGTCGACACGTCGCCACGGTCGTTCGTCTGAGTCAACAATCCGTGCGAGTCATACACGTAGTTGGTCTCGGTCGTGCGCCACCCCGAGGACAGCTTGGTGTGCTCTCGCGTGGCCGCCACCTTCACAAGCCGGGCCGTGCGCTTTCCGTCGTCCGCAGTCACCGCGGATCGCCACGGATCGTGCACCGTTGAGGTCACCTTCGACGCATCGTCATAGACGATCTCCTCGCGCAACATCCCCTGATACTCGCGATGGTCGATCACCGCGTCGCCCCACGAGTCAGACACGCTGACCGATTTGGTGCCGCCGGACGGCGACAGTCGGTCACCGTGAAGCCCGCGGAAGTACAACGCCTCGGTACGCAGCTGAGCGGTGGACGGATTGCCGACCCGAGTAGTGACCTTGGCGTAGCCGCGCGACTGCGACCAGGTGCGGTGATCGGGCTTGATGAACTCATCATCGTCGTACGCCCAGCCAGGCGTTCCGTAGGTGTAGTAGTGCTCGACGTCCAGCCCGTCGCCAGTGGTATCCGTCTCGACGACCGAGCCGACAGGGTGCTTGTGGAACCAATGCACCCGCGGGTCTTGCGAGCCCTCGAAATTCCAGTACACCGGGAAGCATCGCATCGTGTTCGACTGCGGCGTCGGCACATTCGACGGCGTGCACTCGGTCGGCACATAGTTGACCGCGATTGCCGCCCCGGTCTCCGTCTTGATCACTTGCATCCGGTACCGGTTCAGTGGCGGCGCGTCATCAAGCCCGTCCACCCGGTTCGGCAACTGGATCCCCTGGAAGGTCACCTTCGGAAGCGTGATCGCCGTGCCGGCGCGCCCTGAATGCTGGATTGACTTCAACCACAACGCCGCACTGCCGCCGTCACCAGGATCGGGGAACTCATGAGCGAGATCCCACCGGTCCACCTCTTCATAACCGCCCGACACGCGAACCTGCGTCTCCACCCTAATGAGCCGTTTGCGGGTGAAGAATGTCGGCGAGAGCCGGTTCACGCACGACGTGGTGGACGTGCAGATCTGGTCGTACGGCACGTCCGGCCACTTATCGGCGGTGCCCTCGGTCAGCTCGCTCGGCGCACACGTGGTCTCGCCGGACGGGAGGCACCGCTCCGTGGCAGTGAACACCACCCGCGCCGGCGCCGGCGTGGTGTGCTCGCTACCCTGACGCTGCCCATACTCGATCCGCTTCAGATAAGCGCCGCGGTGGTAGGAGACGGACTCGTCGTTCAGATTCTGCCCGTACCGGTTCGACTCCCGGGTGTAGAAGTAGGTCATCGTGTTCCCGTTCGGGTCCACCATGTAGTCCAGCAGCCAACGGTAGGCCTGCGTGCAGAACGAGTCCGCAAACGCCGAGGCATGGCACGGCTCCCCCGAATGGTTACCGGCGACCGGTACGGTCAGCACCGAGTTCGTCGCCGACGTGTCCCCGGAGTACCGCTTGTGCTTGCCGAAGTAGAACTGCATCCCATCGGTGGTGGTCACCCGCCAGTACTCACCGTTGCGGGCGCCATTGCCTGCACCGGTCAGATGCTCGATACGGCTACCATCGTCGTGCTCTGGCCGCCATTTACCCGACGTTGAGTCCTTGACCAGGACAGCCGAGGACCCGCCGAGCGACATCGTCGCGTTCTCGCTCTTCCAGCACAGGTCACCAGTCTTGACCGTGTTGTTCGCCGCCGATCCCATGTCCTCCGTGCAGCCGACGTAGCGGCGCTCGATGAACCCGGGTGCCACGTCGAACCCTTCACCGATCCACGAGGTCTGATTGTTCGTCGACGTTGTCCGACCGTCCGCCGAACCCGAGGAATACGCGAGCGATAGGTCCGGCCCTAGATCGCCCGGCATTTCCGGGGTGCGCAACGGGTACGACCAGGTGAAGTCCCCGGACGCCCCGCCATGCGCCCACTCCCCGGACGGGGACAACGATGTGGCTGCCCAGTCACCGTTCGGGCCATTTTCACTAGCGGTGAGGAGCATCATCGTGCCCCCCTCAGACAGCTGCACCGTCGCCGTCACAGTCCCGTCGATCGGGCTGTTCGCCGACTCGACCGGCACGGTTTCGCAGGACACTCTTTCGACACATGCCGCGTCGAGAGTCACTATGCGGAGCCGCGAACCGTAATCACCGCCGAACGCGTGCTCGAACCCGGTGTAGTCAACCGTCACCTCGACGAGGCCACTGTCACCGCCATCACCTGCGTCGAGGAGCATCGCTACCGCACCACGATGCAGGCGCGCTGCCGAACGATCCAGCACCTCCACCGACACAGTCGTGCCCGGCGCAGCAGCACCGCCGCCCTGCCGACCATCAGACTCAGGCACGCGCACCCAAACCGGCGTCCCGCCCGCCCGTTTGCCCGGCTCACCGTTCGCCTTCGTGGCAGGCGCTGGAAGCACAGCTTCGGCGCGGCCCGGCTCCGGCCACTCCACTGGCTGACCTGCTCGCGGCGACCGCGCCGGCTCAGGCAGATCGACCACGTCGTCCAGGCTCCTGGTTGGCACATCCCGCACCGCCACCACGTCGACCTCGTCAACCTCCGGTCGCTCGTCGCGCGACTCACCGGACTCCTCTGCGAGGCGCCGCTCGTCCGGGCCGTCGTCCGGATCGAGCCCGATCACCTCCGCCGGCGACATTCCCGAAATGTCCAGCAGCCCCAACGGATCGCCGTCCCTTGGCAAAGCTGCCGACTCGGCCGGTGCCGGTAACCCGGCTGCCAGCAACCCCAGCAGGGCGCCTGCCACCAGAGCCGCCTGCGCGATCCGCGGTCTCAACCTCGTATGCTCGGCACCGCGATTCACGACAGCTCCTCCCACGCCAGGTATGCGATCTCCGCCGAAGACAGCACCCGGTTGAATACGCGAACCTCATCGATATCGCCGCGGAATGGATACTTGAACTCGCCGTTCCTCATATAGGCACCCAGCCGGAACGGACCATCCGCTGCCCACGGCTCGGTGGCCGTGCGGATTTCCTGCAACACTCCGTCCACATACAGCCGGTACTCTCCGCAGTCCGTGATCCGCGTCGCGGGCAAACAGGTTGACAGATCCCGCACCTCGAAGACGCCGGCAATATGCACCCACTCATCTCGCTGCGGTGGATCGAATGAGCGCACCGTGTTGAAATCGCCGTTATCGATCCGGCGTTTCCCAAACCGCCACGCGTCAAAGCTGTTGCTATAGGACAAGAGCATCCCACTCGCGGCCGTACCGTCCGGCAATGTTCCGGACTGCGAGGCCACCCCCGCGGTCAACGTCGACGAACCGGTCAAACGCACCCATGAGGTCACCGTGTGCGAGGCCGTTGTGTCGAACACCGGATCGTCGGTCTGGGCGAACGCATTCAGATCATCATCGAATCGAAGCGCCGACCCATCGATCCCGGCAACCCAGCTAGCAGCCTCGCTCACGGTCAAGTCGTGGCCGTTGCCCGTGCTATCGACTGCCAGCTGCCCTTGACCGTCGTTCAACGACCACCTGGCCACTTGTCCTGCGGCGAGAAGTTCGTCGCGGATCGGCTCTACCTGCAGCTCATCCTCGATCGCGAGGGCGACACGCCGGATCTGTGCCTCGGTCAATGCCGCGTCAAAGATGAATACGTCGTCGACCTTGCCTGATGCTGTCCCCATCGGTGATCCATCGGTCTGGCCACGGCCAATCCGCAACGGCCCGGTCGAGTCCCAGTCCAGGATGTCTGTCGTATCCATCGTCGCCACGATGGTGCCGTCCACCAGCAGCCGCACCTGGTCGGCCGCGGCATCGTGTACTAGCGCCAGGTGCTGCCAGTCCGGCTCACCATCCGGGAACGGCGGCAGCTCCTCATTGCCCTCATCGATCGGCTCCAGTCCGGAGTCCAGGCGCACCCAACTTCCACCGGCGGTGTCGGTCGGGTGGAACCACGCCGCCCACGAGTCGAGCGTGGTGTTATAGCCCAGTTTGAACGCCGAGTTCTGTACCCCATCCTGCGACACGGCCACAAAGGTGCCGCCTTCCATCTGGTCAAGCTTCACTCGGGCAGTCACGGTGTACGAGTCTCGGGTGAACACCGCAGGACTGGTCGTGGTCGCACCACCCCCGGTACCGTCGAAGTGCAGCGCCGTATCGTTCGGATCGTTAGTGATCGTGTCGGCGCGGTAACCGGACGACCATGTACCGGAGCCCACGGCAACGTCCATCGGGCGAGATACAGGGCGCGCCATATCCGCCACATCCGTCCCCGAACCGTCATTGAACAGCCAGGCGTGCTGCACTCGGGGTGACATGATCTTCAATTCGTGGGTCACTTCGTTGCTTACGTTCCCGGCCTTGTCGAGCAGCCAGAACCGCAGTGACGTCAGGCCATACGGCGGCGCAAAGGTGATCGTCTTCGTGGATGACGTCATCGACACGGTCGTTTGCGCGCCGTCGCCGATCTGGTACCGCAGCCGATCCACGGTCGAGTCCGTTCCCCGGCTGACTGTGACCGATGCCTGCGACAAGCCCACGATCGGGTCATGCCACCAATCGAACACATGTGGCTCCGCGATTGAGACCGACGGCGGATTCGGGCGCGTGGTGTCCACCTCGAAGTAGCAGTACAACGAACTCGGCCCGGTCGAGTACGGCCCATACGACTTGCCGTCATACCCGCGAACCCGCCACCGATAACGGCCATCGGAGAGCGAAGGCATTTGCTTCGAGCGCTCTGTGCCCGACGCTCCAGTCGCCGAGTTCGAATACGTCCACGATCCCCAGGTGCCGTCCGAGCCACGCTTGGACCAAGAGAACCGTCCCAGCACGTTGTCACCGTTCGGGTCACTGATCGTGGCCCGAAGTACCGGGGTGTTGTCATTCACCCACGGCCGGTCCGCCGGTGCTTTGCACCCGGATGTGGTCGGCGACGTGGTCCGCAAGCTGGTTGGCTTCCGCGGCGGATGGTTGAACGTGACTGACAATTTCGCGTCGTACCGGTACCGCTTCCAGCCCTCCGTCATCGACGACTCATTGGCAGCTCGCAATCCCAAGTACAACGAATTCGAGTTGTCCGCCGCCCACTGCGCGGCCGACTTGACGTTGAACTCAATCCACCGATCGTTCCCGCATGCCGGCTTATGCGCCACCGACCTGGATGTGATCAGCCGCGACGAGCCCCAGCCGGATCTGTTGTTCCATGTCGACGAAGAGTTGATCGAGTTGATCCGGTAAGCCCGCACCGACTTCGCGGTGCAACTCCACGAATGTGCTCCGTAGGCCGAGAATGTCGCCGACGACACGGTCGACCCGCGCACCGCACTCAGCCCACCGAACCCCCACGCCAACCGCTTCGTGTTGTTCTGGTTGCACGTCCAGTCCCGCGCGGTCTCGCAGCGGCCCATCCCCTCAGTGCCGGAGAACTTGTAAGCCGCCGAGGTCGGCCACGCCGACTGGATCATCGTCCACACGTTCCGCGAACCCGAAACGCTCGGGTCGATGAACACAGGCCACACCGTTTCCGGGTCGGTCAACAGTCGCTCATCCGGAATCAAGCTGATCAGATCGCTGGACACCTGAGTGGCCACCTCGGCCACCCGATCGCCCTCCAACGGCTGTCGTGCCCGGTCCGCCGCCACATCAGCACCGCCCCACCAGCCGGAGCCGTCAACGTCGTAGTCCAGGCCGCCGGCGGAATCCCACATCACCGCAGGCGGCGACACGAACACCTGCTCACCAGCCTCATCGACTACCTCGAAGCCGCCAGACCCGTTGGCGACCACCTCCACGCCGGACGAGACCTCCAGCCCAAGATCCAGCTTCTTTATCGCCGGGTTCGCCGCCGCCTCCGGCGAATGCACTACCAACACCTCTGAGAAGCCTGTACCGTCTGGGAACACCGACACGACAACATCGACCCCAGGCAGGACGTCGGGGTATGTCGCTTGTGAGCCGTTAACGACTGGCGTCGGCAACGCCTCGGGCCAGGTCAACGTCAACTCATGCCCATCCCGGCCGATTCGGGCCAGCGGGCCAACCCCGCCGCTGGAGAATGCCAGCGGCAACGCCGGCGCAACCGGTACCACGCCGGCCTCCGTCATGTCGAGCGAGACGTCGATGTCACGCCACGCGCCTCTAACAGCACCCATCCGAGTGCGCACCGCGCTGATCGAGGTGTCGAGCGTCAGTTCACCGGAGGGCTCAGCAAACACCGAATCCCACTCCGATCGTGCCGACGTGACCTCCACCGGCTCGCCGGTCAACGCCGCCTCGTCCAGCGCCACAGCCACGTCCGCCGGATCCCAGGCGGCATCGTTGTCGGACACCGGCGGCTCCCACCCCACAGACTCGTCGAACGGGTCGTCCACTTCGTCCGGCAGCACCGTGGCATCATCCGCCGCGCTCGGCTCCTCAGAGGTCACCGATACATCCCCATCCGGCACCGACACATCACTATCGGCACCCGGCAGCACCGCCGCGGCCTCCTGCGGCAACGGTCGCACCACCAAGCCGGAAGCAAACACAGCCGCCGCCACTACAAGGACCATCAACCGAGACCGCGTACGCGCCATCATCGTCACCCACCAACCCACGCCCACATCGAACACAAACGGCTCTTGCGGCAAGCAAGATCACAGAATGCTAGAGCCACTCACTTGCGCATCCCTTGACATGCTGTTGACAGGGGGATCTATCGTCATCGAATGCAATTCCACGTACTCGGCCCCGTGGAAGTCCACACTGCCGGCAAACCAGTGGTCATCCCACGCCGCCGAGAACGATGCCTGCTGGCGATCCTGCTGCTCGAACTCAACCGAGTAGTGTCGATCGACCGGCTAACCCAGCTGCTGTGGGACGATGAACCACCCGAACACGCGCGACGCACCATTCACAGCCACGTATCGCGCCTACGGTCGACACTCGCCAATGCGGGCGCTGCCGAGCACGGGGTCGCGCTAGTGTCCTCCGGCTTGGGTTACCTAATGCAGGCTGACCCCCAATTGGTTGATGCCCACCGGTTCTGCGCGATGGTCGATGAGTCCGCCACGATCATCGACCGAGAGGCCCGGGTGATCCAGCTCCGCGCCGCTTTGCACCTGTGGCGAGGAACTGCGCTGGACAACGCCGCAAGCAGTTGGCTGAGGGACCGGCTTTGTGCGGACCTGGAGGAACGACGGATCGCCGCAACCGAGAATCTTGTGCTGGACAGCTTGGCATTACGACGCGAACAAGAAATCTTGCCGGATCTAGCACGATATGTACAGAACAACCTTGGGCGCGAACGTCTCGTCGAGCTGTACATGCTCGCGCTCCACCGGTGTGGGCGAAAAGTGGATGCCCTCGATGTCTATACCCGGGCCCGGGCCTTTCTTGCCGATGAGCTAGGTCTCGACCCCGGACCCGCGTTGCGCAAGCTACATCAAGAAATTCTGACAGATCAGACCACGCCAGAACCCAACGGAGTCACAGCGCCCCGCCACACATCAACAACCCTGCCCGTACCGCGGCACTTACCCGCCGACATTGCGAGCTTCACAGGCCGAGCCACATACCTCGACCAACTCGACGCGCTACTCCCCAGCAACGCTGCCTCCGGGACACCAGTAGTGATCACTGCAATCGGGGGGACCGCAGGTGTCGGCAAGACAGCCCTCGCAATCCACTGGGCACACCGAGTCGCCGACCGCTTCCCCGACGGGCAGCTGTACCTCAACCTGCGTGGCTTCGACCCCAGCGGCGCCCCAGTCGACTCGGCCACAGCAATACGCGACATACTTGATGCACTACAGGTCCCGCCGCAACGCATCCCAACCAGCCCACATGGGCAAGCCAGCCTGTACCGCAGCATGCTCGCCGGCCGGCGCATGCTCCTCCTGCTGGACAACGCCAGCGACGCAAAACAGGTCCGCCCACTACTGCCTGGCACGCCGGGATGTCTCGTCGTCGTCACCAGCCGCAGCCAGATGTCCGGTCTCGCGACGGCAGAAGGCGCCCATACGCTGACGTTGGATCTACCCACCGTCACCGAAGCCAGGCAATTGCTCGCACGCCGGCTCGGAGCGGACCGCGTCGCGGCCGAGCCTGACGCCACCGACGAGATCATCGCCAGGTGTGGTCAGCTTCCCTTGGCGCTCGCTGTGGTGGCGTCCCGCGCCGCCACCCACCCTGGTTTCCCGCTACGTGTGTTCGCCGACGACCTGCATCAGTCGGGCGGCAACCTGGACGCATTCACAGACGCCGACGCCACCGCTGACGTACGCGCAGTCTTTTCATGGTCCTACGACACGCTGAACGCTCAAGCGGCCCGACTTTTCCGGCTGCTCGGACTACACCCCGGACCGGATTTCACCACCGCCGCTGCGGCCAGCCTGGCCGGCATCCCGGTACAAGAGGTACGGGAGCAGCTGAACGAGCTGATCCGGGCACATCTGATCAACGAACACGTGCCCGGCCGGTACACCTTCCATGACCTGCTCCGCGCCCACGCGTCCGAGCTCGCCCACCATCACGACACCGAACCCGACCGGCGTGCCGCCCAACATCGCTTGCTCGACCACTACCTCCTCACCGCCTACAACGCCGCCATGCTGCTCAACCCCCACCGCGAGCCGATCAACCTGGCCCAGCCCCAGCCCGGAGCCACACTTGAGACAATCAACGACCGTGCCAATGCCCTCTCCTGGTTCGCCACCGAGCATCGGCTGCTCGGTGCGGCGACCGCCCAGGCGGCCAGCATCGGCTTCTACACCCACGCATGGCAACTGGCCTGGTGCCTGGTGGACTTCTTCCGTCGCCAAGGGCACTGGCACGACTGGGCCGCCACCCACCACACTGCACTCGACGCGGCCCGCAAGCTGGCCGACCCCCTCGCCCAAGCACTAACCCACCGAACCCTCGCCAGCGCCCACCAACATCTGGGCCACGACGACGATGCCCTCGGGCACCTGCTCGATGCCCTCGACCGCTTCGACGAACTCGGTGACCAGGCAGGTCAGGCGCACACCCACATGGAGATATGCATCCTGTTCGAACGGCAGTGCCAATACCACGAAGCCTTCTCCCATGCGCGGCTGGCCCTCGACCTCTACAGAGCCACAGGCGACCTCGGCGGCGAGGCGACCGCGCTCAACGGAATGGGTTGGCTGCATGTTCAGCTCGGAGATCATCGGCAAGCAATCAGGCTCTGCCGGCAAGCCCTCGCCCTCCAACAGAAGATCGGCGATATCCCCTACGAGGCGGCGACCTGGGACAGCCTCGGATACGCCCACCACCACCTCGATCAGCACCAGCAGGCCATCACCTGCTATCAGCGCGCCCTAGAACTGGTACGGGACCTAGGCGACCGCTACCGTGAAGCGGACGTGCTCACTCGCCTCGGCGACAGCCACCAAGCTGCCGGCGAGACCGACCTCGCCCGCGAAGCCTGGAAACACGCCTTCGACATCCTCGAGGACCTCGACCACCCCGATGCCGAGCAGGTCCAGACCAAGATCGGCTGAGTCGCGACTGCCCACGTCCCCGAGCCAGCCATAATCGATCTGCGCGTGCTCATCCGGCTCGGCCGGGCGCGTGTTCCACACACTCACCGGCGACCGGCGTGCGCCTCAGACAAGTTGGTCGCCAAATTCCGGAGCAAGCTCGCATACGGCGCCTGCAGGCCGTGCTCGTCTGCCGACTGGTTGATGACAGCGGCATCCCGGGCGTAGGTTCCCCCCGGCAGGTCCGCCGTGCCGGAGCCAGCTGGCAGCAGCGGACCGTCCACCGGCCGGGTCACCTCGCGGTCCAGCATTCTGCCGTCTGGACACCCGCGGCTATCGTTCTTCCCGGTCGCGCTGAGTCGTGACCTGTCGAACTTGCCCGCCTCGATCAGCTTTCTCTTGTCGACGGCAAGGCCGTGTCGGACGATGCGCCCACGTGGACTGCGCCCGTGTACTGCTTCTGAACGCCGTCGCCGTCGCTGTGGCCGACGATCGTAAAGTTTCCGACGTGGACGAGAGCATCTGACGAGTAGCCAAGATGCACCTCGATGCTGCCGGGCTCGACCGTGTAGGCCATGTCCCGGTCGTAGAAGCCCAGCTGACCGGAGGGTAACTGGAATCGGATGGCTGTCCGTTCACCCGGGTCGGCCGACACGCGGACGAAGCTCTTCAACTCAAGGACCGGGCGGGTCACGCTGGCCTGGCAGTCACGGATGTAAAGCTGGAGCACTTCCTCACCGGGAAGGTCACCGGTGTTTGCGACGATCGCCTCCACGTCGAGACTCTCACCGGCCGGTACCTCGGTGCGAGTGAGCGATGCCTGCTCGATCTCGAAACTGGAGTACGTCAAGCCGTGCCCGAACGGGTACCGCGGCCGTGTCGATTGATCGACGTAGTCGCCATGCCAGTGGGAACGCCCACCCGAGAGCTTGTGCCCGTAGTAGACCGGCACCTGGCCAACCGTTCTCGGGTACGAAATGGGCAGCTTGCCGCTGGGGTTGGTGTGCCCGAGGAGTGTCTCGGCCACCGCCTGCGCACCGCACTGCCCGGGCAGCCAGGCCATCAACACCGCAGCGCAGTGTTCGTGCAGAAAGTCACTGCCGACCGGCCTTCCTGCGACCAGTACGGCGATCATAGGCGTCCCGGTGGCCGCCACAGCCCGCACCAGTTCCTCCTGCACACCGGGCAGATCCAGCGAGGCACGGTCCCGTGCCTCACCCGTGGTTGCCTGTGTCGTCAGGCCGGAGCGATCACCGAGCACAAGTATCGCGACATCGGCGGCCGCGGCCGCGGCGACCCCTTCGTCGAACCCCTCGGTGGACGGATCGAGCACCCCGCAGCCGCGGGCGAACAAGAGCCGGTCGCCAAGCCGGGTCGCCAGTTCGCCGCGGATCGTCGGCACACCGTCAACCCCTTCTTCGATCTCTAGATCGTCCGGGATTGTCATCATTTCGCCGAGCAGGCCACGCCTCTGGCGTGCCTCCGCCAACGCCTCAATATGTGCCGGGAAGGAATAGTCACCCAGCAGGTTGCGGGCATCGTCGGCATTCGGTCCGATCAGGGCGACGGTACCCGAGCCGGTGCTCAAGGGCAGGACTCCACGATCGTTCTTCAGCAACACCAAGCTGCGTCGTGCGATCTCGACTGCGATCTCACGATGTTCGGCCGTGTCGACCGCAGCGTCGGCCGCACCCTCGTCGACAAACGGATGCTCGAACAGTCCGAGCTCGAACTTGTGTCGAAGCACCCGAGCCACCGCGGCGTCGAGGACATCGGAGCTCACCCGCCCGGAACTGACAGCCCGCGCCAACGGCTCGGCGTACGCATCGGTGCTGGGCAGCTCGACGTCCACTCCAGCAGAGATCGCGAGCGCTGCGGCTTCCACGGTGTCGCCGGCCAACTGATGGTAGGAGAACAACTCCTCGACGGCGAAGTAGTCCGAAACGATGGTGCCGGTGAATCCCCACTCACCGCGGACGAGGTCGGTGACGAGTTCATGATTGGCATGGCACGGGACGCCGTCGAGCTCGTGATATCCGGCCATGATCGACTCAAGGCCGGCCTCGCGGACGGCAACCTCGAATGGATGCAGGTATACCTCGCGCATCAGACGCGGCGGTATATGCGCAGGCGCCCAGTTCATCCCGCCCTCGGAGGCGCCGTAGCCGACCAGATGCTTGGCTGTGGCAATTACCCCTTGAGCCAATGATTCGCCTTGCAGACCGCGCACGAAGGCCACACCCATCCGCGACACCAGGTAGGGATCCTCGCCGTAGGTCTCTTCGGTGCGTCCCCATCGTGGGTCGCGCACCACATCCAACACGGGCGAGAGTCCCTGATGGCTCCCGGTCGCCCGCATCTGTGTCCGTACTGCGTCGGCGAGCCGCCGGTTGAGCTCCGGCTCCCATGTACTGGCGACGCCGATCGCCTGTGGAAAGATCATGGACCCACGCGCCATGACGCCGGAGCAGACCTCTTCGTGGACGATCGCCGGTATGCCAAGACGGGTCTGCGTCACAAGGAACTGTTGTACGTCGTTGACAAGCCGGGCGACTTCGCGAGCCCGCAAGCTGGTCGCTCCGGCTGGCCGGGTAAGGTGACCGAGCCCATGGGCCAGCGTGGAATGCGCTCTCGAGGGTGCGAACCGACTTCCCTCGAGCAGGCTGAACGACCACGCGCTCCCCAACTGGGCGAGCTTCTCCTCGGACGTCATCCGGCGGAGCAGGTCGGCGACCCGCTCGGGCACCGGAGCGCTTGCATCCCGGTAGAGAGCTTCGGTATGCGGGTCGACTAAGGTCACGAACAATCCTCCATCTTGCGTTGCCAAATGCGTATCTCGGTACACCAATTCATCGGTCGGCCGCTTGCTCGCGTGGCGGTGCCGTGGAGTCGCGAACGATCAGCCGCGTGGGTATGAGTACGTGATGTGGCTCTTGCGCACTGCCGTTGACAAGCGCCTGAAGGAGCCGCGCGGCTTCGAAGCCAAGGCGGTGCATGGACTGGTCAATGGTCGTCAGCGCCGGGTTCGCCAGCGCTGCCTCGGGGACGTTGTCGAAGCCGATGACTGAAAGATCATCGGGGACGTCGAGCCCCAGTTCTTGGGCGACTTCCAAGACCTTCAGGGCCATGCCGTCGCTTGCTGCGAAGATGGCCGAAGGCCGGTTCGGCGAGTTGAGCAGTTCTCGCGCGGGGCCGATCGCCGTCTCCGGGTGGAAATCGCCGCTGCCGATGAGTGCGGGGTCGATCGGGATTCCCGCCTTGGTAAGCGCGTCGCGGTACCCTTCCTCGCGAGCCCAGGCAGCCGCAAGGGTCGAACGTCCGGCGATGAAGCCAATCCGTTTGTGACCAAGCCCAAGCAGATGGTCGACGGCCGTCACTGCACCGGTGAAGTTGTCTGCGGTCACCGAGGGCACCGTCGAGTCACGCACCGGGTCGATCGCAACTACTGGCGCGGTACTTCGCACGTTGCTCCACGGCGTCACGATGATGCAACCGTCCGTCAGCGTGCCGGCGAGCCGAGTCACATGCCGCTGCTCCCATCCGGTTGAGCGAGCGCCGTACGTGTCACTATTGGCGTAGATGATCAGATCAATTCCGGTACCACTCAGCGCCTCCATGACGCCCTTGAGGACCTCCGCGGTGTACGACTCGAAACTGTGAGTCACAAGGCCCAGCACATTCGTCCGGCTTCGCCGCAAGCTTGTGGCGACGAGGCTTGACTCGTAACCAAGCTCATCGATCGCGGCACGGACCTTCTCGACAGTGCTGGCGCTCACCCCGTAGTGGCCGTTGACGACGCGGGAAACTGTTGCGTTGGACACCCCGGCGACCCGGGCGACATCGCTCATCCTCACCGGAGCCGACACGTCCGTCATGATGCCTCCACTCGTGCCCCACTCGTACGCTTAGGACGTAGCGAGTTCATATAAACGTAACCGGTAACGATCACATGGTCCGCGTCAGACAGCCGAGCACTCATCGATCAACTACTTGCCGCCCGTGCCGATTTTGCCCAACCCGTTGATGAACTGCTTGCGCATCAGGAAGAACAAGATCATGATCGGCACCACCGCGATCACCGATGCCGTCATCACCAGGTCCCATCGCGCCCGGTAGAGACCCACCAATGACGTGATGCCGACCGCAAGCGGGTAGTTCTCCTCCGACCGCATCACGATTAGCGGCCAGAGAAGGTCGTTCCACTGCTCGAGTGAGAAGATGATGGCCAGCGTCGCCATGGCCGGCTTGACCATCGGTATCACGATCCCGAAGAAGATCCGGTACTCCGACGCACCGTCGACCCGGGCAGCGTCGAAGACGTCCTGCGGCAGTCCGAGGATGTACTGGCGCATGTAGAACAGGCCGAAGGCATGTGCCAGGGTCGGCAGGATCACCCCGAGGTGCGTGTCAATGAGGCTCAGATTGATCATGAGGACGAACAACGGGATGAGCAGCAGGTGGAACGGGAGCATCTGCGAGGCAAGGACACCCACGAAAATTGCGTTGCGGAACGGGAACTCGAGCTTGGCGAGTGCGTAGGCCGCCATCGTGACGACCACTAACGAGCCGACGACGGTTCCGGTCGCGAGGATGACAGAGTTCGCGAACCACACCAGGACCGGGGTTTCCTGGAACAGCGCTTGAAAATTCGAGAGAGTGATCGAGGTCGGGAAGAACTGGCCCGCGTCGGCAAAGACGCGATTCGCAGGTCGTAGCGCGCTGATCAGCAACCAGTAGAACGGGATCAGGAAGGCGACCGCGACCACGACCACGATCGCGGTAGTGATGATCTTCTTGCGTCGAAAAGTCCACGCGCGGTGCCACCGGTCGTGCCGCAGTGGGGGTCGATCGGCCCGGCGGCCAGGCTCCGCTTCAGCCGGTTCGGCCAACACGACCCGATCGTGTGGTTCGGCAGTCATGTGTCCGTAACTCTCCCTCTCATTGCTCATGCCAATCAGTCCCGCTTGAAGAAGCCGAAGGCCCTAAGCACGATCAGCGACAGCGTGATGATGATGAGTGCGAGAACGACGCCGATCGCTGAGGCGTATCCGAGGCTGAACGACGTGAACGCGGTCCGATACAAATAGACGACAACGCTTAGTCCGCCCTGGCCGGGTCCGCCTCCAGTGCCCCACAAAATGAAAGGCTCAACGAACAATTGCATGCCACCAAAGATCGTGAGCACGGTTACGAACAGGATGATCGGCTTGGAAAGCGGCACAGATATATTCCAGAACTTGCGGATGGCACCCGCTCCGTCGACCGACGCCGACTCATATATGTCGCCTGGAATGTTCGCCAGCCCCGTCGTGAAGTAGATGACGTTGATTCCCGTCCACCGCCATACCGCCATCAATATCATCGCTGGAACGGCCAGGTTGCGTGCCTCCAGCCAACGCAGCGGCGGAACTCCGAACAGGTCGAGGAAGCTGTTCATCAGGCCGTTCGTGGCCAGCAGGAGCGAGAACACGACACCGACGACGACCAGTGACGTCAGCACTGGCAGAAAGATCGTCGAGCGGAATGCCGAGGCACGCGCGACCAGCGGCGATCTCAGCACCGCAGCCAGCACCAAAGGCAGCGGAATGAGTATGAGCAGCGTCCCAATCGTGTAGAACGCAGTGTTTCGCAATGCGGTGAAGAAGGTGGAATCCGACAGGAGCCTGAGGTAGTTGTCGAATCCGGTCCACTGGGCAACCCCGATGCCTTCCATTTCCTGAAAGCTCATCACCACCGCGTTGGCCACTGCCCAGATCCGGAAGACACCGAAGACGATGAGGAACGGAAGCAGGAAGACAGCGGCAACGACGTAAGGACGATGGAAGAAAGGAGTCTTCACGCGGCCCTTGGCATCAGTCCCGCCAATAGTGATTGTCTCCATCGACTCACGCCTCCGTAATCCGTACGTCACGGCCTAGACCGGATGCGCGCCGACCGCCGCAGCGACTGACGGCCGGCGCGCACCTGGCGGTTACCCGTCAGTCCAGTGAGCGGATCTCGTCACTCGCCCGCGTCAGCGCCTCTTGCGCGTCGGCGCCTTCCTCGAGCGTTTCGTAGGCCACGATCTCGACAAGCGCCGTCGAGGCCTCGGGGTAGCGGGGCCCGGTGTACTCGGGTGCCAACCGGTCGAACATCGGCTGCAGGTTCGCCATCACCTGCTCGCCGCCGAACCACGGGTCTTCATCGGACAGTGCGGGGTCGTCGTACACGTCATTGCGGAACGGGTCGAATCCGAGTTCGGTCCAGAGCCGCACCTGGGCGTCATAGGTGAGCTTTGCGTAGCCCAGGAACTCCTTCGCCGCCTCCAGCTTTGACTCGTCAATCTGGTTGGTGATCGCAGTACCCGTACCGCCGCCCATCGTCGACACCATGCCGCCCGGTTCGAACGTCGGCAGCGGCCGGACGCGCATCTTGCCTTCGGTGTCCGGCATCTGGTCTGGGAACCGGATCATGTACCACTGCGGCATCCACAACGACGCGAACTCACCGGCGTTGAAGGCTTCGAAGAACGCCGGGTCATGATGGTCGCCGCCCGGCGCCACCGTGGCGATCTCGTGCTCATGCACCATCGACGCCACCAGCTCAACGGCCTCGACGTTCTCGGGACCGTCCATGATGAGCTCGTTGCTCTCGTTGTAGGTTCCGCCACCGTTTTGAAGCATCGGGCCCCGTATGGAGAACGGACCACCAGTCTCGACCGTGGCCATCCAGGCATCGGTATTGGCGACTACCTGCTTGCCGGCTTCGATGTAGTCGTCCCAGGTCTCGATCGAGTCAATGTCGACACCCGCCTCGTCCATGATGTCTTGGTTGTAGTACATGACATAGGCGCCGAGGTGGTAGTCGATGCCGTACGGCACGCCGTCGACCTCGTACGGTGCAAGCCGTTCCTCGACCAGCTCGTCGCGGTACGGGTCCACCACGTCGTCCAGCGGGTGCAGCGGGACATCCCCTCGCGTGAACGTGGCGAACCTGCCGATCTCGATGTCGACGATGTCCGGTGCGCCGGTGCCGGACTGGAGGGAAACCAGGAGCCGGTCGTGCATGTCGGCGAACTCGACCGTCGACGCGTTGATGATGATGTTGTAGTCCTCGTTCTCCTCGTTGAACCGCTCCGCCTGCGCGATCAGGAAGTCCGCGTGGTTGTCGACGAACGTCCAGAACTCGAGTTCGATGTCTTCGCCGGCGTTGTCCGGATCCGATTCCATTTCGGACGACGACTCGACGTCTTGTTCCGACTCCGCCCCGTCGCTGACGCTTTCATCGCCGCCACCGCACCCTGCCGCCACCAGGAGGCCCGCGGCCAGAGCAACACTCAGCCGGAGCGCGCGACGCTCGACTGTTAACGCTAACATTCTGCGGATCACCATGCCCTGCATCCTTTCGACTCTGAACGAACTGCACGACTCTCGTGCGCTGCTCCTGCCGCAGGCAGAAGCTTGGTCTGCACTCCGGTACGTCGGACGGTGCCCCCAGCTAGATCCGGCGCACGCTATCCCTCGGCGCCCGGCGCCAGCCAGCCTGGCCGAACAGTGCGACGACACAGGCGACACGGGAGGAGTTTCGTAGGCATATCTTCATGAACCTCCCTATCGCGAAGCACCGGTAACGATGTCGGTGACGTTTACAGTAGCGACTGAAAACGAAACCGACAACGTTTCCAAGAAGATTTTCTTGCGCCGTGCACAGCTACAACCGCGGAATCATCGACGCGGAACTGAATCGGCCGGCTCGCAGAGTCCCCAGATCAGGCACCCTCATGGTGTGGTCGGCCGGCCCGCGGTGCCCCAGGGATCAAGGTCGGCGTAGGCGGGTTGCCACTGATCGTGGTACGCGTTACGCAGCGGTTCCGGTATGACCTCGAGGATGTAGGCGACCCGCTCGGCACTCATATCGTCCAGCAGCCAGGGCAGGTACCGGCGGGTGTCGTCTCCGATCGCGTCCCGCTGGAGCTCGCCGAAGTGCTGCCACTGCACCTCGGTCAAGGTCGCGTCGATCAACGCCAGCGCCTCGGTCTCCTCGTGCTTGAGGTGTCCAGTCAGGTTGCTGTGCAGCGAGTCGACGAGGCCGCCGAGCCGCTCCGGTCCGTCGACACGGTCGGCGAGCGCTGCGTCGACGGCGTCGAGCAGGGGGTCGATGGCCGCGTGCTCGGCCTCCATCGCGTCGAGCACGGCGAGATCGTCGGGGCGGTCGGCGAGCACTCGGTACATCACCGGCCACACTGCATCGTCCTCGGCTTGGTGGTGTATTCGCAGGTACTTCTTGAACATCTCCCAGCCCGCCGCGCTCCTGAGTACCCAGGTGGGGTCGTCCGAGCCGCGGGCGGTGAACCGGGCGATCCGCTCCAGATCGCGCCGAAGAGCGTCGTGGAACACGTACATGTACGTCATGTCAAGCTTGAAGTTGTTGGCGGTCATGGTCGTCCTCCAAGATGGTGTGCCGGTCTCTGGGATACGACGACGCAGCACCTCGGAATGTGAGGACGACGCGCCGACCTCACAGTTCGGTGCACTGTTTCGTCGAAACCGGTGAGGGCGATGCGACCAAAGGGGGTCGGCGACATCATGAGCAGCCAATCCGAGCCAGGACACGACCGGCTCGATCCGGCCCTAGTCGCGATCATGAACGAGCGACGTCGGCTCATCAACCTGGCGTACCGGATGCTCGGTTCGCTGGCCGACGCCGAGGATGTCGTCCAAGAGACATACGCCCGCTGGTACGCCATGTCCCGCCAGCGGCAGGACGCCATCGAATCCCCCGCCGCCTGGCTGACGAAGGTCGCCAGTCGTCTTTGCCTCGACCTGCTTGGTTCGGCGCGAGCCCGGCGCGAAAGCTACGTCGGCGAATGGATCCCTGAGCCGCTGCCCAACCGCACCGAGTGGCTCAACGGACTTGCCGGCGGCACTTCGGCCGACCCGGCCGACCGAGTCACCCTCGACGAGTCGGTCAACATGGCCTTCCTCGTCGTGCTCGAATCGATGACCCCGGCCGAGCGCGTCGCGTTCGTCCTCCACGATGTCTTCGGCTACCCGTTCGCCGACGTGGCAGAGATCGTCGGCCGTACCCCGGCGGCATGTCGCCAGCTGGCCTCGTCGGCCCGCCGTCGCATCCGGGCGTTGCAGACCCCCCAGACACCAACCGCCCAGCAGGCCGCCATTGTCAGGGACTTCAAGCAGGCTTGGGAAGCCAAGGACATCAACGCCCTCATCGCTCTCCTCGACCCCGATATCACGGCGATCGCCGACGGCGGCGGCGTCGTCAGCGCCGCACTGCTGCCGGTCGAAGGCGACGAGGCGGTGGCACGATGGCTCGTCGACATCGCCGGCAGGGTGCCCGGTGTGGCGCTCCTGGAGCGAACGGTGAACGGTCGACCCGGCCTAGTCGCCCAGCAGGACGGCGCCACCGTTACGGTGCTGGCCTTCGAGGTCGCAGGCGACCGGATCACGCACATCTGGGCGATACGCAACCCCGCCAAGCTCCGTCCATGGACGACCGGCTGACCCGCACTGGCTAAGCTGCGACTCCTCTCTCAGCAAAGCTGGTCATCCGATCCTGGCCCGCACCGCGGTCGCCACGAAGACAGCGCCGGTGATCAGATGCATAGCCGCCAGCAGCATGCCGGTCGCGGTGTCGTCCGCCGTGGGCAAGGGACCACCGAGCGCCGACACGACGGCGACCGCGGCAGCCGTGACCAGCACCGCGCGCACCCACCGACGGGAACGCCGAGCGGCCAGCGCCAGGACCGCCCAGCCGACGGCGAACATCAGAACCGTGGTCAGGATCACCAGGACGACCCCGACCTGGAACGGATCGCCGACGACCGGGTTCACCAGAAAGCCGACGTCCGCCGCGCGTCCGCCGGCCCACAGCGCCACGTTGGCGACGGTCGCCACGGCGGCGCCGATCGCGGCCACCCGACGCTCCGAAAAGCTGCGCGAGGTGCTGTCCACGGTCGAAGATCTGTT
>DASUTB010000065.1:0-12579 GCA_036374835.1 Jiangellaceae bacterium | reverse complement strand
CCACCGGGACGACGGCCGCCCCGGCCGTTGCCGCCATGGCCTGGACCGGGGCGAGCGCGGCGGCGTCGGAGACATCGGCGAGCCAGACCGCGGACGCGTCGCCGTCGTGCGGAACGCCGTTGCTGATGATCTGCGCCGGATCGCTCGCCGGGTCGATGAACGTAGTGTCCCCGGCATCCGGATCGAACTGCGTCGCAAGCCGGCCGGCTTCGTCCGGAGAGATGTGCTGGACGATCGATTGCGCTTCGGCGGTCGCGCCGCCGTCGGGATAGTCCAGCGTCGGTCCCGGTGCAGGATTGGGCTCGGCTTCGCGACTCGTTTCGGAGGCCGTCGTCGCCTCCGCCGTTGCCGCGCCGGTCGCCGCCGGTGTCGAGTCGGCGGACACCATGTAGACCGTCGACGGGTCGAGGCGGGTCAGTTCGGACTCAAGGTCCGCGTGCGGAAGCAGGATCGGCGCCCGTAGGGCGGTTGCGAGCTCGGCCGCGGATGTTGTCGCCGCCGGATCGCCTACGACGACGGCCGTGGGTGCGCAGCTGAACAACTCGCCGCTGAGCGCCACCAGGTCGCCTGCGGCCGATCCGCTGTTGACCGGCGCGGTCTGGATATCGTCGTTGATGCACTCGCTCGACGTCTGCTGGTCGGGCGGGTGCGTCTGCGCAGGCGTCTGCGCTTGCTTCGGTGTGTCGTCGCCATCGTCGAACGAGCATGCCGAGCCGACCAGAGCGAGGACGATCGAAGCGATCAAGAACTGCGTACGTGGCATCTCATGACGCAGGCTATCCCGTTCGTTCTACGGTTTCACGCCGGGAGCGCCCCGCTACGCGAACGGCGACTTCGGCCGGGCCTGCTTCTCGCCGTCGATGAAAACGTCCACGCGCTCGTCGTAGAAGCAGATCAGCCCGGCGATCTTCTGGCTCTCCGGCAGCGGCGTCGGGTACCACCATGCGACGTCCGTACCCACTTGCGGGCTGTGCGGTGCGCTGTAGTAACTGGCCGTGCCTTTGTAGGGGCAGTGTGTCTCCTTGTCGGACGGGACGAGCAGGTCCAACCGAGCGTCGGTCTTGGGCAGGTAGTACCGCTGCGGCAGACCGGTTTCGAACAGGATCCGCGGCTGGGACGACTCGGCGAGCGTCACGCCGTCCAGCTCGATCCGCACGTGACGTGAGCTGGCGAGGATGTCGACCCGCTTGTAGGGGTCGCGCGGGTGGGTGTACACCTGCTCGTCCTCTTCGAACCACGCGTCCATGGCGTTCCAGTCAATGCGGATGAGGTCGCGGAGTTCCTCGATGGGGGAGTCCTCGTACTGCCAGGCCGCACCCGCTGCTTCACCATCGCCTGCCTTGATGGTGAACAGCGTGCCGTCGCCACGGCTCGTGGAATGCGTGGTCTCACCGGTAGGGGTCAGGAGTTCGGTACGGACGTCCTGCTTCGGGATGTAGTAGGCCGGGTAGTAGGGGATCTCCCATACGAGAAACGGCCTCGTGGTGTCGGCGATGACGTGGCCGCCGAGGTATGTGCGGACGCGCTTGGCGCCCTGCTCGATGCGGATGTTGCGCTGACGCGTCTCCATGTTCGGTCCAACGCGACGTGCGGGGCGGCAATTCCGCGATAGGTGCGGTAATCCCTGAGGACGTGGTGTGATGGCGAGCGTGCCGAGTCGTCCGCATCCATCCGAGGCGGTTCGTGCCGCGTGCGAGAGATGGGGTGAGCGGGACGTCGCCCTACGCTGCGCTGCGATGTTGGACGGCGGCGCTCCTGAGCTGGAGCTTCTCGGCTATCTTTCGACCGCGCCGTCGGGTGTTGCGCCGACGTCCGGAACCTGGCCGAGCTGGTTTCCGGTGTGGGCCTTGCGGGGATTGCGCTACGCCTGGGACCCGGCCGCTGAGCCGGCAGTGGTCCGTGCGCTTGTATCCGAGGCGTGGCGGGTGCGTGAGATGGCCGCGAAGGTGTGCCTCGTCCGGGAGATCGGGGCAGCCGGCGACACCTTGGCCGAGCTGGTCGACGATCCGGTTCCGCGCGTGCGGATCGCCGCCGCCCGGGCGGTGGCGGTCGTCGGTGAGTCCGAGCATGCGCCGGCGCTCCAAGGTTTAGCCCGGGACGACGACGCCAAGTGCCGTGCGGCGGCGGCCGACGCGTTGCGACGACTGTCCGACCGCCTCGACCGCGACCTGCGCTAGCGATCAGGTGAGGAAATGACCCTGAAGACGCGGTCTTTGTCATCTGATCGTTTAGCGACTATCCGGTCGTTGAGTGATCAGGTGACAAACTGCGCGGAATAGCCATACTTCGATGACCTGATCGTTTTGTGTGGACCGATCAGGTGAGAAATCGACGATCAGGTTGGAAACTCGGGTGGGGCCGGGCGTGGTCAGTCGACGATTTCGCAGATGACCGCGCCGTTGGTGATCGTGGTGCCGATGTCGGAGCGCAGCCCGCTCACCGTCCCCGCTTTGTGGGCGTTGATGGGCTGCTCCATCTTCATCGCCTCGAGCACCACGATGAGGTCGCCGGCCTCCACCACCTGTCCGTCCTCGGCCGCGATCTTGACGATGGTGCCCTGCATCGGCGAGGTGAGCGCGTCTCCGCTGGTCGTGGCGCCGGAACTGCCGGCCGCGGCCCGGCGAGTGGGACGGCGCTGGTTCGTCCGGCCGCCACCGGTGGCGCCGAGGCCGGCTGGCAGCACGACTTCGAGACGCTTGCCGCCGACTTCGACGGTGATCCGTTCGCGCTCGGTGTCGTCGGGCGGTGTGGACTCGCCGCTGAAGGGCTCCACCGTGTTGGTCCACTCGGTCTCGATCCAGCGTGTGTGCACGGTGAACGGCGCGTCCGGGTCGGCGGGTGCGAACGCTTCGTCCTCCAGTACCGCGCGGTGGAACGGGATGACCGTCGGCAGACCCGCGACCTCGAACTCGGCCAGTGCGCGGCGCGAGCGCTCCAGCGCTTGGGTCCGGTCGGCGCCGGTGACGATGAGCTTGGCGAGCAGCGAGTCGAAGCTCTGGCCGATCACCGTGCCGGCCTCGACGCCGGCGTCGAGCCGGATGCCCGGGCCGCTCGGCGGGCGGAACGTCGTCACCGGACCTGGCATCGGCAGGAAGTTGCGGCCGGCGTCCTCACCGTTGATCCGGAATTCGATCGAGTGCCCGCGCACCGCCGGGTCGTCGTAGCCCAGCTCTTCACCGGCGGCGACGCGGAACATCTCGCGCACCAGGTCGATGCCGGTGACCTCCTCGGTCACCGGGTGCTCCACCTGCAACCTGGTGTTGACCTCGAGGAACGAGATGGTGCCGTCCTGCCCGACCAGGAACTCGCAGGTTCCGGCGCCGACGTAGCCGGCCGCACGCAGAATCGCCTTGGACGCCCGGTACAGCTCGGCGTTCTGCTCGGCGGTGAGGAATGGCGCCGGCGCCTCCTCGACGAGCTTCTGGTGACGGCGCTGAAGCGAGCAGTCACGCGTCGACACAACCACGACATTGCCGTGCTGGTCGGCGAGGCATTGCGTCTCCACGTGGCGTGGCCGGTCGAGGTAGCGCTCCACGAAGCACTCGCCGCGGCCGAACGCAGCGGTCGCCTCGCGCACGGCGGACTCGTACTGATCGGGGATCTCCTCGCGGGTACGGGCGACCTTGAGGCCACGCCCGCCACCGCCGAAGGCGGCCTTGATCGCGACCGGCAGGCCATGCTCATCGGCGAACGCGAGCACTTCGTCGACGTCCTTCACCGGGTCGGCCGTCCCTGCGACCAGTGGTGCTCCGGCTCGCTGGGCGATGTGGCGCGCGCTGACCTTGTCGCCGAGCGCCTCGATGGCCGACGGTGGCGGGCCGATCCAGATCAGCCCGGCGTCGGAGACGGCTTGTGCGAACGACGCGTTCTCGGCAAGGAAGCCATAGCCCGGATGCACGGCGTCGGCTCCGGCGCGGCGGGCGACGTCCAGCAGCTTGTCGACGACCAGGTACGTCTCGGCGCCGGTGTCGCCGTTGAGCGCGTACGCCTCGTCCGCAAGGCGCACGTGCAGCGCGTCGCGGTCCGAGTCGGCGTAAACCGCAACGCTGGCCAGCCCGGCGTCCCTGCAGGCGCGCGCGATGCGGACGGCGATCTCGCCGCGGTTGGCGATCAGTACCTTGGTGATGGGCTTCACGCGTGCTGTCCCTCCCTCTCAACTGCCCAAGGAGCCTAACTTGGCCAGATCCATACGGCACCGGCGCTCCAGGTCATTGAGTTCGTCGAGCGCCTCGTCGATGTCCTTGCGCCGCTGCTCGAGTTCGGTGCGGCGTACGTCGATCTGCTCCAGGAGGTAGTGGAGCTGGCCGAACTCACCGGGCTCGGCGTCGTACATGTTGACGATCTTCTTGATCTCGTCGAGCGGGAAGCCGAGCCGCTTGCCGCGCAGCACGAGGTTGAGCCGGACCCGATCGCGTTCGTGGAAGACCCGCTGCGTCCCCTTTCGCTGCGGGGACACCAATCCGTGCTCTTCGTAGAAGCGGATGGTTCGCAGCGTGATGCCGAATTCATCGGCCAACTCCGCGATCGTCCACGTGCGACCCTCGCTCATAGGGCAGAAGTTTACGTTAACGTAAGAGGAATCGTCCTGCCGTGCTGAGCATTGTGGTGCGCCGGTCCGCCTTGAGCGGCTCGGCGACGATAGTCATGCCGGTCTGCGGTGCATGCAGGATGTGCTCGGGATCGTTGAGCGCGAAGCCGACGTGGTAGATGCCTTTGCCCGGCCGCGCGAAGAACAGCAGGTCGCCCGGGCGGATCCGGTCGCGGGGAACGGCACGGCACGCATCGGCTTGATCGTGCGCGTCACGGGGGACGACGGCGCCGAGCCGCCGGTAGGTGATGTGGACGAGTCCCGAACAGTCGAGCCCGTACGCCGACATGCCGGCCCACAGGTAGGCGAGGCCACCGAATCGCTCGGCTTCGGTGACCGCGTTAGCGCCGTCGACCAGTGCGGGGTCCCGGGCCTCGGGCACGTCGCGGACGGCGCACGCGGACCTGTCCAACCAGCCGTGCCGTCCGCCGGGAAGTGTGACGGGCACGTTCGTGCCGGGGTGTTCGCCGGACACCGGCAATATCGTGGCATAGCTCACGATGCAGATCGGGGCGCCGGTGTCATCGGTCAGTGCGGCCATGGCGGCAGTGACGACGGCTTCGCGAGCCGCCGGTGGCGGTGCGGTGTTCAGGTGCGACCGTCGGACCCAGCCGGGGTAGCCGCCCGGGTGCCGCTCGGACGGCTGCCAGGGAGCGACGATGCGAACCCACTCACCGGCGTCCTCGACGACCTCCACCGGCTCGCCCAGCAGGAGCTGGGTCAGCACCCGGTTCTGGAGTTGGCGCCGTTCAGTGATGCCGAGGCACGCGGTCCACTCCGCCGGATCGGGCCGGTCGGAGACCATGGAGGCGTCGATTTCGCGAACCGCGTCCGGACTCTGCCAGAGGTTCGTCACTGGTACCGCGACGGCGAATTGTCCGCCATCTGGCATGGGGGATCACCTACCGATTTCTTCGACTGCGGCTCGCCGCAACCCTGTGGCGCCGAGCCATGGCGCGACGGGACGTATCACCGTCGCGAGGAGAAGGGAGCACGCCACCGTCGCTGTTCTCAGCGCGGCGGCGAAGGGGTTGTGCAGGGGTGCGCTGACACGGTGGCACCCGTACCGCGGCAATCGCCACAGGCAGACCCTACGCGTTAAAGCCCCTTGCTGACCAGAACCGATTTCGTGACGCGGAACGAGGTCGGCGGCCACCGCGGCCGTGGTAGCTTACGTTAACGTAAGGGTAATGCCGTTCGTGGAGGCGAAGGACAATGGCGTTCGAGCTGTCGGCCGAGTACGAGACGTTTCGCAAAGTGATCCGCGAGTTCGCGCTCGCGGAGATCGAGCCGCACGCCGAATCATGGGATCGCGAGCACCACTTCCCGGTCGACGTCGTGCAGAAGATGGGCGAGCTCGGCCTGTTCGGCCTGACCGCGCCGGAGGAGTACGGCGGCGGCGGCGACTTCACCAGCTTGTGCGTCGCCATCGAGGAGATCGGTCGGGTCGACCAGTCGTTGGGCATCACGCTGGAGGCGGCCGTCGGGCTCGGCATCAACCCGATCCTGACCTACGGCACGCCGGAGCAGAAGGAGCGCTGGCTGCCCGACCTCGTCGCCGGCCGCGCGCTCGCCGGTTTCGGCCTCACCGAGCCCGGGTCCGGATCGGACGCCGCTGCCACGGCTACCCGCGCGAGGCTCGACGGGGACGAATGGGTCATCGACGGTGCCAAGCAGTTCATCACCAACTCCGGCTCGTCGATCACGTCGTGCGTCACGGTGACGGCGCGCACCGGCACCGATGCGGACGGCAAACCGGAGATCTCGTCGATCATCGTGCCGTCCGGCACCGACGGGTTCATCGTCGAGCCCGCGTACAACAAGCTGGGCTGGCATGCGTCCGACACTCATCCACTCACGTTCGACGGCGCACGGGTTCCCGCGTCCAATCTGCTCGGCAAACAGGGACGTGGATTCGCGCAGTTCCTTGACACGCTGGACGACGGCCGGATCGCGATCGCCGCACTCGCGGTCGGTTGCATCCAAGCGATGATCGACATGTCGGTGGCGTATGCGAACGAGCGCAAGGCGTTCGGCGTCCTGATCGGCAGCAAACAGGGCGTCGCATTTCAGATCGCCGACCTGCAGATGATGGCCGACGCCGCACGCCTGCTGACCTACAAGGCGGCCGCGTTGCGTGACGCCGGACGTCCGTCCGACGAGGTCAAACAGGCGGCGTCGGTGGCCAAGCTCTACGCCACCGAGTCCGCGGTGACGGCGACCCGGATCGCGACGCAGGTGCACGGGGGGTACGGCTTCATGGAGGAGTATCCGGTGGCCCGCTTCTACCGGGATGCGAAGGTTCTCGAGATCGGTGAGGGCACCAGCGAGGTTCAGCGCATTCTCATCGCTCGCGGCCTCGGCCTTCCGGTCGAGTAAGTTCGACGTCATGAGCGCCCACGACCACTTCAAGGATGTCGCGGCAGCGCGCGAGGCGACGCTGCGTCCCACGGACAAGGCCGCCGAGAAGCTGGCCTCGCAGAACAAGCTGTACGTACGCGACCGGTTGGCGCTGCTGTTCGACGAGGGCACGTTCGTCGAGGACGCGCAGCTAGCGAACGCCCAGGCGTCCGGCTTGCCTGCCGACGGCGTCGTCACGGGTCGGGGTCTGGTGGACGGTCGACCCGCACTCGTGGTGGCCAACGATCCAACGGTGAAGGCGGGGTCGTGGGGCGCACGTACGGTGGAGAAGATCGTCCGGACCACCGAGATCGCGCTGCGGGACGAGCTGCCGATCTTCTGGTTCATTGACAGCGCCGGCGCCAGAATCACCGATCAGGTCGAGCTCTTCCCGGGACGCCGGGGCGCCGGGCGGATCTTCCACAATCAGGTGGCGCTGTCCGGCAAGGTGCCGCAGATCTGCTGCCTGTTCGGGCCGAGCGCGGCCGGCGGCGCGTACATCCCGTCCTTCTGCGACGTGGTGTTCATGGTCGAGGGCAACGCGTCCATGTATCTGGGTTCGCCGCGCATGGCCGAGATGGTGATCGGCGAGCAGGTGACGCTCGAGGAGATGGGCGGAGCGCGCATGCACACGACCGTCTCGGGGTGCGGCGACAATCTGGCCGGTGATGACGCCGAGGCGATCGAGCTGGCGCGCACCTACTTCTCGTATGTACCGGGCTCGTGGCGTTCGACGCCGCCGTCCTACGCGCCAGCCGGTCCGGCGACGGAGCTGACGCGGGACGCCGTCCCTACCGCGGAAGCAGCAGGCTACGACATCCGCGGTGTGATCGCCGGAATTGTGGACGAGGACTCGTTCTTCGAGCTCAAGCCGCTGTTCGCTCCCGAGCTCGTGACCGGCTTCGGGCTGCTGGAGGGCCAGGTCGTCGGCGTGGTGGCCAACCAGCCGGCGGTGAAGGGCGGGGTGCTCTTCGTCGACTCCGCGGACAAGGCGGCCCGGTTCATCTGGTTGTGCGACGCCTTCAATATTCCGCTGATCTATCTGGCCGATGTGCCTGGTTTCATGATCGGCTCGGAAGTGGAGAAGCAGGGCATCATCCGGCACGGCGCGAAGATGATCACTGCAGTGGCCGAGGCGACCGTGCCGACGGTGTCGGTGATCGTGCGCAAGGCATATGGCGCCGGCCTGTACGCGATGTGCGGGCCCGGGTTCGGCCCGGACGCGTGTATCGCGCTGCCGACGGCGAAGATCGCGGTGATGGGGCCGGAGGCCGCCGTGAACGCGGTGTATTTCAACAAGATCGCCGCCATCGAGGACGAGGCGGAGCGGGAAGCGTACGTCGCCGGGCTGCGCGAGGATTACGAAGCCGACATCGACATCCTGCGGCTCGCGTCCGATCTGGTCATCGACGCGATCATCGAGCCGGAGGCGCTCCGCACCGAGTTGGTCGCCCGGCTGGCGGCGGCGTCGACGAAGGACCGGCACTTCTCGACACGCCGCCACGGCGTCCCCCCGGTCTAAGAATGACCATGTTTGGCACTGGATCTCCGGCCAAACGTGGCCTGAAAACATGGCATCGCAGGGAAACGCAGCGTATCGGGCGCATAGGAAGCGATACGCGGTGATTCGGTACGATGCTCGGTCTACAGACGAGGTTTGGCATGGAAATGCATGCCAAACATGGTCATTCTTTGATTGCTCTTGCGAGGGCGTTGAGGGTCGTGGCGACATCGTCGTCGTCGGTGGACCAGTTGCTGACCGAGATCCGGAGAACGTCGCGCTCACGCCACCGCGAGCCGGTGATCCACACCGTTCCGTCCTCCATCAGCCGGCGGCCGACCTCACGTGTGCGCTCGTCCGAGCCGAAACTCAGGCAGACCTGGGTGAAGACAACGTCATTGACAACCTCCACGCCCGGTAGCTGACGAGCGCCTTCGGCGAGCGCGGTGGCGTTGCGGCACAGCCGGTCGACCAGCGCGGCCACGCCGGATCGGCCCAGCGAGCGCAGTGCCGCCCAGACCGGGATCGCCCGCGCCCGGCGGGACGCCTCCGGTACCTTCTCGTACGGTTCAACATGCGCGGCGTCCGTGATCAGATACTCACCGTGGAAGCTCATCGCCGATCGAATCGCGCCCGGATCACGCACGATCGCCAAGCCGCAGTCGTAGGGAACGTTGAGCGTCTTGTGGGCATCGCTTCCCCACGAGTCGGCTGCCGCCATCCCGGTGGTGAGGCCGCGGTGGTTCGAAGATGCCGCGGCCCACAGCCCGAACGCGCCGTCCACGTGCACCCATGCTCCGGCCTCGTGCGCCCGCGGGATCGCCTCGGCGAACGGATCGAAGGCGCCGGAGTGCACGTTGCCGGCCTGCAGGCACACGATGGTCGGCCGGTCCCGGTCGCGGTCCAGGGCCGCATCCAAAGCATCCGGGCGGATCCGGCCCTCCCGGTCTGCGGCCACCTTCTCGGGTTCGCCCAGACCCAGGTAGCGCAGCGCCAGGTCGATCGTGTCGTGGCGCTCGGCGCCGACCAGGACCCGGACCGGCGGTGCGCCCGCGAGGCCGTTCGCCCCCACGTCCCAGCCGTTGCGGGCAAGGACGGTGTCCCGCGCCGAGGCCAACCCGGTGAAATTCGCCGCAGTAGCCCCCGTGACGAATCCGACGGCCGCTTCGGAGGGCAACCCGAGCAGGTCGAGCAGCCAGGCCGACGCGATGTCCTCGAGCGCCACGTGGGCCGGGCTCAGGACACGCAGGCCGGCGTTCTGGTCCCAGGCGCTGGCCAGCCAGTCGGCGGCGAGCGCGGCGGGCAGCGTCCCGCCGACGACAAAGCCGAAGAAACGGCCGGACATCGAAGCGACCAAACCGGGCTCGGCGGCGCTGGCCAGCAACTCGACCACGTCGGCGGGTTCGGTCGGCTCATCGGGCAGAACGTCGCCGAGAGCGGCACGGACTTCGTCGGCGGTGGCCGTCGCCGGCAGCCGTCGGTCGGGCAGTCCGTCGAGCCAGCGTTGTGCCCAGCGGAGCGACTCGTTCAGGGCCTGGTCGTACTGATCGTGCGATGTGTTCATGGTCGAACTACTTCCAGAGAGTGTGCCAAGCGACGTCGAACTCGGCGAGCAGGTCACGGACGAGCGGCAGCGAGAGGCCGACGATGTTGTGATGATCACCTTCGATGCCCTCGATGAACGGGCCACCGAGTCCATCGATCTTGAATGCACCGGCGACGTCGAGCGGCTCCTCGGTGGCGATGTAGGCATTGATCTCGTCGTCGGCCAGATCAGCGAAATGCACATATGTCGAGCCGGTAGCTCCGATCGCCTGAGAGGTTGCGCCGTCCTGCACGTCGATCAGCCAATGACCGGTGTGGAGCACACCTACCTTCCCGCGCATGGCCCGCCACCGTTCAACGGCTTCGGTCGCGTCAGCCGGCTTGCCGTAGGCCTCGCCGTCGAGTTCGAGCACCGAGTCACAGCCGAGTACGAGTCGGCGGTCTCGATTCTGTCCGGTGACTGGTGACGTGACGTTGTCGCTGCCGGTGATCAAGGCAACGACCTTCTCCGCCTTGGCGCACGCGAGCTGCAATGCGACGTCGGATGGCGCGAGCGGTCCAGCCTCGGCCAGGACGGCGTCCTCGTCCACACCGGAGACGACGACCTCCGGCTCGACGCCGGCATAGCGCAGCGTCTTCAAGCGGGCGGGCGACGCGGACGCGAGGATCAGGCTGGTCACGCTGAATGACCATACCGTCGGCCGGAGATCAGATGAGAAACCGGCGAGAGTTGCGCGGAGTTGCTCACCTGATCGTCAGAGGCGGGCGAGTGCCTTCTGGAGTGGATCGAGGCCGAGCGATCCCAGATCCAGTGCGGCGCGGTGGAACTCCTTGAGGTCGAACGCGTCGCCCTTGCGGGCACGTACGCCCTCACGAGCCTGCAACCAGATTCGCTCACCGATCTTGTAAGACGGCGCCTGGCCGGGCCAGCCGAGGTAGCGGTTCAGCTCGAAGTGCAGGATCTTCTCGTCCTCTCGGATGTGCTTGGTCATGAACTGCCACGCCGAGTCGGCGGTCCAGCGTCCGGGAGCGAGGCCGTCGCGCCGGACGAACACCTCGGGCACGTCCAGTCCGAGGTGCACGCCGAGGTCGATGATGACGCGCGCCGCACGCAGCGCTTGGGCATCGAGCATGCCGAGCCGGTCGCCTGGATCGGCGAGATAACCGAGTTCGCCCATCAGGCGCTCGGCGTAGAGCGCCCAGCCCTCGCCGTGTCCGGAGACCCAGCACAGCGTGCGTTGCCAACGGTTCAGGAGTTCGCGCTGGTAGACGGCCTGGGCCACCTGAAGGTGGTGGCCGGGCACGCCCTCGTGGAAGACGGTCGTCGTCTCCCGCCAGGTCGTGAGCCGCTCGAGGCCTTCGGGGACGGACCACCACATCGAGCCTGGGCGCGAGAAGTCCTCGCTCGGGCCGTTGTAGTACATGACGCCGTCATGCGTCGGAGCGATCTTGCAGTCGAGTCGCCGCAGCGGCTCCGGGATGTCGAAATGGGTGCCGTTCAGGTCGGCGATCGTGCGGTCGGACAGGTCCTGCATCCACTGCCGGAACGCCTCGACGTCGTCGACGTTGCGGGCCGGGTCCGCGTCGAGCACCTTGATCGCATCGTCCACCGTCCCACCGGGAGCCAGCTGCTGGGCGACGTCGGCCATCTCGGCTTCGATCCGCCCGAGTTCTTCGATACCCCACTGGTAGGTCTCGTCGAGGTCGATTTCGGCGCCGAGGAAGTAGCGGCTGGCGACGCGGTAGAGGTCGCGGCCGGCGGCGTCGGCGTCACGTGACCGCGGGGCGACGTCCTCCTCGAGATACCGGGCGAAGCCGGAGTACGTCTCAGCGGCGGCCTCGGCGAGTCTGGTGAGTCGTGGCTGGAGTTCGGCCGGCGCCTCGGCGATGAAGTCGGTGAAGAAGCCATCGGCCGTCCGGCGCATCTGGATCGCGACCTCGCCGACCTGTCGCGACGCCGGTGCCATTCCCGCCGCGATGTCGGCCTCGAGCGTCTGCTTGTACTGCTCGATCGCCGTGGGGACGGCGCCGAGGCGGGATGCGATCGCCGCCCAGTCGTCGTCCGACTCGGTCTTCATCAGGTCGAAGACTTCCCGGACCCAGTGCGCCGGGCTGGTGATGTTGTTCAGCGCGCGATCGAGGCCGACCTCGTACATCTGCACCTGCAGACCGAGCCGCTCGCGCATCGCGTCCTCGGCGACCTGCTCGCGCTCGGAGTTCGCCGAGGCGGTCTCGAGCGCCGCGAGCACCTGCTTGGCGGCATCATTGCGTTCGGCGAACCCAGCGGGTGACAGATCCGTGAGCTCGGCTTCGTGTCCGTCGATGCCGGCGAACGTCGCCTCGATCGGGTCGAGCGCGGCGACCGTCTCGACGTAGGCATCGGCTATTTCGTCAACAGATCTCGGGGAGTCAGCAGTCATGCGCCCGAGCGTAGATGACGAACGGGTACGGAGCACGTGAGTTTTGACGGCGATCAGCGCGGGTTCGCACTGGCTCGCCAGGCACCGGGGCCGGGCTGCAGTGGGGCGCGCACAGAGCGCCAGTA
>DASUTB010000064.1:0-3232 GCA_036374835.1 Jiangellaceae bacterium | reverse complement strand
ACGGTTGCCGAGGCTGAGGATACGAGCGGATCGATGACGACCGCGGAAGATCGACCCTGCGGATAGATGCGCAAAGCAGCCCCGGCACCGTCGGCGCCGGTGTCATCAAACTCGACGCGGGCAAGAAAGTCCTGGGTTATGGCTGGATTGAGCCTTAGTTGGCCGTCCGCGCCCTCGAAGACGAGCCACAGCTCGTCGGGTACGTCGGCTTCTTCCTGCAGCCGAAGGACGAGGCGTCTGGTCGAGTCGATATACGGTCGAAAGTGTGCCAGTGGGTACGGCACCGAGAACTCGCGCCGCAAGGCCTCAATGAAGGGCCGGAGGCGCTGCATCGACACCTGCGTGCGGTAGGCGCGCAGATAGCGCGCTTCGACCATTTCTCCCCACGTCACCTGGGTGCTGCCCGTCGGGGCGTCACGCAGAACGGGTTCATAGTGCCGTCCCCGTCGCTCTGCACCCTCCAACCAGTAGCGCAAAGTTGCCGGGGGAATTCGCAACTGGCGGGCCGCTTCGCCGACCGTGGTGACTGGCCGATCAAGGATGGTGATGGTCACGACTGCCTCCTCCTTACCTTTCTAAGTATCACAATCTGCCGGGCCGACCTGATATACAACGCGCCGTGGGGGGACCGCGCGTGCGACCGGCAAGTTGTCCGCCCGGGCGCGATCATGCCTTGAACGTGCCGGGTCTCGGTTGCATCTCCGGAGCCGCGTAGCCGTCCTCCCAAGGGAAGCGGCCGGCCTTGTCGTCGTAGCTGAGCTGGATGACAGGGACCGAGTACTCGGGGGGTCGGCAGTAGTGGCGGTTGGCGGCGAACACGATCTCGCCGGGGTTGGGCACGTCCTCGGTCACGATTCGATGCGGCCACTCGGTAAAGGTGATCAGCTGGCCGACGATGAGATTCTCGCCGGAGCGAATCCGCTCGCCCAGGTTGTTCAGGACGCCGGCAGCGGTGCCGCGGGGGGCTCCGAAGATCAGCAGCTCCGGATGCCCGAGACCGAACAGTCCGACGGTGTAAGCGAACGGTGGCCCGCCGCCCGGCTCGTGGCACTCGGGATGGTCGCACGGCACGTCTCCTACGTACTGGATGAACCACCCGTAACGACGGATGAGCTGGGCGACCTTGGTGTCCTCCTGGTCCAGCCAGGCCTGCGTCTGGGTGTCGGCCACGACGTACCTCCGGGCTTCTAAACTGATGGGAACATATGTTCGATAGTAGCGGTCGGCACCGACAGCCGGACGCCCATGTGTAAGCGCGCAGCGGCCGGAAGACGCCGCTCTTGGCAGCGAATCGGTGGGCCATGCCAAGCGAGTGATCGCCGCCCGGTTCGACCGGGGATCCGCTGAGGCGACCCCTTGTCAAGACCACGAGCTGCGGCGATGATGAGATCGCTTTGCCCGGCCCATCAAGGGGCGGTCCCTGTAGGCCCGACAATGGAGTCGCCATGCGTTTTACGCACCGGGGACGATCCGCGGTTACCGCCGCGATCATTCTCCCGACCGCGCTTCTCACGATCGCCGCCACCACATCCGCGAGTTCGGCCGATCCCGATTCAGACCCCGAATCCTTCACTGCGACTCCGCTGACCCCGACCGACCGGGTCGATGGGTTCAAGGCCCCATCGAGTGCCCTGGCCCGCACCAGCCCCGAGCTGCTCGACCGCACGGACAGCACTCTCGTCCCGGTGATGATCAAGCTTGACCAGGACGCGCTGGCCAGCTATCAGGGCGGGATCAGCGGCCTGGACGCGACCAGCCCGTCGGTCACCGGCCGCGAGCTCAACCCGAACTCGCGGGCCTACCGCAGCTATGACGCCTATCTCGCCGGCAACGAACGTGCCTTCGCCGACTCGCTCGTTGACGTGGCGCCTCAAGCCACCATCGGTGAGAGCTTCCGCGTTGTGTACGGCGGGGTGTCGGCGGAGGTGCCGGCCAACCAGGTCGATGAGATCCTCGAGATCGACGGCGTGGTGGCCGTGCAGGCCGACGAGCTGCACCAGCCGCTGACCGACTCCAGCCCGGAGTTCATCGGCGCGGACACCTTGTACCCGCAGCTCGGTGGGACGGAAGACGCCGGAAAGGGCACCACCATCGGTGTGCTCGACACCGGAGCGTGGCCGGAGCACCCGTCGTTCGCCGATCACGGCAACCTGGATCCGCGGCCCGGACCCGCGCTCGAGTGCAGCTACGGGCCAGACCCCACCAGCGCCTCGGACGAGCCGTTCGAGTGCAACAACAAGCTGGTCGGTGGGGCGGACTTCCTCGACACCTACCACGCGGTGCAGGGTGACGAGCAGTTCCCGTTCACCGCCCGCGACGACAACGGGCACGGTACGCACACCATGTCCACTGCTGCCGGCAACGCGCTCGACTCGGCCCCGGTGATGGGCGCCGACCACGGGCCGATCAACGGCATCGCGCCCGGCGCGTGGGTCGCCATGTACCGGGTCTGCGGACCGGAGGGCTGCTTCGGTTCGGACACCTCGGCGGCCGTCGGTCAGGCGATCCTGGACGGGGTCGATGTGATCAACTACTCGATCTCCGGCGGCACCAACCCGTTCACCGACCCGACCGAGCTGGCGTTCCTGGACGCCTACGCGGCCGGCGTCTTCGTCTCCGCCTCGGCCGGCAACTCCGGCCCGGGCGCCGCGACGGTCAACCACCATTCCCCGTGGGTCACCACGGTGGCCGCGTCCACCCAGACCCGGGAGTTCGCCTCAACTCTCTCCCTTTCCGCGGACAACGGCGACACCTTCGAGGTGAAGGGCACATCAATCACCAGTGGCGCCGGTCCGGCTCCGATCGTGATGTCGTCGGCCGCGCCGTACAGCAACGCACTGTGCGACGAGCCTGCGCCGGCCGGCACGTTCGACGGCGTCATCGTCGCCTGCGAGCGAGGTGAGATCGCCCGGGTGGAGAAGGGCTTCAATGTATTGCAGGGCGGCGCCGAGGGGATGATCCTGTTCAACCCGACGCTGGCCGACACCGCGTCCGACAACCACTGGCTGCCGGCGGTGCACCTGGCCGACGGCACCGATTTCGTGGCGTTCATGGACAGCCACACCGGCGTCACGGGCAGCTTCACCGACGGCCAGAAGGCCGACGGTCAGGGTGACGTGATGGCCGCGTTCTCCTCCCGCGGTCCCGGTGGGCTCGGCCTGAAGCCGGACATCACCGCACCCTGGGTGCAGATCCTCGCCGGAAACATTCCGATCGCCGGTGATCCGGCGCT
>DASUTB010000063.1:0-7189 GCA_036374835.1 Jiangellaceae bacterium | reverse complement strand
CCGTCGGCGGCACCTGAGTCTGAACGAGCGCACGGGAACGGTCCGGGGACAGCTCACCCGTGACCAGCTCGCCACGTTGCGTACTGCGCTGGACCCGCTGGCCGCGCCGAGCCCGGCCGAGGACGGCACGCCCGATCTTCGAACGCCGGGTCAGCGGCTTGCCGACGCGCTCACCGAGCTGGCCCGGCGTGCGATCAGTGCCGACGCGTTCGAGAACAACCACGGAATGAGCCACCGGGTCATGGTCACGATCGAGCTGGGCGCGCTCACCCACGATCACGAGCACGACACCGATACAGCCGCGGGCACGGGCGACGATCGTCCCGGTGACCCAGCCGACTCCGGTGCGTCCGCCGACCCCGGTGATCGTGGCCGGAGCGCCGCGCCCGGTCCGGGTCGCAACGGTGCCGCCGCCGGGGTTCACGGTTACCCGCCTGCGTTCGTGCGCTCACCCGTGGACCCGCACGGGCACCAGGACAGCACCCGCGCACCAGGCTGCGTGCTCCCAACCGGGGCCGGCCGCCCGGTGCAGCCAGGCGAGCTGCAGTGGGGCGGGCTGATCAGTGCCGCCGCCGTGCAGCTCATCGCGTGCCACGCCAGCATCCAACGGGTCGTACTCGACCCGGCCGGTGCCGTACTCGACGTCGGACGGGAATATCGAACCGTAACCCCAGCCCAGTACGCCGCCCTGATCGCCCGCGACGGCGGCTGCGCGTTCCCGGGCTGTACCCGTCCACCGGGGTGGTGCATCGCGCACCACTGCAAGCATTGGACCAACGGCGGACGTACCGACCTGGACAACCTCGTGATGCTCTGCGGCCACCACCACCGCGTCGTGCACCACGACGGCTGGGACGTCCACATCGACCCGGACGATCGCCTACCCACCTTCTACCCGCCCCGCTGGATCGACCCCGAACGCGCCGCACGCCGCACCACACGACCCCGCCCAAGCCGACCCGGCAGCAGCCGACGCACCACCAGACCACCCGACCGATGACCACCCCGCACCGGCAGCCACTTGGCGCACTCATGTTCGATGCCATGGCCGAACTGGCCCCATTGTGGGCGGGCTGAGATGCGGCGCCGGATCGTAGCCGGGGCGGGTCTGCAGGAGCCCGTCAGCCAATACTTCCCGAGTTCGAGTGAGGATGAGTCTCGTGACTCAGGAAGCAGATCCCAACAAGCGTCGTCTCACGCGGCACGAGGCTGTCGAGTTGCTCTCGCGTCCTCTTGTAGGTGTGTTCTCGTCGCTGAGCGACGGCGGTTGGATCCACTCGGTTCCCGTCCACTTCCTGTACGCCGATGGTCAGGTGCGCCTGCTCGCCGGTGGCCGGGACGTGAAGACGCGCAACGTCGAGCGCACGGGACAGGGGACTCTGTGCGTCGAGGTGATCGAGGGTGGGACTCGGAGCTATGTGTCGGTGTCGGGACCGGTGACCGTCCAGCGTCCGCCCGAGTCCGCCGACCTGCGCGCGCTCGACACGAAGTACTCCCGGGACGACTTTGCCGGGGGTTGGGACGATGAGTCCTTCGCCTCAGCTGTGATGATCGTGGTCGTTCCGCAGCGTTGGATCGCTTGGGCAGACTGGGACTGACGAATCCCGGCGAGCCTCGGTCAGCACCGGCGGTCGCCGCGACGCTAGCTGCGCGTTCCCTGGGCAGGCGTGGCCGGGCTGATCGGCACGACCAGCCCGAATCGCTTCCACAGAATGCGCTGCACCAAGAACGTCACGGTGCCTGCGAGCAGTAGACCCGCCAGATTCAGGCTGAGTTGTGCGAACGAGCGCGCGACCTCGTCCCAGTCTGTTAAAGCAAGGCTGACGGCGATGTTGGCGGCAGCGGGAATCGTCGCGATGGAGATGAACACGCCGACCAGCGACGTCGACTTCTCCGACGTGATCGACAGCGTTCCCGCGATACCCGCGATTAGCGCCACGACGAACGACCACCGGTCCGGGTGGACGAAGAACGCCACCCGCGTACGTGACTCCAGCATGGTGGCATCGACCCAACCGAGCTCGTGCCCGGCGAGGGCGAGCAGCGTCGTGACGGCAATCGCGAAAGCGAATCCGATCAGGAGATTCGTCGTTGCTGATCCGGCCCGACGTAGCTCGCCTCGGGCCAGGCCAAAGTTCACCGCTGCGATGGCACCGAACTCCGGCCCTACAACCATCGCTGCAACGATCAGGATCGGCTCGGCGAGCACCACGCCAATACCGCCGAGAATGACGGCCATCGCGAAGAAGGCGAGAAACGACCAACTGAGCTGTGCGTCCTCATGCGTCTTCGCCGCGAGCTCGTCCCACACGACCGCGTCCTCCGGCCGGCCGGGAACGGCGGCCTCAGCAGCGTCGGCCGCCGCCGAGATGACAATCTCCGCCGGCATCATGACGATCGACCCGTGGTCGGCCAGCCCGAGGCCGCGCAACTGATCAATGACGGCGTTTGCGCCCTCCCGCACCAACATGAACTCGACGACGTCCGTCGCAGGTGCTAGGGAAGCCTGGCGGGCGAGCGTCATGTCGAACGTCGCCGGCGAATCCGTGACCAGCTGCGCGACTTGATCGGTGAGGTCGGTGGGCGACACGACGCGAACGTGAAACATCCGCCTATCGTGGCACTAGGCGGAGCCTCCCGACGCCGTTGCCGTGGCGATCAGTCGAGGCAGAACTCGTTGTCCTCCGGGTCGAGCATCACGATGTGACCCCCCGCGAGGGGAGGCTCGGGCTCGTAGCGTTTCAGCCGGGTGGCGCCAAGGGCGACGAGTCGTTCAGCCTCGGCCTCGAGGGCCGTCATCCGTTCGTCGCCGTTGAGTCCGGGGGCGGCTCGCACGTCGAGGTGTACGCGGTTCTTGGCTTGCTTACCCTCCGGAACCCGCTGGAAGAACAGGCGTGGCCGGGAGGACTCGGGGTCGATCACCGCCGAGTAGTCGTTGCGATTCTCGACAGGTACGTCCATCGCATCGAGCGCTTGGTCCCATGAGTCGAAGCCTTCGGGCGGATCCTGCAACTTGTAGCCGAGAGTCTCGATCCAGAAAGCGGCCAACCTGGCCGGGTCGGCACAGTCGAAGGTGATCTGGACGTCGCGAACCATCTCAGCTCCTCCCCGTGGGCGCATTGGTGAGTATGCCGGTATGCGTTGTCGGCGCAGTGTTCCATGTTTGATCGGTCACGATTCCAGCGTCCCGCATATCCCGGACAGGATCGGTCCTGATCGCCGGCTCGGCACTGACCGAGTTGCCGGCAAAGCCGCCTCAGCGGTCAGTGTGTGCGGTCGTAGACCATGGCATCTCGCCGAGCTCGCAGTCTCCTGGTGTGTGAGCGTCCATTTCGCTGCCCACCTTGGGATAGATCAGGGCGTCGCGCTTTCGGCGAATCGTTCAGGCGGGTTCGCAGTAGGCGACTGTCGCGTCGTCGGGACGGCCGCCGTCGGCGATTGAACCCGCGCGCTGGGCCGTGGCTTCTGCCTCGCGGACTCGTCGGAGGACCTCGTCGGGGCCGTCCGTGCGGATCAGGTCTAGGACGGTCGGCCACTCCGCCAGACGGTACGGATCCACGATCCGGCTGGCACCGTTGCTGAGGAGGGCGGCACCGGCCAGTTGGTGGAGTGGAACGCTGCCGGCGACCGCCTGCATGGCCGCTTCAGGATCGTCCTTGGCGATCCAGTACCCACCGGGCTGGTTGCGCCGAGCGCGGAACGCGTCGGTCGCCGATAGCAGTGCCCGCTCGTACTCGGGCGTGCCTGCGGTCAGGTCGCGTAACGACGAGGTGCACTCACTGCGAACGTCGACTTCGCGCGAGTCGGTGATGATCTGCGGGCCGGATTCGGACAAGTCCAGGGCGACGAAGGCGTCCGCGAGCACGAAGTAGTCCACCTGCTCGTCGCCGAGTCGGACGATCGCCACAGTTGCCTGCGGGCTGATCGGACTGGCGAGGTCGCAGCTGTGGCGATGCAGCCCGGATACGTGCCCGATCGAATCGGCCAGAGCCGCGGCAAGGTTCGTGCCAGGTTCGCGGAACAGCCGACCGAGCAGCGTCGTGCCGAGGGTGTGGGAGTACCAGGCGACTCCGTGGCGACAGACGGAGTCCGTCTCTGGATTTCCAGCGCCGTCCAGCAGCACCACAGCGCCGGGCCCAGCGCCGACGAAGTCCTCGTTCGGCCGGTCGGCGTGGCCGGGGCTGCTGGCCATCGCGACCTTCATGCTCGAAGAGCCTATTCGGGTGTCGAGACAGTCCCGTTCCGGCGCCACGGCAATTTGAGGTTCGGCTCAACCGTGCTACGTGGAGTGCTGTTCAGCGAGCAGTCGTTCCTGGTCGTAGCCGCCCTCCGGTGGTCTGATCACGCAGAACTCGTTGCCTTGCGGATCGGCCAAGATCGCGGTCAGGAAGCCTTCATCGTCGTGCGCCGGCGACACGACGGTCGCGCCCAGCGCGGTCAGTCGTTCGACTTCGGGGTCGACATCGGCAACCTGAATGTCCAGATGCATCCGGTTCTTGCCGGATTTCGGCTCAGGTACTTGCTGCAGCAGTAGATTGGGCCACCGTTCGCTCGGGTCGACCAGCCGAACGTACGGCGGATGGAACCGGCCACGCCGGAAACCCAGCGCGGACGACCAGAAATCGGCCAACGCGTCGGCGTCGGCGCAGTCGAGTACGACGATCAAGCGCATCCGTTCTCACTTCCTATCGACGTCGGGCAGACCGGCGGTTCGATCACGCGGGTGACCGTCGGTACACGTCGCCGGGCTTCAGCCATACACCGTTGCTCCGGAGTCGCACGTCAATGATCTCCACATATACATGTTCGCCGTCCCATCGTTTGGCCAAGCCGTCCCGATACTCCTCGCCGTCCCGCTCCCAAACGATCCGTGCACGCACCGGTATGGCGCGGTCACGGTCCTTGATCGACACAGGCGCCGGTGGCCAATGCTCATTGACGACCGTCTGCCACCTGAGTACGTGTTCCGGTTGGGTACGTTCAGCCACGTTTACACTATCGAACATACGTTCGTATGATCGCAACGTACTGAGCATAGTGTCGGATCAGGACTTCTTGACCCAACAGAGGCAGAACGGGTGTCCCGCCGGGTCCGCGTACACCTGGAAGTTGTCCGGCTCGTCGGTGTCTTCTGCCGGCTTCAACAGCTTGGCGCCCAGAGTCATGACCGTCTCGTGGGCAGTCGCGATGTCATCGACCCACAGATCGAGGTGAATCTGCTGCTGCGGCGTTCCGTCCGGCCAGTCTGGTGGGACGTGGTTCGGGGCAAGCTGGACGCCGACGACCGGCGCGTCGTCGACGAGCACCATGTGCCAGTCGTCGTCGACATCGACCGTCCCGTCAAGAACGCCGGCCCAGAACTCGCTTTCGGGGCGAAGGTCGGCGGCGTCGAACACCACGACCTTGTGGTTGATCTTCATGCGGCCACCTTATCGAGGGCCATCGTCTGCCTTCTGCCATCGACGTCCGACGTCCCGCATCAGTGCCGGATAGATGAACAGGAGGCGGAACGGCTTGATCGCGGCCAGGTAGAGCCGTCCGAGGCGACCGTTCGGCTTGACCAGCACCGTCATCTGACCCCGGTAGCGGCCGGTGCCGTCCTCGACCCAGCCGAGGTGTAGGACTCCGTGCACGGTGTTGTTGGCGATCTCCGCCGCGAACTCGTCATCGAGCAGATAGAGCGGCGAGAATGGCAGCTCGCCCAGCGAGGGGAGTGGTGCGGCACGCAGGTCGGCAGGCAGGCGGTGCCGCAGGGACGCGACCCGTTCGTCCAGGCCTGCGCCCTCCCGGTCCCATCCGAGCAGTTCGCCGAGCTTCCAGCGGACCGCCCAGATCAGGCGAGGAATGCCGGCGGCGTTGTCGCCGGGCCGCCCGGAGGTGGCCAGTCCTGAGATCAGCCGCTCGAAGTCGTCCGGTCCACCGGGTGTCGGCAATGCCCAAACGTCCTCGACCTCGAAATCACGGGTGATCTCGTGGATGCGCCAGGGGCGCGAGGTGTGCTCTGCTATCGGGAGTCTCACTCCGGTCCTCCCTTGGGTGCATCGCCGATCCGTCCTCGGCGACGTTGTCTACCAATCATGCCGGTGGGCACGAACCAAGAGGTCGCCGCGATCATCACCCGGAAACGATCACGTGCTCGCATCCGCGCTAGCAGTCTGGAGGCTTTCGGAGCTAACCTGCGATGTCGCTGTGATCAGAAATTCGGGATCGCAGGCACAGCCCCAACGGACGCGGCTACTGGGTCAGCGGCCATGGGTGGGCTGTCGCACCGAGTCGGTTCCACGTGTTGATGACGGCGATCGTCCAGATCAGCTCGGCGAGCTCGACGTCGGTGAAGTGTTCGGCCACACCGTCGAACAACTCGTCGCGGACCGTGTTGTCGGCGAGGCGCGTCACCGCCTCGGTCAGCTCGAGCGCTGCGCGTTCCCTGGCAGTGAACAACGGTGTTTCCCGCCATACCGGCAGAGCATAGAGCCGCCGCTCGGACTCGCCGGCGGCCCGGGCGTCTCTGTTGTGCATGTCGACGCAGTAGGCACAACCGTTGATCTGCGACGCGCGGATGCGTACCAACTCCAGGAGGGCCGGCTCCAGCTGGTTCTTTCGAGACGCAGCATCCAGTGCTTCCATGGCCTCGGCGATGTGCGGGGCAAGTTCGTCGACGGCGACGCGGACTGCGGGAAATATTGTTGTCATGGTTACGACGTTAGACAGCGATTGGATCGCTGATAAGGTCCATTTCTGTGCATGAATATTGGTCCGCTTTTGGCGTGGACCTCCACCTGGAGCTGGACGCACCCGGCGGCCGTCGGGATGTCCTCGAGCGGGCGTTGCGGGACGCGATCCGCGCCGGCAGGCTGCCTCTGGGCACTCGTCTGCCGTCGACCCGCGCTCTCGCTGCGGAGCTGGACGTCGCCCGCGGCACGGTGAGCGCCGCCTACGACCAATTGGTCGCCGAAGGCTATCTGCAGGCGCGGGTGGGGTCCGGCACCGTCGTCGCAGAGTTGCCGGAGGTGGGCCCGGACGTCCCGCCATTCGAGGCTGAGCCTGTGCCACCGAAACATGATCTACGTCCAGGGCAGCCCGACGTGACGACCTTTCCGACCACGGCATGGTTACGCAGCGCCCGCCGCGCGCTGACCGGTGCACCGGCCGCCGTGTACGGCTACGGCGATCCACGTGGACACCTCGA
>DASUTB010000062.1:0-39336 GCA_036374835.1 Jiangellaceae bacterium | reverse complement strand
TTCCCGCCCGGCTGATCCGTCGGCTCCGCCGTCGCCGTATGGCACGCTGGCGATCGCAATGTCCGAAATCGATGACGCCGGTCTTACCCGCCTCTACCGGGCGCTCCTCGTGCCGCGCCTGGTGGAGGAGAAGATGCTGCGGCTCCTTCGCCAAGGCCGGCTGTCGAAGTGGTTCTCCGGGATCGGCCAGGAGGCGATCGCCGTCGGGGTGGTGGCGGCGCTCGACGAGACCGACATCGTGCTCCCGCTCCACCGCAACCTCGGCGTCTTCACCACCCGGGGCGTGGACCTCGACCGGCTGCTGCGCCAGCTGCTCGGCCGGGAGGGCGGCTTCACCGCCGGGCGCGACCGCAGCTTCCACTTCGGCACGCTCGATCAGGGCATCGTCGGGATGATCAGCCACCTCGGAGCCATGCTGCCGGTGGCCGACGGCCTCGCACTGGCCGGCCGGCTGCGCGGCGAGAACCGGGTCGTGGCCGTCTTCTCCGGCGACGGCGGCACCAGCGAGGGCGACTTCCACGAGGCGCTCAATTTCGCGGCCGTCTACCACGTGCCGATCGTCTTCTTCATCCAGAACAACGGGTTCGCGATCTCGGTTCCGCTCGCCAAGCAGACCGCCGCGCCCGCGCTGGCGTACAAGGGGGTCGGATACGGCATCCGCAGCGAGCAGGTCGACGGCAACGACCCGGTCGCCGTGCTCGCCGTGCTCGGCCACGCAGTTGAGTCCGCGCGCGCCGGCGAAGGCCCGTTCCTCGTCGAGGCGCACACGTACCGGATCGAGGCGCACACCAACGCAGACGACGCCACGCGCTACCGCGACGACGGCGAAGTCTCGATGTGGGAGAAGCGCGACCCGATCACGCGGCTGGAGAACTACCTGGTCGCCGAGGAAGCGCTGACCGACGACGACATCGGGGCCGCCCGCGAGCGCGCGGAGCATTTCGCCGGCCGGGTCCGGGACGCGCTCAACGCCGAGCCCAAGGTCTCGCCGCTGGAGTTGTTCGAGCACGTCTACGCGACACCGACGCCGCAGCTCGTGGAGCAGCGTGGCTGGCTTGCCGATGAGCTCGACGCCGAAAGAGAGGCGTAGTGACAATGGCCACTACCGGGGTGACGATGGCGCAGGCCCTTAACCGGGCGCTGCGCGACGCGATGACCGAGGACGAGACCGTCCTGATGTTCGGCGAGGACGTGGGCACGCTCGGCGGCGTGTTCCGTGTCACCGACGGGCTCGCCCGTGACTTCGGCGAGGACCGCTGCTTCGACACCCCGCTGGCCGAGGCCGGCATCGTCGGGTTCGCCCTGGGAATGGCGACCAACGGGTTCAAGCCGGTCGTCGAGATGCAGTTCGACGCGTTCGCCTACCCGGCGTTCGAGCAGATCGCCTCGCACGTCGCCAAGATGCGCAACCGAACCCGGGGCGCGTGGAACGTACCCATGGTGATCCGCGTCCCCTACGCGGGCGGCATCGGCGGTGTCGAACATCACAGCGACTCGTCCGAGGCCTACTGGGCGCATACACCGGGGCTCAAGGTGGTGACGCCATCCACACCGGAGGACGCGTACTCGATGCTGCGCGAGGCGATCGACGACCCCGACCCGGTCGTGTTCATGGAACCCAAGAAGCTCTACTGGTCGAAGTCCGACGTGTCGCTGCCGGTCCGGACCGAGGGGTTCGGGACGGCCGCCGTCCGGCGCGAGGGCACCGACGTCACGCTGCTTGCGTACGGGACGATGGTGCCGCTCGCGCTCGAGGCGGCCGAAGCCGCCACCGAAGAAGGCTGGAGCGCCGAGGTGGTGGACCTGCGCACACTGGTCCCGTTCGACGACACCGCGGTGGCCGCGTCGGTGCGCAAGACCGGGCGGTGCGTGGTCGTCGCCGAAGCCTCCGGGTTCGCGAGCGTCTCGGCCGAGGTCGCCGCGCGGGTGCAGGAGCGGTGCTTCCATTCGCTGGCCGCGCCGGTGCTGCGGGTGACCGGTTGGGACGTCCCGTACCCGCCGCCGATCATCGAGCAGCACCACCTGCCGGGCGTCGACCGCATTCTCGACACGATGGCCCGGCTGCAGTGGGACGACCTGCCGGACGAGCGTTTCCTGACCGAGGTGCCGGCATGACCGCAACCACCGAAGCGCAAGCCCGGGTTTTCACCCTTCCCGACCTCGGCGAGGGCCTGACCGAGGCGGAGATCATCAACTGGCGGGTCGCCGTCGGAGACCAGGTCCGCGTGGACGACATCGTCGTCGAAGTGGAGACCGCCAAGGCCGCGGTGGATGTGCCATGCCCGTTCGCCGGGACGGTCGCCGAACTCCATGGCGCCGTTGGTGACGTCGTGGAAGTAGGCAAACCGCTCGTCTCGATCGCGCCGCCGGACGACATGGTCGCTCGCGCCCACGAAACCCACCGAACCGAGGAGCGGGCCGGTTCGGGTGCGGTGCTGGTCGGCTACGGCACCGTTGGAGGAAGCCGACGCCGCCAGCGCAAGCGCAAGAATGACCACGTTAACGGCCCCTCGGGATCGTTAACGACCCGTCAACGAGACGCTAACCGTCCACAAACTGCATCCGTACCGTCTGACGACGATGCCGGCCGAAACCATGGCGCGCCGCGAGTCATCTCACCGGTCGTAAGACGCATCGCGCGCGAGCAGGGTCTCGATCTGTCGACCCTCACCGGCAGCGGTCCGACCGGCGTCATCCTGCGCCGAGACATCGAGGCCGCACTGTCGACCACCGCCGCGCCGGAGCGGCCCACGACCACGCCGGGGCGCGCCCCGATACTGGAGGACAAGCGCATCCCGTTGCGCGGCGTTCGCCGGACGGTGGCCGACAAACTCAGCCGCAGCCGCACCGAGATCCCGGACGCCACCACGTGGGTGGACGTGGACGCCACCGGGCTCGCCGAAGCCCGCGAAGCGCTGCGGTCGAGCCATCCGGGCGTGGGACTGATGGCATTGCTGGCGCGGTTCGTCGTCGCCGGCCTCGTCCAGTATCCGGAGTTGAACTCCTCGGTCGAGGGTGACGAGATCGTCCAGTACGGCCACATCAACCTCGGGTTCGCGGCGCAGACCGATCGCGGGCTCGTCGTCCCCGTCATTCACGACGCCGACCGGATGACGACCGTACAGCTCGGCCACGAGATCGCCCGGCTCACCGGCGCGGCGCGAGATGGCAAGCTCGAGGCGGCCGATCTGACCGGGGGCACCATCACGCTGAACAACTACGGCGTTTTCGGGGTGGACGGATCGACGCCGATCATCAACCATCCGGAGGCGGCGCTGCTCGGCGTCGGCCGTATCGTCGACAAACCCTGGGTCGTGGACGGCGAACTGGCCGTCCGCAAGGTCACGCAGCTCTCACTGACCTTCGACCACCGGGTCTGCGACGGCGGCACCGCCGGCGGCTTCCTGCGCTACGTCGCCGACTGCGTCGAACGCCCACTCGCGCTCCTCGCCGACCTCTAGGAGAATGACCACGTTTGGCACGCAATTTCGTGCCAAACGTGGTCTGTAGACCGCGTAAAGCACAGAATCGCCGCGTAAGGCCGCCCGCCAACCTCGGCGAAGCGCACGCGGCGGTGGTCGTGACGACCGTGATGTGCCGTTGCTCGGTGTTTCCGTGCTTTACACGGTCTGTAGACCGCTTAAAGCACGGAAGCACCAGCCAAACGTGGTCAATCTCAAGGGGTGATCTCGTAGATGTTGTTGAACGGGTTTTCCAGGGGCAACCGGCGAACCTCCTGGAAGCCCGCCTCCTTGCACATCAACTCGACCGTGTGCGGGTTGAAGCCGCACGTGCCGAGCCCCGCTCCACCATGGGCGAGGCTGGAGGTGAGGCAGTACAGGATGCTCATGCCGTAGAACAGCGCGCCGATCGGGCCCGCGTTCTCCTCCGGACGGTGCGAGGCGTTCATGTCGACGCACACGTACCGGCCGTCCGGACGCAGCGCTTTCTGGATCGCGCTCAGCATCTCCGCCGGGTCGACCGCGTCATGGATGACGTCGAAGGTGAACACGACGTCGTAGGCGGACGAAAGCCCGTCGGCCGCGACGTCGCGCTGCTCGAACCGCAGCCGCTCGGCGACACCTGCCTCCTCGGCGCAGCGGCGCGCCGCCTCCACCGACGGCCCATGGGCGTCGTAGCCCACGAACCGGCTCGCGGGAAAGGCGGTGGCCAGCTTCACCAGCGCCCTGCCCCGGCCGCAGCCGACGTCGGCGACGTCAGCCCCGGCTTCGAGAAGCTGGGAGACGGCGGGCATCGCGGGCAACCACTCCGGCAGCAGCAGGTTGTTGAACCAGCCTGCGGTGAACCGCTCCAGCCCGGTGAAGAAGTGCTCGTCGTACTCCGAGGGTGCGACGCCGCCACCAGTACGGAACGCCTCGATGATCCGCTCGAGCACACCCGCGAGGGCGGACAACTCCTCGTAGACGCCGCCGAAGAACACCGGCCCACCCTCGGCGGCGAGCACCGGCCGATGCTCGGCCGGCAGCGTGTAGGTGCCGGTCTCCGGGTTGTAGTCGAAGTAGCCGGCGGCGGCCATCGCGCCCAGCCACTCCCGGGCGTAGCGCTCGGCGATGCCCGCCCGTTCGGCGAGTTGCTCACTCGTCGCCGGGCCGCGCTCGGCGAGCGTCGTGAACAGGCCGAGCCGGTCGCCGATCGTGGCCATCAACACGGTGACCGTCGCGCTCAGATCGCCCATCGCCTTGCCGACGAACTCCTCCGCGCGCTGCTCGTCGATCGCGTTAGCCGACGCTTGGGTCTGGGTACTCATGACAACCTCCTGTTCGCGGCGGGATCCTTCCTCCCGCCTGCTACCCGGGAGGCGTCACGTCGGATATAGCGATGTCACACACCACGTGGCAATGTGGCAGGCAATGGAGTACGGGGCGGCCAACCGCGGGTCACTCGTCGGGCGCGAGCGAGAGCTCGGCACGCTCGTCGAGCTACTTCACGACGTCCGCAGTGGCCGCGGCCACATGGCACTCGTGCTCGGGGAACCGGGTATCGGCAAGACCGCCCTGCTGGAGAGGCTCGCCGCGACGGCGGCCGACCAGGAAGTGCCGGTCGCGTGGGGCCGCTGCTCGCAGACCGATGCACCGGCGTTCTGGCCGTGGCGGTATGCCCTGCGCGGGCTCGGTGTCGATGCGTTGACCGAAAGCTCCACAACGGCCTCGCGGGAGGAACTGTTCGCCCGAGTGGTGGAACAGCTCGCAGCCACCGACCGTCCGGCGCTGCTGGCCCTCGAGGATCTGCACTGGGCGGATCCAGCCTCGCTGGCACTGTTGCGGTTCGTCGCCGACGCCGTGCCCGGACTTGCGCTGTTGCTGGTCGCCACCGCGCGGGACGACCCGGACGAGGCCGGGCCCGAGACGACGACGATGCTGCAAGCCCTACCGGCGGGAGTCGAGCGGCTGGCGCTGTCCGGCCTCGGAAGGGACGTGGTCGGCGATATCGTCGCCGGCGAGCTCGGACACGAGCCGGACGAGGAGTTGGCGTCCCGCATCGCCGACCGGTGCGGTGGCAACCCGTTGTTCATCCGCGAGGTCGCACGGCTGCACGCCAGCCGCGGCGCGGACGCGACGCTCGCGGTTCCGGCCGGTGTGCGGCAGGTCCTCGAGCGCCGCCTCGCACGTGTGAGCCACCCGTGCGGGCACCTGCTCGCCGCCGCAGCGGTGGCCGGTGAGCCGGAGCCCGACCTGCTTGCCGAGGTCGTCGGTGAGACACCTGCGAGCGTTCTGCACCGGCTCGGCGAGGCCGTCACCGCGCGTCTGCTGCACGCCGACGGCGCACATCTGCGGTTCGCGCACGCACTGGTTCGCGAGACGGTGTATGCGCAACAGTCGCCGGCCACGATCGGTGAGCTGCACCGCAGGGTCGCCGAGGTGCTCGAATCCCGCGGAGGCGAGGCGGCACAACTCGCCGCGCACTGGCGCCGCGCCACCGGTGCCGACGCCCGCGAGGTCGCGGCGGTGCGCGCGCTCGCGGCGGCACGAGAGGCACGCGCGCGGATGGGATACGAGCAGGCCGTCAGCTTCTACTCCTGGGCGCTGGAGACACCCCCGGAGGACGAGTTGACGCTGCGGATCGAGCAGGGCGAGGCGCAGGTCCAGGCAGGGATGCTCTCCCTGGGACGGGAGACGCTGCGCGAGGCCGCACGCCAGGCGCTCCGGGACGGCCGGCCGCGCGACGTGGCGACGGCGACGCTGGGCATCGGCATCGGGGGGTTCGAGGTGGCGCTGCGCGACGATGAGCAGATCACGTTGCTGGAGCACGCACGAGCCCGCCTGGTCTCTCCCGATGACGATTCCCTTCGCGCCGCGGTGCTCTCGCGACTGTCCGTCGCGTCAGCGTGGCAACGGCCTGCCGAGGACCGCGCCGAACTGGCCGAGGAGAGCATCGCGCTGGCCCACGCAACGGGCGACACGGCTACCGAGGTCGCCGCACTGGCGGCATGGTGCGATGCCCGATCCGGGCCCGATCACACCGGTGATCGGTTGGAACGCACCGGCCGGATGATCGACATCGCGCTGCGCTCCGGGGACCCCGCGAGCCTGCTGCTCGCCCGCCGGTTGCGGCTGGTGGCTCTCGCCGAGTGTGGCGATTTCGCCGGCGTGGACGCGGAGACCGAGGAGTACGCCCGTACCTCAGAGCGGCTTCGGCTTCCGCTCTACGACTGGCCGGTTCCCGTCTGGCGCGGGGCACGTGCTCTGATGTCCGGTGATCTAGACACCGCCCGGCGTCATCTCACCGTGGCCGAGGCGCTCGCCGCGCGCGCCGACAGTGTCAACGCCGCAGTGCTCTCCCTGGTGCTCAAGGCGAACCTGCTGGTCGCCGCCGGGGAGCCCGAAGCCGCGGCCGAGGCCGCGGACGAACAGCAAGAGATCATCGGTCCGTACTACGACGACCTGGTCGTGCTGGCCCGCTTCTACGCCACGGTCGGCCGGGAGCAGGAGGCGCGCAGGATGGTGCGCCGGAAGCTCGCAGCAGGCATCGGGCGACCGACGGACTCCGAGCATCTGTCGGAGCTGTGGCTGCTGGGCGACGCCGCGATCGCGCTCGGCGAGACCGACGCCGCGGCCCGGGTCTACGAGGCGCTGCGGCCATATGCCGACCACTGGGCCATCAACGGCATCTTCGGCACGTGCTTCGGGCAGGTCGCCCACGCACTCGGGCGGCTGGCCACCCGGCTCGGCGATCCCGACGAGGCGCGCAACCGGCTGCGGCAGGCGCGCAAGGCGCATGAAGAGGCCGGCGCCGGGCTGCTCGTCGCGCAGACCGACGCCGCGCTCGCGGAGTTGGATGGACCGTCCGGCGCCGCCCGGGCGTCGAGTGCATCCGGAGTATCCGGCACGCCCGGAGCGAGTGTCCCGGACGAGTCCCCGGAACCGTCCGGCGAGTTCCGCCGATCGGGCCGCGTCTGGCACGTCGGATGGAACGGCTCGACGGCGACGGTTCCGGACACGAAGGGCATGCGCGATCTCGCGACGTTGCTGGCCGCCCCCGGCCGGGAGGTCCACGTGCTGGACCTGATCGAGGCCGCCGGCGGGCCCGGGGCGGCCGCGGCCGGCGGCCACACCGGTGAGCGGTTGGACAAGCCCGCCCGCGACGCGTACCGGCAACGCCTGGCCGAGATCGAGGACGAGCTCGCCGAGGCCGACGCGGCGTCGGACGTGGGACGGGCCGACCGGCTGCGCCGCGAGCAGGAGTTTCTCGCCGCCGAGCTGTCCGGAGCCCTCGGCCTCGGCGGGCGGGCACGCACCGAGGGCGATCCCGTGGAGCGGGCCCGCAAGGCCGTCACGATGCGCATCCGCACTGCGCTGAAGGCCGTCGCCGAGGTCGACCCGGCGCTGGCCAGGCACCTGGACCGCTCGGTGATCACCGGCCGGTTGTGCGCGTACCGGCCGGAGCAGGCCGTGCGCTGGCTTCTTTAGGCCACGCCCGGCAACGGCGACCGTGAGCCGGAGGGTCGCGTACGCTCCGAGAGTGAGCGATTGGGAAGGCGTGCGGCGACGCGGTCGTGCTGGACGCGCCGCCGACCGGACGCATCACGCGGTTTCTGAACGTGACGGCGGCCGTCACCTGACTGGCCAGGGTCGGCCCGGTGAACCGGCACGCCCGGGCGACGATGGATCTGATCTGCCTGGACTCAGTTTCGCCACGGCAGCTCGATGGGCGACGACGGACGGTCGCCTGCCGCAACGCGGCGCACGAGCTCGGCAAGGCCCAGCGGAAGGATGAGATCGGTCGCCGCGTCGATCTCATCAGCGGACCACCAGCGAACATCCGCCAACTGGCTCGCCTCGGTTGGCTCCATGCCCGCCGTGCTGACGTTGACGCTCGGTGCCTGATACACGAAGAGGTCATCCCGGAACGGTCCACTCGTCCAACCCTTGTCGGCGTAACCGGTCGTGTACGCGACCGGCGAACCCAGCTGCTCCGGCTCGACCCGAAGTCCGACCTCCTCGAACAGCTCGCGGGCAGCTCCGGCAGCCAGGGTCTCGCCAGGGCGCAACCCGCCACCCGGCGTGACCCATGCCGACGGCCAGTCGGCGGGTACGTACTTGAACAGCAACGTACGGAACTCGGCGTCGAGCAGGATTACCCGCGATGAGCGGCGCGCCAGGCGTTCTGCCCGGAAGCAGTAGGTCGTGTAGCGGATGTCTGCGATACCGGACGTGTGCGCGTCGAACACCCAGCCCGCCCGGTCGAGCAACGCCTCCCGCCGTTCTGGAGAAGCGGACGCCACGTACGACCGGGACAAGGCCAGCTCCATCGCCGCATCACGGTCCACGGCTTGGGTAAAGGTGAAGTCGGCCCGATCCCAAGGTCCGAACGGAGACCCGTCGGGAAGATCGGCCGACACGACCGTCCGAGGTTCGTCCGGAGCGATCACCGACCAGAACTCCCGTACCCACGGGACACTCACATCGCGAAGGTTCCACACCAGCGCGAGCCGGCCGGCGGGGCGCAGCACCCGGGCGATCTCCGGCACGGCCGCAGCGGAGTCGAACCAGTGAAAGGCCTGGGCGACGATGACAACGTCACACGAAGCGTCATCGACCGGAATTGCTTCGGCCGTGCCCTCATGTGTCTCCACACTGGGCAGGCCGGCACGCAGCAGTTCGAGCATCGGGCCGGATGGCTCCACGGCGACAACATCGTGCCCCGCCGCCACCAGACTGCGAGTGAGCTTGCCGGTCCCGGCCCCGAGATCGAGGACGCGGGCCCGGCCGCCACTGGGCCTCGCCGCAGCAACCGCACCGGTCGGCAGACTGGTCAGCCACGTCACGGCGTCGTCCGGATAGCCCGGCCGGGATCGCTCGTATGCCTGCGCCACGCCGCCAAACGAGCCGGCCCGCCGAACCCGCTCAGCTCCTCTCATATGGATACGGTATGCGCCGTGCGGCATTGCCCGTTACACGCGACGACGGCGGGCAAACTGTGCCGACCGCGGCCATCGTCAGGTGACGTGCCGATACGCTGCAAAGGATGAGCGATTGGGAGGGAGTGCGGCTGCACGTCGTCACCGGGAAGGGCGGCACCGGGAAGACGACCGTAGCGGCGTCGCTCGCGCTCGCACTCGCCGCAGGCGGGCAGGACGTCCTGCTGGTCGAGGTCGAGGAGCGGCAAGGTATCGCCCAGCTGTTCGATCTGGCCCCGCTCCCCTATGACGAGCGCAAGATCGCGGTGGCCCGAGGCGGCGGCGACGTGTTCGGCCTCGCCATCGACGCCCAGCATGCGATGTACGAGTACCTGGACATGTACTACCACCTCGGACGCGCCGGGAAGGTCCTGGATCGGATGGGCGTGATCGACTTCGCCACGACGATCGCTCCCGGCCTGCGCGATGTCCTGCTCACCGGCAAGACGTACGAAGCGACGAAGCGAACCCGCGACAGTCGGCACGTCTACGACGCGGTCGTGATGGACGCGCCGCCGACCGGACGGATCACCCGTTTCCTGAACGTGACGGCGGCCGTCACATCGCTGGCCCGGGTCGGACCGGTGAATCGGCACGCCCGGGCGACGATGGACCTCATCGGCAGCCCGCGGACCGCCGTCCACATCGTCACGCTCCTGGAGGACATGCCCGTCCAAGAGACCATCGACGCGATCGACGACCTGCATACAGCTGGAATCCCGGTAGGCGGCGTCATCGTCAACCAGGTGCGGCGGGCTCACTTGTCCGCCTCCCGCCTGAAAGCCGCCCAGCGTGGACGCCTCGACCGCGACAAGCTGGCCGGCGGACTGAAGGCCGCCGGACTTGAGGCGTCCGCTGCCGTGCTCGACAGGTTCGTTGACGAGGCGGCCGCGCACGCCGACCGAGTGATGCTCGAACACGAACAGCGCAGGACGATCGTCGCGCTGGACCGCCCGACCTACGAGTTGCCGTACATCACCGACGGAATCGACCTCGCTGCGCTATACGAACTTGCCGAGACGCTGACGGGTCAGGGCGCGGCATGACCGAGCCTCATCTCGACACCGACGCTCTGATCGGCGATCCGGATACCCGGATCGTCGTGTGCTGTGGTTCCGGCGGCGTGGGCAAGACGACAACTGCCGCAGCACTTGCGCTGCGGGCCGCGGAGCAGGGGCGTCACACCGTCGTGCTGACGATCGACCCGGCGCGCCGCCTGGCGCAGTCGATGGGACTGTCCGAACTCGACAACACGCCGCGCAAGGTGGCCGGTGCACACGATGCCGCGGGCGGCCGGCTCGACGCGATGATGCTCGACATGAAGCGCACTTTCGACGAGGTCGTTGAGACGCATACGACACCGGAAAGAGCCGCGCAGATCCTGGCCAATCCCTTCTACCAAGCACTGTCGTCATCGTTCGCCGGCACGCAGGAGTACATGGCCATGGAGAAGCTCGGCCAGCTCCGTCAGGACGACTCGTGGGATTTGATCGTCGTCGACACGCCGCCGTCCCGGTCCGCGCTCGACTTCCTCGATGCCCCAGACCGGCTCGGCTCGTTCCTGGACGGACGGCTCGTCCGGATGCTCGCATCACCGGCAAGGGCGGGCGGACGGGCGCTGCGCCTGTTCTCGGCCGGCATGGCGATGGCGACCTCGGTGTTCAACAAGATACTGGGCAGTGAACTGTTGCGGGACGTTCAGACGTTCGTCAGCGCGCTCGACACGACGTTCGGCGGCTTCCGGGAACGCGCCGAGCAGACGTACGCACTCCTGAAGCGGCCGGAAACCAAGTTCGTTGTCGTCGCCACTCCCGAAGCTGACGCGCTACGTGAAGCGGCGTACTTCGTCGAGCGGCTCGGGCAGGACGGCATGCCGTTGGCCGGGCTGGTGCTCAACAGAGTCCACCGGACGTCCGGCCTGAGCCCCGAGCAGGCACTCGCAGCGGCCGAACGGCTCGGAAATTCACGGGATTACGCTCTCGCCGCCGAACTACTCAGGCTGCACGCCGACATGGCCCGACTGGCCTTGCGGGACGCCCGCCTCGCCGAGCGGTTCACCGCAGCGCACCCTAATGTGCCCGTCGTTCAGACACCCGCCTTGCCGCGCGACGTCAACGACCTGCCGGGGCTGCGAACCGTCGCGGAAACGTGGGCTAGCTCGTGAACACGGTTGGCTTTGGGCGGCAACCCGCCGATGCGGGCCATACCGGCGCCGTATCGGCGGTTGCTGAGGGCGGCACTTATGCGTGGGCGACGTCGTACTCGTGGCGGGAAACCTCATACTCGATTCGAGCAGCCTCGAGAAGCTTGCGCCACGACCTCACATCGGGACGACGCCGTAGTAATGCACGGCGTTCCCGTTCTGTCATACCTCCCCATATACCGAACTCGGTACGGTTATCGAGAGCATCCGCGAGGCACTCCGTGCGAACCTCGCAGCCGAAGCACACGGCTTTTGCACGGTTTTGAGCGGCGCCCTGAACGAAGAGCTCGTCCGGTTCAGAATTGCGACATGCCGCGTAGCTGGGCCAATCGGATGTCCAGTTCTGGGCACGAGTACCCATATGTTCCTCCCCCGTTAATTGGAGGCATTCCCGAGCCCCACTCATTCCTGCGTGACTCGTATTCCTCCTACAAGAAACGCTAAGAGAAACGTGCGACTGGCGAACAGAGGGTCTTAGATTAAGTTTTTATGTCCGTTTAGATGATTGACAAGTGCTCGTAGGATATGGTAGCCACCATATCCTTGGTGTGTGAGAAGTTCATCAGGGTCGTCGAGGAGTTGGGCTACCACATGCGACTCCTGCTTCCCACTGACATCATGACGTTCCCCCGCGATCTTCGGTCGAGCCAACTCGCCGCCCCGTTCCGATCCCGCTCGGCCCGCTAGAGTTGCGCAAATGGACGGCTTCCTCGGCTGCTACACGTCCCGTGGCGGCATGCCCACCGGCGCAACCGGCATCGGCCTGATCGACAAGGAAGACGGACTGCTTACGCTCCGGCCGGGCCAGCCTGCGATCAACCCCACGTACCTCGCGTTGTCGGCCGACCGGATCCTCTACGCGGCCGTTGAAGCGTCCGACGGCGGCGCCATCGCGGCCTACCGCACCGACGGCGACACGCTCACCCCCGTGGGCAGACCACAGCTCACCGGCGGAAAACGGTCAGCCCATGTCTCAGTCCATCCTGACGGGTACGTGTTATCGGCCGATTATGGCGACGGTTCACTCGCCGTCCATCCCATCGGTGGGGACGGCGCACCGCTGGAGCGCTCCGACCTGATCCGGCTCACCGGCAGCGGGCCCGACCCGGACCGGCAGGAGGCGCCGCACGCCCATATGATCATGCCTACGCCGGACGGCCAGTACGTCGTCGCGATCGACCTTGGTACCGACTCGATCTTCCGCTATACCTTGGCCGACGAGCGGCTGCGCGATGACGCGGTCGCGGATGTCCATCCGGGCGCCGGTCCGCGGCACCTCGCGTTTCATCCCACCGAGCCGTACGCGTACGTCGCCAACGAACTCGACTCCACAGTGTCCGTGCTCGATCTGGCTGAATTCAGCGTGACCTCGCACGTTCCCTCGGCACAGTCGACGGGCGATGTTCCGAGCCAACCCTCCGCGATCCGGGTATCGGCTGACGGCCGGTTCTGCTACGTCGCGAACCGCGGCGTCGACACGATCGCAGTGCTGGCGATCGCGCCCGACGGTACGACGCTGAGTCTTGACGCTACCGTGCCCTGCGGCGGCGAGCATCCTCGCGACATGACGCTGGACGGCGACTATCTGTACTCCGCGAACCAGTTCTCCAACACCATCACCCAATTCCGTGTGGACCCGGCAACCGGCCTGCCATCGCCGATCGGCGAGCCGGTACCGACACCCGCCCCGTCCTGCCTCGTATTCACGCGCTGACGCCACCGGCGTCTCCGTGCGCGAGTGCGCCGCCCTTGCTCGTCGACTACCGGCTTTGCTGGGCCTGCGGCACACGTAAGGCCGGGATTTCGGAGCTTAACGTGATCATTCTGAGCGCGGACATTCGCGTGTAGACCGCGCTACCAGCGGTGGTGGACGTGCGGCCGGATCAGCCGGTCGTAGACGTCTCGCACACCCTCGAGTTGCGCGGTCGTCAACGGCGCGAGATCTGCGGCCGCAGCGTTCCCGCGCACCTGATCGCCGGACCTCGCCCCGGGAATCACGGTCGTGACGCCCGGCTGGTCGATGATCCAGCGCAGCGCGAACTGAGCCATCGTGGCGCCGTCGGGAACGAGGTCGCGGAGTTCGCGCACGGCCGCGATGCCGACCTCGTACGGCACGCCGGAGAACGTCTCGCCCACGTCGAACGATTCGCCCTGCCGGTTGAAGGTCCGATGATCGTCCGGGGCGAAGGTGGTCGACTCGTCGTACCGCCCGGACAGCAGCCCCGACGCCAGTGGCACCCGGGCGATGATCCCGACGCCGGCCTCACGGGCCGCGGGAAGGACCTGCTCCAGCGGCTTGAGCCGGAAACAGTTCAAGATGATCTGGACGCTTGCCACACGTGGCCGGCCGATGGCGGCCAGCGCCTGATCACATGTCTCTACGGATACCCCGTAGGCGCGCAGCACGCCCTCGTCGACCAGAGCATCGAGGCTGTCGAAGACCGCGTCGTCGGCGTAGACCGGATCTGGCGGGCAGTGCAGCTGCACCAGATCAAGAGTGTCCACGCCCAGCAACTCGCGTGAGCGGTTCGTCCACGCACGGAAGTTCTGGTCGTTGTAGTTCTCCGGCAACTGCTCGACGCGCCGCCCCATCTTCGTCGCCACGAAGACGTCGGCGCCGGCGGTCAGCTCGCCGATGAAGCGCTCGCTGCGCCCGTCGCCGTAGACGTCCGCGGTGTCGATCAGAGTAATGCCGGCGTCGATAGCCGAGCGGACGACGTCCTTTGCCTGGTCGTCCGGGACGTCACCCCATCCGGCACCGATCTGCCAGGCTCCGAGCCCCACGACGCTGACTTTGCGGCCGGTGCGGCCCAGGATCCTGGTCTCCATGGCGCACACACTAGACAGCGTGTGCCGCCGGCAGCAATGCAGCCGCGGTGATCCGTCGTTCGAACCCGGCCCAACCGACCATGGACAAGCATGTCGTGCTGTCGCGACGGTTGGCGCACCTGGGCGCGATCCGTAGCAGCCATCCGAAAATCGTTTGTTGCGGCCGTCTCGGCAAGCGAACAATGGCGAAATGGACATTCGGCAGATCACCACTGCGGACGGCGCCTTCTCCAGCTGGTTCGCGGTGTACCACGAGGCGTCCGTCGCGGATGACCCGACCGGCCCGCAGACACGCGAGCACGAGGCGCGCGTCACCTTCGAGTCGACTGAACACCGCGACATCGTCCTGTGGCTGGCCGAGGAGGAGGGACGGGCGGTCGGCGCGGCGTCCCTGGCGCTACCGCTGCGCGACAACGTCGGACTCGGCGAGCCGCAGGTGTACGTCCGCCCTGCCGCACGTCGCCGCGGTATCGGAACGACACTTCTCGACGTCGTTGAACAGACGGCGCGTGAGCGTGACCGTACGAGCCTGCTGACGTTCGTGTCGGCCGCGATGGAGACGTCCGCGACGCCGGGAACGTTGTTCGCCGAACGCCACGGCTTCACGCATCGGCTGACCGAGATACGGCACGTTCAACGCCGACCGTTCCCGCTCGACGGCATCGCGAAGGCGGCCGAGGCGGCCAAACCGTACGCCGCCGGTTATGAGCTCATCAGCTGGCGCGACCATGCCCCGGCCGAGCACGTCCGGGAATATGCCCGCCTCGAGGGGCGGCTCAGCACCGACGCTCCGTTCGGCGAGATCGAGTACGAGGGAGAGGTATGGGACGAGAGCCGCATCCGCACCATGGAACGCCGCCAGGCGCGGGCCGGCCGAAACATCTGGGCCACGGCGGTGGTCGCCCCGGACGGCCGGATGGCCGGCTTCACCCAGGTCGTCATCGCCAATGATTCGGATCGCGACGCCATCCAGGACACCACGATCGTCGACCCGGTCCACCGCGGCAAACGTCTGGGCATCATCCTGAAGGCCGCGAACTTCGAGCGGATTCTCGCCGACCGGCCCGCCATACAACAGGTGTGGACATGGAACGGGGACACCAACTCGCACATGGTGGCCATCAACGAGATCATGGGATACCGGGCCGAGGGCTGGGACCGCGCGTACCAGCGCAGCACCAGCCGCTGACGCTGAACCCGGCGGGTAGATTCGCCTCATGCCGTCCTATGCCGCACTGCTCCGGGGAATCGGGCCGTCCAACCCGAACATGCGCAACGAGAAACTGCGCGGTGTGTTCGAGCGGCTCGGGTTCGACGACGTGGCGTCGGTGATCTCCAGCGGCAATCTCGTATTCCGCAGTGACGATACGGACGTCCCGACGCTCGAAACCAGCATCGAAGAGGCGCTGCGCACCGATCTCGGAATCAACAGCACGACGCTGCTGCGAAGCGCCGACGAACTGGAGGCGATGATCGCCGCCGATCCGTTCGGTGACCTCGAGCATGGCCGGGCCTCCTACCTGACCGCGACGTTCCGGAAAGATCGAGGCGCGATGCCGGAGCCGCCGGAGTTCGCGCCGGGGAGCGGCGCACGGATCGTCGGGACGGACGACGCCCGCAGCGCGATCTACATCGTCACGGACACCACGTCGACGAGCACGCCCGACGTGATGGCGCTGCTCGAGAAGACGTTCGGCAAGGCCATCACGACCCGCACGTGGAAGACCGTCCAGCGGATCGCCACCAAGATGCCGCCACAGTGACCCTCCCGCCCGTTTCGCCCGATTGTGGTTCGATCACGTTCACCACCCGCAGCCACACCACACCATGCATGCAGACCTGTTGGGATGTTGCTACGCCTGCCGAACGTGATCGTTCGTCAGGCGACGGATCGGAGGCGGGGTAGGAGCTCGGCGGCCCGCTCAGCCTCTGCCCGGGCAGTCCCGGCCTTGGTGATCAGGATGATCTCGTCGATGCCGACCTTGGCGTAGCTCTCGGTCAGCGCCAGGGCGTCGTCCGCGTTCTCCGGCAGCCGCGCCTGCACGGTACGACGGATCGCCGCCGGATCCCGGTCGACGTCCGCGCAATGGCCGTCCAGCACCTGCGACAACTCGGACACTTCCTCAGCCGGGCCGCCCGGGGTGTTCCACACGTCGGCATACTGCGCCACGATCCGTAACGTACGGCGACGGCCTCGTCCGCCGATCCAGATCGGCGGAAACGGCCGCTGGATCGGCTTCGGCTCGGCGATCGCGTCGGTCAGCCGGTAATGCTTCCCCTCGAACGTCGTACTGGCTTCGGTCCACAGCGATCGGATGATCTGGCATGCCTCCTCGAGCCGATCCATGCGGTCGCCGACGGTGCCGAACTCCAGGTCGAGCATGGTGTGCTCGTTCTCCGCCCATCCGGCACCGAGCCCGAATTCCAACCGGCCGTTCGAGAGGTGGTCGACGGTGACAGCCATTTTCGCGAGAACGCCCGGATGCCGGTATGTGTTGCCTGTGACCATGCACCCGACCCGGACGCGGGACGTCGTCTCGGCCATCGCGGCCAGCAGCGTCCATGCCTCGAAGATGTCGCCGGTCGGGTCTCCACCCAGCGCCGCGAGGTGGTCCATGTTCCAGAGCGAATCGAAGCCGGCCTCGTCAGCGATGCGCCACACGGCCCGGTATTCGTCGATGGGTGCGTTCTGCGACAGCTTGAGCCCGAGCCTCATCAAACCACCTCGATCCACGGCGCCGAAACCGTTGCGGCCAGGCTACCCGACCCATGCGGCCGAGCCGCAGATGTCGTCGGCACGGGCCGGGCCCTCCGGCGGCCGGTTTCAGCCGCGGGCCGAGCCGATGCCGAGCATCGCGGCCAAGCCCAGTGCGCTCCGCGGCGCGTAGGCGGCGCGCCAGATCCCGCCATGTGCCGCGCCGGCGGCTTCGTCCTGCCACGGATACTCGCGCGCAGCCGGCCGTCGCAGATCGTGCACCAGCAGCGCGGCCATGAGCGTATTCGCCGTGCCGGGCTCGAACACCTCGACTCCGAACGCGGATGCCCCGGTATAGGCCGCCGCGAGAGCGCGGTTCTTCATCACCGACCGTGTCCGGGTCGGCGGCGCGACCGGCAGGCTCACCGTCCGGCCCGCGGCACGGGCCGCCGTCGCGCGCCACCGTTGCAGCCGCTTGGCCAAGGCGTAGTTCGGCCCCTGCTGCAGCACCAGGCTGTCGCAGATGCCGGGTGCCGAGCCAGGCGCATAGTTGCGAGTCAGCAGCCGTCCGCCGGAGATCATTTTGAGCGGGCGCCGTACCATCTTGAGTTTGCTGCGCCCCTCGTAGGCCCGCACCGAGTGCTCAACGGCCTCCGCGGGGACCGCGAATACGTCCGTAGGAGTGGCCAGGCACGACACCGCCGCATCCGGGCGTTCCTTCAGGATCCGGTCGGTCAGGGCATCGATCGCGGTCGCCACGCGAACATGCGTCGCACCGTCGGCGTACGCGTAGTTGCCGAGCACGAGCCGTCCGTCGAACCCGTCGAGCCACCGAGCAACCGAACCGAGGCCGCTGACGAGGTCGACTCCGGCGCGCTTGGGAAGATCATCCGTACCGGGCAGCACGGAGACGTGGAGCCGTCCGGCGTGCCGATCCACCGTCTTGGCCAGCCGGTTCCAGATCTCCGCCCGGGGCAGGTCGACGGCGACGACGTCACCGCCCCAGCGCAGCACGGACTGCACCGGACCCATCTCCGCGCCCGCGCCGAACGCCACGATCTCGACGTCGGACAGGTCGAGCCAGTCCGGGTTCGCCTGCACCGTCCTGACCGCCTCGGCGCACGACGGTTCGATCACCCCGGACTCGACCCACCGATCGAGCTGGCGCAGCAGCGCGTCACCGCGCAGCCGATCGCCGTGGTATGGCAATGCGAACTCGCGTTCCGGCGAACCGGATCCGTGCAGCGTCTCGGTCTCCAGCGGTCGGCCGGGCCGGTCGAACGCTTCGGCCAGCGGAACGTCGTCCCCGTCGACGACCACCCGCATCCGATCGTGAACGGACGCCAGGCCGGCGCCGGCCATGCTGCGCGCGGCGTCGGGGGACGTCAGCCCAGCCTCGACCAAGCGTCGAAAGTGCAGCACATAGCCGCTGCGCCAGTTCGTCTCCTGCTCCGCCGCACGAGCGCCGACCGGGTCGGCGTCGCGGAGGGCATCGGCGAGCACTGCGCGACCGAGCGCGGACGTGCTTCGCGTACCGTCGGTGCGCGGGAATGCGACGCCGGACACGTCTTCGGAGTTGTTCGGCGCTGGGTTCTGCTCCGGATTGCCCATACGTCTACCCTAAGAGCGCACCACCCGAGCGGACGTAGGCCGTAACCCCCGGACGCCGTCTGTGCGATTAGCCATACAGGGTAACCAGCCGAGTTTCGAGGAGACCTGCGAGCGGATGAGCCGCCGCGATGAGACGTCGACTGCCGACGGCGAAGCGTTCGCCAGCGTGCTGATGGCTGCCCGCGCAAACGCGCCCTGGGCATTCGAGCGGTTGTTCGCCACGTATGCGCCGCGGGTCAAGGCCTACGTTCAGACGAACGGTGCCGTCGAGCCCGACGAGATCACCAACGACGTGTTCCTCGCGGCGTTCCAGGCGCTGGCCAAGTTCGAGGGCGACGAGCCGGGCTTCCGGTCGTGGCTGTTCACGATCGCCCGCCGACGCGTCATCGACGAGCACCGGAAGCGGAGCCGGCGGGTCGTCGCCGTGGCGACCGAACAACCCGCCGAGATGGACGGCGCCGGCGGTGACGTGGAGGCCGAGGCGCTCGAGAACATCACGAGCCAGTGGGTGGTGGAGGTACTCAACCAGCTCTCGGCAGACCAGCGTGACGTTCTGCTCCTTCGAACGGTTGCCGACTGCACCATTGAGCAGATCGCCGGGATCCTCGGCAAGCGGCCCGGAGCGGTCAAGGCGCTGCAGCGCCGTGGACTTGCCGCGGCCAAGAAGATTCTCGCCCAACAGGGCGTACCCCTAGCTCAAGCCGCCGACGTTTAGGTGATTGTCATGAGCACTACACCCAGCGCCGAGGACAGGCTCGCCGCGTTCACCCGCGAGCTCAGCCAGGCAAGCGACCTGGCCGAGCCCAAGGTGGTGCGCCGCGAGCTTGCCACGGTGTTCGAGCACGGTGTGCCGAACGACGTGAGCACCGTTCCGGGCGCTGATCTGCCGACATATTCAAGGAGAAAGCGAATGCTCACCACGTTGAGCGGCGTGCTAGCGACCCTCACAGGAAAGGTGGTGTTGGGCACCGCCGTCGCGGCCGCAAGCGTCGGGGCGGCACACTCGGCCGGTGTCGTCGACGTACCCGGCCTTCCGGACACGGCTGTCGAAGCCCCCGACGTCGAGCTTCCGGACGAGGCCGGTAACGGGCAGCCGGACTCCGACGGTGACCAGGCCGGCACGACCGGGGCGCCGGACAGCCCCGGCGTGGACGGCGGCGACGTCGCTGATCGGGCCACGGGCGGCGAGCCGAAGGAAGACGGCAAGGAGTTCGGCACCAGCATCGCCGACGAGGCGACCGAAGGCACGCCGGCCGAGGACAGGACGGGCGGAGCCGACACCGGCCAAACCGAGTCGACACCGGGCAGCGACACCGCCGACGAGCACACCCCGGATGAAACACCGGCGGGGGACGACACCGCGGACGAGCGAGTGCCGGACAGCACCACGACCCCCCCTGCGCCGACGGACCGACCGTAGGCGCTGATATAGAACTGGTCGCCCCCCACTCTTGACCAGTTCACAACTGTTGGCGGGGAGTAGCGCGCTCTGCGTTGCTCCCCGCCAACTTCTTTTCTGGCAAGGCTCGGCGCTCGTACGCCATCGGCTGCTTCGCCCCTGTGCCGGTCCGCGGCCGGATGGGGCAGGACGGCCGCCCGCCGACACGGCGCAAATGGCCGCCGCAGCTCGCCTATGCTTCCCGGATGGCGAGTGACCGGCTCAGTGCACGGCGGCTGAATCGCGCGTTGCTCGCCAGACAGCTGCTGTTGGAACGGAACGACTCGCCAATCCTGGATACCGTCCGGCATCTGGTCGGGCTGCAGGCACAAGAGCCCCTCGACCCGTACACGGCATTGTGGTCCCGCCTCGACAGTTTCGACCCGGACGACCTCGGCAAGCTCTTGATCGACCGTAAGGTAGTACGGATCGTGGCGATGCGCGCGACCGTCCACCTGCTCGCGGCCGATGACTGCCTCGAACTGCGTCCGATGATGCAGGAGGTTCTGGACAAGGAGTTGCGGCTGCACCAACAGCACCGGTCTCACCTTGCCGGACTTGATCTCGCGCCGGTTATCAGCCACGCCCGCGAACTGCTCGCCGAACAACCGCGGACCATGTCTTCGCTGCGCGAAGAACTCGGTACGGCGTTTCCCGACCTCAACGCTGCGGCACTGGCGTACGCCATGCGCAACCATCTGCCACTCGTGCAGATCCCGCCGCGCGGCGTGTGGGGTCAGTCGAGCCAGGTCAGGTATGCGAACGCAGAGGACTGGCTCGGCCGGCCGGCATCGGACACGCCTTCGCCGGAGCAGATGGTGCTTCGATATCTGGCGGCGTTCGGCCCGGCGGCGGCGGCCGACGTAGCTGCGTGGTCACGCCTGACCGGGATGCGCGACGTCATCGAACAGGTGCAGCCACAGCTGCAGACGTTCACCGATGACCGCGGACGGACGCTCGTCGACTTGCCGGACGCGCCCCGACCCGACGCGGATACACCTGCGCCGCCCCGCTTCCTGCCCCAGTTCGACAACGTGCTGCTCTCCCACAAGGACCGAACGCGAATCATTTCCGACGACGATCGTCCCATCGCAAACGAGATCGCGCCGTTCAAGGGTCACGTGCTGTACGACGGTTTCTGGACCGGCGTCTGGTCGATCGATCGTGATGGCGCCGCCGCCATCCTCACCATCGAACACGCACGTCCGCTCACCGCCCCTGCCGAGCAGGAGATCGGCGAAGAGGGGACGGCGCTACTTCACCTTCACGCGCGTGACGCCGAGAACCGCGAGGTGCGATTCGTGAGGGCCGCTCCCTAGCGCTCGGCTCGATACCAACCGGCCGCTTTTCGAATGTGAACACTGGATGCCGGGGCGAGGATCATGTCAAACCGGACACGCGCCCAGCTCCGACCGCCGATGTCCCGGCCGTCCGGCGTCGGAGTGTCCGGCGGGTGGCGTTCGAAGTCGCGCACCAACGAGTCTTTGACGCCGAAGACCGCATCACTGGAGAGGAACTCGTCGCCCCGGACGAAAATGTGCGTCACAAGCGTGCGCAGCCCCGGCGCCGTCACCTTGAAGTGCAGGTGCGCCGGCCGCATCGAGGAACGGCCGGTCGCTTCCAGCAGCCGGCCGACCGGACCGTCGTCCGGAATCGAATAGGGCGTGGGAGTGACCGCCCAGAACCGGAACCGGCCATGGTCGTCGCTGAACATGTGGCCCCGCGCGGCGACACGACCGTCCGGGTACTGGACGTCGTACCGCCCGTCCGCGTCGGCCTCCCACACGTCGATCCGTGCTCCCGGTACAGGCTGACCACTTGCGTCGGTGACGCTGCCCTCGACCCAGCACGGCTCGCCGGCGGCATCGCCGGCCACGTCGCCGCCGAGCTCGAATCGGGGTGCGCCGGCCACATAGAACGGGCCGAACACCGTCGCCTCGGTGGCGTCGCCGTATGCCTCGTTGTTGATCGCGATCGTCTGCATCGACGCACCGAGAACGTCGGAGAGCAGGATGAACTCCTGGCGCTGATCATCAGTGATGTGCCCGACGGCGGTGAGAAACCCGATCGCGCGCCGCCACTCGTCCTCGGTGGGGCGTACGTCGCGGAGGAAGGCGTGCAAGTGCCGGGCGAGTGCTTGGAGCACTTCCCTGAGCCGCTCATCCGGCGCAGCGTCGAACGACGCCACCACGCGGTCGACGAGTTCCTGCTCGCGGGCCTGCTGTTGAGCATTGGCATCCATCGTCGTCACCGATCTTCAGGACATGTTGGACGCGGCCTACCCACCATATCCGCTTCAAGATCGAACCCGTCGCAACGGTGCCTGGCATCGGCTCGCCACGATGCATTCAGCTCGTGTTCGGCCGGCTGTCACTTCCTGCTGCGGCCATAGGTGGTTCGATCGAAGCATGCCGCCCCCGGAGGAGTTCATGTGACCGCTCGCGACGCTCGCCTGTTCTCGCGCGGAAACCGCCGTGCGGTGATCAGCTGGGCCTTGTGGGACTGGGGTTCGGCCGCATTCAACGCGATCATTCTCACGTTCGTCTTCACCGTCTACCTGACTGACGAGGTCGCCGAGACACCCGAGCGCGGATCGCAAGCGCTCGGAGTGGCGTTCGCCGTGGCGGCTGTGGTGATCGCGCTACTCGCTCCGTTGACCGGCCAGCGCGCAGACATCGGTGGCCGCCGCCGGCTCTGGCTCGGCGTGCACACCGGGATCGTCGTGGTGTGCATCGCCGGGTTGTTCTTCATTCGCGACGACCCCGCGTACCTCCTGCCGGGACTCGTGTTGATCGGGGTGGCGGCCGTGTTCGCCGAGTTCGCCGGCGTCAACTACAACGCGATGCTGGTGCAGGTCGCCACGAAGGCGACCATCGGCCGCGTGTCGGGCTTCGGCTGGGGAATGGGCTACTTCGGCGGGCTGGTGGCACTGACGATCGTCCTGTTTGCGTTCATCCTTCCTGAGGTTGGACTGTTCGGCGTGACGTCCGAGGACGGGCTCAATGTCCGTGCCGTCGCCCTGTTCGCCGCAGCATGGTTCGCCGTCTTCGCGATTCCCGTCGTGATCGCGGTGCCCGAAGCGCCCGCCAGCGGCGAACCGATCCGGCGAAGCATCATTGCGAGCTACGCGGCCCTGGGACGGCGACTGGCCCAGTTGTGGCGCGAGGATCGCCGCACGTTGTGGTTCCTCGGCGCGAGTGCCATCTACCGCGACGGGTTGGCGGCCGTGTTCACCCTCGGAGGAGTGATCGCGGCAGGAACGTTCGGGTTCAGCGCCGCCGAGATCATTGCGTTCGCGATCGCGGCGAACCTGACTGCCGGCATCGGTGCGGTGGCCGGCGGACGACTCGACGATCGACTCGGACCGAAGAACGTCATTGTGGGCAGCCTGCTGGTCGTGGTGCTGCTCGGCGGGACGCTGGTCGCGCTCACGAGCAAGGCGGCGTTCTGGGCGTGCGGGTTGACGCTTGCAGCATTCGTCGGGCCGACCCAGTCCGCGAGCCGGACCTTCCTCGCCCGCATCGTCCCGCAGGAGCGCGAGGGCGAGGCGTTTGGACTCTATGCCACCACCGGTCGAGCGGTGAGCCCGCTGGCGCCGCTCGCATTCGGTGGATTCATCGCGTTGTTCGGCTCGCAACGAGCCGGCATGGCCGGGATCGTCCTCGTTCTTCTCGCCGGCCTCCTCGCAATCTTGCCGGTCCGCGCGCCTGCGTCCTCCGCCGACACGGCCCGCCGGGGTCGCTGAGCTCACCGGGCAAGAGGAACCGGCATCGGGGTTGACAAACCAATTTGGTAAGTTCAGACTTACCGTTAGTGGAGACTTACGGAGCTAACGAGTGGAGTGTGCTGGGTGACCACACGCGGCGCGCAATCTTCGAGCAGCTCGCCGATCGGCCCCAGACGGTCGGCGAGCTGGCTGCCGGATTGCCGGTCAGCAGGCCGGCGGTCTCCCAGCACCTCAAGGTCCTCAAGGACGCCGGCCTGGTCGTGGATCAGCCGGTCGGCACCCGCCGGATCTACCGAGTACATCCGGAAGGCTTGGCCGCCTTTCGTGCGCAGCTTGACGACTTCTGGAACCGAACGCTGGCGGCATACAAGCGGTCGGCGGAGAAGATCAACGATGGAGGAACGATGACCACACAGACAGAGCAAGCGACGGTACGGACCCAGATCGTGGTGGACACGCCGATCGAGCAGGCGTTCAGCGCTTTCACCGAGCGATTCGGGGACTTCAAGCCCCGGGAGCACACCATCCTCGACGCTGAGCTGGCCGAGACCGTGTTCGAACCCCGGGTCGGCGGCCACATCGTCGACCGGTCGGTGGACGGAACGGAGTGCCGCTGGGCGCGTGTCCTGGTCTACGACCCCCCGAACCGGGTTGTATTCAGCTGGGATCTCGATCCGCGCTGGCAGCTCGAGTCCGACCCGGCCAAGACCAGCGAGGTCGAGGTCAGCTTCATCGCTGAGGATGCCGGCCGCACCAGAGTGGAATTGGAGCACCGCCACCTCGATCGCCATGGTGAGGGCTGGCAGGCGGTGAGCGAAGGTGTCGGTGCCGACGGCGGTTGGCCGCTGTACTTGGAGCGCTACGCCCGCCTGTTCGACGAGAGCTGACCCGAAGCCGGCCGTCCTCGGTAGCGAGCTACCCGACAACAAGGGCAACGGCGAGGCAACCGAACGCCGCGACGCTGAGCACGGTGCGGACGGCGTTCCAGCCGATCCACCGTCCCTCGGTGAAGCGCACCCGAGTCGCCGCGACGTCGATCCGGTCCGGGTCACCTGCCGCCTTGATCGCGTTGTTGAGCGGCACGTGAACCCGGACCGTGATAGCGACGACGACCAGGTACAGGACGGCCGCTGCGACGATCCACGGCAGCGCCGACCGTCCGTCCCCGCCGATATGGACGACCCCCGCCACCACATTGATCACTAGCGTGCCGAGGAAGATGCTGAGGAACAGCGGGTTGACGATAGCCCGGTCGACGTTCTGGAACGCCGTCACGAAGGTACGGTCGTCCGAGCGTGCCAGCCCGGGCATGAGCGAGATCGCGTAGGCGAAGAACACCCCGGCCATCAGTCCGGTGCTGACAGTCGCAAGCACGAGCACGACGTCCCGAACCACATCCACCGCCTACCTCCTTGTGACGGAGTTCCGGTTCCGCTTCGTACGGTCAGCCGGCCTCGTACTGGTCGTGGCCGGCGAGAAACTCGGCCCACTCTTCGGCGGAGAACGTCCGGCCGGTGCGCCCGATCTCTTCGAGCGCGCGGAAGTAGTCCTCCCTGGGGCCGCCGGGAGCGAACAGGATGAGCATCGACGCCGGTTGGTCGCTGTCGTTCGCGAACCCGTGGACACCACCCTCGGGCACGTACAGGAAGCTCCCCGGCGTTGCCTCCACCCACTGGGTTCCGTCATAGAGGCGAGGGCTGCCCGACAGTACGTAGAACGATTCGGAGAACGTCTTGTGGAAATGCGGCGTCGCGCCGCCTGCCTGCGCCGGCATGTTCCATTCGTAGAGGCCGAACCGGCCCGCGGTGGTGGCGCCGGTGGCGACGAAGCGGCCGACCGTACCCGACGCCATCGTTACGTGCTCCGAGTCCGTCGGGCCGGAGAAACGGGCGCTGGCCTCGCCAACGTCCTTCGGATACGTCATGTAGATGCTCCACTCGTGGTGATCAGCTCTGGGCGAGTTAGAGGCTAGCCCATGACGATGGGGGCGGAAGGTACGACCGCGCCGGGACGTTCCTGTCTGCGGTGACTCGACCGATCGGAGGTAACCGGATGGCCGCAGCGGCACCGCGAGCGCTCACCGAGCGCACCGCCTGGGTGCGCAGTCTAGCCCGTCCCGTGCGGGTCTTCGTGGATACCGAGGTGGGCAGCGCGTTCATCCTGCTCGCAGCGGCGGTGGCCGCCTTGGTGTGGGCGAACTCACCGTGGGGCGCCGGCTACGAGGAGCTCTGGACCACGGAGCTGTCGATCCGGCTCGGCGGGGTCGAGCTGACCCATAACCTGCGCGAGTGGATCAACGACGGCCTGATGGCGCTGTTCTTCTTCGTCATCGGCCTCGAGATCAGGCGTGAGCTCGACATGGGCGAACTTCGCGACCGGCGCCGGGTCGCCGTTCCGGTGCTGGCCGCCATCGGCGGGATGACCGTGCCTGCGTTGATCTACGTGTCGTTCACCGCAGGAACGGAGGCCGTGCATGGGTGGGGCATTGTGATGGCGACCGACACGGCCTTCGCCCTCGGCGTGCTCGCCCTGGTGGGACGCAACTGGCCGGTCCGCCTTCGGGTATTCCTGCTGACGCTTGTGGTCGTTGATGACGTCGGAGCTCTAACCGTCATCGCGCTGGCCTACACCGATGACCTTTCGCTCGGGCCGCTCGCGATCGCCGCAGGACTGTTCGCCGGCGTCGTGGCATTGCGCGCGTCCGGCGTTCAGCGCGGCGCACCGTACCTCTTTCTCGGCGTGGCACTCTGGCTGGCCCTGCTCTATGCCGGTGTGCACCCGACCGTCGCCGGCGTCGCGATGGGGCTGCTGGCCACCGCCTATCCGCCATCGCGGACCGACCTGCAGAACGCCGCGTCATTGTGGCGTTCGTTCCGGGAACAACCGACGTCGTCCTACGCTCGATCAGCTACCCGCGGCCTGCGGTACTCGATCTCGCCGAACGAACGGATGCAGCAGATCTACCACCCGTGGACGAGCTTCGTGATCGTCCCGCTCTTCGCACTGGCCAATGCGGGCGTCCGGCTCAGCGGCGACCTGCTGGAGCGAGCCGCCACGTCCCCGGTGACGCTCGGGATCATAGCCGGTCTGGTGCTGGGAAAGCTCGTCGGCATCAGCGGCGTATGCTGGCTGGCCACCCGCCCGGCGTTCGGCGGCTTCCCGCTGACGATCCCGATGGCGCCACTGGTCGGCGCGGCAACCGTCGCCGGCATCGGTTTCACCGTCTCGCTGTTCATCGCTGAGCTGTCGTTCGAAGGCAGCACTCTGGACGAGGCGAAGGTCGGCATCCTCGCGGCCTCCGTGCTTGCCACCGGGCTTGCCTGGGCGATCTTCCGGGTGATCGAGCTGCTGCCGAAACGTCTACTTGACGGCGCGCGCCATGCCGATCCGCTTGTCGACCTCGCGGACGACGTCGACCCGGAACGGGACCACGTCCGCGGGCCGGACGACGCGCCGGTGACACTCGTGGAGTACGGCGACTACCAATGCCCGCATTGCGGGCAGGCCGAACCGGTCATCCGCGAGCTACTCGCCGACTTCGGCTCCGACCTTCGCTACGTGTTCCGGCACCTGCCGCTCGACGACGTTCACGACAACGCCCAGCAAGCCGCTGAAGCGGCTGAGGCGGCCGCGGCGCAGGGCAGGTTCTGGGGGATGCACGATCGGCTCTTCGCGCACCAGGACGAGCTCACGGTGGACGATCTTCTCCGTCACGCACGCGAACTCGGACTCGATGAAAACCGGTTCGAGGAGGAGTTGCGCAAGCGTAAGCACGCACCTCGAGTGGCGGAGGACGTCGACAGTGCCGACCGCAGCAGCGTGACCGGCACACCCACGTTCTTCGCCAACGGCCGCCGCCACCACGGTGCCTTCGACCTCGACTCGCTCACCGCCTTGGTACGGACGACGCTGGACCAGGCAAAACGGGCGCCGCGCGGCGACACCAGCGGCGGCTGAAACACGGGTTGCGGACGGTGCCGACATTCGGTACTGTATCGATACAGTACTGGATCGATACAGAAGGAATGATGAAGCCCACCCTGCAGACCGTCGCCGACGCGGTAGGCGTGTCGCGCAGCACCGTCTCGAACGCGTACAGCCGGCCGGATCAGCTATCCCCGCAGCTGCGGGAGAAGATCCTGAACACCGCCCGGCGGCTGGGCTACGCGGGACCGGACCCGACGGCCCGATCCTTGCGCAGCGGCCGTGCAGGCGCGATCGGCGTGCTGCTCGCACCTACGGTGTCGTACGCGTTCGCCGACCCGTACGCGGTCGAGTTCATGCGCGGACTGGCCGAGACGGCCGAAGACCACGAGACCGCCTTGTTGCTGGTGCCGCTCAAGGACGACGATGCGGATGCGCTCGCCGCCGTCCAGTCCGCAGCGGTCGATGGATTCTGCGTGTACTGCGTGCCAGGCTGGTATCGCGCGTTGGAGGCGGTGTGGGCCCGTGGCCTCCCGGTTGTGAACTCTTCGCAACTCGGCTCGGACTACGCCGGTGCACTCTACGTCGGGGTCGACGAGGCATCCGCCACCGAGGCACTCGGACGGCACCTGACCGCTCTCGGCCACCGGCGGATCGCGGTCATCGGTACCCACCTCGGCGCCGACCAGCAACCCGGGCCGGTGAGTTCGCCAACCACTGATGACACAACGTCATACGTGACGCGGGAACGGCTACGCGGCTTCCGTGACGCGTTCGCTGAGGCGGGCGTCGCATGGTCGGATGTCGTGGTCGTCAACGCTGCCGGCAACAGCCGCCAGGACGGGGCCGCAGCGGCGGCACAGGCACTGGACCGCGTGCCCCGGCCGACCGCCGTGGCCGCAATCACCGACGTGCTTGCCCTCGGTGTCCTGGACGCACTGGATGCCCGTGGGCTGCGCGCCGGGCACGACGTCTCGGTCACCGGCTTCGACGACATCCCCGACGCCGAAGCCGCCCGTTTGACCACCGTCCGCCAATCGGCCGTCGAACGTGGACGCATCGCCGCCAGACTGCTGCTCGATCCGCCCTCGGACCCGGCCGAGAGGCATGTCGTACTGCCCGCCGAACTCGTCGTGCGGGCATCCACCGGACCTGCACAGAAAGGAAACGACTGATGTTCGACCCCACCGCGATGATCCTCGCCGACAAGGTAACGCAACGCCACGTGACGTCGGCCGGGCCGAAAGCGCCAACCGAGCCCGGGAAAGCGCCACGCCGCCCACGTTCTGAAGCGGGACGCCGGCGGGTCGCCGCTATGCTGCGCCGCCTGGCAACGCGGGTAGAGCCGCAAGCCGTGCGACACTGCCAGCCCGTCTCATAGAGCCAGCCGTTCGCAGGCACGTCACCATCTGGGCCCGAGATTGCCCGGCGTCTCCTTGTACTCCTTGATGCCGGTCCCGATGATGATGTAGTCGACGTACGCCGCCGGTGCCCCGTGGCGGTCGACGCCCGCGGGGATCTCTGCATCGCTCGCAGCAGCGATGGACAATCTGACCTGAGATAGAAGCCGTTGTGTGTTCTGCATCACATTCGCTTGGACTCGGCGTACGTACGTTATGGCCTGCGGCTCGGGGGTGGCGTCTGGGGGACGTCGCAGCAAGGGGGCTGCGAGACTGCGGCGCCAGCAGGGGCCCGAGACCGCTGCTAGGGGGCATCATGCGAACCCGTATCCGCAGTATCGTCGCCGCCGCCGGTGTGGTGGCACTATTGCTGGCGTCGCCAGGAGTGGCGATGGGTGGCACCAAGGACAAGCAGCCGGTGTTCGACTTCGAGTCCGGTGAGCAGATCACCGGAGCGTTCGCCATGGTCGACCGGTCCGCCGACGGGGTGACGTCCAAGATCCGCACGAGCGTCAACGGTGGGCATGCGTTCACCGTCTGGTACGTGATCTTCAATAACCCGAGCGCATGTGCCGGCGGTGCCTGCGGCGAGGACGACATCTTCAACCCCGACGGGACTTTCAACGTCGGTCAGATTGAGGCGACGCGATTGTCGGTGGTGTGGGGCAACTCCGGCGGAGTATCCAACCCGGCCGGACGGATCTCGCTCGACGGCGGCCTTGCGGTCGGAGAGGTTCCGGGCGGCCCAGGTCAGGTGTTGATCGGCACTACGGAGGACAACGCGATCTTCGATCTCGGTGTCACGACCGGTCTCGAGACGGCTGACGCGGAGATCCATCTCGTGATCCAGGATCATGGGGCTGCCCACGCCGACCCCGAGCTGCTCGAACAGCAGACGTCATCCTTCATGGGTGCGTGCAACCCGGACTGTTTCGACGTGCAGTTCTCCGTGCACAAGTAACAGACGCACGGATCTTCCCGCCGATACATGGCAGGCAAGCCGTGTGTCGGCGGAAAAACTGCTTCATGTGCTACGCGTGGCACGGCGTGTGACACCGCATGCGGGTGCCACGAACTCCCGGGAGAGCGTGCAATGTGGCTAGCTGCTAGCGCCGCGACCTGTAGCGCTCAGCTCAGTCAGCGGCCACGGCCGAAGCCGAGTCGGACGGCGAGACCGACTCGTCGACGCCGCCGAGGTAGCTCGACAGGATGAGGTGGTGGTCGGCGCCGAGGACCTCGGCCGAGCCTTGCATGACGAGCTCGCCGTGCGACAGCACGTAGCCACGGTCGGCCACGGCGAGGGCGATCTCGATATGCTGCTCCACAAGCAGTAGAGCGCAACCACTCTCGCGGGCGTAGCTGGCCACCACGGGGAGCAGGCGCTCGACGATGATCGGGGCGAGTCCGAGCGACATTTCGTCGAGGAGCAGCAGGTGGGGCCTTCGGGCGAGCGCACGGCCCAGGGCGAGCATCTGCTGCTCACCGCCCGAGAGCAGGCCGACCCGGCGGTCCTTGATCTCGGCCAGGGCCGGGAAGTGCTCATACGCGATGTCTGCATCGAGGCGCTCGGTACGGTACCCGAGCCGGAAATGCTCGGCGACGGTCAAGCCGAAGAATACGCCCCGCCCTTCGGGGACGTGAGCGACGCCGAGCTTGGCACGGGCTGCCGGGGCAACTTTGGCGATATCGCTGCCGTCGATGCGGATCGTGCCGGACATGGGCCGGACGATGCCGGAGATCGCCCGGAGCGTCGTCGTCTTTCCGGCACCGTTGGGGCCGAGCAGGGCGACGATCTCGCCCGGCTCGACGTGCAGGTCGAGGTCGCGGACAACGGCCGCCTTGTCGTATCCCGCGGTGAGGCCCTCGATCTGCAGCACCGGGGGTGTCGCCGTCTCCGCGCTCATGCGACCTCCTCCTCCAGTGTCTCAGCGGCCGACCCGAGGTAGGCCTTGACCACCCGTGGGTCTTTGCGGACCTCGGCCGGCGTGCCCTTCGCGATCACCTCTCCGAACTCGATCACCACGATCTGGTCGCAGATGCCGAGCACGAGTCCCATGTCGTGGTCGATCAACAGGGTCGGGGTGCCCCGGTCGACGATGCCGCGCAGGTTCTTGGCGAACTCGGCAGACTCGGTGGCGTCGAGCCCGGCCGCCGGCTCGTCGAGAAGCAGCAGCGTCGGCTTGGCCGCCAGTGCCCGGGCGACCGCCACCATCTTGCGCTGGCCCTGGGTCAGCTCGTCGGGGGTGGCTTCGGCGACGTCCGTGAGCGAGAACTCCTCGAGTATTTCGTGGACTTCCTTCGAGTGGTTCACCCGGCCGCCGAAGAGCTGCTTCACCGTCGCGATCAGCGAGGGGTGGTGGGCGGCGGCCGTCAGGTTCTCGGTCACCGTCAGGTCGTCGAACAGCTCGATCGCCTGCCAGGTCCGGGCAAGGCCCCGCCGGGCACGCAGGTGCGGGGGCATGCCGGTGATGTCGACTCCGTTGAGCATGACCGTGCCGTCATGGGGCACGAAACCGGTGATGGCGTCGACGAAGGTGGTCTTGCCGGCACCGTTCGGCCCGATCAGGCCGACGAGCTGGCCGGGCTCGACGTCGAGGTCGACCTCTCGGACCGCCTTGACGCCGCCGAACGATACCGAGATGCCCCGCGTCGAAAGCACTGCGGTCATGACTCACCTGCTATCTTCATCGACTTCTCCGTGGCGGGCTCTGTCGCACCGTCGCCGTCACCTGCCAGAACGCTCGTATCGGTGCCAGGAGCATCGGCGGCGCCGCTTCCGGCCGCTTCACCGGCTGCCTTGCGGGCGGCCTCGCGGGCCGCGACAGCTTGTCCTCGCAGCTTCGTGCGGCGTTTGCGGTAGAGGGTGCCCGCGATTCCCTCAGGGTTCGCGATGAGGGTGACGATCAGGATCAGGCCACCGAGCAGCAGTGTCCAGTTGCCGGAGATGTTCAGCAGTTCCTCGATGAAGTTGGGTATCAGGCCCTCAGTGGCCACCAGGCCGGCCAACACGGCACCGGAGACCATGGTGATCCCGCCGATGTAGGCGAAGGCGACGAATCCGAGCGCGATGAGGATGCCGAACCGAGCGGCGCTGACCGAACCGAAGTTGTAGGCGTACATCCAGCCGGCCGTCCCAGCGATGAACGACGAGATCGCATAGGCGACGATCTTGATCCGGGCCACGTCGAGCCCGGCAGCGGCTGCGGCTCGCTCGTTGGCCCGTACCGCCAGCATCTGTTGGCCGAGCACGCTACGCCGCAACTGCGCCACGAACAGGCCGAGGCCGATCACCACAGCCAGGAAGACGAAGCCAATTACCGGACTCGGAATCGAGTCGTCGAGCCCGCGGAATCCCGCGTTGGTGCCGATGCTGAACCCGAACACTTCCGGTTGTTCCACCGGAGAGCCGGAGCCGCCGGCGCCCCACGTCTTGTTGGCGAAGACGAACTGCTCGATGGCGACGACACCGGCCAGCGTCACGACGGCGAGGTTCGCCCCCCGAACTCGCAACGCCGAGACGCCGATGATCAGGCCGACGGCCACGGCGATCAGCGAACCGGCGATCGGCCCCCACGGGAAGCCGATGTCCGCCCGGGTGATCAGGTGCGATACGGCGAACCCCGACACGCCGGCCAGGGCTACCTGGGCCAGCGACAACTGCCCGACGAAGCCGGTGATCACCACCAGGGACAGGCAGATGACCATACCGACCATCGAGAGCATCAGGGCTTGGCGGTGGCCGAACGGCAACACGATGAGCAGGACGACACCCACGACCGCGAACATGCCGGCGGGTAGCGCGAGCCGGCGCGGCCGGGGAGCGAACGGGAGGCGCTTTTCCACCAACTGTCCCCGGCTCGGCAGCTTGCCACCCCGGATCCACAGCGCGATCAGCAGGAGGATAAAGACGAGCAGTGGGCGCGTCCCCGGTACGGGGTTGCCGTCGGCAGTGGGGAACCACGACAGGGTCGAGACCCACAGCATCAGCGACTGCAGGATGCCGATCGCGAATGCCGCGCCGACCGTGATCGGCAGCGAGGTGAAACCGGCGAAGAGGGCCGCGGCAAGGGCCGGGACGACGAAGAACACCAGCGTCGTGGAATCGGCCGACGCCAGTGGCGCGGCGAGGATGCCCATGCTCCCGGCCAGCAGCGAGGCCAATATGGTGTTGACCAGCGAGAGCTGGTTCGGAGACAGGCCGGCCAGGATGCCGAACACCTCGTTCTCCGACGCCGCCCTGGTGGCGAGGCCGAACCGGGTCCAACGGTAGAAGGCGATGACCGCAACCGCCATCAGCAGGACGATCCCGGCCATCCAGAACCGGTTGACCTGGAACGAGCTGCCGAAGATCTTGACGATGTCGGACGGGAGAACGCCGGGGATCCGCAGCGCCGCGGAGCCGAACCACAGCAGCATGGTCGCCTGCAGCACCAGCAGGATCCCCACCGAGGCGACGAGCTTGGCCAGCGTCGACGAGGTCCGTAATGGCCGGAAGACCAGCACTTCGCTCAGCACCCCGACCAGCACCGCGGCCGCCAGCGCGATGATGATCGCCACCGCCGTCGGCGGCGCCCAGCCGAAGAAATACTCGCCCTTGAGCTGGGTGAATATATAGGCGACCACCATCGCGGTGGCGCCGGTCGCGATATTGACGATGCCGGACCCCTGGTAGGTCACGACGACCGCCATGGCGATCCCGGCGATCACCGCGCCCGAGCCGAGGCCGAGCAGGACGAACAGGAGGATGTCATTGATCATGGTGTCAGCTCATCCCACTCCAGCATCGGCCGGGCACTCGGTGATCATGGATTAACCGGATAGGCCACTAGCTGCCGGGGGCTTCCCAGCCCTCGGGTGGTCCGTAGTAGCCCGAGCCCGGGGCGAACCCCTCCTCGGCGCCGTTGTACTTGAAGAACTGGGTGTGGTCGTTGCACACACCAGGCGCCTCCTCGTACTTGCCGCAGTCGAGCACCGGCGAGCCCAGAATCATCGGGCCCTCGAACGCCTTCATCTCGGTGATGATGTCCTCGGCGGCCAGATCGCCACCGACGGCGTTCATCCACTTGGCCAGGGTCATCATCTGACCGAATCCGACCAACACCCACGGGTCGGGGACGTAGTCGGCCTGGCCCTGTGCTTCGAGGATCTCGATGTATGGCGGCACCGACGGGTCGCTCGGGTCGATACCGAGCGAGGACGCGACGGCGTAGGTCCACTGCGGGAAGTCGCCGAGGCCTTCGATCACGGCCGGGGTCAGGCAGACCGGGCTGGTCAGCACCTTCTCGTCCGGGATGCCGAGATCGCGCTGCGCTTCGGCGACTCGGACGCACAGGCCCTGATCGAGCACCGGCAGGACGAGGTCGGCATCCTCAGCACCGGCGGCGATGAGCGGCACCGTCAGGTCTGGCTCATCCGGGTCGAATGCCACGACCTCGACGGGGATTCCGGCGGCCTCCAACCCGGACCGCTGGCCTGCGGCGGCGTCGTCCTGCCCCGAGCCCTCGGGGTAGATCAGCGCTGCGGACTCGACATCCAAAACCTCGGCGGCGTAGGTCCCGAACGGAGCCAGGACGTAGGCGGCACCACCGTAGAGCACGGCCGCGTTCTCCTGCACTGTGTCGGTCGGGTTGACCGACACGCCGGCGATCACCGGCTTCGTCCCGCCGAGAGCGGCGTAGAACGACTCCGTACCGACCACTGTCGGACCAGTCACGACAGCGACGATTTCATCATCGTTGGCGAACTGCTGGCCGCACTGCTGGCCTTCCTCTTCGGTGTTTGCGATGTAGCAGGTAACGATCTCGACCGGGCGGCCACCGATACCGCCGGCTTCGGTGTTGATGAACTCGGCCGCTATCTGGACGCCCTCGACGTTGAGGGCGGTGACCTCGATCGCGCCGCCTTGTTGGTTGACGTAACCGATCTTGACAGGGTCGAGGCTGTCGTCGGCCGGGCCTGACCCACCGACGTAGGCAGCGAAGTCGGTGACCTTGCCCTCGGCCTCTGCGGGCGCCTCTTCGGTCTCCTCGGAGGCGGGCTCCGAAGTTTCCTCGGTCTCCTCGGGTGCGGACTCCGTCGTCTCGTCGGTCTCCTCGCCGTCGTCGTCGCCACAGCCGGCGGCGATCAACGCAAAGGCTGCCAGGAGTGCCAGCCATTTGGTACGTGTTCGGGTTGTGGACGGGCGGACCACTGGTCGCTCGTCGCTTTGCGGACGCAAGAACATCTGTGATCCCTCCACGGAAGCCCCACTGGCCGGCCCTTTGCCGGGCGTAGTCGGTCCTCCTATCTATGATCTTCACGTGGCCACGCGGCGGTCGATCGGCGACGCATGGCCAGTGCGGAACAGGATGTCCCCTTGCCCACTCTCTGCATACAGTTCTCCCGCACGACGGAAAGCCCCGTCTCGAGCTCCATGCGCCCGTTCGCTACACGCGCGTCGCATATGCGCCCGGGGAAGAGTCCCGCAGCCGGTGAGACGACCGTCACGCAACCGGTGCGGCGAAGCGATCGTCCAGTGGTTCCACCAGGTGCCGGAGGCGCGAAAGGGCTGTCAGGCCGGGAGTGAGAGGTTCCTTTGGCGCAGCAAGAGGACTCCCATCGCCGACAGCAACACGCCTGCCAGCCCCAGCCCCAGTATCGGTCCGGCGCTGATGGCAACGGCCGGTGCGTTGGGCACGTGGGTGAAAGGCGATAGGTCCAGCAACCATGTCGGCAACCCCAGTGACGGCCCGAACATCGGTCCGACGAAGACCGAGAACACCACCAGTGCCCACGACAGACCGACCGACCACCGCGGCAGCAACATGACCAAAGCGACGACCGCGGCTCCCAGCACTCCGATGGCTGGGAGCTGCACCAGTGCGGCGGCTACCAGGTCGCGCAGCAGCGATGCAGTGCCGCCGAGGACCTGACCGCCGATGATGCCCATCGCTACCGCGAAGACGAGGATCAGCAACATGGCCCCGGCCAGTGCGTTGACAGCGTATGCACTCAGCCAGCGAAGCCGGGAGACGGCGGTGCCGAGCACCGACTCCAGCGTCCCCAGCGCCTCGTCGTGGTGCAGGCGAAGCAAGAGCGTGACCGCGTAGATCGCCACGGCCATTCCGGCGATCTGCATCATGGAAGCCCAGTAGGCGCCGAGCAGGTCGGCATCACCGCCGAATGTGGCGTACCAATCCGTCGCCGCTCCCTCGAGTCCCTCGATCTGGTCGCTCAGCGCCCCGAAAACCAGACCGAAGCCGAGCAGGCCGATCGTCCAGCCCAGCAGCGCTCCACGCTGGAGCCGCCAGACAAGGCCGGCAGGGCTCAGCAAGACCGGGCTCGCGTGGGCTGCGCCCCTACGCTCGGGCCACATCCCTCGACCGACGTCGCGTCTGCCGACGAGCACGACGGCCACCCAGAAGAGGGATGCCATGACGAGCACGGCGAGACCCAGCGGCCACCACAAATTGTCCGCGAACGGCCGCATCTGCTGGCTCCAGCCGATCGGGGAGAACCAAGCCGGCCAGGCGCTGGTGACCCGGAGGGAGGCAGAGTCCACGCTGCCGAGCATGTTGCCCAGCGCCGCAAGCATGAATGCAACGCCGATGCCCGCACCGGCGAGACCGGTCGCGCCGCGCGTTGTCGACGCCAGCTGTGACGTCACCGCGGCGACGCCGGTGAAGGCGACGCCCACTAGGGCGATCGACGCGCCGGCGACCACTGAGCCGGCCGCGGGCTGTCCCGCGACTACCATGCCGAGCGCGAGGAGCACGGCCAGCACAAGGTTCGCTGCGAGCGCGACGATCACCGCCGCGGCCAGAGAGGCGTAGCGGCCGACCACGCCTGCACCCAGCATCTCCTCACGACCGAGCTCTTCGGCCTGACGGGTGTGCCGGACGACTGCGAGCACGCTCATCAGGGCGGCGAGCACGGCCAGGGTCAGGGCGTCCCGATGCAGGGTGTAGCCCCCGACACTCGTGCCCGTCACCAGGCCGAGCACCCGCATGCCGGGATTCTCAACAACGATGAGGGTGTCAGGCTCCAGGAGCTGGGGGTGCTTGGAGTACTGGTCCTCGAACATTGCGGTCGTTGCAGCCAGAAATACAGCCATACCGAGGATCCATGCGGGCAGGGTGACCCGATCGCGCCGCATTGCGAGGCGGATCAGCCGTACCGTGCCGGTGAAGCCGCTCATCATGCCGTCACCACCTCGGCATCCGCATCCCGCGCTGGTACGGCGATGTCTTCGCCGTAGTGCCGCATAAACAGCTCCTCGAGCGTGGGCGGTGAAGTGATCATCGACCGCACCTCGAGGTCGACCAGGTGCCCGAGCACGTGATTCAGCTTGCCTGGGTCGACGCTGAACTCTGCGTGGCAGTCGTGTACTCGTGCGTCGTGCACGCCCGTCAACAGGGTGACCGACTCGAGTGGCTTGGCGGTGTCGACCACGACCGACGTGCGGGTCAGGTGACGCAGCTCGTCGAACGTGCCGGTTTCGGCAGCCCTGCCGGCCCGAATGATCGTGATGCGGTCGCAAAGCGCCTCCACTTCGGACAGGATGTGGCTGGAGAGCAGAATGCTCCGTCCAGCGGTCCGAAACTCCTGCACAACGTCCTGAAAGATGCCCTCCATCAGCGGGTCCAGCCCTGAGGTGGGCTCGTCAAGCAGGTATAGCTCCACATCGGAGGAGAATGCTGCCACGAGGGCCACCTTCTGTCGGTTGCCCTTGGAGTACGCGCGAATCTTCTTGGTCGGGTCGAGCTGGAATCGCTTGAGCAGCTCCTCCCGGCGATCCGAGTCGAGCCCTCCCCGCAGGTCGCCCAGCAGGTCGATCACCTCACCGCCGGTGAGGTTGGGCCACAGGTTCACCTCTCCGGGCACGTAGGCGAGGCGCCGGTGCAATGCCACCGCGTCGTGCCACGGGTCACCGCCGAGCAGGGCGACGTTCCCGGCGTCGGCGCGCAGCAGCCCGAGCAGAACGCGGATCGTGGTGGTCTTCCCAGCTCCGTTCGGCCCAAGGAAGCCGTGCACCTCGCCGGTCTCGACATGGAGATCGAGATGGTCCAGCGCCCGGGTTCTGGAGCCGAAGTCCTTCACAAGCCCGGAGACCGTTATGGCAGTCGTCACTGATACCACTTCCTCGGCCACTTCGTTCCATGGGGAAACACGTCCCCGAGTCTCAGCACACCGCAGCTGGGCAGGGACCCGCAGGGCCGAACGCCACGAAACGCTGTGCCCTAAGTCCTCCGGAGGAGCCGGTCGCTCCAGCTTGGGCGCCACTGCGTCTCGATGTCATATCGGCTCCCTCTGTTGTCAACCGAAGGGGAGCCGGTAAGACGCGCCCAACCAGGGCGACAGCGATCAACGCTCAGGCGCATTGTCATGCCGAATAGCGCGCGTCGGTTCCGCATGCCGCCGAGAAGAACTCGAGTGCAGGATGTCTGGCCGGCCCCGTATGGTTCCGGTCATGACCTCGGATGAGTTCGTGCCGGTCGGCTTCGATCCGCCGACCTCACTCGTTACCGACCAGTTCCGTCTCGAACCGCTGGGGCCGCAGCACAATCAGGCGGATCATGCAGCCTGGATGTCGAGCATCGAGCACATACGCTCCACTCCCGGCTATCCCGACGGCAACTGGCCACCACGCGGCGGCATGACGCTCGAGGAGAACCTCGCCGACCTTCGCCGCCACGCCGACGACTTCACGCGGGGCGCCGGTTTCACGTTCACCGTCCTGGATCCGGGCGACGACGACGTCATCGGTTGCGTCTACCTGTATCCCTCGAAGTCCGAGGGGTACGACGTCACGGTGCAGTCCTGGGTGCGCGCCGACAGATCGGACCTCGACGTACCACTGGCCGACGCCGTCGCACGCTGGCTCGCCACCGATTGGCCCTGGAAGCAGGTGGACCGCTGCGGCCGCTGAGCCGTGACGGCACACGATCGCAGCGTCTCGGACGCGGCGTCGGTCAGCTACCGCCGGCGGGCAGGGACTCGAGCATCACGTCGGGGTTGTCCCGTGCGGTGACCTTGGCGCGCCACTGGTCGACGAACAGCGCCAGTCGAGTGCCGTCACTGCGCTCGAGGACCTCGACGCCCCGGATCCCGGC
>DASUTB010000061.1:0-96162 GCA_036374835.1 Jiangellaceae bacterium | reverse complement strand
ACCGGCGAGGTCGCGATCTCGCGAGCGGACACTGCCGCGCCAACCTGCACCGCTCGTCGCGTCACGGGAACTGTCCTGCGCTCGGCTTGCAACGCAAGCACGTCAGTCATCGTTGCGGCCACCTCCTCAAGGTCACCAAGTGCGAGGTGCGCAGTGGCGAGATCGAGTTGCGCAGCGCCCACCAGCTCAGCCACGGTCTAACCACGGTCAAACGATCAAAAGGCCGGTCATCCTGTCTGGATGACCGGCCTCTGACGCGAAGATTCACCTGAAGTGGATGGGTCCTGGCGTCAGAGGCGGTTTCAGGACGCCTGGTCGAGGGTGACGCGGTAGCCCATGGCTTCGAGCTGTTGGATGGCGCGCTTCTTCGCGCGGTTGGGGTTCAGCCGGGTGAAATAGTCGGCGCCGGGGTCGTCGTAGAAGGTGCCGGTAGTGCCCATGTTCCAGATGGCGATCAGCATCGAGTGCTGGATCGCGACGTTCGCCTTCTGCGGGCCGCGTCGCGAAGTGATCCGTCGGTAGCGGGCGCCGTAGTAGGTGCGCGGGTTCTGGGAGCAGGCCATGGCGGCCGCGCCGAGAGCGCCTTGCAGGTAGGGGTTCCCGGGCCGGGTCTTGCTTGATTTCACCTTCCCGGCCGATTCGTTCTTGCCCGGCGCGGTCCCGGCCCAGGAGGCAAGATGGCCCGCGGTGGTGAACCTGGACATGTCGGCTCCGGTCTCGGCGACGACCACGTCGGCGGTCAGGGTGCTGATCCCCGGGATGGTGCAGATCAGCTCCCGGAACCCTGAAAGGGCTCCATCGCCGCCTCGATCCGCGCGGTCAGTTGGCCGATCGCCTCGGTGTGCTGATCGATCAGGTCCAGATGCACCCGCGCCAGGAACGCGTGGTGCTCGGTGAACCGGGCCGTGCAGCGCCTCGGTCAGCGCCGGGATCTTCGAGCGCAGCCGCCGCTTGGCCAGGTCAGCCAGCGCGCCCGGATCACGGTCGCCGGCGATCAGGGGCTTCTAGCATCGCGCGTCCCGAGACGCCAAGGATGTCGGAGGCGACCGCGGACAACTTGCGGGCGCACCACTTCAGCACCGCGTACCGCGAGATCCTCGCCGAGCGCAGAGCCGCCATCGCCGATGCGCAGGCTGAGCGCGACAACGGCGGGCACGTCGTCATGCCGCGTTCGATCAGTCCGACCACGATCCGCCGGATTCACGCCGTGGCGCGTAAGGCACTGTCGTCTGCGGTTTCGGGTGGGCTGATCCCCCAGAATCCGGCCAGCAACGCCGAGCTGCCGAAGGTCGCGAAGTCCAAGGTCCAGCCCTGGACGCCCGAGCAGTACGCGGACTTCCTGCGCAAGACCGAAGATGAGCGGCTGCACATCGCGTACTGGCTACTCGGTCATACCGGGCTACGGCGCGGCGAGCTCGCAGGGCTGATGTGGGACGACATCGACCTTACTGCGGGCTAGGTCAGCGTGATTCGTGCGCGCGTGTCGGTCGGTTTCGAGGTGCTCGACTCGCAGACCAAGAGCGACGCCGGGCAGCGCGTCATCAAGCTCGATGGCGGCACCGTCGAGCGGCTCAAGGCGTGGCGGAAACGTCAGCTTGAAGAGCGGCTCGCAGCGGGTACCGCGTACGATGATCGGGGCTTCGTGCTCACGAACGAGCTTGGCGCGCCGGTGCATCCCGAGCTGATCTCGAAGACGTTCCGCAGGCTTGCGGCCAAGCACGGCTTGCCGGTCGTCAAGCTACACGCCCTGCGCCACCAGTACGCGACCGCACTCAAGGCGGCGGGCGTAAAGATCGACGTGGCGTCGAAGCTCCTCGGCCACTCATCCATCACCGTGACCAACGACATCTATGGTCACCTGTGGGACGACATGGCTGAGGAAGCGAACGAAGGCGTTGCTGCGGTCTACCGGGACGCCCGATGAACGCGTGTTCTACCGCGCACCGGCACGTTCCCTTGCATCTCCTTACATTGATCTTCAACGTGTAGGTCATGTGACGACGGCACGGAAGGAAATGGTGCTCTGACCTGGTGTTTCGTTGGCGCGCCCCGAGGGATTCGAACCCCCAACCTTCTGATCCGTAGTCAGATGCTCTATCCGTTGAGCTAGGGGCGCACAGAACGAACCGCCTTTTCCGGCGGCCGACGTCCGGCTGATGAGTGTACCGGTTCAACGCCATCGGGAAGAAATCGTTAGCCTGTGGCGGCGCCAACGGCGCCAGGAATCGCGGAGCACCGGCGCGCGTTTGGCACTACGACATCCTCACCGCTTCCAGTAGGAGATCGCCGGTGACACCGCCGACCGACGTCGTACTCCAGACAGTGCCACTTGGCCGGGTCTGGCCCACGATCGACCCGTTCCTATTCTGTGTGCACCACGACGACGACTACCCGGAAGGCGACGACGAGCTTGGGCCGTGTGTTCCGCTCACCGGGCGCGACATCGGGATGGACTTCTCCGGACGCGACGGCTGGTCGATGTACCACGGCTCGCTGGTGCCCGGGTTTCCACAGCATCCGCACCGCGGATTCGAAACGATCTCGTTCATGCGCAAGGGCTACATGGATCACTCGGACTCACTCGGCGCGTCGGCCCGGTTCGGCCGTGGCGACGTCCAGTGGATGACGGCCGGCGAGGGCATCGTCCATGCCGAGATGTTCCCGCTGCTGAACCGCGCCGCGCACAACGAGACCGAGCTCTTCCAGATCTGGATCAACCTGCCCGCCTCCGACAAGCTCGCGCCGCCACACTTCGCGATGCTCTGGGATCACGAGATTCCCCGGCACACCGTTCTCGACCACGCCGGACGCCCTGTCGAAGTCACCGTGATAGCCGGGGAGTTCGTGCGGGGCCACCGGCCGCCCGCGCCGCCCCCTCATTCATGGGCCGCCCGTCGGGATGCCGATGTCGGTATCTATCACGCCGTACTTTCGCCGCATGCGTCATGGCAGCTCGACCCGGCTGCGCACCGCGACACGATGCGGACGGTCTACGTGTTCGGTGACGGAGCGGTCCGGATAGGAACAGATGAAATCCAGGACCGACACGCCGCCGTGATTCGGCCGGACGTCCCCATCATGATCACCGATACCGGCGCCGGCAGCGAGTTGCTCATCCTGCAGGGCCGGCCGATCGGCGAGCCGGTCGCGCAGTACGGCCCATTCGTCATGAACACGAAGGCCGAGATCCAGAAGGCGTACCACGACTATCAGGAGACGCACTTCGGCGGCTGGCCGTGGCCGAGCAACGATCCCAATCACGGGCCTACGCCCCGCCGTTTCGCGAAGCACCTCGACGGCCGCGTCGAAGAGGTAGGCTCCGCCTCCTGAGACGCACGACTAAGTGATCATTTTCGTAAGAAGTACTCATCAATTGAGATCTTGAATCCATTTCCGCAGGTCGCGACCATCAAGATCGTATTTGGTGAGTACTTCTTACGAACGATCTCGAGGACAGCATCCGGCGAAGCCGTCGCCGTCGAACATCGCGCCGGGTCAAGGATCGTGGTCCGTACCACTTCTAGAGATGGTACGTACTGGACCGTACCGCGCTCGCGATAAACGCCCTGTACACAGCCTTTTTGTGACTCTGTTCACAAGCATGCTGTTTCGTAAGGTCCATATGGGCCGTTAGCGTCCGGACTATCCCCCATCGTTGTGGGCAATCAGAAGGCGCCAGACTTCCCCGCGAAAGGCTGTGTAGCAACGTGACCGCTGACACCGTTACCGCCCCACTCCACGACCTGGACGACGCGCCCACCTCGCACGCCAAGCTGCTCGCATGGGTCCGCGAGGTTGCCGAGCTCACCGAGCCCGATCGCATTCACTGGTGCGACGGTTCGGACGCCGAGTGGACCGCCCTCACCGATGACCTCGTCGCCGCCGGGACGCTCGTCCGGCTCAACGACGAGAAGAAGCCCAACTCGTTCTGGGCTCGTACCGACCCGACCGACGTCGCGCGCGTCGAGGAGCGCACGTTCATCTGCTCAAAGGACCCGGACGACGCCGGTCCGACGAACAACTGGCGTGACCCGGACGAGATGAAGGCCGAGATGCGTGAGCATTACCGCGGCTCGATGCGCGGCCGGACGATGTACGTCATCCCGTTCTGCATGGGCCCGGCCGAGGCCGAAGACCCGATGTTCGGCGTCGAGCTCACCGACTCCGCGTACGTGGTCGCGTCGATGCGCATCATGACCCGCATGGGGCGGCGAATTCTGGAGGCCATGGGGGACGACGCCCCGTTCGTGCCATGCCTGCACAGCGTCGGTGCGCCGCTGGCGCCCGGCCAGCAGGACGTTCCGTGGCCCTGCAACGACACCAAGTACATCACCCAGTTCCCCGAAGAGCGGATGATCTGGTCGTACGGCTCGGGCTACGGCGGCAACTCGCTGCTCGGCAAGAAGTGTTACTCGCTGCGCATCGCCAGCGTGATGGCGCGGGACGAGGGCTGGCTCGCCGAGCACATGCTGATCCTGAAACTGACTGCGCCGACGGGTTCTGTTCACTACGTCGCCGCGGCGTTCCCTTCGGCCTGCGGCAAGACCAACCTCGCCATGCTCGAACCCACCATTCCAGGCTGGAAGGTCGAGACACTCGGCGACGACATCGCGTGGATGCGGTTCGGCGAGGACGGCCGCCTGTACGCACTCAACCCGGAGTACGGCCTGTTCGGCGTCGCGCCGGGCACCGGTTGGGACACCAACCCGAACGCGATGCGCACCATCGATCGCGGCAGCAGCCTGTTCACCAACGTGGCGCTGACCGACGACGGCGACATCTGGTGGGAGGGCATGACGGACGAGCCGCCCGCGCATCTGACCGACTGGAAGGGTCGTTCCTGGACGCCGGACTCCGGCGAACTGTCGTCACACCCCAACTCGCGGTTCTGCACGCCGATCACCCAGTCGCCGATTCTCGCGCCGGAGTACTACGACCCGCAGGGCGTACCGATCTCCGCGATCCTGTTCGGCGGGCGACGCGCGACGACGATCCCGCTGGTCACCGAAGCCCGTGACTGGGCGCACGGTGTATTCATGGGTGCCACGCTCTCCTCGGAGACGACGGCCGCGGCCGCCGGCAAGGTCGGCGTCGTGCGGCGCGACCCGATGGCGATGCTGCCGTTCATCGGCTACAACGGCGGCGACTACTTCGGCCATTGGATCGACCTCGGCAAGAGCGCGGATTCGGCCAAGCTGCCCCAGATCTACTACGTCAACTGGTTCCGCCGTGGCGAGGACGGCAAGTTCGTCTGGCCGGGCTTCGGTGAGAACAGCCGCGTGCTCAAGTGGATCGTCGAGCGGCTGGAAGGGACGGCGCCCGCCATGGAGACGCCGATCGGGCACGTTCCGACCGCGGAGTCGCTGGACGTCGACGGCCTCGGCATGACGCGCGACGAACTCGAGCTGTGCCTGCGGGTCGATCCGGACGAGTGGCGCGAGGAGATCCCGGGCATTGCCGAGTGGTTCGACAAGTTCGGCGACAAGCTACCGGCCGTACTCTGGGCAGAGCTGGACGCGTTGAAGGCCCGCCTCGGCATGTAACCCGCCACCAGCAGGTGTCGCGTAGGCTCGGATCTCGTGACGACAGAACTTCACGCCAATGTCCGGCGAGTCGCCGAGGTGCTAACGCAGCGGGGTGCGGCCGGGCAGGTCGTCGTGCTGACCGAGCCAGCGCCGACCGCAGCGGCAGCGGCCGCGCAGCTCGGGTGTGATGTCGGCGCGATCGCGAACTCGCTCGTCTTCGACGCCGACGGCTCACCGCTCCTGGTGCTGACCAGCGGTGCACATCGAGCCGACCTGGATCGGCTGGCCGAAACCGTCGGGGCATCCCGGGTTCGGCGGGCGAAGCCGGAGTTCGTTCGGGAACACACGGGTCAACCTATCGGCGGCGTCGCTCCCGTCGGCCATCCGTCTGCGATCCAGACCCTGATCGACACCTGGCTGGCGAAGTACGACCAGATCTGGGCGGCCGCCGGGCATCCGCACTCGGTGTTCCCGACGACGTACGACGAGCTGATCGAGCTGACCGGTGCGACTCCGGTCGAGGTCTAGCGACCCAGGGAGCACGGCTTTCACATCGGCGTTGTGAGCACTCCGTCGATCCTTCGAGCGATCCCGAGCGGGTTTTCGTCGCGTAGCGCAGGCGGCAGTAGATCCGCCGGCCACGCCTGGTAGGCGGTCGGAGTCAGCCACCGGTGGATCGCCATCGCCCCCACCGAGGTGTGCGCTGCATTCGTGCTGGCCGGCCAGGGCCCTCCATGATGCATCGCCCAGCACACCGCGACCCCGGTGGGCCAGCCGTTCCAGATCAGCCGTCCCGCCCGCCTCCGCAGCGCCTCGATCACCGCGGTGGCCTCGGCCGGATCGGTGGCGTGCACCGTCGCGGTCAACGAGCCGGGCAGCCGACCGAGCACATCCGGCAGATCGGCAGTGTCGCGATAGGTGACGACGATGGCCGCCGGGCCGAAACACTCTTCCGCGAGATCGGGCAGGCCAGCACCGAAAGTGGCCAGATCGGTCGTCACCACCTCCGCACGCACCGCGAACTCGCCCGAGCCGGACTGCCCGCGCGCCAACGGCCGAAGCTGCGACAGCCGTTCAAGACCGCCGAGATATCCGTCGCGAATGCGCTCGGCGAGCATCGGCCCTCCGACAGTCTGCTCGACCTGGTCTTTGATCGCGTCGAGCAGGGCCGGATCAGCGGGGACGAACAGCAGCCCCGGATTCGTGCAGAACTGACCGACACCGAGCGTCAGCGAGCCGGCGAATCCGGCCGCCACCTCCTGCGCCCCGCCCACCACGGCCGACGGCAGCACGACCACCGGGTTGACGCTGCCCTGCTCACCGAAGAACGGGATCGGCCGGTCGCGTTCGGCGATGAGCTGCGCGATCGCCCGGCCACCGGCCACAGATCCGGTGAATCCGCATGCCTCGACGTCCGGGTGCTGCACGAGGTGTGCGCCGGCGGGTACCCCGTGGATCAAGCCGAGCAACTCGGCCTCAGGGAGCGCGGAACGGACGATCTGCGCAGTCCGGATCGAGGTGAGCGGATGCCCAGGGTGCGCCTTGACTACAACCGGGCAACCTGCGGCGAGCGCCGATGCCGTATCACCGCCGGCGACGGAGAAAGCGAACGGGAAGTTGCCTGCGGCGAACACCGCGACGACACCCGGCAAAGGCTCGTTCATCCGGCGCACGTCCGGCCGTGGAGGCGTGGCGTCCGGATCAGCGTGATCGATCACTGCGTCGACGTAGCCGCCGTCGCGGAGCACCGCGGCGAACAGCCGGAACTGCCCGGCGGTACGGGCGATCTCGCCGCGCAGCCTCGCCTCGCCCAGTGCCGTCTCACGATCGGCAAGAGCCCACAGCTCGTCGGCGGCGGCTTCGATGGCGGCCGCGACCGCCTCCAACACCTCGGCTCGCTCGGGCGGACTCAACGGTCGCCACCTCTCGCCGGCGGCCCGTGCCGCCGCAACAGTCCGCTCGACCTCATCGGCCGTCGTGTCGGGAACCTCCGGCTCGAGCTGCTGACCGGTTCGTGGATCACGTGCGAGCACCATGCGTCCTACCGTAGGGCGGCCGGATCCGGCGACCCGACCGTGGGCTGTCATCTCGCCGCAGCCGCCGACTCCAGTGGAATGGCGCGAGCCACACCACCGCGTCCGCTCGGGATCGTCCGGACTAGTGATCCCATTCCTGTGCCGGCACGCAGTCCCCGACCGCCGGAACCTCGTCGCCCTGGTAGAAGACGACCTCCTCACCGTCCGGGTCGGTGTAGCACTGGTCGCGATCCTCGGTGACGGAGTCATAGATGCGCTCACCGGCCGCGTCGTAACCTCGAACCGCCGGCATGTCCAGGTTTCCGAGTGCCTCGGGCAGGAACCAGTAGCCGTTCTTCAGTACAGCCTCGTACGCCGGCCCGCCGGACGGCTGAACCGTCACCCGCTCGACCTCGGCTACGTACCGGCCGAACGTCATGTTGTTGTACGACACGGGTCCGCGCAGGTACGGGCTGCCCTTCACCTCCGGCGTGCCGAACAGGGAGGCGCCGCGGGCACGGCACTCCATCTTCGTGTCGCCGCGCTCGGCGATCACGAGAGACTCCTCCTCGCCGGACGGCGTGGTCATCCACACGCCGAACTCGGGCTCGAAGTCGCTCCAAGCCGGCATGGACTCGACACACGCATCCAACGCGGCGTGCGCCTCTTCGTCGGTCATGTCGCGGGTGTCCGGTGCGGGAATGATCTCCGTGCTCGAATAGTCCCCGTTCGCCGGATCCTCAGCTTCGAACTCGCGCGCTATCTCGTCCGCACCTTCCTCGGCTTCGACCTCATCGACCTTCAGCGCCGGGTCGGTCACGAACGCGATCGCCTCGTCGAGGGTGATGTCGACGTTCGAGACCGGGACGAGACTGTTGTTGCCGAACAGATTGTCGACCGCGACCGAGACGATCGAGCCGTCCGGCCGTTCGTAGGCGACAGCCAGCACCCACCCGCGCTCCGGATCGTCCTCCACGACCAGGACCTCACCTTCGGTGCCCGGAACCGATACAGAGCGGCACGCGTCAGGCGACGAACCACACGCCGTCATTCCCGGCATGCCGGCGACAGCGTGCTCGTCGTCAGCGAAGCCGGGAGTGGTCACGGCCACCTGGACCATGCCTAGGCCATCTTCGCCGGGAACGACCCAATCGAGCTTGGTCGAGACGCGAACGCCACTTTCGCCGATTCCGCTGCCCACGTTGGAGGTGCGCTCGGGCAGGTGAACCGATTCCGGGTCGAAGTGTTTCGTAGCGATCTCGAGCAGGCACTGCCTGGTATTCGGGAAACCGACCATTCCGGTTGCATCCTCGACCGGCGGCTCGGCCGGACACGAGTTGATCTCGACGGACGCCGGGCCCGGATTGGCGTCGCCGAATGGTTCACCGGACGCCGATCCATCCGCGGCGTCATCAGTTGCGCGGTCGGCGACGGGCCCCTGTTCACTCTCGCCCAAACTGAGATTCGGTGCTGCGAACGCAACGCCTGAGACGATCACCGCACCGCTGGCCGCAGCGGCGCCCCACGACCTCCACCGACGCTTGTGCAGCTCGCGGCGTGCCCGCTCGACGTCGTCAGCGACAGAGCCGGCACCCGGAGCGAATGGCGGCTCGTCGACGAACCTGATTTCGGCGAACAACTGCCGCAACTGGTCGTCATCGCGTGTCATCGCATCCGCCTTCCCGTCGGCACATCATCGAGTGACAGGAGCTCGCGAAGCGAGCGAATCGCCCGGGCCGTCTGGCTCTTGACGGTTCCGGTCGAACAGCCCAGGTCGGCCGCGGTCTCTTCGACGGACAACCCGGACCAGTAGCGCAGCACGATCGTCGTTCGCTGCCGCTCCGGCAGTGCCTTGAGCGCTGTGACGAGGGCATCGTTGTCCTCGAAGGACAACGGCTCCGGCTGGGCGCGATCAAGCCCGTCGAGGCCCGGCCGCTCCCGCCGCGACGGCCGCCGCTTCTCATCCAGGAACGCCCGGACGATGATGCGGCGTGCGTAGGCGTCTTCAGCGCCCTGGCGCTGGATCCGGGGCCACGCGGCGTAGAGCTTGACCAGCGCCGACTGCACGAGATCCTCGGCGAGGTGCCAGTCGCCGCACACGAGGTACGCGGTACGACGCAGGTACGTCCGGCGCGCCGATACGTACCGCGTGAACTCGTCGTCCCGGCTCTTCCTACCCCTCACACGCCCACCTGCCGGTTGCTCCACTCCTGCCGACAACTAGACGGAGCCCGGAGTTGATCGGTTGTCGGCGATCACCAAGAGATCTTGTCGACGGTCCCGAATCGCCCGTGCCGCACCGGAACAACACCCTGCTCACTTGCCCGCCGTCGCGGGCGCGCACGCGGACGGGCACCCGACCGGCGCGATCACGTGGTCGTGTGCCTGCGGCGAGCGAGCTCGGCGTTGACCTCGGCGCCGAGCAAAGCGGCGATCGCACCCAACCACAACCAGAACATCAGGACGATCACGCCTGCGAGGGGGCCGTACGTCGAATCGTAGTTCGTGCCGAACTGGCTGACGTACAGCGAGAACCCGGCCGAGGCGGTCACCCACAGCAGCATCGCCACCACGGCTCCGAACGACGTCCAGCGTACGTCCACGCCGGCCCGGTACGGTGCGACACGGTAAAGCACGCCGAGTGCCGCGAGCACCCCGACGACGAAGACGCTCCACCGGATCACCTGAACGAACGCGCGAACCCACCCAGGAAGCTCCAGGGCATCGATCACAGCAGGAGTGACGGCGACAAGGCCGACCGCCACGGTGATGAACACGATCCCGCCGAGCGTCATCGCGATCGCGAGCGCGCGACGGCGGACGAAGCTGCGGCGAATGGTGTGGTCGTAGCACGCGTTCACCGCCCCGATCAGGTTACTGGTCGCGGTGGACGCACCCCACAAGGCGACGGCAAGCGCCACGATCAAGCCGATGCCCAGCGATTCGTCCGATGTCGTGACCAGCCTTTCGAGCTGGTTCGAGATCAACTCCGCCGCGCCTTCCGGTAGTACGTCGCTGATCTCCCTGACCTGCTCCTCAACCTGCTCCGGGTCGGTGACGAGGCCGTAAACCAGGCCGGTGGCCAGTAGCGCCGGGAAGATCGAGATGAACGCGAAGAACGCCACGCCGGCGGCCAGCAGGAGCACGTGATCGGCGGACGTCTCGTGCCACACGGCCTTGGCGAACCGCCACCAGTCCCTGCGGCCCCGCGGCAGTACATCGGGGGTACGAACCGGCGAGGGAGTAGGCGCGGTATCCACACCACTACGGTAACGGCGACCACGTCCCGAAGCGCAGACGGTGAACACATGATCCCGAACGTTGCCGGGTCTCAAATTGACAACGGCGCGTGCAGTCAGGCTAAAGAAGCCTGGCCAATGTGACTCAACGATGCAACAATCTCGCGCAGAGTGTTCCACTTGGGTTGATTCGTTGTGCAGTGACACTGACCGTCCTTCGGAGTGGGCAATGGAGTCCAGCGTCTCGCCGCCGCGTCCGAGGCCACGCCGGCCGCTGACCAGCGCCGGAGCATCGGCATGACCAGGCTGATCATCCGAGGCGGCTGCGTGCTGAGTATGGATCCGGCCATCGGGAACCGGCGCGAGGCGGACGTTCTCGTCGAAGACGGGCTGGTCAGCGAGGTCGGCACGAACCTCCGACCTCGCGGAGCCGACGATGTCGATGCATCGAACGCGGTGGTCCTTCCCGGTTTCGTCGACGCGCACCGGCACGCCGGGGAGACGCTCGCACGACACGTTCCAAACGCGGTCAACGCGGACTACACCGCCGACGACGCGTACGCCGCGACCCTGGCCGGCCTGTTAAGTGCCGTTGAGTCGGGTGTGACGACCGTCGCCGACTGGTCCGCGTTCGCCGGCGACGATCACGCGGCTGCGGCGCTGCAGGCCCACGAGGACGCGGGGCTCCGGACCGTCCTCGTCGCCGCGGACCCGACCGGCGACAGCGGCCGCTGGCGGCATCGCGTCAGCAGCGCGAGCGGGACGCCGCCACTGACCAGCCTCGCCGCCGAACCCCCGGCGCCGTCCGATTGGCCATTCGCGCGTGAACTCGGGCTGCGTATCCATGTGCACGCGGGCGACACCGGCACCACCTTGGCGGAGCTCGGTGACCGGATGCTCGGCTCCGATGTGACCCTTGCCCATTGCACCGGTTTCGCGGCGCGCGAGTTCGACGCAGTGGCCAAGTCCGGCGCGTCCGTCGTGCTGACTCCGACGAGCGACATGGCCGACGGTGCCCCACCCATCCCGGTGCAAGACCTGATCGACCGCGATATCCGCCCCGGCGTCGGTACCGGCGCGATGACGATGGCGGCCGGGGATGTCTTCGCCCAGCTTCGCGCGGTCATCGCCCTCCAGCACGCGATGTACTTCGACCTGAAACTCGCCGGCAAGGCCGGCCTTCCCCGCCTACTCAGCACTCGCGACGTCATCGGGTACGGGACGGTCGACGGCGCCAGAGCACTTGGCATGACCGGCGAGGCGGGCGCAATCGGTTCGATCACGCCGGGCCGCCCGGCCGACATCGTGCTGCTGCGTACGGACCGGCCGAACATCGTGCCGGTCAACGATCCGATCGGCGCGGTCGTGTGGGGCATGGACACGTCCAACGTCGACACGGTTCTCGTCGCCGGACGCGCACTCGTCCGGGACGGATCGCTCACCACGGACCTCAACCATGTGCGCTCGCTCATCCGCGAGGCCCACCACCGGGTCAAGTCCTACGCCGACCGGCCGGCGACCGCTGGAGAGCCGGCATGACAGCCAACCGGGCCTCCGCCTCGGCCATCACCTCGCTGGTGGTCGGCTCCCGTTATGTGCCGGTGTACCTGGCCATCATCGTGCTGGTCATCGTGGCATCGATCTGGGCTCCGGCGACGCTGAGCCAAGCCGGTCTGTCGGCAATCGCACCGTTCGGCACATTCCTGGCGATCGCGTCGCTGGGCCAGATGCTCGTCGTCATGACAGGAGGCATCGACCTCAGCGTGCCGGGTACGTTGACGCTCGGTGCGTTGATCACGGTGGGCGTCGGCAAACTCTCCGACGACCGCATCTGGATCGCCTACCTGACGGCTATCGCGGTCGCCGCGCTCATCGGTCTGGTCAACGGGTTGTTGATCGGCGGGCTTGGACTCAATCCACTCATCGTCACGCTCGCCGTCGGCCAGATCGTCATCGGCATCGCGAACCGGTACTACACGACGTTCGCGATCCAGTCCCCCGTCCCGCCGGGACTGTCGGAGTGGGTGAGCACACGCCTGTTCGGCGTCACCCGCATCTTCTGGGTGGGCGTCGTGATCACGATCATGCTGGTCCTGGTATTCAGGTACACCGGCGCCGGACGCAAGTTCCAGGCCGTGGGGGCGAATCCGGTGGCCTCGACGATCATCGGCGCCCGGGTGAACGTCAACAAGATCTCGGCGTACGTTGTCGCGGCCATCCTTTACGCGACCGCCGGCGTAATGCTCGCGGCGTTCCTGCGCACCCCCGGCATCTCGATCGGCGACCCCTATCTGCTGGGTCCGATCGCCGCCGTCGTCATCGGAGGGGCGTCGCTCACCGGCGGCCTCGCGAGCCCGGTGTCCACCTGGGCGGCCGCGTTCTTCCTGGCCGGGCTCACCCAGATGATGCGGGTCATGGGGCTGCCCACCGCGCTCCAGTTCGTCGTGTTCGGCGCGGTCATCATCGGCGGAATGCTCGTATCCGGCGATCGGATCATCAAGGCCGTCGAGCGGGTCATCCGGCTCCGGTCAGGCTCGTTCGGAGCCGGACCGGCGATGCAAGCACAAAAGTCGAGCAAATCAATTACCGGCAACGATTGAGGAGGTACGGCCATGAGACGACTACGCCCTTGGCCAACCGCGGTGACGGCATTGACCGCCACGGCGCTGCTGATGGCTGCATGTACTGGTGACACCACAGAGCAGCCGGAGGAGGAAACACAGGAAGAGGCGCCTGAGGAGGACGCCGAAGACGAGGACGAAGGCGACGGCGAACCCGAAGCCACCGGCGTCGAAGCCTTCGGGGAGAGCCTTGACGCCGACCCCGCTCTGATCGAGAAGGCCCTCGGACCGGTCGACAACGTGCCGGACATCGTCGCGGCCGCGATCGCACGAGCCGAACAGGATCTCGACCAGGCGACCATCGACAAGGCACTTGAGTGCTGGGACCCGGACAACACCGAGTGCGACACCGGCACCGGCGGTGAGATCGTCATGGGCTACGCCGACGGCGGTGGGCTCAACGTGTGGCGGCAGGTGACCCGGATGGAGGCCATCCTGCAGGCCCTGACCTACGAGGACATCGGGACGATGGTGTTCACGGACGCTCAGTGGGCGGAGGATCCGGCGGTCCCGGCCAACGACATCCGGTTCCTGATCGAACGCGACGTCGACTTCATCATCGGCTACCCCGACTGGGGCGTCGCTCTCGCCGACGCGATCCTCGAAGCAGAGGCGGCGGGCATCCCCTACATGCCCTACTCGGCCGGCTACGTCGGCCTGCCTGAGGACGACGGGTCGTTGCAACCGGGCGAGGACTACCTGGGCATCGTCGGTGAGGACCTGTGCGCGCTCGGGGAGAGCTTTGCACAGGTCATCAACGATGAGGTCGGCGAGGGGACGGTCGCCATCATGGGCGGCACGCCGGGCAACGCGCTGTCGGCGGGCTGGCAGCGGTGCCAGATACCGGCGATGAACGACGGCATCGAATTGGTCGGCGACCCGGCGGACACCTACTGGGTCAACGACATCGCGCTGCAGACGGTCAACGGCTGGCTGTCGGCCAACCCCGACATCGCGGCGTACAGCTACGAGTACGCCGACGGCATGTACACCGCGCTGGACGCGTACGACTCGCTAGGTGTCGAGCTCGACGAGCTTGTAATAACGGTCCGGACCGACGAGCAGACGCTGTTCTGCGACTGGGTCGAACGAGACAACCCGAATTACAAGATCTACTTCTCGGCCGGCGGCAACTTCCAGTCGAGGGTCGCCGTCACCGCGCAGATGATGCATCTGCAGGGTGCCGAGATCCCGGGCGAGATCACCGTCCCGCACGTGATGCGCGAGGTCACTGAGGAGGACTGCAACCCGGACCGCGTGACCCCGACCGTGTCCAACACCTCGCTGGTTCCGGACGCGGTACTCGCCGAGATGTACCCGGGCGGGTAAGCCATGACGCCGACGGTGGGCGACTTGACCTCTTGCCTGGATGTGGCGCCTCGAGCAGGCCATGACGCCGGAGGACGGTGATTTGGCCGCCAAGCCCGTATTGGAGCTGCACGGCGTGTCCCGCCGCTTCGGGGCCGTGCAGGCACTCCGGGACGTCAGTTTCGACTGCCGTGCCGGCGAGATTCACGCGCTCGTCGGCGAGAACGGCTCGGGCAAGTCGACCCTCCTCGGCGTCGCCAGCGGCTTCGTGGACCCCGATTCGGGCACCGTCCGGATCGGGGACCGGCCGCTGCGCACCGACTCACCGGCTCGCGCGCGCAAGCTCGGCCTGGCGATGGCCTACCAGGACAACTCGCTGATCCTGCAGCAGCCGGTCAAGAACAATCTGTTCCTAGCAGCGCCGCCGGAGGACCGGCCACCGTTCTGGCAGCGCAAGAAGTGGGCCCGGCGGGTGCTCGGCGAGCTCGACCTTGACGTCGAACTGTTCCCCGATCTACCCGCCGGCGCACTCACGCTGGCCCAGCGTCAGCTGTTCGAAGTCGCCAAGGCGCTCGTCTCGAACCCGCGCGTGCTCCTTCTCGACGAACCGACGACCGCCCTGGGACCGGACGAGGTCGACGCCCTGCACCGGTCGGTCGCGGCATGCCGGGAGCGTGGCGTCGGCGTGGTGTACGTCAGCCACCGGCTCCCCGAGGTGCTCGAGATTGCGGACCGCATCACGGTGCTGCGTGACGGCCGGGTGCGGGGCACCTCCGTGTCGAGCGACACGACCGAAGCCGAACTCGTCGAGCTGATCGTGGGCCGTCCGTTCGAGGCGGCCTTCCCCTCCGCCGCGCCGAAGCCGGCAGAACCAGAAGCGGTGCTGCATGTCGACGGTCTGCAAGGCCAGTCCTTCGGACCGGTCAGCTTCACGCTCGAGCGCGGTGAGATCGTCGGCATCGCCGGCGCCGAGGGCAATGGGCAGCCGCAGCTGTTCGACTGCCTCGCCGGACGCACGCCACCCCGCGCCGGGCTGGTGGCGTGCGACGGGCGTGATCTCACGCTCGTCTCGGTCCATGAAGCACTCCGGGCAGGCATCATGCTGCTGCCGGGCGACCGGAAGAGCGAAGCCTTGATGCCGGTCCTCGGCGTGCGGGTGAACATGACGATCCAGACGCTCCGGCAGGTGAGTTCGCTCGGAATTCTCCGCCGTCGCGCCGAACGCCGGCGGGTGGCCGAGCTCGTCGACCGGCTCGAGATCCGCACACCGTCATTGGACCAGCCCGTGCAGTTCCTCTCCGGCGGCAACCAGCAGAAGGTGTCCGTGGCGCGGACATTCCTGCGCGAGCCCGCCGTCATACTCGCCTACGAACCGACCCAGGGTGTCGACGTCGGCTCGCGTATCGACATCTACCAAGCACTGCGCACGCGCGTCGACGCCGGTGCGGCGATGCTGGTCAAATCCAGCGACCCGCTCGAACTCGCCGGGCTGTGCGACCGAGTGCTCGTCATGTCCCGCGGCACGATCACTGAGGAGATCCCCGGGGACGAGCTGGACGAACGCCGCATCGTCGAGGCCATTGTGCGCGGGCCGGGCCTGTCCAAGGCCCGCAGATCACCGCTGGGCGCTGCGATGCCGAAGGCAGCGACGAACCCGAGCGGACCACCGTCCGATGGTGCGCCCCCGGGTGGAGTTGCGGCATGAGCGCGCATATCGACGCCGGCCGCCGAGCTGTCCGCAAGCTCCTGCGCGACGCCCGCGACAAGGACAAGTGGCGTAAGATCGTCAAAGTGCGGCTGTGGATGCCGGTCGCACTGCAGCTGCTGCTGATCGTGGTGGTGCTCTGGTACACCTCGACGCAGTTCGATGGTTTCCTCAGTGCCACCACTATCGCGAACATCCTGCTGCTCGCCGCGCCGCTGGCGGTCGTCGCCGTCGCCCAGACCCACGCGTTGCTGGCCGGCTATCTGGACCTGTCGGTCGGAGCGATGATCTCGCTCGGCGTCGTCGTCGCGTCGTTCCTCATCGGGACGGGCGCATCGGGAGGGCAGATCCTTGTCGGGATCGGCGCGGTACTCGGATGCGGCGTCGTTCTGGGCTTGTTCAACGCCGCGCTGGTGCGTGGTGTCAAGATTCCGTCCATCGTGGCGACGCTGGCGACGCTCAGCATCCTGGACGGCATCTCCCTGACCCTGCGTCCGACGCCGGGCGGCACGATCAACCCGGAGTTCACGTCGTTCCTGCGCAACGGCATCGGACCGATCCCGATGAGCTTCATCGTGATCCTACTCGGCGCGGCGCTTCTCGACCTGTGGCTGCACGGCAGCGGCTCCGGGCTGAAGCTGCGCTCGGTCGGCTTCGACGACCGCTCTGCGAAGCGGATGGGACTCCGGAACAACTGGGTCCGGACCCGAGCGCTCGTGTTGTGCGCCGTACTGGCGGCCGTCGCTTCCTTCTTCGTCATGGCGCGCTCCGGCGTCGGCAACGCGGACATCGGGACCAGCTACACACTCAACAGCATCACCGCCGCGGTCCTCGGCGGTGCGGCACTGACCGGCGGCCGCGCCACGTTCGTGGGGTCGGTAGTCGCCTCTGTGCTGCTCGCGACCATCATCACCGTGCTGCCGTTCCTCGGCCTCAGCGCAGACTACGGCCTCGTGATCATCGGGGTGCTCGTCCTGATCGGTGTCATCCTCTTCCAGGTCGGCGACCTGAAGGAGCTGATCAAACGCAACTTCCGGCGAGCCAGGCGGATCGTGCAGGGCGGTCACCCGGCCCAGACCGTCCAACTGCCCCCGGTCTACCCGGACGGCGTGCCGGCCACGGTGGACGGACCGCGGCGCACACTCGTCAAGGGCGGCTTCGTGCTCAGCCTGGACCCGTCGATCGGCGATCTCGAGCGCGGTGACGTGCTCATCGAAGGCGAGCGCATCGTGGAGGTGGGCCGGGATCTTGCCGCGGGCGACGCCGAAGTCGTCGACGCGTCCGGGATGATCGTCATGCCGGGCTTCGTGGACACCCATCGGCACATCTGGGAAGGGGTGCTGCGCAACATCGGCACCGACGTACCGCTCGAGGGTAGGAACAGCTACATCTCGCATGTCCTGCACAAGCTGGCACCGGCGTTCCGGCCGGAGGACGCCTACGCCGGCAACCTCGTCTCGGCGCTCGGCGCGATCGACGCCGGCGTCACGACGCTGCTGGACTGGTCGCACATCCAGGGCTCCCCCGCACACACCGACGCGGTGATCCAGGCGTTGAACGACTCCGGGATGCGCGCGGTGTTCGGCTACGGCTTCCCATGGTGGGGCAAGTGGGAGGAGCGCCAACCGAGCTGGTTCGTCCGCGCCGCCACCGAGTACTTCACCACGAAGGACCAGCGGTTGACGCTCGCCCTTGCCGCGCCCGGCCCCGAGTTCACCGACTTCGAGATCACCCGCGACCACTGGAAACTGGCCCGAGAGACCGACGCGCGTATCACCGCCCACGTCGGGGTCGGCAGCTACGGCCAGGACGCCAAGCTCCAGGAGATGGGCCAGGCCAACCTGCTCGGCCCGGACACCACCTACATCCACTGCACGACGCTCAACGACACCGAGGTGCAGATGATCGTCGACACCGGCGGCACCGTGTCGCTCGCCGTGCCGGTGGAGATGATGATGGGCCACGGCATGCCCCCGATCCAGAAGTTCCTGGACCGCGGCCTGCGGCCGAGCCTGAGCGTGGACGTCGAGACGAACGTGCCCGCGGACATGTTCACCCAGATGCGCTCCGTGCTGACCTTGCAGCGCTCGCTGGCCGGGGCGAACGGCAAGGACCCGGTATCCATGCGCGACGTGCTCGAGTTCGCGACCGTCGAAGGCGCGCGAGCCAACGGGCTGGACGCGAAGATCGGGACGCTGACGCCCGGCAAACAGGCCGACCTCATCATGCTGCGTACCGACCGGATGAACGTCACACCCATGACCGACCCGGTCGCAGCGGTGGTCGCCGGCATGGACACCAGCAACGTCGACACCGTGCTGGTCGCCGGTCGGGTACTCAAGAGGGGAGGCAGGCTGCTGCACGTCGACTGGGACGCGGTCAAGCGCATGGTCTACGAGTCACGCGATCGCGTCATCGCCAAGTCCGGCTTCCGCCTGCCCAAGATCTAACCCCAGAATGATCACGTAAAGCTCCGAACTCCCGGCTTAACGCTGCCGGTAAGCCCAGCAAAGCCGCGAGATGCCGCGCATCGGCCTGAGCTGAACGGAATGCATGGATCGCCAACAGGGTTAGCCGAATCATGACCACATCTCCACGTATCGCCGTCCAGATCCCGCCTCAGCACGCCACCCACGCCGACCTCCGCAAAACCGTGCTCGCAGCCGAGGAGACCGGCGTGGACGTGATCTTCACCTGGGACCACTTCTTCCCGCTGTCCGGTGATCCTGAAGGCAACCACTTCGAGTGTTGGACGTTGCTCAGTTCCTGGGCCGAGATCACCGAACGTGCCGAACTCGGCCATCTCGTGACCTGCAACAGCTACCGCAACCCCGACCTGCTCGCCGACATGGCCCGCACCGTGGACCACATCAGCGGCGGGCGGTTGATCCTCGGCATCGGCGCCGGCTGGTTCCAGCGCGACTACGACGAGTACGGCTACGAGTTCGGGACGCCTGGATCCCGGCTCGCCGATCTCGCCGACGCACTGCCACGCATCAAGTCGCGCTGGGCCAAGCTCAATCCGCCGCCGACGCGCGACATCCCGATCCTGATCGGCGGCGGCGGCGAGCGCAAGACCCTGCGGCTCACCGCCGAGCACGCCAACACGTGGCATGCCTTCGGCGACATGGAGACCCTCATCCACAAGAGCGCGGTTCTCGACAACTGGTGCAAACAGATCGGTCGTGAGCCATCGGAGATCGAGCGCTCCACCAGCACACGACAGACACCGCGCCAGGTCGCCGATCAGCTCACCGACGCGGGCATCGGGATGATCGTCATCGGAGTCAGGGCCGCCGAGCCCGACGATGCGCTGGCGCTCACCCGTGAGTGGGTGGCATGGCGAGACGCGCAGCTACGCTGACACCTCGTGGACGACGTGCCTCCGGACCGACGTGCTCGCCCGAACCTGCCATCGGACCGGCGAGCTGTGTTGGGCCACCTGGCCATTGACATCATCGCTGCCGGCGCGGTCCGCGTCGGTATCGACGGCGTGGACGGTGCCGGCAAGACGATCTTCGCGGATGAACTCGCCGCCGTGCTACGAGCCGCGGGGCACGACGTCGTCCGGGTGTCCATTGACGGCTTCCACCATCCGCGGGAAGTCCGCTACCGCCGGGGGCGATCGTCACCAGAAGGCTTCTGGCTGGACTCCTACGACTACCCGCGGTTCGTCGCCGACGTCATCGAGCCGTTCTCGCCCGGCGGCGACCGGCGTTTCCGGAGAGGTATCCGCGATGTCGCGTCCGACGAGCCCGTCCATGCGGAGGTCGAAAGTGCGCCGGAAGGAGCGATCCTCTTGGTCGACGGCATCTTCCTGCACCGCGACGAGCTGGCCCGCAGCTGGGACGTGTCGGTCTTCCTCCGGGTCGGCTTCGGCGAGACCTTCGCCCGGATGGCCGCAAGGGACGGCTGCCCGGCCGATCCGGAGGCCTCCGCCAACCGCCGGTATCACCTCGGACAGCAGCTCTACCTCGCAGCGTGCGACCCGGAATCGCGCGCCGATGTCGTAATCGACAACACCGACCCGGCTCGGCCGTATGTCGTGGCCGCGGGAGCCGTCCCGCGACGTTGATCCGTACCGCACTCGGAGCGGCGCGACGATGGGACGATGGTCGGCATGCTGAACCCGTTGCGTGGCGGACCACCCAGGTCGCGGCTGCGCCGCACCGTCCTTAGGGCGCCGATCTTCCTCTATCACATCGGCCTCGGCTGGCTGTTCGGCGAGCGAATGGTGCTTCTTACGCACGTCGGCCGGATCAGTGGAAAGCCGCGCCAGGTGGTGCTGGAAGTGGTCGAACGCGAGCCTGAGCCCGGCCACTACCTCATTGCATCCGGCTACGGCTCGAAGTCGCAGTGGTTCGGCAACGTGCTGGCCCAGCCGGCGGTGCGCTACCAGGTGGGACGGCGCATCTACTCGGGGACGGCCGTCCCCCTCGAACCCGAACAGTCAGGCAAACGGCTGGCGGCCTACGCCCAGCGCCATCCCAAGCTGGCGGCCCGGCTCATGAGCTCGCTCGGGCACGCTCCGCGCAGCCTCGCCGAATACGAAGCGCTGGGCGCGGATCGCGACGACGGAGTTCCGCTCGTACGGTTGAGTCCCGCACCGCCGGCTTAGCCCGTCGCCCCGAACCACTGCTGGTACAGCGTGTCGTAGACGCCGGCTTCGACGAGTCTCAGCAGCGCTACGTCGATCCGATCGCGCAGATCACCGTCGTGCGCGGCGCCGAAGCCGTAGCTGAACTCCTGGAACACCAGGCCGACGACCTTAAGCTCGCCGCCGCCGGATCGCGACGCGTAGTGCTGCAGGACCGGCGCGTCGTACACGAGAGCGTCCACGTCGTCGTCACGGAGCGCGTCGTACGCCTCGTCCACGGTGTCGTAGAGCACCGGCCCCACGCCGAGGTCGCTCAGATACTCCGCGCCGGGTGTGTCGGCGACGGCCGCGACCTGACGGCCCGCCAGATCCTGCGGCCCGTTGATCTCGCCGCGGATCTCGTCCACCGCCATCGTGCTGGTGATGCTTGCGGTGAAATACGCGAGCAGGAAGTAGCCGGTGAGGATCCATCCGACGGTGAAAACGCGGGCCAAGTTGCGGCGCGGCGTGTTGTTGCCCGCGCCGAACGGTGTGATCGCGACGACGGCCCACCAGATCGACTCCGGGATACCTCGCCGGTACGACTCCGGGATGTCCGGATTCCGGTCGCGCTCGAACAGCCAGATGATGTGTCCGACAATCAGCAGGATGAGGCCGAAGATCACCGCGAACCAGATGATCCACGAGACCAGTTGGCTGGAGACGATCTGGGCGAGCGACCCGGCGATCCCCCGACGCTCCGCACGCACCATGATCTGCAAGCCGGAGTCGAACGTCGGCTGGGAGAGGGCGAGATCACTGGCTCGGGCGGACGTGATGTTCAGTCCGCCGAGTGCGACGTCGGCCGCTCCCCGCTGCACGTCGTCGATCTGCTTGGCGAGGCTGTTGACCTGGACCACCTCGTAGTCCACACCCAGCCGCTCCGCGACGAGCGCCCACAACTCCACGCTGAACCCGGTGTATTGCCCGTCCTCGTAGCGTACGAACGGGTCCAGGTTTCGGGTCACCACCGTCAGCGTCCCGGCACTCGCGCCGCCGACGGACGCCGGCCCGGCGCCGGCCGTGAGCGCATCGAGATCGGGTTCGAGTTCCGGGTCGGCGGCTTTCAGCCAGTCGGTGACCTCCGCCTCGTGCCGGCTGATCCACTGGACGGCGTGCCGGCGAATGTCCTCCGGTGCGCCCTCGCCGGCCCGCATACGGGCGTTCTGCGCCGCGACATCTTCGAGCGGGATCCGGACCTGCTCCAGCAGCCGGCGGATCACCGGGTTGGCGTCGAGGAACGCGCGGTTTGCGACCGCCCGGATGTCGTTCGGTGGCCAGCCCGGACGGCACGGGTCGCCGGCACAGCCGGGCACGCCGGTGACCGCGTAATCGCCGTCTCCGGCCGGGCTGCCGGCGTCGGTACTTGCGTCCACGTTGAGCCAGGTGACGTCCTCGCCGGGTACGAGCTCGCCGACCGTCCAGTTCGGCGTCCACGTATAGAACAGAACCGGCTCGCCCTGCTCGTACCGTTCGATCACCGAGTCCATCAAGGGCGGATAGTCGCCCTGGACGTGCGTGACCGTGTCGCGCAGACCGAGCTCGTCCAGGTGGTACTCGATGACGTCGGCGCATGACCAGCCGACTTGGCATCCGATCAGGTCGGCCGAGCCGTCTCCGTCGGTGTCGAACCGAGCCGCAACATCCGGATCGGCGAGGTCGGACAGGGTCGTGATGCCGGCCTCGGCGCTAGCCTTGTCGACCAGGTATCCCTGGAAAGCACCGCCGCTGACCTGTGTGCCGACCACGTCCAACCGGTCCGCCACTCCAAGCTCGGCAATCGTGGCGTCGTGCCCTGGGAACCATCCGTTCGCCCACAGGTCGACCCGGCCTTCGGCGGCGGCGCGGAAGAACTCGGCGTTCTCCATCGTCGTCACCGATTCGACGGTGTAGCCGAGGGTCTCGATCAATGCGCGGTAGATCTCGGCCTGGAACCAGCCGGTATCCCAGGTCGCCCGCGCCATCCGGACCGTGCCCGGCTCGCTTTGGCCCGCCGGCGTCTCGTCCGGCGAAGCCACGTCGGCGGCAACCGCCGGGCCGGCCGTCCCTACGCCGAGGCAGGCCGCCGCGGCGAGTGCGAGTCCGCCGACCCGACCGAGCGCCGGGACGCGGGACGCGCTTGCGCTACGACACCGCCTCATCCAGCGATTCTGTGCACACCGATGCGCAAGGTCAAGAACGAGACCGGACGAACAGGCTTTGCCCCGCGTTTCCCGACGATGCTTGGTGTGTAGGCAACGTAAAGCTGGGATTTGCCAGCTTTACGTGATCATTCTGGGTGGGCCGAGTGCGTGGCGGACTCGTTTTCGAAGCGGTGCCGGCATCCGGGAGAACAGAAGTACCACACCTGCCCGTCACGTTCGGTCGTCCAGCGGGCGGTGGCGACGTCGACGGTCATGCCGCAGATCGGATCGACCGCCTCGACCGGTGGCTCCGCCGCGGCGGAGCGGACCGGGCGCAACAGCCCACCGGCGGCGCGTTTGGCCACCAGTTCGGCCAGCACCGCCACCGCGATCTCACGATGCCCGGTGTGGCCGAGGTCGACACCGGCCGGTGCCGTCACCCGCGCGACAGACTCGTCCGGCACGCCGCGGTCACGCAGATACCCGAGCACGGTCTCGGCACGTTTGGCCGACGCCACCAGGCCGACATAGCCGGCGTCGGTCTCCAGTGCGGCGGCGACCGCGGCCTCGTCGTCGTGTCCCTGCGTCGCGACGACGATCGCCGTGCCCGGATCGATCGTCCGGTCCGCGAGCGCATCACCGGAGGGGACGGCGGCCGCCCGCCAGCCGAGATCGGTCGCGAGATCCACCAAGAGACTGACCGCCGGTGTCTCGCCGACCGCGATCACCTGCGGCACCGGCACGACCGGCTCGATGTACACCGCCAGCGCGCCCTCACTACCGCACTCCATCGGCACCGTGACGGCGTCATCGCCGAACATCTCCGACGCCTCCCGCGGGAGCCCGAGTAGCAGCAGGCGGGCGCGGCCATCGGTCAATGCGGTCGCCGCCTCGCGCTGGACGGCCGGCTGGGCGCATGCACCGCCGAGCCAGCCGTCCAGTGTGCCGTCCGGCAACACGAGCGCCTTCGCGGCGATCTGGCCGGACGACGGTCCGCGCCGCCACACCACCGTCGCCAGCGCGAACGGCTCGCCGGCGCGCTCCAGCTCGGCAGCCCTGGCCAGCACAGACTTCGTCATCGTCCTCCCTCGTGCCCCGGCGACGGAGCCGCCACACGTAACAACAACTGCGGTCCCGACATGGCGTCAGCCCTTTCTGGACTGCAACGCCGACCACAGCCGGGACGGCAGAACGGGCATGTCGATGTTGCGGATTCCAAGGTGCGCCACCGCGTCGATGACCGCGTTGACGTAGGCGGCCGGCGACCCGACAGTGGCCGACTCGCCAACGCCCTTCGCGCCGATCGGGTGGTGCGGGGATGGGGTCACGGTGGCGTCCAGCTCGAACCGCGGAGTCTCCCATGCGGTGGGGATCAGGTAGTCCATGAAGTTCGAGCCGATGCAGTTGCCGTCCTCGTCGAACGTGATGAACTGCATCGACGACATCGCGTAGCCCTCGGTCAACCCGCCGTGCAGCTGGCCGTCCACGATCATCGGGTTGATCCGGACGCCGCAGTCGTCCACCGCCACCATGCGGCGGACCGACCATTGGCCCGTCTCGGTATCGACGTCGACCACGACCACATAGCTGCCGAAGGGGAACGTCATGTTCGGCGGGTCGTAGTAGTGAACGCCTTCCAGACCGGCCTCCAGGCCTTCGGGAAGGTTGGAGTATGCCGCGAGCGCGACGTCCTGGATCGTCACCGCCTGGTCCGGCGTCCCGCGAACCGAGAACTTGCCCTCGCTGTACTCGAGGTCCTCCTCGGATGCCTCCAGCAGGTGCGCTGCGATCTTGCGTGCCTTGTCCCGCAGCTTGCGCGCGATGACGACGGTCGCCGCGCCACCCACAGGTGTGCTCCGCGAGGCGTACGTGCCCAACCCGTACGGCGTGTTGTCGGTATCACCTTCGACCACCTTCACGTCGGTGGACGGGATGCCGAGCTCGTTGGCGACGATCTGCGCGAACGTGGTCTCGTGACCCTGGCCCTGTGCGCGCACGCCGAGTTTGAGGATCGCCTTGCCGGTCGGGTGGATGCGCAACTCGGCCGAGTCGAACATCTTGAGGCCCGCGATGTCGTACTCCGAGCCCTTGCCGGCACCGACGACCTCGGTGAAGCTGGCTATTCCGATGCCGACCTGCTTCGTATCGCCGCGGTCGCGCCTGGCCCGCTGCTCGACGCGCACCTCGTCGTAGCCCGCGATCTCCAGCGCCTTCTCGAGGGCCGCCGGATAGTTCCCGGAGTCGTACTCGAAACCGGTCGGCGACCGGTACGGGAACTGATCGGGCTGGATGAAGTTGCGCCGCCGGATGTCGGCAGGGTCGATGCCCAGATCGTAGGCGGCGTTCTGCACGAGCCGCTCGATGAGGTACGACGCCTCGGTGACCCGGAACGAACACCGGTACGCAACACCGCCCGGTGCCTTGTTCGTGTAGGCCCCCTTGGTGACGACGTGCGCGGCCGGGTAGTCGTACGACCCGGTGACGATATGGAACAGGCCGGCCTTGAACGCCGTGGGCTGCGCGTCCGCGAAGAACGCGCCCTGGTCCGAGAGCATGTTGACCCGCAGCCCGAGGATCTTGCCGTCGCTGTTGAGCGCGAGCTCGCCGTGCATGTGGTAATCGCGGGCGAAGCCGGTGGAGATCAGATTCTCGGTACGTGTCTCGATCCATTTCACCGGCTTGCCGATCACCAGCGACGCGGCCGTCGCGACGACGTAGCCCGGGTAGATCGGCACCTTGTTACCGAACCCGCCGCCGATGTCCGGCGAGACGATCCGGATGTTCTGCTCCGGCAACCCGGTCACCATCGCGAACAGTGTCCGGTGCGCGTGCGGCGCTTGCGACGTCATGTATACGGTGACCTGTCCGGTGGCCGGGCTGACGTCCGCCACGCAGCCGCATGTCTCCAGTGGGGACGGGTGCGAGCGCGGGTAGAACGTGTCCAGCGAGACGACATGGTCGGCCTGCTCGAACGCCCGGTCCGTCGCGGCTTTGTCGCCGGCCTCCCAGTCGTAGACGTGGTTGTCGGTCTGGCCTTCCTTGTCGTCACGGATCACCGGGGCACCGTCGGCCAGCGCGTCCTGCGGGCTCATCACCGGCGGGAGTGTCTCGTATTCGACGTCGATCAGGTCGAGCGCATCTTCGGCGACGTAGGGGTTCTCCGCGATGACCGCGGCGACCTCCTGTCCTTGGAAGCGAACCTTGTCCGTGGCGAGCACCGCCTGCGTGTCACCGGACAGCGTCGGCATCCATGCCAGGTTGTGCGCCGCGAGCGCCTCGCCGGTCAGCACGGCCACCACGCCGTCGAGTTGCTGTGCCGCGGACGCGTCGATGGATACGATCTTGGCGTGCGCCACCGGGCTGCGCAGCAGTGCCATGTGCAGCATGCCGGGCAGCGTGATGTCGCCGACGTAGTTGCCGGCACCCTGGATGAACCGGTCGTCCTCGGCGCGCTTGACTGAGTGACCGATCCCGCCGATCTCCGGCGGTCCGAATGTCTCATGAACGGTGGTCGTCATGCCGAGACTCCCTTCGACTCGTCTGCGGCGGAGCCGGCACCCGCACGCGCCGCCGCCTGAATCGCCTTCACGATGTTCATGTAGCCGGTGCAGCGGCACAGGTTGCCCGAGATGGCCCAGCGCACGTCGTCATCGGACGGATCCGGGTTGTTCTCGATCAGGTGGGTGCCGACGAGCATCATCGCCGGCGTGCAGAACCCGCATTGCAGACCGTGTTCGGCCTTGAACGCCTTCTGCATGGCGCTGAACTCGCCGTTTGTGCGTAGTCCTTCGACCGTGGTGATACTCCGACCGTCGGCCTGGACGGCGAACATCGTGCACGACTTGACCGGCGTTCCGTCCAGCAAGATCGTGCACACGCCGCAGCTGGTCGTGTCGCATCCGACGTGCGTGCCGGTCAGACGGAGCTCGGTGCGGATGAAGTCGGCGAGCAACATCCGCGGTTCAACGTCAGCGCTGTGCTCGACGCCGTTCACGGTTACTGTGATCTTCACGGGGTATCTCCTTAGGCGGGCTGGGCGGCGTGGGCTTGCGCCGCGGCGTCGGTGAGGCCACGGCGGACATACGTCTTGACGACAGAGCGCTTGAACTCGGCCGTCCCCCGTACGTCGGTGCGCGGCTCGGCGGCCGCACCAGCGCGTTCGGCGGCTTCGGCGAACAGATCGTCACTGGGAGATTCACCGACGAGTAGCTCTTCGGCCCCGGTGGCCTTGATGTTCTTCGAGCCGACACCGGTCAGCGCGACACCGGCTCGCCCGATCCGGTCGCCGTCCATCTCGAGATATACGGCGACCCCGACGGTCGCGTAGTCGCCGACCTTGCGTTCCAGCTTCAGGTACGTGCCGCCGGCCGGCCCGCTGCTGCGCGGGACGCGGATCTCGGTGAGCAGTTCGTCCGGCTCGAGGGCGCTGGTGAACAGATCGACGAACAGGTCGGTGGCGGCGATCGTCCGCTCCCCCCGTGCCCGGCTCCTGGCGACGACCTCCGCGCCGCACGCGAGCATGACCGAACCCCAGTCACCCTGCGGGTCGGCGTGCGCCAGCGAGCCGCCCACGGTTCCGAGGTTACGAACGAGCGGGTCGGCGATCCAGCGCGCGGCCGTGGCCATGGTCGCGTTCTCCGCTGCGACAAGATCGGAGCCCGCGACATCGTTGTGCCTCGTCAACGCCCCGATCAAGAGGTGCCCGTTGGGAGCGCTGACACCCGCGAGACCGGGCACCCGGTTGATATCGACGAGTTTGGCCGGCATCGCAAGCCGTAGTTTCATCAGTGGAATCAGACTCTGCCCACCGGCGAGGACCTTGGTGTCCTCGTCTCCGTCGGCCAACAGCTCGAGCGCTTCGTCGAGCGAGCCGGCGGCGGTGTAGTCGAAGGCCGCTGGATACATCGGAGAAACTCCTTCAGTGGACGCCCCCGCTGGTGAACTAACGTTAACGATCAGCCTACGGTTCATCATTTCGGGGTCAATGGTCACAGCCATACTGTTTTCAGAATGATCACGTAAAGCTGGCTCTTCCCAGCCAAACTACCTCTACAGGACTAGCGCCGTCAGCAAATGCCGAGCAAGGTGCACGACTGATTGTCGAGCCCAACGGAAACTACGCTTGGCAACCGTGACCGATGCGATACGCCGCAGAGTCGTCGTGTACGGCCGGGTGCAGGGGGTGTTCTTCCGCGACACCTGCCGCCGCGAAGCCGCTGCCCGTGGTGTGGCCGGCTGGGTTACTAATCGCGCGGACGGGGCGGTCGAGGCCGTTTTCGAAGGCCCCCGGGACAGCGTCGGGGCGATGGTGGAGTGGGCACGCCACGGCCCACCATGGGCTGACGTGAAACAGATCGATACGCATCCGGAGCCGCTCGAAGGGATAGCCGGCTTCCACGTGCGGTAGTCCTGGCCTCAGTACCCAGAGCTCATCATCGCGCCATCGGTTCAGCACGTCGTCGATCACCGGTCCCTTGACAGCCGCCCACTGACCGGCCATTCTGTGATTTGGTTGTACGACTGACCAAATCGAAGGAACCACGCATGCACGCCACTCGGCGACAGATCATCAACGCCGCCACGGTCACGTTGCTGCGGACCGGCTACGCGGGGCTCTCGCTGCGCCGGATCGCCGACGAGGCAGGGGTGGGAGTCGGCCACATCCACTACCACTTCCGGTCCAAGCGCAACCTCGTGCTCGCCGTGCTCGAGGACCAGAACCAGCAGCGTCTCGCCCGCCAGCGCGAGATGTTCGGCTCGGACGAACCGCTCTGGAAGCAGTGGGAACAGGCCTGCGACTTCCTCGAGGACGATCTGCAGTCGGGCTACGTCCGCGTGCTCCAGGAGATGATCGCGGCCAGCTGGTCGGACCCGGAGGTCGCCGAGCATGTCCGCGCGTTCCTTCGCGGCTGGCATGAGTTGCTCACTGACGTCACCCGCCGGGCCGCGGACCGGTTCGGCGGGCTCGGGCCGTTCGCCCCGGACGAGATAGCGGCATTGGCAGGGGATGCGTTCCTCGGTGCTGAGGCACTGATGCTGCTCGGACTCGACGACGGCCAGGGCATCCCACACCGCGCAGCGCTGCGACGGGTCGGCGAACTGATCCGCGAGCACGATCTAGGCGGCTGAAGGGAGCGAATGACGATGCCGGCACGACTACCCGACCATGAAGCCCACGTTGAGCACGACGGTGTCAAGATCGGATACCGGATCTACGGCAACGGCGCACCGACCTTCCTTCTGCTGCCCACCTGGACGATCGTGCACACCCGGTTCTGGAAGATGCAGGTCCCGTACCTCGCACGCCACCACCGCGTCGTCACCTTCGACGCACCCGGCAACGGTGAATCCGAGCGCAGCACGGATCCTTCGCACTACGAGCCCGAGTTCCTCGCCGGTGCCGCCCTAGACGTGCTGGACACCACCGGCACCGAACGCGCGATCCTCGTGTCGTTGTCGAAGGGCTCGGTCACGTCGCTGTACCTGGCCGCGGCACATCCGGAGCGCGTACTGGCACAGGCGTTCATCGGGCCGACGCTGCCGCTGACGCCGCCGCCACCCGAGCGCGCCGACATCCCTCGGACGTTCCACCTCGAACTCGACGACCCGCAGGGCTGGCACAAGTACAACGCACACCACTGGCGCCACCACTACGACGACTTCGCCGAGTTCTTCTTCGGCCAGTGCTTCCCGGAACCGCACTCGACGAAACAACGTGAGGACGCGGTGGGCTGGGCGATGGAGACGACGCCCGAGGTGCTACTCGCCGACGCTGCGGCCGACTTCCCGCGCCGCACCACAGTTCAGCAGTGGTGTGCCACCGTTGACCACCCGGTCCTGGTCGTCCAGGGCACCGACGACCGCATCAGCCCGTTGTCACGCGGCGAGGCGCTGGCCGCCGCCACCGGCGGCGACCTCGTGAAACTCGAGAACGCCGGACACATCCCGCCGGCCCGCGACCCGGTGAAGATCAACCATCTGCTACGTGAGCTGGCCGCAACGGTCCAGCCGCCGGCGCGGGTCGAGACGACCTGGACGCGCGGGCGGACCCGGCAGCGCAGAGTCCTGATGATCTCGTCGCCGATCGGCCTCGGCCATGCCGGCCGCGACCTGGCCACCATGGCGGCACTGCGCCGCCACCATCCAGACGCCGAGATCGAGTGGCTGGCGCAGTCGCCGGTGACGCGGATGCTCGCCGACGCGGGCGAGACCGTCCACCCGGCCAGCGCCGAGCTGGTCAGCGAGTCCGGCCATATCGAATCCGAGTCCGGCGAGCACGACCTGCACTGTTTCCAGGCGTGGCGGCGGATGGACGAGATCCTGCTCGCGAACTTCCACGTGTTCCACGACCTGGTGACCTCGCGCGACTACGACTTGGTCGTCGCGGACGAGGCGTGGGACGTCGACTACTTCCTGCACGAGAACCCGGAGCTCAAGCGCTTCGCGTACGCCTGGACGACCGACTTCGTGGGCTGGCTGCCCATGCCCGAGGGCGGTGCCCGCGAAGCGATGCTCACCGCGGACTACAACGCGGAGATGATCGGCCACATCGAGCGCCGGCCGCGCCTTCGCGACCTGGCGATGTTCGTCGGCAACCCGGACGACATCGTCCCGGACCGGTTCGGGCCGGATCTGCCTCTGATCCGCGACTGGACCGAGGCGCACTACCGGTTTCCCGGATACGTGACGGGCTTCGACCCGGCCGCACCCGCCGAACGCGAGCGGCTGCGCGCGGATCTCGGCTACCGGCCGGACGAGTTGGTGTGCGTCGTCACCGTCGGAGGTTCCGGCGTGGGCGGCCATCTGCTGCGCCGGGTGATGGACGCGTTCCCCGCGGCACGCCGGAAGGTGCCGTCCCTGCGAATGATCGTCGTGGCCGGGCCGCGCATCGACCCCGGGTCGCTACCCGCCCGCGAGGGCCTGGAGGTTCACGGCTACGTGTCCGGGTTGTGGCGGCACCTGGCCGCCTGCGACCTTGCGGTGGTGCAGGGCGGGCTCACGACGTGTATGGAGCTCGTGGCCAACCGCACGCCGTTCATCTACGTGCCGTTGCGCCGGCACTTCGAGCAGCAGTTCCACGTCCACCATCGGCTGGGCAGGTACGGGGGTGGTGTCCGGGTCGACTTCGCGGACGCCGATCCGGACCATCTGGCAGCGCTCATCGCCGGCACGATCGGACGGCCGACGGCGCCACGACCGGTCGAAGCCGGCGGCGCCGAACGAGCCGCGGCGATGCTGGCCGAGCTGCTCTAAGCACCGGCGCCGGCGAGTACCTCGTCGAGCGTGGACATGTCGGTGAGCACGCGTGCCGCGGCCTGCACGATCGGAATCGCGAGCAGCGCTCCGGTCCCTTCGCCGAGCCGCATGCCGAGATCGACGAGCCCCCGGGAGCCGAGCGCGGCGAGTGCGGCGCGCGCACCGGGCTCTGCGGACGTGTGCCCGGCGATCAGATACCCGGACAACGCAGGGCACATGCCGACCGCCGCCAGCGCCGCGGCATTCGCGATCACGCCGTCCAGCACCACGGGCACCCGGCCGGCGGCTCCGGCCAGCATCACGCCGGTCAGGGCGGCGTGTTCGAACCCGCCGAGTGAAACCAGCGCCCGCAGTGGGTCGCGGTCGGCACCGTGCCGACGAAGTGCACCTTCTATCGCCTTCACCTTGACCGGGACGCGTTCGTCGTCCAGATTCGCGCCGCGGCCGGTGACGACGGACACCGGCTCGCCGGTGAGCGTCGCGATGAGCGCTCCCGACGCCGTCGTGTTCGCAATACCCAGGTCGCCGGTGGCCAGCAGATCGGCACCACCCGCGATGAGATCGCTCGCCACGCGCGCACCGGCGGCGACCGCGGCGGCACACTCGTCGAGTGCCATCGCCGGCTCGGACGTGATGTCGCGAGTACCGGCCCGCACCCGTGCGTCCACGACGCCGTCGGCCACCACGCCCGCGACCGTGCCAACGTCCAGTACGGTGACGCTCGCCCCGACCGCTCTCGCGATCGCGTTCACCGCGGCACCACCGCCGGCCACGGTCGAGACCATCAGCCGGGTCACGTCCTGCGGCCAGTCCGACACTCCCTGGGCATGCACGCCGTGATCCGCCGCGGCCACGACCACGGCGGGCGACCGCGGTACCGGCGGCGGGCTCGCACCACTGATCGCGGCGAGTTGGATGCCCACATCCTCGAGGTGGCCGAGGCTCCGCGGCGGCTTGGCGAGCCGGCCGTGCCGTTCGCGAGCAGCCGTCGCCGTATCCGCGTTCACCGGTTCGACTGCCGCGACGAGTTCATCGATCACAACGGCATTCCTCGGCTTTCGTGATCACGCTCGAGCACCGCGCCATCGGCCGATTGCACGCGATCATGGGCCAGTGGCAGGACGCGTCCGGCGACCACTAACAGCACCTCGTCGGCCCGGTCCGACAGCGTCTGCAGCGACAAGCCGTGCAGGTCCACATACGCCCGCGAGCCGGGGCTTCCGGCGTGCACGCCGAGACCGGGCTGGCCGGCGATCAGCACGACATCGGATCTGCCGGCGGCCACGACGGACGCGAGTTCTCCCAACTCGGTCAGGACGGCATCGGTGACCTGCTCGAGTGCCGAGTGGTCAGGCTCGGCACCGTCCAGCGCCACGCCGCTGCGCTCCATTCGTTCGGCGAGCCAGGTATCGAGCGCGTCGATGATGACGAACGATCCGCTACCCACGTCCCGCACCGCGCCGGCGAGGTCGAACGTTTCCACGGTCTCCCAGTCGGACGGCCGGTCGGCCCGGTGCCGGGCGACCCGCGCGGCGAACTCATCGTCGCGGGCGACGGCCGGCGTCACGACAACCACAGGTCGGCCGCTCGCCACGGCACGCCGCACCGCGAGGTTCGACTTGCCGGATTTCTGCCCGCCCACGACGAGCGTCAGCGCACCCATCAGAACACCCCTGCTTTCGCGAGCGCCGCGACGACCGCGATAACCGCGAGGTTCGACGTCAGCACCGCGGCGCCGAGGATGTCTCCGGTGAACCCGCCGATCCGGCGCGATGCGGCGCGTCCCACCAGCCAGACCGGACCAGCCGCGGCCGCGAGCAGCACCGGCGCCCAGGGCCCGCCCGCTACGACCGCCGCCGCGATCACCGTGCAACCGGCGATCAGCCAGGTCACGCGGCCGATCCCATCCGCGACACCGGCGCCGAGGCCGTCCGGCCGGGCAGCTGGTAGCCACCGCACGATGACGAGGGGCGCGAACCGCCCGATCACAGCGCCCGCGATGAGCGCCCGAGCCACATCGGGCAGGTCTAGCGGTGCGAGCAGCCCGACCCGCAGCAGTAGGTCGCCGGCAAGCGCCAAGGCGCCGTAGGTGCCGATACCGCTGTCCCGCATGATCTCGAGCCGGCGCATTGGACTCGCGCCGCCCCACAACCCGTCGACGGTGTCCGCCAGCCCGTCCTCATGCAGCGCACCGGTGACGACGATCGTCATCAGCACCGCTGCCACGGCCGCCGGTGTCGGTCCGACGAGCGCGTCGACGATCAACCAGGTGAGCACGCCGACGCCGCCGACGAATGCGCCGACCAGCGGGAACCACGTCATCGCCCGGGGTGCCAGGTCCCACGATGACCCCGACCGTGGCGCCGAGCCGGCCACCGTCCCCGCGCGCGGCCCCTCCTCCCACTGTGGACGCTGCCCCGACGCGACGGGTGGACCACCCTCGTGCTGTTCGGCGGAACTGACCGGCAGACGGGTCAGCAGGCCGACCGCCGCACGCAGCCCCGTCACGACTCGCTCCCGATCGAACTTCGTACCGGCATCACCACGATGCCGGTGTCCGGGTCCGAGACCACCCGCACGCTGGCGCCGTAGCACCGCGACACCAACTCCTCGGTCAGCACGTCCGCCGGCGTCCCCTCGGCCACGACCTCACCGGCCACGAGTAACGCGAGCCGGTCGGAGTACTGGGCGGCCGTGGTGAGGTCGTGCAGCGCCGCCACCACGGTCAGGTCGCGTTGGCGCCGCAGGTCGTCGACGAGTTCGAGCACCTGCTGCGCGTGTCCCAGATCGAGCGAGCTGGTCGGCTCGTCCAGCAACAGCACCGGCGCCTGCTGGGCCAGCGCCCGCGCCAGGACGGCCCGCTGGAATTCGCCTCCGGACAGCGATGTCACCGGCCGCGCCTCCAGCCCCCGCAGGTCGAGCGATCCGATCAGCTCGCCGGTCACCGCCAGATCCTCGGCCGACTCGACGCCGAAGTACGGCACATACGGCGTCCGGCCGAGCAGCACGTAATCCTGCACCGTCATCCCCTCGGGACGCACCGGCATTTGCGGCACGACGGCCACCGTCCGGGCCCGCTCGCGTTCGCGCAGACCACGCAGCGGGTCGCCGTCCAGCTCGATCTGACCGCCGTAGTCGACCGCGCCGGTGATCGCACGCAGTAGCGTCGTCTTGCCCGCGCCGTTCGGGCCGACCAGCGTGAGCCAACTGCCCGACCGCACGGTCAGACTGACGTCTTCCAGCACGCGCTTACCGAGCAGATCGACCGCGACGTGCTCGGTCGTGAGAGTACTCACCACGCCCTCCTACTCCGACGTAGGACCAGTACAAAGAACGGTGCACCGACGAACGCAGTGATCACGCCGACCGGAAGCTCGGCCGGCGCTGCGATGGTGCGAGCGATCATGTCGGCTACTACTAGAAACGCGCCGCCGCCGAGGAAGGATACGGCCAAGATCACTCGATATGACGTCCCGGCCAGCATTCGGACCAGATGCGGGACGACGATGCCCACGAAACCGATCAGGCCGCTTACCGACACCACCGCCGCGGTGCCCAACGTTGCGGCGAGTACGACGATCAGCCGAACCCGGGCTACCTGCACACCCAGCGTGCCCGCCTCCGCCGAGCCGACACTGAGCACATCGAGCAGCCGCCGGTGCATGACGATCACGGCCGTCGCCGCAATTACGTAGGGCAGCACCGTCAGCACCTCGGACCAGCCGGCGGTCAGCAGCCGGCCGAGGATCCAGCCGTAGACCTGGCGTAGGACGTCGGTGTTCTGCTGTTGCACATAGGTCTGCACGGCGGTCAGGAACGCGGCCACCGCGACGCCGGCCAGGATCATCGAGTGGGTGCCGCGGCCACCGGCCGTCCGCCCGAGTGCATAGGTGGCTCCGACACCGGCCACACCGCCGGCGAATGCGGCCACCGGGAGCACCGCGACGCCGGCCCCGCCCACGATCGCCAGTGTCGCACCGAGCCCGGCGCCGGCGGCGACGCCGAGCAGGTAGGGATCGGCCAGCGGGTTGCGGAACACCCCCTGGTAGCCCGCACCGGCCACGGCCAGCATGCCACCGACCAGCGCGCCGAGCACGACCCGCGGCATGCGCAGCTGCCACAGGATCGCGGACTGCTGCTCGGTCAGCCGGTCACCGATCTGCACGTTCGGCAGCCGGTTGAGCAGGTCCGTCACCGGCGCATGCCAGGGCAGCCCGGCCGGGCCGACCGTCACGCCGACGAGCAGCGTGACGGTCAGCAGGCCGAGCGCGGCGACGAACCATCGCCGCTGCGAAGCGGTCACCCCTGGTTCGCCGGCACCAGCTCGTTGAGCTCGGCGGCCAGCATCTCCAGGAAGTCCACGACGCGTGGACCCCAGCGGCTCGCGATGTCGGCGTCCAGCTCGATCACCCGGCCGTCCTGGACCGCGCTCAGCTCGGTCCAGCCCGGACGCTCGGCCAGCGTCTCGGCGGTGACGTCGCAGCACTGCGCGTCCGCCAGCAGGATGACGTCCGGATCGGAGTCGATGATGATCTCCGGCGACAGCTGCGGGTAGCCGCCGCTGCCCTCGCCGTGCTCGTCCGCGATGCTCTGCATGCCGAGCAGGCCATAGAGGTGACCGATGAAGGTCTCGCCGGTGACGGAGTAGAACGTGTTGTCCAGCTCGTGGTAGTAGGTGACGGGCTCGTCGCGCTCCGGGACCTCGGCGATCGCCGCGTCGATGTCGGCCTGCATCTGCCCGACCAGCTCGGCGGCCGCACCGACATGACCGGTGGCGGCGCCCAGTTGTTCGATCTGGGTGTAGGCGTCGTCAAGCGTGACGGCCGCGCCCTGGATCAGCGTGGGGACGTCGACCTGCTCGAGACTCGCCACCAGCTCTCCCGGGTCGCGCTCGGCGATGACCAGATCCGGCTCGTAGCTCGTGATCGCCTCCACGTTGGGCGTGAGGCCGGACAGATCCGTCGTCGGCGCCTCCTCCGGGTAGTTCGAGAACTCGTCCACCGCGACCACCTGGTCACCGGCGCCGATCGCGAACAGCATCTCGGTCGCGGTCGGCGACAGCGAAACGATGCGCTCGGGCAATGCCGCGATCTCGACGGCCGATGCGCCCGAGCCGACGGTGACCGGGAAGACCGGCTCGTCGGCGGTCTCCTCCACGTCGCCCTCATCATCGGACGGGTCGGTCTGCTCCTCCGACTCGTCCGGCTTCGTCGCGGCGTCCGGTTCGTCGTCACCGCCGCAGGCGCTGACGAGGACGGCGGCCAGTGTGATGGCAGCCCATTTGGCAGGGTGTTTCATGAGAGTGCCTCCTCCATTGCACAGGAGGAGGAAAGACGTAGGCGTGGCTTTCGCCGCACGAACGGCCCTTCCTCCGAGGACGGATTCGTCGCCACGAGGCAGGCGGCCTGGCTTCGCATCACCGCGTAGGCGGCGAGCGTCACAGTTGCGGGACAGCGCCGGACTCGCACCGGCTTCGCTGACTCTCGTAGCAACTCGGGACGTTCGCCCGAGTCGCCTTGAACCTAGTCCTGCAACCGCCCTGCGCGCAAACCCGGCCGGTCGGCCGCGTTACCGGCTACGGAATGAGCATCAGACTCAAGATCCTGGCCAGTATGGGGAGGGTCAGGATGTAGAGAAAGAGCAGAACCACGGGTACGACGGTTCCGCCGCCGAGTCCGGTGCGCTTGATCCGGCTCAGGGCGAGGTGCCCGACGACGATCGCGACCGGCCAGAGCAGCGGGCCGAGTGCGGCAAGCACCACGGTGACTATGGCCAACTTGTGGGTTTCGCGCGGTGGAGAGGTATCGGGTCGCACGTGAGCGGTCGAAGCACCGGGTTGATTGTGATCGCGTCCCGGCCCGGCGCTCGGGTGTGCGCCGGTGGCGGCCGAAGTTCGGTGATGATCACGATCGGACTGGCTGCGCTCCGCTTGCTCGAGAAGTACATCGCGGGCCCGCACGATCTCCTCGAATGCCCTGGCATCACCGCCGGTGTCCGGGTGGCCGCCGTGCCTGACCTTCCGGCGGAATGCCCGAATCACCTGCTCGCGGTGCGCCCCACGCGGGACGTCCAGCACCTCGTGCGGGTCGCGTCCGCTTACCTGGTGAACGTCAGCGGTCATCGTCGTCCAACCTGTCGCCGAAGTAGAAGTTCGACAGCCGGGCGCGGAGTCTCGTCGACCGGAGCCGCGGCGCGGGGATCCCGTTCTCGTCGACCTCGGGGTCTCGGACGAACGGCACCCGACGCTCCCGCGACGTGAGTTCGTACGCGTCGTACCGGTTGAGCGGAACCCGCAGTTCGGCGAATCCGCCGCCGATGTCGACGACGTTGATGCCGGTCTCGCGCCCGTGCAGCAGCTTGTCGCGGTCCCGGCGCTGCAAGCCGAGGCAGATGCGCTTGGTGATCGTGTACGCCAGCGGCGGCACGACGACGACGCTGACCTGTAAAAGCCGCGTCATCCAGTTCACCGGGACGTGGAACGTCGTTGCGAGAACGTCGTTGCCACCGGCGATCCAGAGCACCACATAGAACGCGACGAACGCGGCGCCGAGCCCGGTCCGGGCGGGCATGTCGCGCGGCCGGTCGAGAAGATGCTGGTCGCCTCGCCCGCCCACGATTTTCTCCTCGACCCACGGATACAGCGCCATGGCGGCCACGAGCAGCCCCGGCAACACGACAACCGGGATGAGCAGGCTCAACGTCAGATGGTGTCCGAGGACGTCGATCTCCCAGGGCGGCATCAGCCGCAACGCCCCGTCGAGGAACGCCATGTACCAATCCGGTCGGCTGCCGGCACCGACCTGGGACGGGTCGTATGGCCCGTAGAGCCACACCGGGTTGATCTGGAGGGTCGCCGCCATCGTGACGACGGCCCCGAACACGATCAGCATGAGCCCTGCGGCCCGGCCCGTGTGTACGGTGCGCGGCGATCCGACGACGTTCCGGTTGGTCTTGCCCGCACCGCGCCACTGGGTGCGGCCGTGGCGTCGGACCAGGACCACATGAAGAGCGAGCAACGTCACGAGGAGCGCCGGTATCAGGAACACATGAAGCACGTAGAGGCGGGTGACGATGTCGTCCCCCGGATACGCGCCGCCGAAGATGAACGAGGACAGATAGGTGCCGACGATCGGGATGGCCAGCACGCCGCCTTCGACTACCCGCAGGCCCGTCCCCGACAGGAGGTCGTCCGGCAGCGCGTGCCCGGCGTAGGCACCGGCGATGCCAAGCACCAGGAGACCGACGCCAACCACCCAGTTCAGCTTGCGCGGCGTGCGGAACGCACCGGTGAACAAGACGCGCAGCAGGTGCACCGCCATGGCGGCGATGAACACATGAGTCGCCCAGTAGTGGACCTGACGCATGAGCAGGCCACCGCGGACCTCGAACGACAGGTCCAGCGTGGACGCGTACGCCTCGGAGACAACGACGCCACGCAGTGGTGCGTAGGCGCCGTCATAGATGACCGGTGCCATCGAGGGCTCGAACCACACGGTCAGGAAGACACCCGAGAGGACGACGATGACCAGGCTGAACAGCGCGAGGTAGCCGAGCCAGAACGACCAGTGATTGGGGACGGCGGTCCGCCTGCCGCGCCGAAACCAGCTGCTGCCGGTGACCCGCCGCTCCACGAGGTCGACCACCCGCTCCGCTTGTCGGAACGCCCAACTGCTGTGCGGCGTCATGTTGGTGTCGGGGGCCGTCGTCATGCGTCCCGCTCCCAGTAGCTCGGCCCGACCGGCTCGGTGAAATCACTCTGCGCGACCAGGTATCCGTCGTCGTCGACCCGGAGCGGCAGCTGGGGCAGCGGCCGGGTGGCGGGGCCGAAGACCACCGCACCGTTGTCGGCCAGATCGAACGTCGCCTGATGGCAGGGGCACAGCAGGTGGTGCGTCGTGCGCTCGTACAGGCTGACCGGGCAGCCGACGTGCGTGCAGATCTTGGAATAGGCGACGATACCGTCCACCTGCCAGTTCTCCCGCCCACGAGCCGGCGACAGCTCCGCCGGCGGTATCCGCACAAGAACGACCGGCGATCTGGCCCGCTCGTTCGGCCGCGCCGGACCCGCTTCGGGCAGGTCGAGGAAGGAGGCGGGCATGACGCTGACCATCTCGCCGGCCTGGATGTCGGACACGCGGATGGGCCGGTAGCCGCCGTCGGTCAGCAACCGCACGCCTTCGTCCCAGGCGGTGTGCTCGCGCCGGGCGGGCGCCCCCGCCTCCAAGCCACGCAGCGCCACGACCGCCGGCAGGGGCAGCAGCACGAGAGCGCCGAACAGGGCGTTGCGAAGCAGCCGGCGCCTTCCGAGGCCGTCGCCCGTCCCGCCGCCGAAACGTCGCCTTGTAGAACGGCCCGCATCGCTAGGGGTTCTGAGCTCGACGACGCGTGTGTCGATCATCAGCAAGCGCGACCACTGCACAACGCCGATGCCGGCGACCAGCAATCCGACGCCGAGCGCGAGACCGAGTGCGAGGTTGGAGTTCCTCAGGTCGCCCAGGTCGACGTCGCGCTCGGGCGCGTCGCCGGTGAAGCCGAAGTAGAAGACGACAGCGGCGAGGACGAGCAGCGTCGCCACGGCGAGCATGCCGACGACCTGCCGCCTGGCGCGCCGCCGGGCTTCAAACTCCACATCAGTTGCCCGTGGGTTCACATCGGGCAGGCCGGGGTCCGCAACGCGATGATCCCGCACACGTGAGGAAGAAAGATCGGTCATGGCACCGTCGGAGCCTTCTGTCGGCTGATATGGCTTTCAACCGTTAGACCCCATGACGCGCGCGGATGTGACACGGCACGCCGGCCGGAGCCGACCGTTCGATCACGTTCGGCAGGCGCAGCGACATCACAAGAGGCACGCAGGCATGGTGCGATGTCGCCAGCCCTGGTAGTGGATCAGGACGGTGCGCCGTCCTCGTACGCATCGGCCAGATCGAGAGTGGCCAGGATCCGATTGGCGAGAGTCCGCGCGGACTCGCGGTCGAGCTCCACCGCGACGCGCGAGCCCGGCCCCGCGGCCTCGTTGACGAAATCAATGCTCAACGCATGGTCGAACTGGGCGTGGAAAGGGTGGTCGTAACCGACGTAGACGTGGTCCAGCTCGAACCATCCCGACGCACCCTTCCCGCTTCCGGCGACCGTGGCCTTGTCGCTGATCGTTGTGCACATGCCGATGCCCTTCTTGCTAACCGATCGTGCGGTCGAGGAACGCCCAGACCTTCTGCCAGCCATCGACCGCGGCGGCGGCACGGTAGGCAGCGGGCCGGTCGTGGTAGAAAAAGCCGTGCCCCGCGTCCGGGTAGCGATGGAACTCGTAGCTCTTGTCGTGTTCTCTGAGCGCGGCCTCGAGGGCGTCCACGTCCGCCGGGCTCGGTCGCGGGTCCTCGTCGCCGAACAGACCGAGTACCGGACACGGCAGATCCGCGGTGTAGTCGACCGGTGCGACGGGCTGCTTCTCGGTCAGGTCGTCCGACCCGGCGACGACCCGTCCACCCCAGCAGTCGATGACCGCGTCCACCGGCTCGCCGCGGCACGCCGCAAGGTAAGCGTGCCGTCCGCCCGAGCAGGTGCCCATCAGCCCGACCTTGCCCGAGGCGCTGGGAAGTGACCGCAGGAAACGGACACAGCCATCGCTGTCGCCGACCACCCGGTCGTCGGGCACGCCGCCGGCCGCTCGTACCTTGGCGGCCACGTCGTCCGGGCTGCCGTGGCCGTCCCGGCAGTACAGGTCCGGGGAGATCGTCAGGTAACCGTGGAACGCAAACCGGTGCGTGAACTCACGGTACAGCTCGTCCCAGCCGGGCATGTGGTGGAACAGGACCATTCCGGGGAATGGTCCGTCCCCCACCGGCTTGGCGAAGTAGGCGTGGATCTGGTCTCCGCCGTCGCCGGGAACCATGACCGTCTCGGCGACGATTCCTTCGTGTTCATCAGTTGCGCGCATGTGCGCAACGCTAGGCCGCCGCGGCGATCACCACAATCAGTGCGGGGCTCATTCGGTGGGTGCCGGCCAGTCCATGGCCGGGGATTCCGCCCCCGCGGCGGCCACACATCGCACGTCAAGTTCCCGAGGCTGACGTGCGTTGGGGTGACGGACCGGGCATCGAAGCTACGTACAGCAAGCACATTTCCAAGGTCTTTTCCGGAAGACAACTAGTCTCGCAGTCGGTTAAGGTCCGTTCCATCGTGGAATCAAAACCACAGGTCACAGCAGCAATTGGGGTTATCGTCCGATTGACGCATCACGCTTGCATGAGACGGCCCATTGACACGAAGTGCCGGGCCTGCCTATCGTCCAGACTCAGCAACGTCTCGGAAACATTTCCGGAAAGTGTCGCCTATTCGACTCACCGAGGAGTTCCCGTGTCCAGACGTCGACTCACCCCGCTCTCGACCACCCTCACCGTCGCTGTCGCATCCCTCGGGCTCGGCTTGGCGGCCTCTCCCGTAGCGGCCGGTGATCCCGCGGAGCCCGCCCCCGCGTCCGAGAACGGCGCGCCCGGTTTCGGTCGCGACCGGCTCCGCGTGGTAGCCCCAGAGGACCTGCACATCGGTTCGGCCGCCGCGGGCGGCGGTCACCACGAGACGATGCCCTACCCCGACCCCTTCACGTACGACCATCGCTACCGGAACGCACTACGCACCGAGTTCGACTCGGTGTCGCCGGAGAACCAGATGAAGTGGGAATTCATCCACCCCGAGCAGGACACCTACCGGTTCGGGCCCGCGGACGCGATCGTGGAGTTCGCCGAGAAGAACGACCAGGTCGTGCGCGGCCACACGCTGATGTGGCACAGCCAGAACCCTGACTGGCTGGAGAACGGCGAGTTCACCGACGCGGAGCTGCGCCAGATCCTCAAGGACCACATCACCACCGTGGTCGGTCGCTATGCCGGCCGCATCCACCAGTGGGATGTCGCCAACGAGATCTTCGACGGCAGCGGCGCGTTGCGGACCGAGGAGAACATCTGGCTGCGCCGGCTCGGACCCGACATCATCGCCGACGCGTTCCGCTGGGCCCACGAGGCTGACCCGCAGGCGCAGTTGTTCTTCAACGACTGGGGAGTGGAGAGCATCAACGCCAAGAGCGATGCCTACTACGACCTGATCACATCTCTTCTGGACCAAGGTGTGCCAGTGCACGGGTTCTCCGTGCAGGGTCACCTCAGCATCCAGTTCGGCTTTCCCGGCTCCCTGCAAGCGAACCTGCAACGGTTCGCCGATCTCGGCCTGTACACGGCCGTGACCGAACTCGACGTGCGCATGGTGCTCGGTGAGGACGGCACACCTACCGCTGCACAACTGGCGCGGCAAGCCGACTACTACGGTCGGATGCTCGACGCCTGCCTCGCCGTTTCGACCTGCAACTCGTTCACCGTGTGGGGCTTCAACGACAAGTACTCGTGGGTTCCGGTGTTCTTCCCCAATCAGGGTGCCGCGACGCTGATGTTCGAGGACTACCGTCGCAAGCCGGCCTACTACACGCTCCAGAACACCCTGGCCGCAGCGAATTGACGAGAGGGTGGGCGCGTACTCGTCGAGGCGCGCCCACCCCTCTGAACCCTGGCCGTCGGCTCGTTGATGAGACGCCGGACTATCAAGGCCCCTCCGCCGGCTCGTCCGGCAGCCTCCGCCGACGCCCGGCCCTCGGTCGTGCCGCAACGCGGCGTGACGGTGAGCTCGCCCCCTTTGACCGTCGCCCTTTGGCATTTAATTCGATTTCGTATAATCTGTTTTCGTGACAACACCGGACTCTCCGTTGCTTCTGCTCCAGCGGGCGACTCACGTGACCCTGCGGCTGCTGGCCGAGGATCTGTCGGACCTGGAGATGCCCGCTTCGGAGCTGAACGCATTGGCCAACCTGGATGGCGACACGGGCATCACCGTGTCGGAGTTGAGCCTCCGGACCGGAACCCGAGCCACCACGCTCACCAGCCTGCTGGACCGGTTGGCAGGGCGCGGCTATATCGAGCGGGTGCCCAACCCCGCTGACCGCCGTTCGGTACTCATCGAGGTCACGGAGACGGGCAGCACCGTTCGCCGTCAGGTTCTCGAGGCATTCGCGAGCGTGGAGGAACGCACACTCGCCCATCTCGACGAGGCCGCGTTGTCGGGATTTCGGCGAACACTCGCCGCGTTGATCGAGGAGGGCTCCTAGATGGCGCAGCACACTCACCCAGACCGCGACGTGCATGAACTTCTGGCTCAGGTCGTTCAGCCGGATGGAAGATTCGGCCACCGTCAGCACGTGCACCTTGCCTGGCTGGCCGTCCAGCGCTACGGCGCGGCCGAAGCGGCAGATCTCGTCTGCTCGTGGATCCGCCGGATCGCCAGGTACGAGAACGCACCACAGAAATACAACGAGACGATGACCCGTGCCTGGGTGCAGGCGGTCGCGCACCATGCGGGCAACGCGGCAGAGTCAACGTTCGAGGGGTTCGCCGAGTGCAACCCTGAGCTCTTCGACAAGCGGCTCCTTGCTCGGCACTACTCGCCCGCCGTGCTCGCAAGCAACGCAGCGCGTTCTGGCTGGGTCGAGCCCGACCGCGAGCCCTTCCCCTGGGCAGCCTGACCCACGCCCTTGCGCGGCTCTTCCCTGCTTTGCCGGGGCTACAGACGACGTTTGGCCGCGGAGTACCGGCTTAACGTGATCATTCGGTCGAAGCTACGCGGGAAGGTCGATCATCATCACCGGATCGGAGGTGGGTCGCTGCGAGCCGCCGGCCGGTTCGAGGGTCATGCCCAGGCTCGACGCCTCCCCGACCCCGTGGGCGGCGAACATCGCCATCTCGCCGTCCGCGTCCGGCAGGAACCCGGCAGGTCGCGCGCCCGACTCGTCCATGAACCAGAGCTGATACACCTTCCCGGACGGGGCGTCGTCCATGCCGTGCACCATCAGCATCGCCGCGTCCTGAGCACGGGAAAGGACCACCATGCCGCCGAAGTCGTCGGCGCTCATGGTCGCGATCTGGACGTCGGCGGCCTCGAGCATGTGGCTCAGTTCGGCGGTGTGCTCATGGGCGGCGTCCAACTCCTGCCTCGTGTCGTACAACTCGACTCCCAGCGCCGCGGCGACGACGGTCGCGACCGCCGCCAGGCCGACGGCGATACGTGGGAACCAGCGCCGCCACGGACCCGCAGCACGTAGGGCCGACTCCTCCACCTCGTCCGGCACGGGTGGCAGTGGCCGAACTTGGCGAATCCGCTCCACCACGCGAGCCTTCAGCTCGGCCGGCGCCGGCACTGACTCTGCCGCTCCGAGGCGGGTCGCGGTCTCCCGAACCTCGGCGACTTCGGCCCGGCATGACTCGCACACCGCAAGGTGCTGCTCGAACAACGGCACCTCCTCGTCGGGAAGCGCATGCAGCGCGTACGGTACGGCCAGCGTGTGAATCTCGGCTTCGGACGGCATCGTGCTCACCCCAGCCCTACGCAGTCGCGCAGCCTGATCAGGCCGTCGCGCAGCCTCGTTTTGATCGTACCGAGGGGTGCTTCCAGCAGATTCGCGACCTCGCGGTACGTATACCCGTCGTAGTAGGCGAGCCGGACCGCCTCGCGCTGCAACTCGGTGAGGCTGTCCAGGCACCGGCGGGCCAGCTCGTGCTCCAGGCTCGTCTCCACATGCTCGGCGACCTCGTCGAACGGTACCGGCTCGTAGGACGACGCGACCCGCACGTCACGCTCGGTCGCCGCCTGCTCGCTGCGTACCCGGTCGACGGCGCGCCGGTGCGCGATCGTCATGATCCACGACTTGGCGCTGCCGCGCACCGGCGCGTAGCGGGCGGCCGAGCGCCACACCTCGACCATGACGTCCTGCGCGACTTCCTCGGCCTGCGCATGGTTACGCAGCACCCGGACGGCCAGCCCGAGCACCGCGCCGGCCATCGAGTCGTAGATCTTCTCGAACGCCGCGACGTCACCCCGGGCGGACAGGCGCAGTAAATCGGCGAGCGCGTCACCGGAGCCCGGCTCCGGAGCGTCCGACCGGACGGTGCGCAGGTTCGGCATCACACGCCTGCCCTGGAGTAGTCAGTCATCCCAGCTCACCTCGTGCATGCGGGACCCGGCCGGTCGGTCGGCCGTGGCCCTTCCTAGGCCCGCCCTTCGCAAAGGGAGGTGGTGAGGCGATCCGCCGTCCGGACCACCTCACCCTATCGCGATCATGCTGCCGGCCGGCTGTTGCGACGGCAGCGCGGCGAACGACGAGGCCAGGACGGGGCAGCTGCGCCACCGGACGTGGCCGGCTATGCGTCAGCCGTCGTCCTCGTCGTCCATCTCGTCATCGTCCATCTCGTCATCGTCCATGTCCTCCTCGTCGTCCATGTCCTCGTCATCGGACATGTCCTCCTCCGGAGTTTCCATCTCCTCCTCCGGGGTGTCGGTGTCCGTTCCCGCGCCGTCGTCGTCGCCGCAGGCGGCCACTCCGAGCGACAGCACGCCGGCCAGCGCGGCGGCCGCATAGTTCCGTCGAGTCAGTCGTGCCATGGTGATATTCCTCCTGAGAGTCGTCGTGTCCTCGGTGTTGCGATCAGTGCCTCAGCTGCTCGTCACACCACCTCCACGACTCTGGAGTGCCAGCCGGTCGCGCCGTCCGGGAACGGCTCGACCTCCTCACTGGTCTGGAGTTCCCCGTCGCCGTCGGTTGCCCGCACCCGGAGCGTGTGCCGGCCGGGCCGGGCGTCCCACGTCCATCGCCACTGCCGCCACGTGTCGACCGAGACCTCATCGGCCAACTCGGCTTCGCGCCACAAGCCGTCGTCGACGCTGACCTCGACCCGCGAGATCCCGCGATGCTGTGCCCAGGCGACACCGGCGACCGTCACCTCGCCGGCCGATACCTGAGCGGACGAGCCGGGCACGTCGATCCGCGAAGCGGTCTTGATCGGCCCGCGGGGCGCCCATCCTCGGTCGGTCCAGTACGCCGTCGCCCGGTCGAAGCGCGTCACCTCCATCTCGACGATCCATTTCGTGGCCGAGACGTAGCCGTAGAGGCCGGGAACGACCATCCGGACCGGGAAGCCGTGCCCGAGCGGCAGCGGCCGGCCGTTCATACCGACGGCGAGCATCGCGTCCCGTCCGTCCTGCAACACCTCGAGCGGGGTGCTCGCGGTAAATCCGTCGATGCTGCGCGAGAGCACCATGTCCGCGTCGGCATGTGGCTGCGCGCGCTCCAGCAGCTCGCGCACCGGGTGGCCGAGCCAGGCCGCGTTGTCCGCGAGATCCCCGCCGACCTGGTTCGATACACACGTCAGAGTGACCAGTCGCTCGATCATCGGCAGGTCGAGCAGCTCGGAGTAGGCCAGGCGGATCTCCCGGTCGACCATGCCGTGAATGCGCAGCTGCCACGTCGCTGGATCGACGCGCGGTATCTCGAGCGCGGTGTCCACCCGGTAGAACTCCTCATTGGAGCTGACGTACGGTGTGATGCCGCTGATGTCGAAATCGGCGCTCGGCGGCACCTCCGGCGGTAGGTCCTCCGGCGCGGGCAGCCGGATCCGGTCCCGCGTCTCGAGCACGTCGTCCAACGTCTGGCCCAGTTGCCGACTGCTCAGCGCGGCGGCCAGCGCAAGGCCCGCGGCACCGGCGGTCAGCAACAGGAACCGCCTGCGGTCGGACCCGCGGAGCTCCGGCGCCCCCTCACCGGAATCCACCGGCCCGCCCCGAGCCGCGACGTCACGCAGCCGACGAACCGGGAACCACAGGGCCGGGCCTCCTGCTACCAGTCCGGCGACCGTCGGAACGGCGTACGACAGATCCGCGCCGGGACGGGTCAGCGCAGCGGCGATCGCGACCAGGCCGAGCAGGATGCCGAGAATGATGCCGAGCGGCGGCCGGCGCAGTTGCAGCACACCGGCCAACGCAGACAGGCCGGCGAGCACCACGCCCAAGCTGATCAGTAGGACGAGCTTGTCGTTCGCACCGAACGTCTCGATCGCGAAACTCTTGAGCCACTCCGGCGTGCGGTCGACGATCGTATTGCCGACCACCAGGAAGGGCCCGGTCTGCGGCGCGACCAGGCGGGCGACCAGCATGCCGACCGCGACGATGAGGCCACCGGTCACAAGCCCGGCCAGCGCGGCCGCAGCATAGATGTGCAGCGGATATCGCCGTGGCTCCATGTCTTCTATTCGGAGCCGGCCACGTCGCGGATTGGTGCCGGCGCAGAACTCGCCGAAGCGTGTTGTTCGAGCAGACTTGAGGACCATGCGGCCCGTCATCATGGATACCGACATCGGCACCAACGTCGATGACGTTCTGGCGCTGCTCGCGCTCGCGGGCGATCCTGCCGTCTCACTGCGCGCGGTCACAACCGTCGCCGGTGACGTCGAGCTTCGCGCCCGGCACGCACTACACGTCCTGCGGCTGCTCGGGCGGGACGGCGTCCCCGTCCACACCGGCGTGGCGACGCCGTACTCAGGTCGGCCGATCTGGCCGGCGCCGGATGCCCCAGGAGACGAAGCGGCGGTCCGCCCAGGTGCCGTCGACGCGCTGATCCGCATCGTCCGCAGTGCACCGGGTCAGGTGACGGTCGTCGCGATCGGTCCGCTCACCAACGTGGCGGCCGCCGTCGTGGGTGATCCGGACTGGGCACCGTCCCTCCGGCAGTTGATCGTGATGGGTGGTGACTTCTCGAGCGGACGCGCAGAGCACAACATCGCGACCGACCCCGACGCTGCGCGCACAGTTCTCGAATCCGACGCACCGGCGCTCTTCGTCGGTGTCGACGTGACGACCACCGTGCCGTTCGACGAGACCGACCTCGCCGCGATCGCATCGGTGCGAAACCCGCTCGCCACGCTGGTCGTCCAGTATGCGCGCCTCTGGTGGAATCACACGGGTCGGACGTCGTCCCACCCGCACGATGCCCTGGGCGTCCTCGCGATGCTCGAACCCGGGCTCTTCGAGGTTGCCTCCGACCGTTGGCGTGTGCAGCCCGACGGCGTGCTGCGCACGGACGATCGAGCCGGGACGGTCCGTCATGCCAAGGCTGTCGACACCGCACGTGCCCGCAGAGTCCTCCACCGGCTGTGGAGGCGGGCGCTGGTGGAGTCGAGCGGTCGCACCTCCTAAGACCGAGGGGTGGCGTACCGAGCGACAGCACGTTGCGCAAGGCGGTCGCCACGAGCGCAAGTAACGCATTCTGCAGCGTTAGGTCCCATCGAGCGTGTGCCGGAAACATTCTGGGCTTGGCTGGACGAGCGTCAGCTCGAGCAGACCTGTGACACCAGGTTGCCGACGAACAGGCCGGCGTAGGGCCGGCGGCCCTCTGCGCTGCAGTACCCGTTGCCGGCTAGGCGATTGTGGCCGGATCGCGTCATGGACTGGATGATCGCCCGTTCTGCGACCGTCCGCCGCTGTGGGCTCGGAGTCTGCTGTTGCGGCGTGGCCGCTGGTCGGGGTCGATCCAGCGTGGTGGGGTGAAGGTGGGTAGTCGGTCTGTGGTGTCGATGCGCACCTGCCAGCCGTCGTGGTGGATCACTCGGTGGTGGTGGCTGCACAGCAGTACGAGGTTGGCCAGGTCTGTCGGTCCGCCGCGGGCCCAGTGGATGATGTGGTGGGCGACGCACCAGGCGGGGGGTCGGGTGCAGCCGGGGAAGGCGCAGCCGCCATCGCGGGCGATCAGCGCGGCGTATTGGGCGGGCGTGACGGTGCGTCGCTGCCGGCCGACGTCCAGCACGGCGCCGGCGGGGTCGAGCAATACGCGTTGCACGCTGGCGTGGCATGCCATGCGCAGTGCGGTGCTGGCGCTGATGAGTGAGCCCCATTCCAGATGCGCCGGGGCGATACCGCCGCCGCTGCCAGCCGCCCAGCTCGGGAGGGGCCGGTCGGCCCACCAGCGCACCGGAACACCCGCCCGGCGAGCCTGCTGCCCGGCAGCGGCAGCTGAGGTGGCCGCGTCGTCACCGGCCTGCTCGCCAGCACGACCACCAACCGCGCCGCCGAGCCCGGGCGGGCTTGCGTCGGTCGTCTCAGCTGGCGTGCTCGGCTCGCCGCCGGCCGGTTCGCCCAACTCGTCGGGTGCCCGGCCGGTCGTCGCGTCTCCCGGCTCGGCACCGGAGGCCTCGGTGCTGGACGCCCAACCCGGCTCGCCAGCGGGCTGGCCCGACCCGCCCGCGCCGGTGCCGGCATCAGCGGGCTGGCCTGGCCCGTCCGTGCCGGTGCGCGCCGTGTCCGGGTCGATGTCGGCACGGTCCGGGTCAGTGCCGTTGCCAGCGGTGAGGCTGTCCAGCCCGATGGTGACCATCACCCGGTGGCTGATGCCGTGGTTGGCCGCGAACCCGTCCGAGGCGATCGCCCGGCGGGCCAACTCGACCAACGCGTCGGCGAGGCGCTGCCCCGGGGTCCGCAGATCCGGTGTGCCGTCCGCACCCGGGTTCGGCGCGGCCAGCGGATCCAGCGCGGTCCGCAGCGTGGCGATCCCGTCCCGGGTCAACTGCCCGGAGATCCCCCCGGTATGCTCGTCCAGCTGCAGCGTCCGATGCCGGTGCCGATGCTCGTCCTCATCGTCCAGGGTGTCGGTGCGCATCATCTCGAGCATGTAGTCCCCGAGCTTTGCCACCGTGCCCGGGTCGAACTCGCGGCAGAACCCGGCCAGATCCTCCTCCGCCCGGGCGGCCTGCTCGACACCGACCTCACGCGGCACCTTGGTCATGATCTTGTCCACGATCGCGGCATGCTCCGGCGAGATGGCCCCCTCGGCGAGCGCCCGACCGGTCTGCACCAGCTCGCGCCCCGAGCGGGCAGACACGTTCGCCGCATAATCCACCAGCTCGGCGTCCGGATCGCCGACCGCGTTCGCCGTATGCACCAACGACTTGGCATGCCCCGGGCGGATCCGGAACCGGTGCCGCAACCACGCCGCCGTCGAAGCCGCTCCGAGCCGGGTCCCCAACGCCCGACCGTCCGCCTCGGCGATCAACCCCAACTCCAGATGATGCACCTTCGCGCGAAGCCGCTCACACCCATCGATCGCCGACTCCAAGTCAGCATCGGACAAACCCCAGATCGCGGTATTCGCAGCGTCCTGAACCCGGTCGCACGCCGCGTCCACATCCCCCAACAACGGATGCGCCCACTGCCCGCCCACCAGCCCCGACTCCGCCGCGAAGCCGGTCTCAGATTCGTCCACCACCATCGTCATATCGAACACACTATCGAACACCACCGACAGTTCCGCCGTATCAACCACCCTCATCCCGAGCTAAGCCCAACAAAATGAAAGTGTCAGAAGCCATCAATGCCGAACCCCGGAAGCCTGGCATCCCGCCGATCACGGTCGGCGGGATGAGTGAGCGCAAGACACTACCGCTGGTCGCGCAGTACGCGAACGCCCGCAACCTGTCCGAGATGGTTGGCCACGACGCCTTGGCTCACGAGCTCGACGTCCTTTCTCAGGGCAGGCGGACGTATCCGTTTCGAGCCTTCCAGAGGAAGTACTTCTCGAACGCGAGCTTGGCGAGGTGCGCCTGCGGCCCGGGAATGAGCAGCCCGGTCTTGCGTGGCGGGAGCATCTTGTCGGCAAGGATTACCACCCCGTTGTTGCCGGCGTCCATGACGCAAACGGCGGGAATCTCGCCGAAGCTCTTGCGATCGGTGGGTTCGCCACCGAGAACCTGGCTGGCGATGTTCCGCGCCGCTACGTGGGCCTGCACCTCCGTGGGGAATCCCGTCTTGGGCACGCCGACCGGCACCCCGGTGACCCACGGCACGGCGACGGCCGCCGCGATACCCACCGCATAGATGTCCGGGTAGGCGGTCGACTGGTAGGTGTCGTGCACGGGCACGTATCCCTTGTCGTCGGCGAGGTTCTCGACGGTGCGGACGACGTCCTGCCCCTCGAAGGGTGGGATGATCATTGCGTAGGCGAAGTCGATCGGGTCACGATCGGCCAGGCCGAGCTTGCCCGGGACGACCTCGGTCATGGCGGTGTTGGTGATCGCCTTGATGTTCTGCCGCCGGAGGAACATGCCGAGCATCTTCTCCCCGCCGGGCAGCCCACCAATGCCGAAGTGTCCGAGGAACGGCTCCGCGGTGACGTAAGTCAGGTCGACCTGCTTGTGCAGCCCGGCCTTGCGGAGCTGGTATGCCATGTTGAACAAGAACTCGTACGCTGCGCCGAAGCAGCCCGCTCCCTGGCTGGCGCCGACAACGACCGGTCCGGGATCGTCGACGAAGCGACGCCAGCCCTCACCGGCGTGGATCGCGTCCTCCAGGGTCGTGATCGTGTACGCACCGTCCGTGTCCGTCAGGCCCGGCACGACGTCCATCTTGTTCCGGTAGCCGGTCGCGATGACGAGGTAGTCGTAGTCATACGCACCGTCAGTGGTCTGCACCCGTTTGGCGACCGGATCGATGCTGGTCGCAGTCGCGTGAACGAAGTCGACGTCATGCCGCTCCAGCGTCGGGCCGACCGGAAAGCTGATGTCCTGCGGACGACGCTTGCCGAACGGCAGCCAGATGAGCGACGGGTTGAACACGAATCGCCGCGACGCGGACACCACCCGAACGTCGACGTCGCCCTGCAGTTCGTGCTTGACACTCAGCGCGGCGGTCAACCCTCCGAAGTTGCCGCCGAGCACCAGAACTTTCTTGCGCACCGCGCTCACCTCCCACTCATTGTTCGGTTCAAGTCTCAAGCACGAAAGACATGCGAACGAGAGCCAGAAGTCCTGTATCAGCCGGGACCTGCGACCAGTCGTCAGCAGCAACCGACCTGGCGACAAGCGACGGATTTGAGCAGCGAGAGGTCGTCGGCCGCTCCTCGGACGGACATTACCGCGACATTGGCGGCGCCCCGTATCACGACCCGGCGGGAAACACTGCGGTGACGGAGGTCTCCTCGGTACCGCGGATTACGCCGAGCGACAGTTCGTCGCCCGGCGCGACATCAGTGAGTACGGCGAAGAGGTCATCGAGTGTCACCAGGTCACGACCGCCGGCTCGCACGAGCAAGTCGCCCTCCCGTATCCCTGCGCCGGACGCCGGCGATCCATCGGCGACACCGCGGACCAGAAGTCCGTCCTGCTGCGGCAGTCCGACGGCACGCCGAAGCCGGGCCGCCACGTGTTCCGGCGCGATTGCCACACCGAACTGGACGGGTTCGAAGCGCTGCCCCTCACTCATCGCCACGATGCGCTCACGCAACTCGCGGTCGGCAACGCGAGCGAGGTAGAAACCGTGGTCGATGCGGTGTGTGTTGAGCCCGACGACTTTCGAATGGCGATCGAGGACCGGTGCGCCGGACGATCCCGGGGCCGCCGGAGCGGTGTGTTCCATCGCGCCGGCGATCCGTCGGCCCCGCGGGCCGCGGAACCCCCGGTCCGCAGCGGATACCTGTCCCCACGTCGCGCGCTGTTGGAGCCGACCCGCAGAGACGGTCACAATCACGTCACCGGCTGCAACCTGCTGGTCGGCCCACGCCAGAGGCTCAGCGTCGCCGGTCTCGACGTCGAGGACCACGATGTCGCCGTCCACATCGCTTCCGGTGACGCTGGCTTGGGCCGTCCGGCCGTCGGCGAACGTCACCTGCGTTGTGCGATCACGCAAGTTGTGCGCATTCGTGACCACCTTGCCGGGTGCGACAACGAAGCCACTTCCCCGACCTTTACGTCCGATCGAGACCACGGCCGGCCCGGCGCTCGCCACCACCGTTCGCACAAGCTCGCTCAGTTCATCCAATGCACCCATCACGTGTCACCCGCTCCCTCTCGCCAGGTCGGACGCCGGCGCGACTGTCACGCATCGGCGCAGTCACTTGCGACTTGCAAGTTACTCTATAGTGGTGGTGTGCGAATCGACAAGACGGCACTCGACGGCGCTGCAGCGCGGGTAGGCGATCGGTGGAGCCTGCGCGTGATCGCGGCATTGTTCGACGGCGACAAGACTTTCGGCGAACTCTCTGAAGAGGTCAGCGGTATCGCGCCGAACATCCTCGCCGCCCGGCTGCGCGCACTGGAGCGCGACGCGCTGATCAGTTCTCGCCCCTACCAGCACCGCCCGGTCCGGATGCGCTATTCACTGACAACTCCCGGACGGCGGTTGGCCGACGCCGTCGCACTCCTGGCTGAATGGGGTTCCAAGCTCGGCGGTGAGTCGACCGGCCTGCGCCACGAAACCTGCGGGACGTCGTTGGAGCTACGCCCGTGGTGCCTGACGTGCGAAACCGTCGCTGAGCCCGGCAGTGAAGGCGACCTCGTTTGGGTCTAGTACGACAGCCCGGGATCGTTATGTAGGTGTTCGTCGATTTTCTAGCTGTCCTCGGCGTCTGTAGTGGCTGGTGTTGGCGCGTTTCTGGTGTCTGCGTCGCCACTGCGACCAGCCCAGCCAGTGGTCGATGGTATGGGCGGCGTTGATGGCCAGTCTGGCGAGCAGGCGGCGGATCTCGGTGATAGACAACGGAATCAACTGTTGGTCTTCCGGGCGTTGCGCGGCGTGTTCGCGGGCGGCGATGACGGTGAGGATGGCGTGGGCGAGCATCACCAGGGTGGTGTGGCGGTACCAGGAGTCGAAGCGGCGGACCTGGTGCTCGTCCAGGCCCAGACCCTTGCCGGTCTGGAAGCAGGTTTCGATCGACCAGCGGGTACCGGCGACTTTGACCAGGTCACGCAGGTGCGGCCGGGTTGCCGACCAGCAACGGTAGTAGGCCAGTTCGCCGTCGGTGCGGCTGCGGCGGATTAGGAGATCGTGGTGCCCGCCGGCGGCGGCTTCGGCGGCGGGTGCGACCAGGGTGATCCAGGCCCAGTCGTAGTCGCGATCGCCCTTGGACCCCTGGCCTGCCGAGCGCCGGTTCCAGCAGCGGCGTGGCAGCTCGGAGGCGATCTGGTCGACCCGCCGCGGCCCCAGCGGCGTGCAGGCGGTGACTCGGTGGCTCTTGGCCACGGCCAGCACATACCCGACCCCGCGGGCCTGCAGGTCTTGGCGTAGGTGTCGGTCGCCGCCGTAGAACTCATCCGCGGTGGCCCACCCCGCGCTCAAGCCGCTGTCCAGGGCCCGGGCCAGCATCCGCCGCGCCAGGGTGATCTTCGTGGCGAACCTGACCTGCGCTGGGACCCCGGCTGCCGCGCACCGCTGCGGGTCATCGGCCCACGACCTGGGCAGATAGATCTCCCGGTCGATCAGCGTGTACCCATCCGGTGCGGCGTACCCCAGGAACACGCCGATCTGCGCGTTTTCGATCCTCCCAGCGGTGCCGGTGTACTGGCGCTGCACCCCGACACTGTGACGCCCTTTCTTGAGGTCACCCGTATCATCAATGATCAACACACCCTGCGGGTCCCCCAGCTCGTCAGCAACATAACGGCGCAGGTCATCGCGCACCGCCTCGGCGTCCCACACCGCCTCACCCAACAGCCGCTGCATCCGGTGCGGAGACTGGTCCCCGACATGCTCAGCAAGCTGCCAGCAGGAGCGGGTCTCCACATCTGCTAGCAACCCCAGCAGATACAACCTGGCCTGCCGGCGAGGCTCCACCCGGGCGAATCGGCCCGCGATCCGCGCGAACCCGGCCGCGAACAGCTCCAACCACCTCTGGGCGTCTACGCTGACACCAGCGGCCGCCGCATGATCTTGAATTGTCGTCACAAACAGTGCATGATCAGCCGGCGGCCGCCCTCATGCACGCCGACACGCCGCACACCCCACCCACGCAGCAGGCACCTCCATAACGATGCCGAGAGGGCTGCCGTGCCAAATGCCACTCCTACGCCGGCGCCAACGCCCGCCATCCGACCTTGAGTTGCCTTCCCAACCATGCATGATCGCATGGCGCCCGCACCCACCCCGCCGAGCAAGATCAATCCATCCAGCCGATCATCCACTGCCTGCCTCCGGACTAGGATCGCGGCGTGACCACGCTGCCCGATCCACCCTTGAGTCCAGATGAACTCGTGAGCACAAGCCAAGAACGCGCGGTGCTCGAGGCATTTCTCGACCTATACCGCGACATCGTGGTGAAGAAGGTCACCGGTCTGTCTACTAAGGCCGCGCACCAGCGGTTGGTCCCGTCGGCGACCACCCTGGCCGGGCTCGTGTGCCACCTCGCCTCGGTCGAGCGGGAGTGGTTTCATGCGATCCTCGGTGAACGGCCGCCGGCCGAGGTGGGTGTGAAGGTTGCCGACGACGGCTGGAGCGTCGGCTCCGAGCACAGCATCGACGAGCTAGTAGAGGACTACCAACGGGCATGTGCGGACTCGCGGCAGCTGGCCGCCCGGTTCTCGCTAGAAGACGCGGTCCCGCACTCGCGGCTAGGCCGAGTCTCGCTGCGCTGGATCTACGTGCACATGATCGAGGAGACGGCCCGGCATGCCGGCCATGCCGACATCCTGCGCGAGCAGACCGACGGAGCAGTCGGCTTCGACAGCTGACCCCTGCGACGTGCGAAGAAGGACCAAGTGGCGGCCACCAACGCGGAGAAGCCATTGGAGTCCCGCCAGCCATTGGTCGCTGTCTACATAACGATCCCGGGCTGCCGTACTAGTTCGGGCGTGGACCGCACCTCTCGCAGCCTCGCCGGAAGGCGGAGAACCCGGCGATATCGATCACATTCGCGCCGGTATCGCCAAGACCGACCCACCGCGTTCATTTTTCAGCGGGCTGGAACAGCTCGACGACGTTGCCGGATGGGTCTTCCAATAGGATTTGCTGCCCGCCCGGGCCGACGACGATGTCGTTTCGGAACGTGAGCCCGGCCGCGCGCAACCGGTCTACCTCCGCCGCGATATCGCTCACGATGAGATGGATTCGGTTCCATCCTCCCGGCACCGGCTTGATGCCGTCCGGCATTGGCCGACCCGCCGAGCTGGACGGCCCGCTCAGCAACAGCCGAAGCTTGCCCCGGACGACATCGGCGAATGCCGGTGCCGCGTTCATTCTGGGGGTGAATTCTAGGTGCTTGGTGTAGAACTCGACCGCCGAATCAACATCGTCCACCATGTAGCGGACGTTGACGAAGTCCTCCTCGCCGGACATGTCTAGCTCCTCTCCGAACTCGTCAGGGCGTGTTCGATCGCATATAGCAGGAAGTGAATTCGTGTGTTCAGCTCGTCCGCAGCGCGGACGAACGCCGGGTAGCCGGCTTCGTCGGCCGCTGGATCGGGCATGCTCCAATGCGCCACCGCGGGATGTCCCGGGAAGTCTGGGCAAACCTCTCGCACGCGGTCGCACAGGCTGATCACGTAGTCGAACTCCTGCTCGACGAACTCACTCAGATGCTTGGAGCGACGGCCCGCGATGTCGATACCTCGTTCGCGCATCACCCGTACTGCGTTGGGATGCAAACGCTTGGGGTGGCTACCGGCACTGACGACGTCGGCCCAACTGCCGGCCACCTGCTCCAAGATCGCCTGCGCCATCTGGGACCGGGCGCTGTTGCCCGTGCACAGGAACAGCACTCGGACGCGTGACCGGGCAGTCCGTTGGTCGAGGTCACGGGCCGGCAGTTGGGCCGGTGCCGGCCGTAGCCCCGGATGAAGCGCAGCACCGGCTTCGGTGAGCAGTTCGCGGCACGCAGCCAGGTCGAGGCTGTAGTAGGTGTCACGTTTGTCAGCCGAGCTACGACGCATCGTCACCAGCCCACCGGCGCGCAATTGGCCGAGATGGTAGGACGTCAAGCTCTGCCGCTGGCCGACCAGAGCCGTCAGCTCACGAACCTGCCGATCGCTGCGTGCTAGCTCACTCAGCAACTGCCATCGGACGGGGTGCCCGGTCAGACGCAGGAACCCGGGCGGCGTCTCCGGAGCGACTGGCGAGTTGGTGGAATTCACCAATCCAAAGTACATCAATTCAGATAGATCTATCAAGCTGTATTGATGACCGTGACCGGAGCATTAGCCGTCCACCGCGTGCTGTTTCTGGGCCGCCGACCCGTCACCGAGCACTCGCGTACGCACGAGGACGACGACTGATAATGCGCTGACAACCGTCGCAAGGGTCATCGCCCCGTTCATCCCCTCAGGCTGGTAGGAGGAGAAAAACCAGACCAGCGTGGCAAGTGCAGGTCCCAACGCGAACCCCATCTGGCGAGCGAGGCTGGTCGACGCACCTGTGGTCGCCAGCAGCCGTGGTGGCGCGTGCGTCATCGCCATCGCCATGTTGGGGGCGTTGAACAAGCCGTTTCCACAGCCCGCCAGGAACAGTCGCCACGCCAGATCCGCAAGGCTCCAGGAGCCGTCCATCGGCAGCAGCAGGGCCAACCCGGCGGTAAAGAGGACTGCTCCCAGCACGGCGGTTCTACGCGGTCCCCACCAGTCCCCCAAGAAACCTCCGACCGGCCCCATAAGGGCCATGCCCGCCGGAAAGGCCAGGATCGTCACACCGGCGGCCGACACCGACTCGCCGAGCACCTGTTGCATGAAGAACGGAGGCCGGCGGCGACCACCAGCCACCACCGGTTCTGTTCCTTGTCGGTATGCGCGGAAGCCATGCTGGCGACAATACATCAATCGAATTCAATGTATCTACCCGGCTTGATTGATTATTCGCCTCGCTCACGGCGCCGGCGTCGCCGGTTCATGACCCTCGCTGATATCGATCGTGGCGAGTCGGGGAACTGCCGAGAACGCTACCCAGAGGGTGGCACTGGCGACCCCGATCGCGCCTACGGTAAGTGCCGTTTGTGCTCCGGCGTAGGTGGCCAAGAACCCGCCGGCGGCCGCCCCGAGCGGGATTGCGCCCCATGAGATCAATCGGTATGCGGCGTTCACCCGCCCCAGGAGATCCGCAGACACTGCTGTTTGCCGGAGACTCACCGCGTGCACGTTGGCCACGCCGATGCCGATGCCCATCATGAGGAACGCGGCGCAGAGCAAGGCAAGCGGCAGGTCGGTTCGGTCTACGAGGATGGCTGCGAGCGGAGCACCGTTGCCGATGATCAAAGTGACGAGCAGCACCCGGCCGTATCCGTAGCGGCCGGTCAGGCGTGCGCCGAACCACGCCCCGGCAAACGACCCGACACCACCTGCGGTGAACACCAAGCCGATGGCGGCAGGAGAGAAGTCCAGATCGCGCACCATGATCAGCATGAGGGCAAGGATGAATACCTCGTTGAACAGGTTGAACGTGGTCGCCTCGCCGAGCAGCGGCCGGATATAGCGGTTGCCGAGCGCCATCTTCAGCCCTTCTCCGATCGCCTGCCGTGCCGATAGCGCAGGCGGCGCGGTCCGATCCGATGAGCGCCCGGGGTGCGGTACTCGAATTCGGCGCAGGCTTATCGCGGACACCAAGAAGCCCAATGCATTGGCGAGGACCGCTACCGGTGCGGACACGGCCTGAACGAGCAGCCCGCCCAGCCCGCGGCCACCGATCTCGTTGGCCGAGTGGGTTGCCGTGATCTTGCCGTTGGCCTCGATGAGCATTCCCGCCGGCACCAGGGCGGGCAGTAGCGCGAAGTCGGCGACCTGGAACAACACGGTGAGCACGGCGACGCAGAAGACTGTGATGCACAGCAACTCGATGCTGGCGACGCCGGCCCACACCACGATCGGGATGCTGGCGACCAGGACGAAGCGCCCGACGTCTGACCCCACCATCAGTGCGAGTCGCTTGGATTGCAGCCGATCGACCATCAGCCCGAACGGCAACGCTGCCAGCAGAAACGGCAGGAACTGAGCGAACCGCACTGCGCTGAGTTCGGCCGCGCTCGCCGACAAGGTGACGAGCGCGAGCAGCGGCACGGCGATCTCCGCGATCTCCGAGCCCAGTGAGGAAGCGCCGGAACCGATCCACAGCCGACGGAAGTTGGCGTTCGACCACACGCTTCCCGACATCGCGCTCGGCGTAACCGTTGTCATGGCGATATAGGTTAGTCATAACTACTTTCGGTATCAAGACGGTTATCCTTGCCACATGGCTTCCCTGTCGACGGCGGCACCTGGAGCGTTGGAACAGGTGCGCCAATTCGTCAACACCCTCGACCTTGAGGCAGGCGCCGATCAGATCTCCGACCCCGGCCGGTTGCGTCAGTGGTTGGCGGCACACGGGCACACGACCGGAGTCGCCCCGTCGGCCGACGACGTGAGTCGAGCGATCGAGCTGCGAGAAGCGCTCCGCGAAGCCGCCGCAGCGAATCATGACGGCTCCGATGTCCCTGCTGAAGCTCGCAAGACACTGAACAGATGGGCTGCCCGAGCCCAGCTGACAGTCGAGTTCACGACCGACGGCGGCTACCGCACCACGTCCCGTACCGGCGGCGTCCAAGGAGCCATCGGCGCGCTCTTGGTCATCGTCGCGGACGCGATGACTGATGGGACTTGGGCCCGACTCAAGGTCTGCACGAACGACCTGTGCCGCTGGGCGTTCTACGACAACTCCCGCGCCCGCACCGGCAAGTGGTGTTCCATGCAAGTCTGCGGCAACCGGGCCAAGCAGCGAGCATGGCGCGATCGGCACACATCACAACACCCCTAGTCCGGTGGTGCGCGTCCCGGGACGCGTTTCAGGTGCGCCAGCGTGGCTGACCAAGCAGGTGGATCGCCACGACGAACACAGCCTGCCCGTGCGACTCGCCATTTGCTCAGCCGAGCTGTTCGGTCCAGCCGGGACGCACAAGCACGATTGTGATGAGCACGAGATTCAAGAGCACACCGAAGATCAGCCGGGTGTTCCAGAAGGCGATCAGCAGGACCAGTGAGATCGTGACAGCGACGACGGTGAGCACCGGCCATACGCCGGACAGGCCCGGAACGCCCAGTACCGCCAGTCCAAGGATGAAGAACCCCGCGACCGTGGCGTACATGAGGGCCAACCCGACCGGACGGTACAGCTGTTCCGGCACTATCCACGAGCGCTCCAGCGTGAACTCCGGAACATCGTCAGCCACGTACAGTAGATGCACCAGACCGTGGGCTATGATCAGCAGCCCGACGACGATGCGGATCAGCGTCGCCACATCCCCTCCTCTTGCCGGCCCGGCGTCAATCGTTCTCGTCGTCGCCGGCCACTGCCGACATCACCGGGACGCGTGCACGAGCAGCCGCCGGGTCGCGCATCTTCATCAACGACACGCCCAGGCCGTAGGTCACGAAGGCACCCTCGGGGATGACCTCGATGACTGCGCTGGCGGCCTGCCTCGCGTCTGGGAGCAGTGAGTCCAACTCCTTGATGACCGAGCCGACCTCGGGCGCGCCGGCCGGGTGCACCTTTGCGCTCCCATGAAAGCTCACGGTCGCAGGGGGTATCGGCATTACCAGCGACAGAATGCCGCCGCGGCGCACCGGCACGGTCACTGCAACCCTGCCGCTGGCTTTGACGTGCCTCGCCTTCCAGCTGTCCGGCGCGGTCACCACATACAGCCGCGGGCCGACCGTCGTGTAGACGACACCGCTGGATCGCGGCTCTCCCGACGGTGTGGTGTAGCTGATGACGGCGAACGACGCTTCGGCGACCGCACGCCAGACCTGCTCCCCGGCTAGGTGATGGGATGTCGTTCGGTTGCGCTCATTCATCGTAGTCATCGCGACGCCTCCTTACAGGCTGCCCCTCGCGCCAGCGGGCACACAACCTCGATACAACCGTGCGCCGGCTCGGGTATGGGCACCGGAGGCCAACGACCCACCCGCCGGGGTCGAACGTCCCGTACCCACGATTCACCGAGCGCGACTTTGCCGGCGTACCCACCACGTTCAAGCAGCTCATGCGCATGCGCGGTGTCAGGGAGAGGTAGCGCCCAGCCCGAAAGCGAACCGCCCCTCGAATGGAGAGCGCAAGCTCCTGGTGCAACGCCGAGGCGCTCGAGGCCTTTCGTCCCTGGCGGGCGAGCGTCCCATTCGATGAAATCAGGCGCGAAGGAGTGCAATGACCCAAGACGACGCCGCCCTTGAGCGGCCGAAAGGCACGTGAAGCAAGGTGGTCATCACGGTGGGGCTGGGGACTGTTCATGGCTCTTGGAGCACCGCCCGACGCCAACTGCCGAGAGGGAGGACGGCCCGTGAAGCCGCAGGACTACAGCAGTCGCACTGCCTATCGACCCCCGGCTCCCTGGTACCGGGGTGTCAACAAGCGCGTCGGCGTGCTTCTCACGTCGCTTGGCCTGGCTCCCCACGACGCGGTGACGCTGGAGGTGCCCGGGCGCCGCTCAGGTAGGCCGCGCCGAACCCCGGTTCTACGCACGCCCTACCAAGGCGCGGCCTACCTGGTCTCATTGGCTGGGGAGTCGGAGTGGGTTCGCAACGTGCGCGCGAACGCGGGGCGGGCGACGTTGCGCCGGAGAGGCACCCGACGGGTGCGGTTGGTCGAAGTACCGGGGCCAAGCAGGCCCCCGATCATCGCGGAGTACCTTCGGCGCGGCGGTGCGCGGGGAGGTTCGGACACCGCGGCGATGCAGGCCCGCTACTACTTCGGCCTTGGCCCTGATCCGTCTGGCGACGAGATAAGGACCGTAGTGGACTACTACCCGGTCTTCCGCATCGTTGATGAACATCCGACGTAGCTGAAAGCCGGCAGCAATGGCCTACGGGTCAGCACTCGAGTGCGGCCAGCTGTCGGTGCACTTGACAGCGACGGTGGCCGGATCCAAAACTCTACATATGAACAATGGTTCAGATGTCGTCGCGGTGCCGGACGATCATAGTCTGCGGGTCGTTGACGCTGACCGGGTCGAGGCGGTGCAAGCTCGCATGCCCGCTGACGCCGACGTGGTAGATACCGCGGACGTGTTCGGTCTGTTGTCCGACCCGGGCCGGCTGCGAATCCTGATGGCGTTGATCGACGGTGAGCTGTGCGTCGGCGACCTTGCCGCAGTCACCGGACTGACCGAGTCATCGGTCTCACACGCGCTGCGGCTGCTCCGGGCGCACCGGGTGGTGACGGTGCGGCGCCAGGGCCGGATGGCGTACTACGAGCTGGCGGACGCACACGTACGGATGCTCTTGGACCTGGCGCTCACGCACATCCAGCACACCGAGGCGATCCATCCCGAGCGGAGCCACTGATGGACCTCGACCACAGCAGCCCGGCCACTGGCCACGCGGGAGGCAAACACCGGTGGCGGCTGGCGGTGGCCTTCGTGCTGGTCGGCTCCTTCTTCGCCGTCGAGCTGACCGCCGGGTTGCTCTCCGGCTCGCTGGCCCTGCTGTCCGATGCCGGGCATATGGCCGCCGATGTGGTCACCCTGGGTGCGGCGCTGCTCGCGAGCCGGATCGCCACCCGCACCGACACGACCGGCCGCCGCACCTACGGCTCGTACCGGGCCGAGGTGTTCGCCGCCGCTCTGGCGACTCTGGTGATGCTCGGGGTCGCGGTCTACATCGTCATCGAGGCGCTGGAGCGGTTCGGCGACGGCGCCGAGGTGGCGTTCGGGCCGATGCTGATCGTCGGCGCGATCGGCCTGGTGATCAACGTGGCGGCGCTGTTGTTGCTGCGCTCGGGCGCGGGCGAGAGCCTGAACGTGAAAGGCGCGTACGTCGAGGTCGTGGCCGACACCGCGGGTTCGGTCGGCGTTATCGTCGCCGGCGGGCTCGTGCTGGCCACCGGCGAACCGCTGTGGGATACGGTGATCGCGCTGGCGATCGGTGTGTTCGTCGTGGTCCGCGCGGTAATCCTCGGCCGTCAGGTCGTCGCAGTCCTGGGTCAGCACGCCCCGGTCGGGGTGGACGTGCACGCGGTGGCCGACGAGCTGGCCGCGATCGACGGTGTGCGAGATGTGCACGATCTTCATCTGTGGACGCTGACCTCCGGCATGCACGTCGCCACCGCCCACCTGGTCACGGCAGAGCAGACCGTCAACGACCGCGTATTGCAGCAAGCCGGCCACATACTTGAGGATCGGCACGGGATCGCCCACGCCACCGTGCAGATCGAAACCGCCGGCCGTTCCGGTTGCCACGAACTGACCTGGTGAACCCGGGACTCGCCGAACCGTGTCGCGTGATGGTACGAACATCGCCTACTTGTTTCGGGAGGTCTACGTCGGGTATCGGCAACACTGCAAGAGCGCGGCAGCCACAAGCCATCGGTAACGGTGAGACCGGCTCCCCCGGGGCATGGTGCTAGATCCGCGTTGCGCACGTCCATGACGACATAGGAGCAGCGTGCTGGAGGTCAGCGGGCTCACCTGGGCACTGACGATCGGCTTGATCGTCGCATTGCTCGCGGTCGACCTGATCGTGGCGGCCGTACGCCCGCACCACGTCGGCTTCGGCGAGGCAACGGCCTGGTCGGTGTTCTACATCCTGGTGGCGATCGCCTTCGGCGTGTGGTTCGCCCTCAATACCGGGAGCAACTTCGGCACGGAGTACTTCACCGGCTACATCGTGGAGAAGAGTCTCTCGGTCGACAACCTGTTCGTATTCGTCGTCATCATGGCCACCTTCTCCGTCCCGGAGAAGCACCAGCACATGGTGTTGACCGTCGGAATCGCACTTGCGCTGGTGCTGCGGGCGATCTTCATTGCGCTCGGTGCGACGTTGCTGGCGCTGTTCTCGTTCATGTTCCTGCTGTTCGGCCTGCTTCTGATCTACACAGCGGTGCAGCTATTCCGGCATCGCGACGAGGATCCCGACGTTGAGGACAATATGGTCGTCAAGACCGCACGTCGGATTCTGCCGATCACCGACGACTATGTCGACGGAAAACTGATCACTAAGGTCGACGGCCGGCGCGTCGCAACTCCACTCGTAATCGTTCTAGTGGCGATCGGCGGCGTCGATCTGCTGTTCGCGTTGGACTCCATACCCGCGGTGTTCGGAATCACCCAGGAGCCCTACATCGTCTTTACCGCCAACGCATTCGCGCTGCTCGGCCTGCGCGCGCTGTATTTCCTGGTGAAGGGGCTGCTGGACCGCCTCGTGTACCTGTCCACCGGCCTGTCGCTGATCCTGGGGTTCATCGGCGTCAAACTGATCCTGCACTGGGCGCACGTGGATATCGATGATCGTGTACCCGAGGTTCCCACTCTGGCCAGCCTCGCTGTCATCGTGGTCGTGCTGTCGGTCGTCACCATCGCCAGCCTGATCAGAACCAGCCGCGAGCCCACGATGAGGGCGCACGCCGGCGCACTGCGAGCACACCGAACACGCATCGGACAGGCTGACGAGGAGACCCGCGCCGACGACGAGCGGTGACCGCCGGCTGCCGAGTGAGACCAGAGGCAGTCCGGGCCTTCGGGCGACCCGCTGGCCGAGCCGATGGCCGCTGTCCGGATGGGATGCGGGAACTGATCCAGATGAGCTGCGTCGCCTCGCCCGCAGCTGGGTCGAGCGCAGCTACCACATCACCCGCTACACCCGGATGGATCGGGGCGGCCACTTCGCCGCGCGCGAACAACCCGGCCTCCTCGCAGCGGACATCCGCGCGTTTGCAAACGCGCTGAGTTGAACGCCTCACTCGCTTGTTCCGTGCGGGGCAGCTGCTGCCCTACGCGCCCGATGCTCGGTCGGCAGTTACCCAGTGGCGGTAAGTCTGCTGGCCTTGTTGCAGCGCAGTGACGTAGCCTGCCCGCTCGTAGTCGGCCTCATGGGTGTCTGCCGGCACGGCGAGCAGACCACGCAGCTGACCGGGCGAGGTGTACCCCTTGCGGGCCATCCAGGCTGACAGACCGTCCAGTAGTACGCCGACGTAAGTCGGTCCGTGCCGCAGCAGTGCCGAGGCGGTCATCACCACGTCTGCCCCGGCGAGGAGGTACTTGATCACATCGCCGGCGTTTTCCACACCGGTGGTGGCCGCGAGCGCGGCTTTCACCCGGCCGCGCAGCAGGGCGATCCACGTACGGGGAAGACGCGCCTCGACCGCGGTGGAGAGTTCGATGGTGGGCGTGACGGCGAGCGTTTCGATGTCGATGTCGGGCTGGAGGAACCGGTTGAACAGCACGAGCGCATCCGCACCGGCCCGGTCGAGTTGCAGGGCCATCTCGCCGGTAGAGCTGAAGTGCGGGTTCAACTTGACCGCGACCGGTATCGAGACTGCGCTCTTGACCCGACTCAAAATGTCGAGGTGTCGCTGTTCGACGTCTCGGCCGGCAATGTGCGGGTCGGCGGGGATGTAGTAGATGTTGAGTTCGATCGCGGCCGCTCCGGCGTCCTGCATGGCGTGCGCGTACTCCGCCCAACCTCCTGGAGTAGACCCGTTGATGCTGGCGATCAACGGGATGTCGACGGCGGATGCGCCGCGTTCGAGCAGGCTCAGGTAACGCTGCGGGCCGGGCGGCTCATCGGGAGCGGCCGGGAAGTAGGACAGGGACTCGGCAAAGCTTTCGGTACCCGCATCGATGAGCCGCTCGTGGGCAATCGCCTCGCGCCGCAACTGTTCCTCGAACAGGGAGTAGAGCACCACCGCGCCGACGCCGGCGTCGGCGAGCCGGCGGATGCCATCGACGGTCTGGGACAGTGGTGAGGCCGACGCGACGAGCGGGTTTCGAAGCGTGAGCCCCATGTAGTCGGTGCCGAGGTCCATCAGCCGTCCCTGCGCGCATCGGGCGCGAACCGCTCCGGGCCGCGCGTCGCCATCTCCTCGTAGATCGCCCAGCGTTGGTCGACGGCCTCCTGGGCGAGGTGCAGCAGGCGTTCGGCCTCGGCCGGGTTCGAGTTCACCAGCATCTTGTACCGCAGTTCACGGTAGATGTAGTCGGACAGCGCCATCCGCGGCCGCGGTGAGTCGAGCAGAAACGGGTTGCCGCCCGCGGTGCGGGCCACCGGGTCGTAGCGGATCAACGGCCAGTGTCCACTGGCCACGGCACGGTACTGCTGGTCGAGCCCGTTGCGCATGTCGATGCCGTGCGCGATGCAGTGGCTGTAGGCGATCAGCAGCGACGGGCCGTCGTATGCCTCGGCTTCCCGGAAGGCCCGGAGCGTCTGTTGGGCATCGGCGCCCATCGCGACCCGGGCGACGTAGACATCGCCGTAGGCGATCGCCTGCAGCGCAAGGTCCTTCTTCGGCGAGGTCTTGCCGGCGGCCGCGAACTTGGCGACCGCACCAAGCGCGCTGGCCTTGGACACCTGCCCGCCCGTGTTGGAATACACCTCGGTGTCGAGCACGAGGGCGTTCACATTGCGCCCGCTGGCCAGGACGTGATCCAGCCCGCCCGACCCGATGTCGTAGGCCCACCCGTCGCCGCCGACCAGCCACACGCTGCGCCGGATCAGGTGGTCGACGACGCTGCGCAGGTCGTCGACCGCAGTCCCGGACAGGCCATCGAGACGCTGCTGCAGCTCCTCCACCCGCTCGCGCTGGGCGGCCAGTTCGGACTCGGTGAGCTGCGGCGCCTCGAGGATCGCCCGCGCCAGCTCCGGACCGACGTCGTCGCTGAGCTCTGCCAACCGCCGGTAGGCGAGCTCGGTGTGCATGTCGGCGGCGAGCCGCATGCCCAACCCGAACTCCGCGTTGTCCTCGAACAATGAGTTCGACCAGGCCGGGCCGCGCCCGGCGGCGTTGGTGGTCCACGGTGTCGTCGGCAGGTTCCCGCCGTAGATCGAAGAGCAGCCGGTGGCGTTGGCGACCAGCAGCCGGTCGCCGAACAGCTGCGAGAGCAGTTTGAGGTACGGCGTCTCACCACAGCCGGCGCACGCCCCGGAGAACTCGAACAGCGGCTCAAGGAACTGCGTGCCGCGAACGTTGCCGAAATCCACCCGGGAGCGGTCGTTGTCGGGCAGCGCCTCGAAGAAGGCGACGTTCTCCCGCTCAGGTTCGACCAGAGGGAGACGCGGTGCCAGGTTGATCGCCCGGTGGGACGGGTCGCTGGGCGACTTGGCCGGGCAGGCTTCCACGCACAGGCCGCAGCCGGTGCAGTCCTCGACGTAGACCTGCAACGTGTACCGCGTATCGGGAACCCCGACCGCGTTCAGGGGTGCGGACCGGAATCCGTCCGGTGCTTCGTCGAGCTGTGACTGGTCGTAGAACTTGGAGCGGATCACGCTGTGCGGGCAGACGAAGCTGCAGTTGCCGCACTGGATACACAGGTCGGCGTCCCAGTCCGCGACGAGATCGGAGATGTTGCGCTTCTCGAACGCCGTCGTCCCGCTGGGGTAGGTACCGTCCGGAGGCAGCGCGCTCACCGGCAGTTCGTCACCGCGTCCGGCCATCATCACTGCGGTGACCTCGCGCACGAACTCAGGTGCGTCGGCCGGCACGACCGGTGGCGATTCGCGCGAGGCGGTCACGTGCGCGGGCACCTCGATCCGGTGCAGCTCGGCGACCGCGCGGTCGACGGCGGCGTGGTTGCGGGCGACGACCTCCTCGCCCCGCCGGCCGTAGGTCTTCGTGATCGCCTCCTTGACTGCGGCGATCGCCTGGTCGTGTGGGAGGACGCCGGAGATGGCGAAGAAGCACGTCTGAAGGACGGTGTTGGTCCGCCCTGGAATCCCGACCTCGCGGGCGACCCGCGCGGCGTCGATCGCGTACAGATCGATGCCCTTGGCGAGGATCTGCTCCTGCACCGAGCGGGGCAGCGCGTCCCACACCTGGTCCGGCTCGAACGAGGCGTTGAGCAGCAATGTCGCACCCGGCGCCGCGACTCCGAGCACATCGACCCGGTCGAGCAGCCCGAACTGGTGGCAGCCGACGAAGCTCGCCTGCCGGACCAGGTACGGTGCCCTGATCGGCTGGGAGCTGAAGCGCAGATGCGACACGGTCTGCGAGCCGGACTTCTTCGAGTCGTAGACGAAATAGCCCTGGGCGTGCAAGTTGGGGTCGGCGCCCAAGATCTTGATCGTGTTCTTGTTCGCGCCGACCGTGCCGTCCGAGCCGAGGCCGAAGAAGACCGCACGCACCGTGTCTGCCGACTCGATGTCAAGCGCCGCATCGAAGGGCAGGCTGGTGCGGGTCACATCGTCCGTGATGCCGATGGTGAACCGCGGTCTCGGTCGCTCCCGGGCCAGCTCGGCGAAGACACCGGCGATCATGCCGGGCGTGAACTCCTTGGACGACAACCCGTACCGGCCGCCGACGACTCTCGGCAGGTGCTCGCGTTCCCCGTCGGCGTGGGCTTCGGCCAGCGCCGCGAGCACGTCGAGAAACAGTGGCTCACCGTGTGAGCCAGGCTCCTTGGTCCGGTCGAGTACGGCGATCGACCGCGCGCTCGCCGGGATCGCGTCGACCAGCGCGTCGGCCGGAAACGGCCGGTACAGCCGCACTTGGACCACGCCGACCCGCTCGCCCCCGGCGTTCAGGTAGGCCGCCGTCTCGCGGGCGGTCTGCGCGCCGGAGCCCATCAGGACGAGCACCCGCTCGGCCGCCGGGTCACCCGAATAGTCGACCAGCCCGTACCGGCGGCCGGTGCGCTCGGCGAGAGCGGCCATCATCTCGTCCACCACGCCGGGCGTCCCGGTATAGAAGGCGTTGACCGTCTCGCGGGCCTGGAAGTAGACGTCCGGATTCTGGGCGGTGCCGCGAATGGCGGGATGCTCCGGCGATAGCGCCCGACTGCGGTGCGCGCGCACCAACTCTGCGGGCACCAGCGCGCGCAGGTCGTCGTCGGTAAGCATGTCGATCGTGTTCAGCTCGTGCGAGGTGCGGAAGCCGTCGAAGAAGTGCACGAACGGGATCCGGGTGCGCATCGCGACCGCCTGCGCCACGAGCGCGAGGTCGTGAGCCTCCTGCACCGACGCCGACGCGAGCATCCCGAATCCGGTCTGCCGGGCGGCCATCACGTCGGAGTGGTCGCCGAAGATCGACAGCGCCTGCGCGGCGACCGAACGGGCGGCCACGTGGATCACAGACGAAGTCAGCTCACCGGCGATCTTGTTCATGTTGGGGATCATCAGGAGCAGACCCTGCGAGGCGGTGAACGTGGTGCTCAGCGCCCCGGCCTGCAGGGCACCGTGCAAGGCGCCGGCCGCACCGCCCTCGCTCTGCATCTGGACCACGCTGGGCACACTGCCCCACACGTTAGGGTGCTGCTGGCTGGCCCACTCGTCAGCAAGCTCGGCCATCGTCGAGGACGGGGTGATCGGGTAAATGCAGCAGACTTCGTTGAGCCGGTAGGCAACCGACGCGGCTGCCTCGTTGCCGTCGATCACCGCACGCGTCATTCCGGCTCCGGAATCATGTCGATGGCGTGTACCGGGCACTGTTCGTAGCAGGCGCTGCAGCCGGTGCACCGGTCGTAGTCGAAGCGGTAGCGGTGCCCGACGCCGAGCTTGATCACCGCATCCTCCGGGCAGGCACCGAGGCAGCCGTCGCACTCGAAACAGTTGCCGCACGACAGGCACCGCCCGGCCTCGTAGCGGGCCTCCTGTTCGGACAGGCTGCCGACCACCTCGCCGAAGCCGGCGACCCGCTGCTCCATCTCGAGTTCCGGCTGCTGCCGGCGGGCGGTGTCGCCGAAGTACCACAGATGCAGCTTCTCGAAGCTCGCCAGGTCGTGCTTGGGCGGCGGTTGGTACTCCGTCTCGCGCAGATAGGCGTCGATGTGACGGGCGGCCTTCTTGCCATGCCCGACGCCGACCGTCACGGTGCGCTCGCTCGGCACCATGTCGCCGCCGGCGAACACACCCGGGCAACCGGTCATCAGCGATGAGGACACTTGCACCGTGCCGTCCGCCGCGAACTCAACCCCGGGCACCCCGCATAGGAATGCGGTGTCGGTCTGCTGGCCCACCGCGACGATGAGGGTGTCTGCGGCCAGCGTCTCGAACCGGCCGGTCCCGTGCGGGCGGCCCGACTCGTCGAGTTCCATCACCTCGACGGTCATATCCGCATCTTCGAACGCGGTGATCGTGCGAAGCCAGTTGATCCGCACGCCTTCCCGCTCGGCGTCCGCGGCCTCCTCCTCGTGGGCCGGCATCTGCTCCCGGGTTCGGCGGTACACGACGATCGGATCCTCCGCGCCGAGCCGCCGAGCCACCCGGGCCGCGTCCATCGCGGTATTCCCGCCCCCGTAAACCGCCACCCGGCGTCCGATCACCGGACGCTCACCGGACGCGACGCCTCGCAGAAAGCTCACCGCATCTACCACGCGTGCCGCGTCCATCGCCGGGATGTCCACCCGCTTGGACAGGTGGGCGCCCACGGCCACGAACACCGCGTCGAATCCTCCCTCGGTCTTCTCAGCGAGCAGGTCCTCCACCCGGTGGTTCGTGACGATGCGGACACCCAACTCAGCGATCCGCGCAATCTCGGCGTCGAGGACGTCGCGCGGCAGCCGGTAGGCCGGAATGCCGTAGCGCATCATCCCGCCCGGTTCCGCACCGGCGTCGCGGATCTCGACGTGGTGGCCGAGCCGGGCCAGATGATAGGCGGCCGACAGCCCACTCGGTCCGGACCCGACCACCAGCACCCGCCGGCCACTGGACTGCGCGGGCGGTTCGAACCCCCAACCCCTCTCACGGGCCAGGTCACCGAGGAACCGCTCCACCGAATGGATCGACACTGCGCTGTCCAGCTGGACGCGGTTGCACACGGTCTCGCACGGGTGGTAGCAGACCCGGCCGTGAATGGCTGCGAACGGATTGTCGGCGACCAACTGTCGCCACGCCAGCTCGTGCTCACCTGCTTTCGCATGGGCCAGCCAGGCCTGGATGTTCTCCCCGGCCGGACACCCGGCGTTGCATGGGGGCAGCAGGTCGACATACACAGGTCGGCGTTCCCTCGCCGGGCCTGCCCTGGATTGACCGTGCAGCAGGTCCGGAAGTCGCGTCAGGTCACGCTGTGGGCCGGTCACGCCAGCCCTCTCAGCGGGCTTGCTCGTGCTCGGCTCGCCATGCCGCGATTGTAGCCACCGCCCATCTCAACCAAACCGGCCGCGTCCTGGCACAAGCCCGACTGTCGAGAACCACAGGTCCTGACGGTCACCGGCTGATGGCTCACCGCCTTGGAAGCGCACACCGTCAACCACCGATCGGGGCCGCTGCGGCAACGGCTCGGGTGGTGTGGTGTCGCAGCGCTGTCAGGCCGCGGCGGTCGAGCCGGTCGCAGATCCGGTCCCAGTGCAGCGCGACCACCTCACCTGGCCGGGGGATCGGCCCGGTGGCGAGGCCGTCGGTGGCGACGGTGGCTTGCTCCGTCCGGAGTGGGCCCGGTCGCACCGTCCAGCCGTCCCACATCAGGCCACGCGACCGGACCACCGCCGCGTCACCCTCCACCGAGAGAACCGTTCCCCAACGAATCCGGCACTGGTCGAGAACCCGCAGCGGCTCGTCGACCCGGCCCGATCGAAGCAGGCCGACCCACGGCGAAACGCAGAAGACGTGGAAGTTGTGGTGGGGCACCGCTCGCCGCAGCGCCGCCGCGGTGAGCTGCGGTAGGCGGGGCCCGGCGTAGGGGCGGAACCGATCGTCCAGAAACTTGCACAGCCGTGTTACATCCACCCTCTGGAGCAGCGGACTGCCGATCCAGTAGGCCTCGACCACCTGCCGGTTCAGCGGATCGCGGATGCCGGCGGCCTCGGCGATCAGTCGCAGATACGGCCAGGCACCCTCGAAGCCCTGCGCCAGCTCGCGCAGGCCACGGTCGACGACCCCCGCGGCCGCATACTCCAGGAGCGCGCGATGGTCCTGCGGGCCGCAGTAGCCGAGGGCGTTCGGCGGATAGGCGTACCGGGCGAACAGCAGTGGGCCTGAGTCCACGCTCAGCGAACCTCCTCACGGGCCGGAGCCCGCCGCATGGCGCCGACGGCGGCCAGGCCTGCTCCGAGCCCGATCAGCACCAATCCCAATGCCACGGTCCCTGCCGGGACCACGCCCTCGAACGCGCCGGCGAGCGCCGCGGTGATCACAGCCGCGAAGACCAGCACGGCGGTCACGTCGACCGCCTTCGCTCGTGCCAGAGCCGCATACCAGCTGGCCACAAAGCCGGCGAGGATCACACCGGTGAGCAGCACCCAGGCCCACTGCCGTCCGCTCAGGGCCAGCACCTCATCGGCCCGGCCGGTGACCGCCAGCCACCCCACGAGCACCACCAGCCCGAACCCGAGCCGGGCGCTGCCCACCGTGAGCGAACCGAACGTTCGCAGCAGGCGCTTGGCCAGCACGAACTCCACGGCCCACAACAGCGTCGCCGTGAAGATCATCAGCTCGCCGTCGCCCAACCGGATCGCGAGCAGGTCGCCGGCCGCGGCCGCCTGCCCGGCGACGAGCAGGACGATCGCCGCCACGTGCCAACGGTTGAGGCGCTCACCGAGAAACACCACGGCCAGCAGGGCAACCCACACGATCAGCGTCTTGTGAATGAATGCCGCATCGGTCGCCTCGGCTCTGGCCAGCCCTTCGAAGAACAGCACGAAAGGCACGCTTCCGCCCACGACGGCGACAGCCAGCAGCCCGGCGCGTTCGGAGCGCGACGCGACCCGCGGCTCCGGTCGTTGACCGGCGGTGACCGCCGCCAGCGCGGCCAGAATGATCGCCGCGGCAACGCCGTTCTTCACCGTCGTGTAGACGGTCGCGTCTGCGAAAGCGGTCACGGCGAAGCTGTTCAGGTACACCGCGACGCCGCTGATGCACGCGGTGACGAAGGCGAGGCCCACGCCCCAGCCGCGGGTGAAGGGGATCCGTCCGGTCGCGATGGTCACATCAGCCTCCCAGGCTCTCCAGCAGTTCGTGCGCTTCCTTCTCGGACAGGCACTGGACGGCGAGGCCCGCGCTGGCCAGTATCCAGTCACCGGGCTCCACTTGCGCTCCCTCCAGCACCAGCAGTGAGATCGACACTCGCCGCGAGATCCCGGCCACGTCGATCACCGCCTGCTCGCCGTCGACCTCGGTCACTCGTCCGGGCAATCCGATGCACATCAGCCGCTCACCTCCCGTACGATCTCGTCCGCCACGGCCTCGACCGCCGCGGCCACTTCGAGGCCGAGGCCCTGCCCGGCGGCGAAGTCGCCGCCCTCCACCCCGACCAGGATCAGGCGGCCGGGAAGGCGATCGAGGACGCGCCCGAGGGCCACGGCCTCGCCGAGCGACAGCGCGTGGGTGCTGTCTCTGCCTTGCCGGTGCCGGAGCGGGTCGCCGCCCACCTCGACCCGGTGCACCGCTCCCGGGCCCCCCGTCCCCCGAACCGCGTCCACAACGTAGGCGACGTCCGCGCCGTCCCACACGTCGAGCAACCCCGCCGGTTCGCCGTCGTGCTCCAGGACCTGGACCCCGGCGGGAGCGGCGGTCCGCACCCGGCGAGCCACCTCGAGCCCCGCCGCGTCGTCGCGCCGGAAGTCATTCCCCACGCCGATCACGATGATCACGCCTCCTCCACTCGCAGGTCCAGAAAGTGAGTGGAGCACGAGATGCACGGGTCGTAGTTGCGGATGGCCTGCTCGCACCGGCGGGTGAGCTCGTCCAACTCGAGTTCCAGTCGCGGCTCCACGAAGCGGCGGAGGTCGTCCTCGATCTGCGCTTGGTTCTGCGACGTCGGGGGGACGATCTTCGCAGCGCGGATGATGCCGTCCTCGCCGAGGTCGTAGCGGTGGTAGAGCACACCGCGCGGGGCCTCGGTGGCGCCGTGGCCGGTGCCGGGAACGGCCGGGACGTCGACGGCCGGAGGATCGGGCGGCTCGTAGGTGTCGAGCAGGCGGAGTGCCTCCTCGCAGGCGTACAGCGTCTCCACCGCCCGTACCAGGATGCTACGGAACGGGTTGCTCTCCAGGGGGCCAAGGCCCGCCTCGGCCGCGGCCGCGCGGACCGACGCGGGCAGCCGATCGGCATTCAGGTTGTAGCGGGCCATCGGACCGGTCATGTACCGCCTGCCGTCCAGCCTGGCGTGCAGCGCCGTGGAGTGTGGGACATGTTCCTCGGCCACGTGGTCCTCGAACTCCCGCACCGGAATGTCCAGGCCGCCGCTGGAGACGATCCGTCCCTCGGTGATCGGGTAGTCGGCGGGATGCCGGAGTGCCACGAACTCGTAGTCCTGCTCGAAGTCCGGATAGTCGAAGCCGGCGGCCCAGTGGAGGGTTTCCAGGGCCGCGTCCCGCGCCTGCTCCACCCGCGGGACGAGGTTGGTGAGCTCCCGCTTGGACGGTGCCCGGTAGAACCCGCCCACGCGGACGTTGATGGGGTGGATGGCGCGGCCGCCGATCACCTCCATGATGTCGTTGCCGGTCTTCTTCAGCTGCAGCCCGCGCTGTACGACCTCGAGGTGGTCTGCGGCCATCTCCACCGCGCCGTGGTAGCCGAGAAAGTCGGGGGCGTGCAGTAGGTAGATGTGCAGTGCGTGGCTCTCGATCCACTCGCCGCAATAGATCAGCCGGCGCAAGTCGCGGACCGCCTGCGGCACCTCCACCCCGCAGGCTGCTTCGATGGCGTTGCATGAGCTCATCTGGTAGGCGATCGGGCAGATCCCGCAGATCCGGGCCGTGATGTCCGGCGGCTCGGTGTGCCGGCGGCCCTGTAGGAACGCCTCGAAGAACCGGGGCGGCTCGTAGATGTCGAGGCGCACCTCCTCGACCCGGCCGGCTCGGGTCCGCACCAGCATTCCCCCCTCGCCCTCGACACGGGCCAGGGCCTGAACCCGGAGGGTGCGGTCACTGCGATGCGTCATGTGCCTCACTCTCCTCCCGGAACGCCGGAGCGTTCGCGTTGAACGTCCGGTACACGCGCACCACGTCCTCTCGGCGCATCCCCAGCCGGCCGAGCCAGGTCGTCATGGAGGCGGTGTTCGGCGTCTCCATCGGGCCGAAGCACCCGTAGCACCCCCGTTGGTACGACGGGCACAACGCGCCGCACCCGGTGTGCGTCACGGGGCCCAGGCACGGTGTGCCGTGCGCCACCATCACGCACACGTTGCCGGCCCGCTTGCAGTCCAGGCAGACGCTATGGCTCGGGATGCCAGGGCGACGGCCGTGCAGGAACGCGGTCAGTACCTCCAGCAACTGGCCCTTGTCGATCGGGCAGCCCCGCAGTTCGAAGTCGACCCGGACGTGGTCGGCGATGCCGGTGGAGTGCTCGAGGGTGGCGATGTACTGCGGCTGGGCGTAGACCAGCGAGCGGAACTCGTCCACGTCGCCGAAGTTGCGCAGCGCCTGGATGCCTCCCGACGTCGCGCAGGCGCCTATCGTGACCAGGAACCGGGATTGCTCCCGGACCCGGCGGATGCGTTCGGCGTCCTCCGGAGTCGTGATCGAGCCTTCGACCAGCGACACGTCGTACGGGCCTGCCACGGTGCCGCTACTGGCCTCGAGGAAGTGGGCGATCTCCACCTCGCCCGCGATGTCGAGCAACTCGTCCTCGCAATCGAGCAGGGTCAACTGGCACCCGTCGCAAGAGGCGAACTTCCACACAGCCAACCGGGGCTTGGCCATCACACCTCCCGAACCGCGAGAAGCCGGCGGATGCGCTCGTACGGGAAGACCGGGCCGTCCCGGCAGACGAACTCCGGACCGAACTGGCAGTGGCCGCAGTGCCCGATCGCGCACTTCATGTTGCGCTCCATCGATACGAGGATGCGCTCCGCCGGCACCCCCCGGTCGAGCAGCGCCTCTGCCGTGAACCGCATCATCACCTCCGGTCCGCAGACCAGGGCCATCACCGTCGACGGGTCGAACGGCGCGTCCGGGATCAGTTCCGGGACCACGCCGACCGGTCCGTCCCAGCCAGGCTCCGCGTGATCGACGATCACCGCCACGTGCACACCGGGATCGTCCGCGAGCGTGCGCAACTCGTCGAGGAACAGCAGATCATCCGGAGATCGGGCGCCGACGAGGACGCTGATCCGGCCGTAGCGTTCCCGGTCGGCGACCAGGCCGCGGATCGCCGGCCGCAGCGGCGCGACCCCGAGACCGCCTCCGACCACCACGACGTCCCGGCCCTGCGCGGCGTGCAGCGCCCAGTCCGAGCCGAACGGGCCCCGAGCGCCGAGCACCTCGCCGGGCTCCGCGGCGCACAGCGCCCGGGTGACGGCACCGACCTCACGGATCGTTTGCAGCACCCGGCCGTCCTGCCGCCCGCTGATCGAGATCGGCACCTCGCCAACGCCGAAGGCGTAGAGCATGGTGAATTGCCCCGGCGCGAAGCCGAGCGGAGGGCCGTCGACCGGCTCCAGCGCGAGCGTCACCACGTTCGGCACCTCAGGCCACCGGGCCGCGACCCGGAACGGCCGCGGCACCATGGGTGCCCACGCCTCAGCCGGTCCGGACATCCGAGTACAGATCCAGCAGGCGAACCCGGGCGGACTGCATCCGTTGTGCCAACACCCCGGCGAAGCTCTTCATCAACTCGTAGCCCAGCCGCGGATCGTCGTCCGCCTTCTGCCGTAGGCAGGCGGCGTCGAAACCGACAGCGCGCACCGGCTCGGAAGCCCGGGCGTCGAACTGCCACCGGTACGGCGGGAAGATCCAGGAGACCCCGACGACACCGCCGGTCTCCACGGTGTCGATCACCAATGACCCGCGGCCCGGTGCCTCGATCTCCAGCGCCACCCGGCCAGCGCGCACCAGGTAGAAGCGGTCGGCCTGCTCGCCTTGGCGGAACAGGAAGCTGCCCGTGTCGAAGTGCTCGTTCCGGCCGCAGCCTGCGATCAGCGCGAGGTCGGCAGGGCCCAGGGCGCCGAAGAACTCATAGTCGGCGAGCAGCTGCTCCAGTGACGTCGTGTCCATCGGCTCAACCCCCATCACTCTGGCGGATGGCTTGTAGCTCCTCGGTGATGTCGATGCCCACCGGGCACCAGGTGATGCAGCGACCGCAGCCGACACACCCCGAGGTGTCGAACTGGTCGATCCAGGTGGCCAGCTTGTGGGTCATCCACTGCCGGTATCGCGACCGGTTCGACGACCGTACGTGCCCCCCGCCCATCTCACTGTGGTCGAGGGTGAAGCAGGAGTCCCAGACCCGTGATCGCTCGGCGACCTGGCCGGTGAGGTCGGTGGTGTCCTCGATCGTGCTGCAGAAGCAGGTCGGGCAGACCATCGTGCAGTTCGTGCAGGACAGGCACCGGGACGCGACCTCGTCCCACCGCGGGTGCTCATAGTTGCGGTACAGCAGTTCCTTGATTCCGTCGGTGTCCATGTGGCGGCCCATTCGGGCCGCCGCCGACGCCACCACCGCGTCGGCCGCCTCGGCGTCCGCTGTCCGGGCTTGCTTGGACGGCAACCCGGCCAGAACCTCCGCACCCTGCTCGGTCCCGACCTCGACCACGAACCGATGCCCGTCGCCGTCCAGCACTTCGGTGAGGGCCAGGTCGAATCCACCCTCGGCCCGCGGGCCGGTGCCCATGGACACGCAGAAACACGTCCCCGCCGGCTCACCGCAGTTCACCGCCACGATGAACGCGTTCTCCCGCCGCGTTGCGTACGTAGGGTCCTGGGCACCGCGCTGGAGAAACACCTTGTCCTGGACGGCGATGGCGTGCAGGTCGCACGCGCGGGCGGCCAGGAACGCCAGCTGCGGCGCCTCATCGCTGCCGCCGTCGCTCACCTGCAGCCCGCCGTCTTCTGTCCGACGTATCCGGGTCAGCAGCGTGTGCGGCGGGAAGAGGAACTGCTTCCACGAGTGCGGCCCCACCGCGTAGCCGAACAACGCGTCGTCGTCGCGGCGGCGGAGCCGGTATGTACCGCCGTCCTGCTCGTCGGTCCACCCGCGTGGCAGGTCGGCGAGCGAGGCGACGTCATCGTAGACGATCGCACCGTCCCGGATCGTCGGGCCGATCACTCGGTACGAACGATCGCGCAGGACGCGCAACAGAGTTTCCAAACCCTCCAGGTCCAGGCAGCGACCACCATCCCCGAGCACCGCTTCCCCGACCATCCCCCCAGTCTGCGCGCGCGAGCCGGCAAGCGCCAGCAGAAACTCCACGCGACCTGATCACAATGTCACTGATCTTGGTTCAGCACTTTGAGGGCTGCGCGCCGGGAGTTCACCACACTGAGGCTGGACGATATCGACTGGCATCACGGACGGCTGGCGGTGCACGGCAAAGGCGGCCGGACGCATACCCTGCCGCTCGCATCCTCGGCCCGTTCACGCCCCCGATCGCAGGGCAGTGAGGACGGACGGATCTTCGATCGTCGACGGAACGGGCTCGTCCCGGCCCTCCACCACGGCGCGCATCGTCCGACGCAGGATCTTCCCGGAGCGGGTCTTTGGTAGCGCCGGCACGACGTCGACCTCGCGCAACGAGGCGATGGCCCCGATCTGCTCTCGCACGCTCCGCACGAGTTCCTCGCGAAGCCGGTCGGTGTCGATGGCCGCCCCGGCCTTGAGCACCACGAAGCCTCGTGGGACCTGCCCCTTGACGTCGTCGTTGACGCCGATCACGGCGCACTCGGCAACGGCCGGGTGCGCCGCGATCACCGCCTCCATCGTTCCGGTCGACAGCCGGTGCCCGGCCACGTTGATCACGTCATCGGTGCGGCCCATGACATACAGGTAGCCGTCCTCGTCCACGTGACCCTCGTCGCCGGTGAGGTAGAAGCCGTCGAACTGCTCCAGGTAGGCGCTCACGAAGCGGTCGTCGTCCTGCCACAGGGTCGGCAGCGTGCCGGGCGGCAGCGGAAGCTTGATGCACAGGGCACCCTCCTTGCCCGGCGGCACCTCGTGACCCTGGTCGTCGAGCGCCCTGACGTCGTAGCCGGGCATCGCGACCGTCGGCGATCCCGGCTTGATCGGCATCGGCTCCATCCCGTACGGGTTCGCGGCGATCGGCCACCCCGTCTCGGTCTGCCACCAGTGATCGATGACGGGTACGGCGAGCTTGTCGGTGGCCCAGTGCCAGGTGTCGGGGTCGAGCCGCTCGCCGGCCAGGAACAGCGTCTTCAGCGTCGACATGTCGAAGGACCCGACGAACTTGCCGTCGGGATCCTCCTTCTTGATCGCTCTGATCGCCGTCGGCGCTGTGAACAGCGAGTTGACGCCGTGCTGCTCCACCACGCGCCAGAAGGCGCCGGCGTCGGGCGTACCGACCGGCTTACCCTCGTACAGGATCGTGGTCGCTCCGACGATCAGAGGCGCGTACACGATGTACGAATGCCCGACGACCCAGCCCACGTCGGATGCCGCCCACCAGACCTCGCCCGGGCCGATGTCGTAGATGTTCTCCATGCTCCAGTGCAGGGCGACCGCGTGCCCGCCGTTGTCGCGGACGACGCCCTTGGGCTTGGCGGTAGTGCCCGACGTGTACAGCACGTAGAGCGGATCGGTTGCGGCGACCGGAACGCAGTCGGCTGGACTCGCCGAGGACATCAGGGTCGTCCATTCGATGTCTCGTGGTTCCTGAATGGCCGCTTCGGCCTCGGGACGTTGCAGGATGACGCACCGTTCCGGGCGGTGCTCCGCCATGTCGACTGCCTGGTCCAGAAGCGGCTTGTACTCGACCACCCGGGTTGGTTCGATTCCGCACGAGGCGCTCACAACGACCTTCGGGCGGGCGGCGTCGATACGAATTGCCAGTTCCCGGGCGGCGAATCCACCGAAGACGACCGAATGTACGGCGCCGATTCGGGCGCAGGCCAGCATTGCGATGACCGCTTCGGGAATCATGGGCATATATATGATGACGCGATCACCTTTGCCGACGCCCAGCGACTGCAGGGCGCCGGCGAACAGCGCGGTCTGCTGACGCAGTTCCTCGTAGGTGTAGATGCGTTGGGTGGATGTGACCGGGCTGTCGTAGATGAGCGCCGGGCGCTGGCCGTTTCCCGCGGAGACGTGCCGGTCGAGAGCATTTTCACAGGTGTTGAGCACCCCGTCCGAGAACCAACGGTAGAACGGGGCCTCGGTGTCGTCGAGGATCTTGGACGGCGGCTTACGCCAGGTGATCCGGGTGGCCGCATCACCCCAGAACTGCTCCGGGTCTCGCAGGCTCAGCTCGTATGCTTGGCGGTAATTCATCGTCGCTCCTTACCGTTACCTGGAATTCGGCGCATACCTTGCCCGAAGCACCCGTCGGAGTCCTCGTGTGAGCTCGCGAGGCTGCAGTCAGGGGATTGACCGGCCAGAAATGCAAGTGGGCTCGCACACCGGTGGGGATCAACTGACGAGCCCGGAACAGCAATCATCTCAGGCAAATTACGCGGAGGCAGGTGCGTCGTCAACGGCCTCGCCTATGAGCGCGGCGGCGTCCTCGAGACGGTGGTCGGTCCAGGTCGGCCGTGGGCCCGGGTGGTGCTGCGAATCGTCCCTGACCCCACGGCGACAGGATTAGGCGGCGCGCACGACCGGCGTCGTCGGGTTGGCCGTCGAGAACAGGTTGTAGACCGCCGAGCGGTTGACCGAGCTCCGGAGGTAGGCCAGGTCTTCCTCGGTGAGTCCGGGACCGGACACCGTGATCTCGATGTGCAGGTCGTTGAACTGCCGCGTCGGAGTCCCGCCTGACACCGCGTCCTGCACGTGGAGGAACACCAGTGCATCCCAGCCGACGGTGACCGTGGTCACCAGCTCGTCCAGCTCGATGCCGCGGACGAGGGCGCTGGACGCCACCGCGGTGTTGATGCAGCCGGTCAGCGCGGCCAGCGCCACCTCGATGACCTCCTCCCGGTCGGTAGGGTCGACGAAGCCGAGCGCCTCTTCGACCTCCTTATGGGCGCCGAACTTGTGACTGTAGCGGCGCGCGAGGCGGTCGATCCGCTCGCCGCCGACCTCGTAGGGCCCGGTCACCGCGGTGGTGTGCGCAATCCGACCCTCGTACTCGCCGGTGGCCTCGAAGGTGAACTGCACGTCGGCCGGGTTCGCGGAAGCATGCTCCACGAACTGCTCCAGCGCTTCCAGGTCGATTCCTTGGCGAACATTTGCGTCCTTCTTGAGCTCGGTCATGGGATGCTCCCTTGTAAGTCTGTTGGGCACTGGCTCGACATAATCGTGCTAGGCGAGCGCACGGCATACCATTGGCGCGACGGCCACAATGGGGCCTACGCGGACACCCGAGGGAGGTCGCGGTGGACGATCGACCCGCGGTCTCGGTCGCGCTGGTCGCTGTCCAGGAGTCCTACGTCTCATGCCTCACTGGCCTTTACGACACGCTCGAGCTGGCCGGCACAGAGATCGCGCCCGGGCCTGGCGGCTTCGAGGTAGAGATCGTGGCACTCACCGATCCGCTCGAGAGCTGCACGAGCCGGTTTCCGATCGTCCCGCACCGCACCATCGACGAGGTCCCGCAGGCGGACGTCGTGATCCTCCCCGCGGCCCTGGCCGACTCCTGGGAGCCGGGGTCCCATCCCCAGGTGCTTTCCTGGATCCGCAGCCTCCACGAGCAGGGTTCCGTGGTCTGCTCAGTCTGCTCGGGCGGCCTGCTGCTGGCCGAGACCGGGCTTCTGGACGGGCACCGGGCGACGTCGCACTGGAACGAGGCCGAGCGCTTCCGGACGCACTTCCCGAAAGTGCGCCTCGACCTCACCAAGGAGCTGGTTGTGGCTGACGACGACCAGCGGCTGGTGACCTCCGGGGCGTCCGCGGCGTGGCACGACCTCGCGCTGTACCTCATCAGCCGATACCGCGGACCGGAGGTCGCCCAGGCCGTTGCGCGGTTCTTCATGCTGCAGTGGCATACGGACGGGCAGACGCCGTACCTCCGCTTCGAGCCCAACCGAAGACACGGGGACGCAGCCGTCCTGCGCGCCCAGGAGTGGATCGAACGCCACTGGGCCGACCCCGACGTACTCGCCGACCTGCCCACGGCCGCCGATCTGACCGAGCGCACCTTCACGCGGCGCTTCCGGCAGGCAACCGGCCACTCGCCGTCCGGCTACCTGCAGCACAAGCGGGTCGATGAGGCAAAGACCCTCCTCGAACGGACGGACAGGTCGGTCGAGCGGATCTGCTGGACCGTCGGGTACGACGACCCGGCGTCCTTCCGCCGGCTCTTCAAGCGGCTGACCGCGGTCACGCCGGGCACCTACCGGCGCAAGTTCACCGGCCAGTGAGCCGGGGCTGGCGCGCTGCGCCTGCGCGCACCGCAGTCCGTGCATCGCCTTCATTTCGACCCAGGTCGCCCAACCGTCGCTGAAGTGGGAGTGAAGATCAACGCAACCACAACGCTGATGCTTCGCTACTGCCCACCGGGCGGATTACCGATCTGGAGCGCAACCACTCCTGGGTAGGGCCGAGTCGGCGTCAAGCGTGGGAGGGTCGCGCGAGGCGCGCGGCACAACATCCGCAGCATTGCCGGCATGATGAACCGCCCTAGCTTACGGAGCGCGCATCTGGTGCGATTCGTGGACTAGAAATGAGACCAGAGGTCGTTTTGAGATCGCCTGGAAACCATCAAGAGATGATCTCCAGAAGGGCAAAGGCCCTGGTCACATGCGGAGGCGGCGGGATTTGAACCCGCGAGAGGGGGTAACCCTCAACCCGCTTAGCAGGTCTGCGGGCAGAGGTTCACAGCGGGACGGAACGGTCCGCGACCTGCCCAGACGCGAACCCGAGATCCTGCGCGAACGTCGCCGTACGGGCGTGAATGAGACTGAAACTGAGACTACAGGCGGGCTGATCTGCGTGTATTGCTGATGCTCGTTCCGGCCGGATCCGGCGCTGACGTCTCACTGCATCAGGCTACAGCGTCAACCCGTCGTGCCAGCGTCAGCGGTCACCGATCCGCGCACCATATCGAGCCGAGGAGGCTGACATGTCCACCGTCGACAACCGCAACCAAGAGCTTCGAGGCCAGGCCATCGAGCGGCTGAAGAAGCGTTCCGAGTTCTGGACCCACCTGGCCGGATCCTGGTCGTCAACGCATTGATCATCACGGTCTGGTTCATCGTCGCCGACGGCGGGTTCTTCTGGCCGATCTTCTCGCTGGCCGGATGGGGCATCGGGCTGTTCTTCCACGGCATGGACGTCTTCCGCCGCCCCTACTCCGAAGAACGCATTCGCCGCGAGATGAATCGGCTGCCCTGACGTCCTGCGGCCGACGGCGTACCCGTGGCTGTTAGAGAGCGCGCTCAGCCGCGCATCGGCCATCCCAAGCAGGAGCGGCACGCCGTGGAGCTGTCGCCAGCTCAGCGCCGCAGGCTCGCCAAATTCACCGGCGTCGTTCAGCCGCCAAGCCAACCTGCGCGCGCACCCGGTGGGGCCGGGTCTTGAAGTGGCGCAGGCACCAGTGGCGATGCCAGTGGCGCTACTGATTCGGCGCACTGTCGCGGTGCCTGATCGTGGACGTGTACCCGTTCAAAGCGTCCCTTAGGAAGGAGGTCACGATGGACACCACGGATCGCCGCACGCTTCTGACCGCTGGGCTGGCCAGTTCGGTCATCGTTCTAGCGCTCGTCGTCCTGGCTGTGGTCGCCGCGCTCGCCGGCGGTTACTGCTGGTAACCCACACGACGCGACATCATACGACCGGCACGCTCCCCCACCAACGAGGAAGCGTGCCGGATTCGTATGCCCACGAGTCGTGCCGGGTCGAATTTGCGAACTCGCATTGGGGTGCCCGCATTCGGCTGCTACGCGTCGGCGGGTGGCGTCGGCTCGCGGGTCATGAACCAACTGGTGGCACCGAGGACCGTGGCGTCAGCGGTCACCTCGTAGCCGAAACGTTCGTAGAGACGCACGTTCTCGGGCTTGTCGGTCTCGAGGTACGAGAGCGTCCTCGTCCGATCGAGGCGCTGGCAGTAGTCGGCCAGCAGCATGCTGCCAATGCCCCGGCCCTGCAGGTCGGGATCAACCGCGACCGGGCCGAGATGCGAATGCGGCCGGGCTGGGTCGAACTTGGCCCAAGCCGACATCCAACGGCCCAGCCGGGGCGCGGCCCGCCCGGCCATCAGGAACGCCGGCAATAGCCGCAGGCGCTCACCGGCCGAGGGCTGGCAATGGCCCGGATCAGCCGTAGCGGCGACACCGACGAGACGATCACCATCCCACGCGCCAAAGGTTGGTCGACCATCCAACCACAGCAAACGAGAAAAGCCACGATGAAGGATTCGCACTCGCCGCTCCGGGTCTTGCCCAATGGCGACGACCTGGAGCGGATTGTCGCGCATGGCTCTTGCCGCCAGCAGCGCCGCGGACTCCAACTCCTCGCCGCCGAGCGGTCGTATTTCGATGCCCTCGAGACCCGCCATGGTCGACCTCCACCGCTGACGGTCGGGATCACTCCAAGCCTACGCCTGCGAGGAACGCGGGCACGGCCAGTTCTGGCCATTCACTCGAAACGAGGCCCCCACGCGACATCCAAACGTCGAGCCGCATCGTCCCAGGCACCGAGCGGAAACCTCAGGGTCCTGCCGATGACAGGGCTATAGAAGTTCTGCCTCGTGTGGTTCAACGCTTCGCTGCTGGGCTGCCACCGTGCGTCCACGCCGATAGAGCCGGATCGGGGCCTAGAGCAACGGACCGAGGGCGTCTGCCAACTCCGCCCGTGAGCCGATGCGCAATTTCGGATACACCTTGTACAGGTGGTACTCAACCGTCCGCGGGCTGAGGAACAACTTCGCGGCCACGTCGCGGTTGCTCGCACCAGCCGACACGAGCCGGGCGATCTGCACCTCTTGTGGTGTGAGCTGCTCGAGGTCGCTTGGCGCTCGCCGACGGATGGTCTCGCCTGTGGCCCGCAACTCGACTCTGGCACGCTCTGCCCACGGCTCAGCGCCGGCTCGTTCGAACACGTCGAGGGCGGCCCGCAAGTGTGCGCGCGCATCCGAACGGCGACGGAATCGTCGCAGGGTCTCGCCGTACACCAACTCGGTCCGCGCCCGCTCGAGGGCAGGCGCGTCGGGCATTGCGAGAGCATGCTCGAAGTGGGCGACGGCCTCATCGGCATCCGCGGCGAGCAGGCCACGACATCGGGCCGCCCCATGGGCCGGAAGAGCGCCAGACGACGCCCACGGTTCGTAGCCCGCGAACACCCGCCGCGCCAGCGCCTCATTCTCGGCTCGGAGGGCCGATTCGATGCAATCGGGCGCCGCGTAAAGGGCGACCACCGGATGTCCCTGGCCCGGCGGAGCGACCATGAGACGGGCGAGCCGGGCGGCCGCGGCATCCCAACGCCCGTTGCCGATGTCGAGCGTGGCCAGTGCCCACTCGGCGCACCCGACGGCCAGCCCCACCCTGTTGGGAGTTGCGATCTCGAGCGCGTCCTCCGCGCAGGTGCGGCACTCCTGCTCGTCGCCGCGCAGCGCGGCCACCCAGGCGAGCGTCGAGAGGAGATACGCCTCGGACGTTCGCTGGCCTGTCTCCCTGGCCAGCCGAATCCCCTCGGTTCCAGCTGCCCGCGCATGTGCGAGCTCGCCGGCCATTCCCTCCACGGCCACGACGTACTCCAGCACGTATGGGAGCGCGCCGACAGCGCCTCGCGACCGCACCGACTCGGTCGCCTGGCTGAAGAAGTCACGCGCGCTCGCGATGTCGCCCAGGTAGAGAGCGTCGCACCCGGCCAGCATGAGGAAGTGCCAATCCCCGCTGGCCCGGGCCAGCGCCACCCCGCGCTGAAGCAGTGGCGTGGCGCGGACCACGTCGCCCCTGATGGCGTATCCCATGCCACCGGAGATCATCGCGAGGAATTCGGCGGTGCTGCCGGCCGCGCCTTCCGTCCGATCCCATAAATCCAGCGCGCGCTCGCCGGCGGCGGCTAGGCCTTCCGGATCCCCGGCGTACGACGCCGCCTCCGCGGCCTCGGAGAGCATGGTAAGGGCTTTGACCAGGTCCGCTTCAGCCGCGAGTTCGACCCCCTCCATGAGAATGCGGAACGCCTGTCGTACGTTGCCGCGACGCAGCGCGAACACACCGCGAAGATGGGTGACATCGGCCGCAAGGCCGGATTCCTGCCCACCCTCGTCCGCTGCCCGGTCGAGGTTCGCCGCCGCGCGCGGTGCCTGCCCAGCCAGCCACGCCGACTCGGCGGCGTCGACCAGACGCCGTGCGCGCAGCCGTCCGTCCGGCGTGAGATCTGCCGAGCGTTCGAGCGCAGTCGCCGCCGCCGCGTAGCCACTGCGTGCGGCCGCACGTTGGGCGGTCTCCGCGAGAGCCGCAGCGACGTCGGCGTCCGGGCCAAAGGCCGCGCTGGCCAGATGCCAGGCACGCCGATCGGCATGCCTTTCGTCGCCGCAGGCGGCAGCGAGCACTCGGTGCGCCTCCCGTCGCTCCGCGAGCGAGATGGTCCGGTACACCGCAGACCGGATCAATGGATGGCGGAATGTGATCCGTTCCTGATCAAAGTCGATGAGGCCGGCGGCCTCCGCCTCCTCCAAGGCGACCGGCGTGAGACCCATAGCCTTCGTGGCCGTCAGAATAATGCTCGACTCGCCCGTGCTCTCTGCCGCCGCGAGCACGAGCAGCGACCTGGCCTCCTCCGACACCCGCCCCACCTGGTCCGCGAAAACGCGCTCGAGCGCATTGCCCACCGGCAACTGGTCCGGCACCGATGCCCGGCCACGCAACTGATCGGCGCTGAGTGCCTTGCCGATCTCCAGCAATGCCAGCGGATTCCCGCCGGTCAGCTCGTGCAGCAGCGCACATACCGGCTCGGCCGGCCGAACCGACGTGTGCTCGAGAAGCATGCCGGCCGCGTCCTCTGCGCTGAGGCCTTCGAGCAGTAGATCGCGCAACCCGGTAGGGGGAAAACCGTCGACCGCGTGCTCGCGAACCCCGAAGAGGACTGCAACGCCGTCTTCGCCGATGCGGCGCGCGGCGAATAGCAACGCTGAGAGGGAGGGCTGGTCCAACCACTGAGCGTCGTCGATCACACACAGCAGTCCAGTAGTGTCCGCGCTGTCGGCCAGCAGCGTGAGGACCGCAGCACCAATCAGCAACGGATCACGAGCCTCCATCGGGGCGAGGCCGAGTGCACCACGTAGCGCGCCGGCCTGTGGGCCAGGCAGGGTCTCGGTCGCCGCGACGACCGGGCGGAGAAGCTGGTGAAGACCGGCGAAGGCCACCTCCGACTCGCCTTCGACACCTATGGCGCGGAGAACCCGCAGGTCGCCGGCCCGTTCTTCGGCGTATCGGAGCAGCGCCGTCTTTCCGATGCCGGGTTCCCCGCGCACGACGAGTGCGGTTCCACGACCGGTCCGGGCTCGTTGGAGCGCGTCATCGATGACGGCTCGCTCGGCGGTCCGACCCCGAAGCATACGGCGAGCGTACTCCAGGGGCCGGGTCCTAAAGGTCCCGCAGCACCAGTGCGAGGCCAGTGACGCTACGGATTCGGCGCACCGTCGCCGCGCGGGACCGTGGACCTGTACCCACCGGCTGACAGCCGGTACAGGCCCTAAAGATCTGAATGGAGAAGAGCCATGACAAGCACCGTGCAAGCAGAAGCACCGGTGGTCGGTTACAGCGTGAGGCTGCGCCGGTTCGGCCGGCACTACCTGGAGATGGTCGCAGCAATGATCATCGGAATGGTCGTCCTCGGCATGCTGGAGTCGGTGGCGTTCGACGCGCTCGGCTGGTCCGGCCTACTGGATCGGACCGACGTGGACTCCCTGGTGATGGCCACCAACATGACCGTGGCCATGGCGAGCTGGATGCGCTTTCGCGGACACGCCGGCGGTCCGATCGTCGAGATGGCCGCCGCCATGTACCTGCCCTTTGTCGTCCTGCTAGTCCCCATGTGGCTGGGGGCGATCTCCGAGGACACCCTGCTGATCGCCGGGCACGTGCTGATGCTGCCGGCCATGGCAGCAACGATGCTCCGCCGCCGCGAGGAGTACACCCACACCCACCACGGCCACCACTAGGTGCCGGCGCAGACACCAGGAGCCCACGATGACGACCTCGACTCTTGAGCAAGTCGGCCAAGCCGCAGGGCCGGTCCGTATGCCCCGATCCGCCCGCCTCGAACGCGTCAATGTCGCGATCCTGGCCACCAACCACACGCTGTTTCTCGTTGCCTCGACCACCGTGATGACGCTGAGCGGGCTGGTCGGGCAGCGGCTCGCCCCTGCCCCGGCGCTAGCGACCCTGCCCGTCGCGATGATGATGATCGGAGCGGTGCTCGCAGCGCTACCCGCATCCTTGCTGATGAAGCGCGTCGGCCGCCGGCCCGGATTCATCGTCGGGGCCATCCTCGGCGGAGCAGGCGGCGGCACGATCAGCGTCCTTGCGATCAGCCTCGACTCGTTCCTGCTGTTCTGTGCCGGCAACCTGCTGCTCGGCGTCTACCAGGCGTTTGCGAACTACCACCGGTTCGCCGCCGCCGACGCCGCTAGCCCCGCGTTCCAGAGCCAGGCCATCTCACTCGTGCTCGCCGGCGGAGTCGTGGCTGCGTTCCTCGGGCCCCTCAACGCCAGCCGAACCACCGACCTGCTCCCCAGCATCCCCGACGCGGGGCCCTACGCCATCGTGGTCGCACTCGCCCTCGCCGGCAGCGCGCTCCACCTCAGGCTGCGCATTCCCCACAAACAGCAAGCCCGCACCGGCCACCCACGCCCCATTCGCCTAATAGTCGGCGACCCGGCGTTCAGAATCGCTCTGCTCGCCGCCACTGTCGGCTACACAATCACGGTCCTGGTCATGACGGCCACCCCACTGGCGATGAGGGACGCCGGGTACAACCTCCCGGACGCGGCGACCGTGATGCAGTGGCACGTGCTCGGCATGTTCGCCCCGTCCTTCGTCACCGGGCGACTCATCACCCGTTACGGGCTCCCCAACATCCTGCTGGCCGGCGCCGCCGTGCTCGCCGGCTCCGTCATCACTGCCATGACCGGCCAGACCATGGCCCACTTCTGGGTCGGGCTGGTTCTGCTCGGAATCGGCTGGAACTTTCTGTTCGTTGGTGGCAGTTCGCTGCTGGCCACTACCCACACCGCGCCAGAACGCGGCAAGGTGCAAGGCCTTAATGAGCTCGTGATCTTCACCGCCGTCGCCACCGGATCCCTGCTCGCCGGCCTGCTGCTCGCCACCGTCGGGTGGGCGACTCTCAACCTGCTGATGCTGCCGCTGCTGGCTATCACCGGTCTAGCCACCTGGCGGTGGCGACAACTGACGTTGCCCAACCACAGCGTGCCCGCAGGTGATGCTGCACACGCGGACAAATAGCGCAGAGGTAAGTAAACCACATAAACACCGTCATATCGAGGACGGGAAGACCAGCGCCGAGCACGCCCGCGGTCATACTCCCGGCCGCACCCCGTTCAACAATGGAAGCAAGCGTCGTGAACCCCGATGACCGATTCACCCTCGACACCGGGCCGGCGGACAGCGTCACCATCGACCGTCCTACCGGTCGCGAGGCCTTCTGCGGCCACCGGTTCTTCGCCTGGGCCCTACAACCAGCTCAGCGGTCCCGCTGAACGCGGTCCGCTCGGCCGCATCCGCGGACTCCTGGTCAACCAAGCCACCGGCATCACCGTCGGCCTCGGCTCCGGGACCGGCCACAACCTGCCGCACGTCACCGCACAGGTGACCAACCTGCACCTGGTCGAACCCGACCCGCACAAGCTGCGCCGCCTCCACTCCCGCATCGACGAGTCGACCACCGTGCACACGACTGGCGCCGAGCGGCTGCCATTCAAGGACGTCGACACCGTCGTCTCCACCTTGACGCTGTGCAGCGTGCAGAGCCCTGCCGCGGCCGCGGCCGGAATCCGTCGCGTCCTCAAGCCCGAAGGCCAGCTGCTGGTGTTGGAGGGTGTCCGTTCCCTCGACCAGCGGATCGCAGCAAGACAGGACCGGCTCGACCGACTGTGGGGACATCTCGCGGGCGGATGCCATCTGAACCGCGACACCGCCGCGATGCTCGCGTCAGCGGATCTTCGACCAGCTCACTCACGGCGCACGTTCCTGCCTGGCCCCCTGTCACAAGAGAGTCGATCGTTGGGGTGTTGCGGCCGGCGTGGGGCGGGCGCGACCGATGGGTTGCCAGCGCATCCGGACGTCTACTCAAGTCATACGGCACCAGTGGCCAACCCAGTGGTACTACGGATTCGCCGTGCCGACTCCGGACCGCACTGTGGACGTGACGCGAGAACGGAGAAGGCGATGAATTACATCAGCGGTCACACTGATCAGCTTGACCGTGGTGACGCACCGGCGTTGGGGTTGGGTGTGTCGGTCGACCACGATCGAGTGCGTCCGGGTTCGGTTCGAGGGGGGCTTACCGTCACTGGCTATGTGTTGGCCCGTGGTGTGCTTGCGGTGGGGAGGGCACGGCCTGGTCCGTTGGGGCGCCTTGCCGGTGTTGCGTTCCGGAACAGGGGCAGGGTTGTGTTGGGCTGGATTGCTGCGATCGCGTTGGCTGCGGGGTTGTCCGCGGTGTTCGGTGGCGAGTTTGCGGCGGACTATTCGGTACCGGGGTCGGATTCCCAGCGGGCGCAGGATCTGCTTGTGGAGCGGTTCCCGGCGCAGGCCGGTGACACCGTCGAGGTGGTGTTCCGGGCCGAGGAGGGTGTGGATGACCCGGCGGTGCAGGCTGAGGTGGCGGGCTTACTCGGCGAGCTGAGCGGCCTGCGGCATGTTGCCGGTGTTGAGGATCCGTACGCCGCGCCGGGTGGTGTGGCGCCGGACGGCCGGACCCTGCTGGCCAGCCTCTATCTGGACCTCACCAATCCGGAGGACATGCCGGTCGCAGATACCGAGCGGCTGCTTGCGGCCGCCGATGCGGCCGAGCGGCCCGGGTTGGACATCGCCGTGGGTGGCTCGGCCATCGAGCTGGCGGAGATGGGTGAGATCGGCTCGGAGGCCATCGCGTTTGTCGCGGCCGGGCTGATTCTGCTGGTGACCTTCGGCTCGGTGGTCGCGGCCGGTTTGCCGTTGATGGTGGCCATCTTTGGGCTCACTGCCAGCGCGATGCTGACCGGTTTGATCGTCGCGGTGATCGACGTGCCGGACTGGACGACCGCGCTGGCCACCATGCTCGGGATCGCGCTGGGTATCGACTACACCCTGCTGATGGTGACCCGGTTCCGGGAGTGGCGGGCGGTTGGGCTGGACACCGAGGCTGCGACGGTGGCCACCCTGGACACCGCGGGGCGGGCGGTCATGGTCGCCGGCAGCACCGTGGTGGTGAGCATGCTGGGCCTGTTCGCCATGGGCCTGTCGTTCATGCGCGGCGCGGCGGTGGTGACGATCGCCGCGATTGTGATCGTGATGGCCGCGGCGGTCACGCTGTTCCCGGCCCTGCTCGGCTACCTGGGCACCCGCGTGGATCGGCTGCGGCTACCGCTCGGGCGCCGGCGGCCACTCCGGCTGGCCGACGGTGGGCATGTCGAGCCGGCCCGCGGCTGGGTCCGATGGAGCCGGCTGGTCGACCGGCACAGCATCATCGCCAGCGGGCTCGGCGTCGGGATGCTACTCGCGCTGGCCTACCCGTTCCTCGACGCCCGGTTCGGCTTCCCAGACGCGGGCAACAACGCGCAGGAAACCTCGACCCGTCAGGCCTACGACATGGTCACCGAGGGCTTCGGCGCCGGCGCCAACGGGCCGCTGATCCTGGTCGCCGACCTGTCCGGCAGCAACGAGACGTTCGTCGATGAGCTGACCACCTCGGTGCAGAACACCGCCGGGGTAGCCGCCGTGCTACCACCCCACCCCGCCCCCGGAGGCGACGCCGCACTGATCACAGTGATCCCCGAGAACGGGCCACAGCACGCCACCACCGAGGACCTGGTGCGCCAGCTACGCGACACCGTGATCCCCACCATCACCGACAACTCGGACGCTAACATCCATCTCAGCGGCATCACCGCGATCGAGATCGACAGCAACTCGAACACCGTCAAACGGCTACCGTTCCTGATCGGCGGCGTGGCGGCGCTTTCAGCTTTGTTGCTGCTGCTGTCATTCCGCAGCATCGCGATCCCGATCACCGCCGCGGTCATGAACCTGCTATCCGTCGCAGCCGCCTACGGCGTCATCGCCCTGTTCCTGCAAGGCGGCCGGCTCGGCCAACTGATCGGCATCGACACCCCCACACCGATGCCCGCGTTCATCCCAGTCCTAGTGTTCGCCATCCTGTTCGGCCTATCGATGGACTACGAAGTGTTCCTCATCAGCCGGATGCGCGAATCCTGGATCCGCACCAACAACAACAGCACCGCCATCGTCGACGGACTAGCCGGCACCGGCCGAGTCATCACCGCCGCCGCCGCCATCATGATCGCAGTATTCGCCGCATTCATCCCCGGCGACGACGTACTGATCAAAGTCATCGGCGTCGGCATGGGCTCAGCCATCCTGATCGACGCCACCATCGTCCGGATGCTCCTAGTACCAGCAATCATGCACTGGCTCGGACAGGCCAACTGGCAGCTACCAACCAGGCTCAACCACCGGATACCCCAACTCCACGTCGAAGGCCAACCGCAAAACCACCTCCCAATAACCACCAACCACAAAACAACGAACCTCACCGCCTAGCCCGAACACCACCAACTCGCCAAATCCGGAGCAACCACCAACGAACCCCAGCCCCTGACCAGTCGATCACAACCCAGATCGGAATCAACACCATCGACCCGCCCAGACCGCCAGCCCTGCCCGCGATCGATATGTTCGGCACGGTCGGGGCCCTGGCTGTTTCGCGAGGCGATAGTGGGCCACCTCTCGATGAATAATCCCCTCGGCACAGCGGCAGCGCGGCGTTCCGCAGCGCTCCGTGCCCGCAGACGAACTCGGGTTTCTCGCGCTGGTTGATGTCCTCGGGTATTCACGCCAGCCCGACGTCGGTCAGCCACCCAGCGGGCTGGATCCTGCAGCGAACCTGCATGTACTTCGAGCCACTCGCGTTCCGTCAATGCGCCTTGCGGCGCCGTTCGTGGACTAGAAGTGAGACTCGAGGCCATTCTGAGGCCATTTGGTGATCACCTAGAGACGATCTCAAGAGGGCAAAAGCCCTGGTGAGAGTGGCGGAGGCGGCGGGATTTGAACCCGCGAGAGGGGGTAACCCTCAACCCGCTTAGCAGGCGGGCGCCATAAACCGGACTAGGCGACGCCTCCACGCTCACAACGTAAGCTCAGCAAGCGTACCTGCCGGCGAGTACGGCGGGCAAAGCGGTCGAACGAGCCACCTGTGATCGCCGGCACGGTTTGCTAGGCGTAAGTTCGGGCATAGCACAATAGGTCGTACAGTTGACCTCGCTGATCCCATTAGGGATGACAACGTCGCCGCAGAACGAAGGCAGGAGCTGTGCAGCATCCCGACGACTGGCCTGGTGCACCTTATCCTCCGCACCGTTCCAGCCGGCGGGAACGACGGTCGCGGCGGCGCCCACCGTTCGGCCGATTTCTGTGGCTCACCGCAGTGGGGACGCTGGTTCCCGGCACCGGACTGATCGCGGCCGGACGCCGCTCGGGAAAGGCCGTCCTCACGGTGCTCATCCTGGGTGTGCTCGCCGGCGGCGTCTTCCTTTCCCAGACTTCGCTCAGCCAGCTCACCGGCACGGCGACCAACCGGTCGTGGCTCATGTTCATCGCGGTCGCGATGCTTCTCGTCGCCGTCGGCTGGCTCACGGTGGCACTGGCCAGCCACCGCGCTCTCGAACCGAGCGGGCTCTCCGACGGCAAGCGGTTCGCCGGCTCCCTCGTCGTCATCGCGGCGGCGAGTGTGGTCATCACACCGCTCGCGCTCGGCGCACAGTACGCATGGACCGCGCGTACATTCATCGGCAATGTCTCTTCGGACAGCGACACCGCACCGGAACTCGACGCCGCCGATCCGTGGGAGGGTGTTCCGCGCATCAACGTCCTTCTCATGGGCGGGGACGGCGGTATCGGCCGGCAGGGCATCCGTGCCGACACGTTGATCCTGGCCAGCATCGACACCGATTCCGGTGAAACGATCATGTTCTCGCTGCCTCGCCAGCTGGCGAGCCCGCCGTTCCCGGCCGACTCGAAACTGGCCGAGTACTACCCCGACGGCTTCACCGATGCCGAGCAGAACCTCATCAACGCCGTCTACAACAACACTCCCGAGGACGTGCTCAACGACGCGTTCCCCAACTCGGACAACCCACGGGCGGACGCCACGAAGGAGGCTGTCGAAGGGACGCTGGGCATTCCCGTCGACTACTACGTGCTGGCCAACCTCGACGGCTTCGAGCAGATCGTCGACGCGATGGGCGGCGTGACGATAGACGTCCCGTACCCGATCCCGATGGGCACCAAGGTGTCGAACGGGCAGTGCGTGTGGTCCGGCCCGAACGGAGTACGGTGGATCGCCCCCGGCGACGCTCAAGAACTCAGCGGCGAGGAGGCGCTGTGGTTCGCGCGATCCCGCTGCGCGCCGTACGACGCGCAGTGGCCGGATCAGACCGGGCTTCAGTCGCCGATCACTCTCGGGGCGAACCATAACCGGATGGAGCGACAGCGCTGCATGATGGGTGCGATCGCCGCGAACGCCAACCCGATGAACCTGCTCACCAAGTTCCAAGGCCTTGCCTCGGCCGCCGAGGATGCGGTGGCGACGGACATCCCGCCGGACTTGTGGTCAGCCTTCGCCGAGCTCGGCCTCAAGATCAAGAGCGCCGGCATCGCCAGCTTGACGTTCAACAACGAGATCCTGGACGGCGGTGCCGCGGGTACGACGGCCGACCCGAACTACGAGGAGATCCATACACTCGTCCAAGAGGCGATCAGCCCGGAGGTGGACCTCGACGAAACGGTCGAGACCTCGACGGATGCGGGCTCGGGTGACGGCGGACCCGACGAGTCCTCCGACGGGCAGGATTCCGAGGAATCGACGTCCGAGGAGTCCGAGTCCCAGCCGGACGACGACGGCACGCAGTCCGAGCAATCCTCCGGCGACGGGACCGAGCCGGCCAGCCCAGCGCCTGAAGCGGACCCGACCGAGCCGACCGACGTCACAGCCACCTGCTGACATCGCGGGCACGGCCAACGCACGGGCGGGTCATGCCGCGACCGGTCGCGGAGGCGGTAGCGTGCGCGTGCTGGCGAACGGCTTCAGCGCAGCGGCCGGATGCCGTGCCCCCGGTTCAGGCGGGCGCGCAGCTGCTGCGCGAGCTGCCGGGGCGTGACGTCCAGCACGTTCGTCCGAATCAGGCTGCGCTTGCTGCCGGCGAGGTCGACCGAGACGAACCGTCCGTCCGTCTGCACCTTACGAACGTCCCTCCATCGCACCCTGCGCACGCCGGTGCCGGGACCGGTCGCGTTGGTGAAGCCGTCCTCGTCAAGGATGAGCCGGGCACCCCGCCCCATCAGGCGCAGCACGCCCGACACCAGCACGATGAGGGCCAGTGCCGACGCCACGATGAGCATCAGCCCGATCCCGATCATCGTGCCACGGCCGGGATCGCGATCGATCAGGACGGTACCGCCGATGACGCACAACCCGAGCCCGACCGCGCCGAGCCCGACACCGCGCAACGCCACCGCGGTTGGGATCGTGTAGACCACGCGGTCACTGGTCTCGACATCTTCGGCCACAAACCGACTGTAACGCGATTAGGAAGCGGCAGTCAGCCGATCGCGCGATTGCGACAGCAACGTACAAAGAGGACATAGGTCAATGCCTTGACGCCGGCTCCAGCCAGACAGTTCCGCGCGTGCCTCCTGCGGTGTGTGTCCAACAGTTCCCTGGTCACCGCATGTATCGCACACGATGACGACGAGTGCGCTCACTGTTCCCCCTCTGACTTGGGTTTCCGCCGATAGCATGCCCGGTTCACCAAGAATTCGCCAACGATCGGATATCTCGACGACGTTCGCACAGCGCTGTGCGACGTCACGCTCCGAGCGGAGGGCGTGGGATTCGAACCCACGAGGACGGAGTGGGCCCCGCCCTAGAACTTTTCAAGAGTTCCCCGTTCGGCCTCTCCGGCAGCCCTCCAAATCGCCATCCTGGCTGTTTTAGTTTGTCATGACGGCGTCGGACCGGTCGCGACCGGGCGGGACGGATCACGGCACCACTGCGACCACGACCCGGGATATAGCGCCGCATCGATTCCGATCGCGGCGAGCGCAGCCACTTCGTGAGCCGCGGTGACGCCCGAGCCGCAGTACACGGCGACGTCGCCGGCACCGGTAACACCGAGTTCGTCGAACCGATTCCGCAGTAAGTCGCGGTCGAGGAACTCGCCGGTCGC
>DASUTB010000060.1:0-59488 GCA_036374835.1 Jiangellaceae bacterium | reverse complement strand
TGGCCTTGTTGACAGTGCCCCTCGCCGCGCCGGCGATGGCGGCGGATCCGTTCACCGACGGGCTAGTCATGACCGAGTACGTGGAGGGTAGTAGCTTCAACAAGGCCATCGAGATCTACAACGGCACCGGGGCTACGGTGGATCTCGAGGGACTCGAACTGCGGCTCTACTCGAACGGCCGTCCGCTCGCGGACGGTCCCACCGCCACCCATGCGTTCACCGGCGAGTTGGCCGACGGCGACGTGTACGTGCTGACCCACCCGGACTTCAACGACGACGAAGGCTTCGTGCTCGGCGGCGAGGTGGACGCCACCTCCTTCGCGGTGAACTTCAACGGCGATGACGCGTTCACCCTGGTCGACACCACCACGGGTGAGGTGGTCGACAGCTTCGGCCAGGTCGGCGTGCGAGAGACGTACGGCCAGGACGTCACTTTGCGCCGCACCGACCTGACCCGGGACACCGTCGCCGACGACGCCTGGGACGACTCGGCGTGGGCCTCTTTCCCGTTGAACACCGTCGACCAGCTCGGGGTTTTCCCGGACGACAGTGACGGTGACGGTGGAGATGACGGCGAGGTGGTCTGCGACACCCCGAGCGACGAGCTTACGCTCATCAGCGAGATCCAGGGCTCCGGCATCGACCCGACGGAGCGGTTCGATTCGCCGCTCGATGGGCAGACCCACACGATTCGCGCGGTCGTCACCATGGCCGACTCCGATCTAAACGGTTACTTCGTCCAGGAGGAGCCGGCCGACCACGACGATGACGCGTTGAGCTCGGAAGGCCTGTTCGTCTTCCAGTCGAGCGGCACGCTGCCGAGTGCCGGGGACACCGTCGAACTGACCGATCAGGTCACGGCGTTCTTCGGCCTTACCCAGTTCTCCTTCCCGGAGACCGAGATCTGCGACGTGCCCCCGGTGACCATCGAGCCGACCCCGATCTCGCTGCCGTTGAACGACCACGGCCGTGAGGCGCTCGAGTCGATGCTGGTCGTGACCGAGCAGGACCTCGCGGTGAGCGGACTGTTCACGGCCTACCGGTTCGGTGAGCTCGGCCTCGCCTACCCGGACGTGCTGATTCAGCCGACCTCCGTGTTCGCGCCGGACGATCCGGCGGCGACGGACCTTCTCGAGACCAACGCCGCATCCTTCCTCAAGGTCAACGACCGCGACGAGGCGTTCAGCCAGTTCAACCCGTTCCCCTGGGAGCTGTTCGACGAGGACCTCTCCGCCGGGGACATCATGCCGGCCGGATCGGTGATCGGTCCGCTGAACTTCACCTTCAGCGAGTTCAAGATCGAGCCGCTGAACGATCGCTTCTTCCCGGAGTCCGAGGACACCGACCCGCGCGCCGCCGTTCCGGACCTGGCCGACGGCAACGACGTGGCGGCGTTCAACGTGCTCAACTACTTCAACACTTTCGGCGACTCTGACGTCCTTCGCGGAGCGCGGAATCAGGAACAGTTCGAGGCGCAGACCGCCAAGATCGTCGACGCGATCCTGCGAATGGACGCCGCCGTCCTCGGCCTGATCGAGATCGAGAACGACTACGAGGATCACTACGATGACGATCCGAGCACCGTCCCGTCGGTGCAGACCCTGGTCGAGGCGCTCAACGCAGAGGCCGGGGAAGGCACCTACGACTGGGTGGTGCCGCGGGAGAATATCCTCACCACTGAGGGTCTCGGTGGTGGTGGCCTCGGGCCGGACGCGATAGCTCAGGCGCTGATCTATCAACCCGACCGGGCCGAGCCGGTGGGTCCGGCCACGACGTTCGACATCGACAGCGAGCTGTCCGGTGACGAGGACAACAACCGCTGGCCGCTGGCGCAGACGTTCAAGATCGACCGCGAGTTCGTCACCGTCGTCGTCAACCACTTCAAGTCGAAGGGTTCGACCTGCACCGACACCGCCGGACCGGGCTTCGGCCTCGGCGACGACGTCGAGACGACGCTGACCGGCAACTGCAACCTCACCCGCACCTACGCGGCGGAGCGGCTGGTCGAGTGGGTTGCCGGCGGCGCGACGCCGTTCCCAACGGCCGATGTGCTGCTGGTGGGTGACTTCAACTCCTACGAGGAGGAGGATCCGATCGAGATATTGGTCGATGCGGGCTTCACCGACCTCGTCCAGGAACACGGTGACGACGCGTTCACTTTCAAGTTCGACGGCAGGTACGGGCGACTCGACTACGCGTTCGCGTCCCCGTCGCTGGCGTCGAAGGTGACCGATGCCGCGGTGTGGCAGATCAACTCTCGTGCGCCGTACGGGTACCTGTACTTCAACGACCCGATCGACGACACGGCCCACGGATCGTCCGACCACGACCCGGTGTTGGTGTCACTTGTGAGCGACGGCCCGGGACGCCGACCCGGCTAGGACCAGACGGACGCCGCCCCCAGAGAGCCCGGGGGCGGCGTTCCTGTTATGGGTGACTGCAGACCTGGCATTCAAGGCCATGCCATTGACGGGTGCGTCCGATGCCTGGCTCGCTGCGATGCATCGCCCGGTTGGGTGCCAACTGCGAGCAGGAGTCTTGACCTGCACCCTGTGTCAGGGTCCAATATCAGCTTCCATGAGCGAACCGACTCTGGAACAACGACCAGAACAGCCCTACGCCGCGATCAAGGTGCTCGTCACCATGGCCGAGATGGGCGAGGTCGTACCACCCTTGAATGGTGAAGTCTTCGGCTGGCTCGCCCAACACGGCGCCGCGCCGGCCGGACCACCGTTCTGGAAGTACAACGTCATCGACATGGCCCGCCAACTCGAAATCGAGGCCGGCGTGGGGGTGGAGCAGCCGATCACCGGCGACGACCGGGTCATTGCCGGAATACTGCCCGCCGGCACCTACGCCACGTCGCTCCACGTCGGCCATCCCGACGGCCTGATCGACGCTACCAAGGACTTGTTGGATTGGGGCGCGAAGGAGGGCATCACCTGGGACAAGTCAGACAGTGGCGAAGGGGAGCGGTGGGCCGCGCGCCTGGAGTTCTACCTGACCAATCCTGACGACGAGCCGGACATGGCCAAGTGGGAGACCCAACTCGCGTTCCGCGTCGCCGACCAAACCAGCGCAGAGTAGAGCACCATGGTCGGGTGAGCATCGGCGTGGCGTCCGACCGGTTGATGAGCATCGGCGTGTTCAGGATAGGCGGCGGTGAGATGGCGCTCGATTTCATAGCCACCAAGGCACCGGACGCTCACCCGGACCCCCACCCGCAACTAGAAGGACAAAGACGGCCGAACCCACCACTATCGGGTTCGGCCGTCCGGGATGTCTTGAGACATCACACGGCGTTTCGATGCACATCGCGCCGTTCCTGCCCGGGGATGACCCTTCGCAAGAATTGAGACACCACCGACGCGAGTTGTGTGACAGTGGAGCCGCGGGAGGGCTCACTCCTCGCAGCCGATTGTGGGCTGGCCGGGCTCGAGGGCGGTACCAACCGTTCTGGAACTCCTAGGCCACCCGATCGCGGCCGCCCAGGACAGACCTGCCGGCCGCGGCCTGCCTAACCAGATGCGGCCACATCAGGTCGATCTTCCGTCGCCAAAGCCAAACCGCACCACCGTAACCTGAGGGACTAAGCCTTGTATCCAATGACGGCCAACGCCGGCTGGCGGACAAGTACGGCGAAGTCGGCGGCGAACGCTGCCGCCACCGCCGCCACCACGATGTTCGCGTCGGTGGCCGACCCGCCCGAGTCGATGACGATGAGCAAGGCCAGCAGACTGATCAACAATCCGTTGCCGGCACGCGCTCCGATGCCGATCGCGACCTGCTCGGCGCGCCCGTCCGACGCGCGCCACAGCGCATAGATACGGGACGTGATGGCACCGAGAAAACCGACGAACAGCACCGCAACCGGCAGCGGCGGCGCCACGTCGAGCACCAGTAGTGCCGTCCCTGCCCACAAGGCGACCAAGCTCACCGCGCACGTCGCCGTCTTGCCGTACCGCAGCAGCAGCGTCGGCTTTCCGTAGGCAGCGTCGCCGACACGGTCACGGAAGTCTTTGAGGTTGATCCGGGCCAAGAACAGCAGGAAAAGAGCAGCGCAGAGGATGGCGTCCCCACGACCCAGCCGTTCACCCGCGGCAATGACGCCGAGCGTGTAGGGCACCAGAGCGTATGCGATCCCCAGCACCATCGGGGCGGCATAGGTGCGGTAGGAGATCCGCGCCGGCCCGAGCGAGTACGCCCAGCCGATCACCAGCGACAGTGCGGCGACGGCCAGCCCGGCGAGGCCAAGGGGTACGGCCGCAAGCACCGTGAGCGACGCGGCCACCGCGTAGACACGAAGCAAGCCGCGCTCGTCGGCGTCCCCGCTGACGAGCGGCCGGCCTGGGTCCTTTGGGTGGTTGATTCGGTCCACGTCCCGGTCGGCGATGTCGTTCAGGCAGGTCGCGGCGGTATAGCTGGACATCAGCAGAACGGTCGCGAGCACATAGCGGACGTCGAACCGGTCGAGCTCACCATGGCTCGCGATGCCGATCAACATGAACATCCACATCATCACGGCGACCCGATAGCGCAGCATGCGCCAGAACAGGACCGGGATGCTCGCGCTCATTTCGGCGTGATCACCTTCAACGGCCACAGCGTGGTGAGCAGCAGAACGTACACCACCCACAGCACGTGGTACAGCGCGAGGAAGGCCAGCCCGAGCCAGAACAATCCGCTCAGCGTGAGGGCCTGACCTGCGATCTGAACCCGCTCGGTGGCGCTGCCGAAGCAGCGGACGACCAGCGCGGTGGCGAGAGCCAGGACGAACGCGACGAGCGCACCACTGGCCGATGCGAGCACGTAGCGGACATACTCGACACCGCTGAACAGCAAGATCAGCGTAATCGCGCCGCCCGCGACCCCTGCGAACAACACTGCCAGGACAAGGACCGCCGTGATCAGCCGTCGTCCAGCAGACGATCGCCGGTGCGAGAGCTTGCTCTTGAAGTGTCGATATATGAGCCCGTAGGTGGCCGCGTACAGCACAAAGACCGAAGCGGCGACAATCGTCATGCCGAAGCTGTCGTCGAACGAGAAGGTCATCCTCAGCGCCTCGACCTGAGCGGTCTTGTAGAGCCCGTACGGCGCAAAGCCGAACTTGACACCGATGATCAACACGTTGTAGCCGACGGCGTGATTGCGGTCAATGTGCCGAGCCCGAGGTCGCGCCGTACCAGGACGAAGATCGCCACGCCGCAGATCAAGGCAACGGCCACCGACGTCCCGGCCAGCAAGGCGATCGGTGGCCCCAGCTCGCTACTGCTGCCCTCCGACGCCCGCGGCAGCAACGTGACCGCCGCCGCGGAAAGCACGAACGCCAGCAGGACCAACAGCCACGAGCGGGCCCGCCACGCGGCCCGCGGCTCGTCATGCGGCTCGCTCGGCGTGATCGGAGCTGGCTCCACGCCGAGCATCCTGCCAGCTGCCTTAGCCTTGGTACAGAGGCAAGACTCCATGATCGGCGCCACTTTGGACTTGCCGAGTACGGTCCGGTGATCAATACGACCGGGCTTGCCGTCGCAGTGTTCGCGGCACCGCAAGAGCTCGGCGTAGAGCGAGTCGAGGATGTCGGCGTCGACATGCCGACCTTGTGGTCGCCCAGGAACGGCAGGACGTGCTTGTCGACGTATCCCTCGTAGGTGTGGTTGACGAGGCGGACCCGCGCGGCTTCGGCGAGGGCCTCAGCCTTCGGTCCGGGAGGTATGTGCTCGATCAGGTTGTGACGCTTCTTGGTCACCGGATCGATTCCGGCGTACACCCGGACCCGCAGACTCCCGCCGGGGCGCTTGTCGTGGTGCCGCCCTGTCTGCTCCGCCCACCCATTGTGATCAGGATAGCGGATCTTCTTGTGTCCCGGGACGTGTCCCAGAGTGAAGATCACGCTTCTGGATCTTGGCGCGTAGGCCACTGACCTGGCGTTTTGCTGGCGGTCCTGACGGGATTTGAACCCGCGACCTCCGCCTTGACAGGGCGGCGAGCACTCCGAGCTGCTCCACAGGACCTTGCGTGGCTGACTCTACCCGTAGGCAGAGCCAAGTACCCCCAACGGGATTCGAACCCGCGCCGCCGCCTTGAAAGGGCGGTGTCCTAGGCCGCTAGACGATGGGGGCCCGGCCGGAACGACTGGCCCTTGGCCTAGAGCCGTCGGGGACCGATTAAGAATAGGGGTTATCCGGCTCGTTCTCCAAACCGGATACCTGTGGCGCCCGTCACCTGTGCATTCATCGGGCACCTTCCGGAAGTTCGGGGGGCGGGCTGCTGGACTCGTCACTTTCGGGTTCGCCGTCGTCGGCTTGGTGGCGCTCGACCTCCGCGCTGCGGAGCCCGAAGCCACCGAGGGTGATGTCGTCCCACGCGACGAGACGCCTCGTATCCGGATCGAAGTAGAGCACCGACATCGCGACCGGGGTCGGATCCTCGTACTGAAGACCTCGCAGGCCTGCACCGCCGGTGGATCCCTGCACGAAGACGCGCGTCCCTCCCTCGAGATCGATCACGTTGCGGGTGTGCATATGGCCGGCGAGGACGAGCGGAGCGCTGCCGTCGAACAGTTCGGCGTGCGTGGGGTCGTGGTAGACGAGCACGTCCGGCGGGACCGGGAGGCCCTCAAGGGTCTCGGCCAGTTCCTCGGAGCCTTCGCGGATCTGCTCGTCGGCGATGCCTCTAGTGCTCTTGTCCGGCGTGAAACGTGGGTCGGGCGCTCCGTAGAAGCGAAGGCCGGCGACAACCTCTGACTCGTTGTCGAGCACGATCGCGTTCGGCTGATCGGCAACGGCGGCGGCCGTCAAGACCGAGTCGTGATTACCTTTGACGAAGATGTACGGGACATCGAGCGTCCCGATCTCCTGGACGAATTGCGACTCCAGCGCGGTTCCGTGATCGACGATGTCTCCGGCGTCGACGATCGCGTCTACCTCGTACTGTTCGGAAACGGCACGAATGACCTGCCATGCGGCTGGGTTCAGGTGCAGGTCGGCAACGAACAGAACCCGGGTCGCGTCGTCTGTGGGCGCGAATGTGGGCAGCGAGATCGCCGCATTGTAGGTACGGCTCACATTGGTGACGAGCGTGGCGAGCTGCCGGGTGTAGTCGGAGAAGTCGGCGGTGATCGCTTGGACCGTGCCGACGAGGCGGGGAGCCGTCGAGAGGAGGCCGGTGAATCTGGGTTCCTCCACAGCTGTGCGGTCGAACGTCAGGAGTGCCAGGCCGTACGACCCGACGACTGCGCCGATCGCGATGGCGCCGGCGAGTAGCGCACGCCGAACCGTTCGGAAGACCAGGCCGCCGATCAGCACCGCGCCGACGACCGCTACGACGAGGGTACGAACGGCCGTTTGTCGGAGCGCGTCATCGAGGTCTCGTTGGAGCTGTTCTTCCAAGCCGTTGATCGATGCCGGGTTGGCCATGATCTGTTCGAGCGCGGCGGGCTCGACAGAACGTACATCGATGGTCAATTCGAGCGGCGCACGGTGCGTATCGAAGATCAGAGTCCCGAGCGGATCGAGTTCCAGCACCGTCTGGCCGTTGAACGACGGCGAGATCTCGGCATCGATCGAGAGCGGTCCGAGGTGGGTGCTCGTCGTGCCCGCGATGGCCACTCCGAGCCACGCCCCGAGAATCCCTGCGGCGATAGCCGCGAGTGCCGCGGCCGACCGGCCTTGCCAGGGGCCCTCCCACCAGTTCCGCTGACGGACAGTCACATCGGACGTTTCGGCGTCGAGTGGCTGGCCCATCCATTGTTCGTAGCACATCGTGTTTGCGCTGCGCCCCCGCACACCCCCCACTTTTGTGCGTGAGCGGTGTTGATTGCGTCACAACGAGCTTGCGACCGGGGACGGTTCGATGGCTCGGCACGCCCGGCAGGGCAGACTGGGGCGCGTGCTGGAAGTGACGCCCGACGAGTTCGACGGACTGGTGGCCGAAGCGCTGGACACCATCCCGCCTGAGCTGGCGTCGATGGTCGACAACGTGGTCGTCCTGGTGGAGGACGACGCCCCGCCCGACGCCCCGGACTTGCTCGGGATCTACGAAGGCACGCCACTTCCCGAGCGCGACGAGTGGTACGCCGGCGTGCTGCCGGACACCATCAGGCTGTTCCGGAACCCGATCCTGGCGATCTGCGAGTCGATGGACGACGTTGTGAACGAAGTTCGGATCACCGTCGTCCATGAGATCGCCCACCATTTCGGCATCGACGACGATCGCCTGCACGAACTCGGCTGGGGATAACGGCTCCCGGGCCGGGTTACCCGGCCCGGGACCGCACTGTAAAGGAACGCCGAACCGGGAACGCCTCTCGGCGCAACGGCCGCTCGCAGCGGCTAAAGGTGGGACCCGGGGTTACCGCAGTCCGACGTCCAGCGAGAGTCCAGAAAGGACTGTCGCCATAGAAAAAGGTACTCCAGGTGGGGTGGGCGGTGACAAACGTCCAGCGCAGGGCCGTCGGTACGGATATCGCGGGGGGTCAGGTGAGCTCGCCGGTCCGCCAGAGCCGTGCGGCGTGTTCCAGTTCTTCGGCCATCCGCAGGTTGCCCTGAGCAAGCCGCGTCTGCCGGCTGCTCTCGCCGTCGGGGGAGCCGTCCTCCGAATCATCGGCGAGGTGCGCCCGTCCGGCGGCGATGACCCGGCAGAAGGCAGCGGCGCGCTCCAGCGCGATCGCGAAGTCGCCATCGAACGCGCTGGTGAGCACGGCGTCACCGAGTTCGGCCACTTCACGCGGTCCTGGCGGCTCGGCGACACCGGCGACGGCGGACGACACTTCGGCCACACGGTGGCCGGCGGCGAACAGGCGAGAGGCGTCGATACCGTCGCGATGGACCCAGGTACGCAGCAGATACAGCGACCAGAGTGTGCCGGGCAGCGTGTCCGGACCCGTGTCGCACCACAGTTCGGCGATCTCGTCGATGCCGACGTCGTCCGCGAGTGCTACAAGCCGCTGGGTGCGCTCGGGGTCCGACTCCTCGGCACCACGTCCCGCCTGGAGGAGTGCCGCCGCTGTGGCGTGCGCGGCCGCTATCCGGTCGGCCGGATCCGGATCGCCCGGCAGATCGGGAAGACCTGGCAGCAGCAGCGGCCGCCGTGGCCGCTCGTGGTCGTCGCCCTGCCATGTGCTCACACCACCATTCTGTAACAGATTGGCAAATCACACAGGGACGGGGCGGTGCAGACGATCACCGGACGGGCGGCGATACGCGGTCATCGTTCGGGGCAGGGCGGGAGCTCGTCGGTGAATCCTTCGTCGTCGAGCAGTTCGCGGAGCGTTTCGACCGGGACGGCGAGCGAATGCTCGCCGTCGCTCGTGGCCGCGTACACCACGCCGACCACGTCACCGTCCTCGTTGTACAGCGGACTGCCGGACGATCCGCGCTCGGCAGGGGCGTCGGTGACGATGACCTCGCCGGCATTCGAGTTCAGCGGATCCGCCTCGTACGACACGACGTGCCCGCTCGTGGTCGTCAGCCGTCCACCACCGGGGTAACCCACGATGTTGACGGCGTCGCCGATCTCCGGATTCTCATCGGCGAGTGTGACGGCTGCCGGCAACGCCGAGCGAGTTTCCACGATCGCGATGTCGGCGACCAGCCCCGCGCCCGCGGCGTCCACCAGAAGGTCCTGGCCGTCGAACGTGCTGACCTGCAAGGTCGTCGCACCGGCGATCACGTGTCGGTTCGTCACCAGCTGGTTCGGGGACAATGCGAACCCGCTGCCGGTACTGACGCCGCCGCAGCCGACGTTGCGCACCCGCACGGCGACCCGCTCGGCTCGGCTGAACCCTCCGGGAGCCCATTCGGCCGCCTCCGTGCTCGCCGTCGGTGTCGGCTCCGAGCCGATCTCGGCCGGCTCCGGCCTCGGGGGCAGCTCCGGCAGCGCTTCACATCCGGTGAGGACGAGCGCGGCAAGAACGAGTACCGCGGCCCACGTCCGCCGCGAGTGGTCGGAGCCGTCCCGGCCCGGCGTCTCGCGACCATCGGCGACCGGTCTGAGCCGGGTCATCCCTGCCGGTCCAGCTCTTCTTGTAGCGCGTCACTGGCCTGCACGGCGGCGTCGCAGAACGCGTTGACCTCATCGGCGAACTCTTGTGCCGACTCGGCGACGGCTTCCACGTCGTACTGCTCGATGTCGCCGAGCACGGTGAGCAGCTCGTCCTGGAACTGGGTCTGTCCCTGCACGCACTGTTCGAGCTGGCCGGCGACGGTGGCGACATCCTGGGCCAGCAGGCGGGTGAACTCGAGTTGGTCGCCGGTCCGCGCGCGCTCGTCGGCCAGCGACAGCAATCTGTCCTGGACCTCGCGCAGCTGCTGGTCGGTCGCCTCGAGGTCGCGCTCGGCCTGGGAGAGGTCGGCGGCGAGAGCATCCCGCTCGACGGTGAGCTCGTTGGCGATCGCCGTGACGCGTTCGGCCTCGGCGCGCCACTCGTCCGTCGTCTGCCACAGATAGGCGGCCAGCGCGCCGCAGGCGCCAAGCGCCAGGACGAGCAGCACGGTAAGTGCGATCCACCACGGATTGCGCCGTCGCATGCTACGACCGGACGCCATATCGTCAGCGCGGCGGATCGAGTGATCGATCTGTCGCTCCAGCTTCGCGACCTCGTCGTCATCATTCATGGCCAGTCCCCACACGTAGCTACGTAAGGCGAGCTTAGCCAGGCGGCGACGCGTTGCGAGCCTGCGCCGGAAGGCGGATACGCGGTCGAGCTAGACGTCGGTGGATGAGCCGGGGTCGATGACGGTGACGGTGGTGCCGGGCAGCGCGAGTTCTTCGAACCTGTTGTAATACATCGCGGGCATTGCCAGCACCGCCTCGTGAATCGGGACGGCGACCCGCGGCGCCACCGCGCGCATGTAGTCGACCGCTTCGGACAACTTGAGCCACGGCGCACCGGTCGGTAGACCCAGCACGTCCACCGGCTCGTCGGGAACGGTGAACGCGTCGCCGGGGTGGAAGAAGCGCCCGCCGACCAGGTAGCCGACGTTCGGGATCACCGGAATGTCCGGGTGAATGACCGCGTGGTTCGTGCCGAACACCTCGACCGGCACGCTCAACGGCAGCCGGTCGCCGTCACGCGCGATCTCCGCGGTGAAACCGCGGTCGGCGAGCACGCTGGCGGTGCCTTCGTCCGAGTACAACGCCGCGTCCGGATTGCGCTCGAGCAGCGCGCCGAGCCGGTCCAGGTCCACATGATCGGGATGCTGATGCGTGATGAGGACGGCGTGGAGGTCGGTGAGGTTCTCGAAACCCGGCGTGAACGCCCCCGGGTCGATGAGAACCCGCGCGCCGTCCTCTTCGACGAGTACGCATGCATGTACCAACTTGGTGAGCCGCATGCGGACCACCGTATTCCTCGCAACACACCGCCGCATAGCCTGCCGGGATGAGCGCGGAGAGTTTCACCACCCGGCCGACGCTGCGGGGCGGTTTCGGCATGGTCTCGTCCACCCACTGGTTGGCCTCGCAGTCCGCGATGGCGGTTCTCGAGCGCGGCGGCAACGCGTTCGACGCGGCCGTGGCGGCCGGTTTCGTGCTGCACGTCGTCGAGCCGCACCTCAACGGGCCGGGCGGCGAAGTGCCGGCGATCTTCTCGACCGGCGAGGATCCGCGACCCGTTGTGCTGGCCGGTCAGGGACCGGCGCCGGCCGCTGCGACGATCGAGCACTTCACCGGACTTGGCCTGGACCTGGTTCCGGGAGCCGGCTTGCTTGCAGCGGCGGTGCCCGCAGCGGTTGACGCGTGGCTCGTACTGCTGCGTGATCATGGGACCTGGCCGCTGCGCGATGTGCTGGAGTTCGCGATCGGCTACGCCCGGGACGGCCACCCGTTGCTGCCGCGAGCCGCCGCCACGATCGATCACGTCCGGACTCTGTTCACCGAGCACTGGACGACGTCCGCGCAGCTGTGGCTGCATCGCGGCCACGCCCCGGCGCCGAACCGTTCGTTCGTCAACGAGGCGTACGCCGGCACGCTCGAGCGACTGGTGCGCGAAGGCGAGGCCGGTGGCCGCACGCGAGAGTCGGTCATCGACGCGGCGCGCCGGGCATGGCGGGAGGGGTTCGTCGCCGAGGCGATAGCGGCGTTCGTCACGAAACCACATCGCGATTCCAGCGGTGCGGATCATGCCGGCGTGCTCACCGCGGACGACATGGCCGGCTACGAGACGCGGTACGAAGCGCCGGCGACAGCGTCGTTTCGCGACGTCGTCGTCGCCAAGACCGGTCCGTGGGGACAGGGCCCGATGTTGCTGCAGAGCCTGCGCCTGCTAGAGCCGGATGACGCCGACGCGATCGACCCGTCGAGCGCCGGCGGGGCGCACCGGGTCGCGGAGACACTCAAGCTCGCATTCGCCGACCGCGAGGCGTGGTTCGGCGACGCGGCGGACGTCCCACTGGATGATCTGCTGGAACCGTCGTACCTCGAGAGCAGGCGTGCTCTGATCGCGGAGACCGCCTCGGCCGAGCTGCGGCCGGGTCGACCCGGTGGGCGCGAGCCGCGAGTGGCGGCCCGGCTCGGCGCGGGTGTGCCCGGCGCGGAGCATGAATCGGACGCTCTCGGTTCGGCGACCGGCGAGCCGACTGTCTCGCGCACCGGCGTGCAGCGCGGCGACACGTGCCACATCGATGTCGTCGACCGGTGGGGCAACATGATCGCGGCCATGCCCAGCGGCGGCTGGCTGCACAGTTCCCCCGCTATCCCGGAACTCGGCTTCTGCCTCGGCACGCGCTTGCAGATGACGTGGCTGGAACCGGGTCTGCCGTCGTCCCTCATGCCCGGACGGAGGCCGCGCACGACGCTGAGCCCGACACTGGTGCTTCGCGACGGGGCGCCTGTGCTGGCCTGTGGATCTCCCGGCGGTGACCAGCAGGACCAGTGGCAACTGCTGTTCCTGCTTCGGCATCTTGTGCTCGGCATGGACCTGCAGCACGCGATCGACGCGCCGATGTGGCACACCACCTCGCTGCCGAGCTCGTTCTATCCACGCGACATGGACCCGGGCGGCCTGGTCGTCGAGTCGCGGCTCGGGGACGGCGTGATCGGCGAGCTCGCCGCGCGAGGACACAACGTCACAGTGTCCGATCCGTGGTCGTTGGGGCGGATGTGCGTCGTCCGGCGTGACCCGGAATCCGGCCAGTTGAGCGCAGCGGCAAATCCGCGCGGAATGCAGGGATACGCGGTAGGCAGGTAACATGGGTGCTGCCCACCCTGACGCTCCGGAACACGTAGGCTAGTGAGCCGTGCCTATTACGCCGACTCTCGTGCTCACGATGGTGCGCCGCGCCGTTCTGGTCATTCTGATCAGCGGACTCGCCGGTGTGCTGGTCGCCGGGCTGCTGATACCCCTCGCCGCAAGCCTCGGTCTCGTTGCACGGGACAGCGCGAACGAGTTCGGCAATCTCTCCGATGAGATCAATCTGGACGATCCGCTGTATCAACGGTCGCGCGTCGTCGACGCCAAAGGCCGGACGATCGCGACGTTCTACGACCAGAACCGGATCTACGTTCCGCTGGACAAGATCGCTCCAGTCATGCAGAAGGCTATGCTGGCGATCGAGGACCACCGCTTCTACGAACATGGTCCGATCGACTTCCAAGGCACCTTCCGCGCGTTCACCCAGAACTTGCAGGCCGGTGGCATTGTCGGCGGCGGATCGACGCTGACCCAGCAGTACGTCAAGCTGCTGCAGATCAACCGCGAAGGCGTCGACTACAGCCAGTCCGGAGCCACAGATCTGACCTATCGCCGCAAACTCGAGGAACTGCGCCTCGCTCTGAAGGTCGAGCAAGAGCTGACCAAGGACGAGATTCTCGAGCGCTATCTGAACATCGCCTACTTCGGCACCGGGGGCGGGGGAGGTGTGCACGGCATCGAGGCAGCCGCGCGCGCCTACTTCTCGACGTCCGCCGCCGAGCTCACTCTTGGCCAGGCCGCAATGCTTGCCGGACTCGTCCAGCAGCCGACGCGGTACGACCCGACGAAGAATCCCGAGATCGCCGTCGCCCGGCGCAATACGGTCCTCGACCGGATGGCCGAAGAGGGCATGATCACTGAAGGGCGCGCGACGAAGGTGCAGGCTTCCGAGCTCGGGCTGGAACTTCGGCCCACGCCGAACGGGTGCGTCGGGTCGTCCGAGCCCTTCTACTGCCTCTACGTCAAGGAAGAGATCCTCGACAAGATGGAGTGGCTCGGGGAGACACGAGACGATCGTGAGGCCGCGCTCAACCGTGCCGGGCTGACGATCCACACGACCCTGGACCGCAAGAATCAGCGGGCCGCGCAGAAGGCCATCGACGAGAGGGTCTTTCCTACCGACAGCGCCGTAGCCGCGCTCGCCTCCGTCGAACCCGGGACCGGCAAGGTCCGGGCACTCGCGCAGTCTCGCCCGTACGGTATCGACGCCGGTGGTGACGAGTTCAGCGGCCGGACCTACATCAACTTCGCGGTCGACTACGACCCGGACTACAGCGAGAGCCTCGGTGCGCAGGCGGGGTCGACTTACAAGGCGTTCGTCCTGGCGGCGGCGATCGACCAAGGGGTTCCGCTCGACAAGACCTTCTATTCGCCGCATACGATGACGATTCCCGAGCGTGAGTTCGACATGTGCGATGGACCGCGCCGCTCGACGCAATCGTGGACGCTGTCCAACTACAGCACTAAGGTCTCGAATCAACGCCATACGGTGATGACGGGGACCGAGCAGTCCGTCAATACGTTCTACGCACAGCTCGAACAGCTGACTGGATTGTGTGACCCGATACGCATCGCGACCGACCTCGGAGTGACGCGTTTCAACGGTGATCAAGTGGAGATGATCCCGTCGTTCGTGCTCGGGGCCAACACCTCGTCGCCGCTGATGATGGCCGAGGCTTATGCAACATTCGCGGCACGCGGAATGCACTGCGAGTCCTATGCGGTCGAGAAGATCGTGGACCGCGGCGGCGAGACCGTTTATGAGGCCGAGCCCGACTGCGAGCGAGCACTCGACAAGGGAGTTGCCGACGGCGTGAACTTCGTGCTCCAGAGCGTGGTGGAGAACGGTACCGGCCGGGCGATGCAACTGAGCGATGGCCGTGACGCGGCCGGTAAGACCGGTACGACGAACAACACGACCGCGGTCTGGTGGATCGGCTATATCCCGCAGCTGACTACGGCGGTGGCGACCTGGGATCCGAAGAGCATCGAGGAGACACTCAGCGGCCGCTCCTACGGTGGCGAAGTGATCGCCCAGGCGTGTGGTGGCTGTATCCCTGGTCCGATCTGGCTGAACACGATGGAGGCTCTGCTCGACAAGTACGATTCCAAGTCGTTTGCCGAGCCGTCCGACGAGATCGTGCGTGGCGAGGAGGATCCCATTCCCGACGTGCGCGGGCGCTCCGAAGGTGACGCGCGGGAGATCCTGGAGGACGCCGGGTTCGAACCGTACGTCGCCGGCGAGGAGCAGTCGGAGAACATACCGGAGGGCGAGGTAATCACGACGACGCCGGGCCCGTACGACCAGCATGAGATCGGTGGCCAGGTCGGCCTGATACTGAGTTCGGGCTCGCCACCTGAGCCGGAACCGAGCGATCCACCGGATAATGGCAATGGCAACGGCAACGGCGGAGATGGCGACGGTGGCGATGGCGACGGCGGCGATGGCGACGGCGGTGGCGACGGCGACAATGGCGACGAGGAACAGACGGACGGCTAGTCGTGACGTAGCTGTCGGGACCCGACACCCAGAGGACGCCCGCTGAACAGCGGATGTTGGCAATGACGTGCGCAAGCTGAATAGGTGAGGCCGTTCAAGGCTTTAGTGATCATATGTTTCGCGGCGCTCGTCGCCGCTGCTTCGGTGGCTGTCGTCCCTGGGACAGTCCCCAACCTGGCCTCCGGCATGCGGGAAAGTCCGGAGTCTCCCGCACTGATCACAGCGTGTTGGCTGGTCGCGACGTCGGCATCGATCGCCGGCAAGCGTGCCATTGCCGACGGCGCGCTCTCGTGGCGCGCAGCAGCTGCGGCACACGTGATCGGAACCGTGTCGAACCGGGTGATCCCGGCCGGAGCAGGCGCGGGCGGGGCGTACCTCATCGCACTCCGGCGAGGCGGAAAGACCCTGACCACGGCGGCGGCGATTGCGGCGCTGTGGGCGCTCGCCAGCGGTATCGCACATGGTACGGGCGCGCTGGTGGGACTCGTGTGGCTCTACTCCGGTCTCACCGGCATGGCCGTGCTGGCAGTGGTCGTCGCCGTCGGCGGCTGGCGGGTCCGAGCCCGTCGAGCGCGGTCACCCGAGGACGCGCACCAATCGGCGACGTGGGCGCAAACGCGTGCCTGCCAGTACATGCCGCGCACAGTGGTGGACGAGCACACGGCGACCGAGACAGAGCCGCTTCAGCTACAGACAATGGCTGATACGACGGCTGCTCCGGACACTCGCCGAGAGTCGATGTCGCAGAAGCGCAGCGCCCTGCGTGCGGCAGTAGTGGGCGCGGTCGCCGCGATTCGCGCGAACCCGCGACGAGCCGGCACGGCAGTTGTGGCTCAGGCCGGCGCCATGAGCTGCCTTGCGATCGGGTTTGCCATTGCGGCGAGTAGTTTCGGCGTCCCGGCGCCGATGACAACTCTGGTAGCCGCGTACGTGATAGGTACGGCGGTGTCGTCGACCGTCCCGACGCCGGCCGGGATCGGCGCGGCCGACGCGGCGCTGGTCGGTGCGCTCGTCACGGTCGGGTCGTCGCTCGGCGCAGCGATTCCGGCCGTACTGGTCTTCCGCGCGGTGATTCTGCTCGCGCCGATCGCCGTCGCCGTGGTCATCCCGATTGCCTGGACCCCTCGTCTGTGGCGGCGCAGGAACAGTGCGCCGGCCGTCGGCTAGGGGAGCGCAGCCAGATCGGCTAGCAGGGTGAGCCGCTCGTCCGGAGTCAGCGATTCGTACGGCACGCCGGCACGAGTGTTGGTGTCGTCTTCGATCGCATCCCGATCCGGTCCCGGCTCCATGGCCAGGATCTCGCCGACGGTTAGCCCGGCCTCCTGCCACGCCGCCGCGTGCGCGTCAGCCCGATGCGCACGCAACGTGGAGAGCCGGTTGAGCAGGATCGTGCCAGGCGTTGAGCCGGCCGGCTCATGTGGCGGCGCGAACACCGCCCACCCTTGGCCGCCGGTGTCACCCGCCGCTTTCATGACCCGCCCGGTCAGCGGAATGAGCCGTTTGAGCTGGGCGCTATGTCCCTCCTCCCAGCGCTCGGCAAGCACCGCCGAGTGATGCGCGTAGAGATCATTGAGGAATGCGCTGCCATGTTCTGTCGCGGCAAAGCGTCCGTCACGGTTGCGCGTGAGCAGGCCCTGCTCCGCACTGTGCTGCAGGCTGTGCATCACCTCGTCAGGGTTCTGGTAGCGATAGGGTCCGTCGGTGATCTCGTGGCCGACGGTGCGGCCGGCGGCAAGCGGATTGCGTAGTTCGATCAACGTGCCGGCGGCGCGTCCGCCGTATGCCAGCACGAGGGCGTGACCACCGTTGTCGCGGGCGGCGTGCATCGCGCCGATGAAGGCACGATCGATGGCGGGTGCCACGAGGGCGGCGAATCGGCTTGCGGGAAGATCAATAACATCAGGCACCGGCTGATCGTAGCCCGCGCATGATCCGCGCTCCGTGGCGCTCCCGCTATGCAGGTGGAAGGTGCACGCTGCCCCTTCCCAGCCGTTGCGTACGGGGCGCTACGCTGAGCGAGTACCGCCAAGCCGGGGATTACTCGTACCTGGCCGCCACGGGCCCGCTGCCCGCGGTGCCTGCCTGCCCGAAGTGGCACGCGATTGTCCCTCGCCGACAGGGCGGAAATACCATGATGACGAGTTTCGAAGGAGTCCGCGTGCGTCGCAAGGCAGTCTGGCTCGGCGTGTTGGCCGCACTGGCGGCCAGTGTCGTGATCGCCGGCCAGGCCGCGGCACATGCCTCGCTCGTCAGCAGTGATCCGGAGGACGGCGCCGTCCTCGCCGAGCCGCCTGATGAGGTCGTGCTGGAGTTCGACGAAGCGGTGCAGCCCGACTTCACGCAGGTAGCCGTCCTTGACGCCGAGGAGACGCACTACGAGGACGGCACGCCCGAGGTGGACGGGTCGATCATCACCCAGCCTGTGGCCGACATGCCCGCCGGCGACTACCGCATCAGCTATCGGGCGGGTTCCGCGGACGCGCATCCGGTCACCGGTGTCATCGCGTTCACCGTCGAATCTGCTGGAGGCAACGCCGCTGGCGAGCCGGCTACCGACGAGGGCACTCCGGACGAACCAGCGGCGTCCAAGGGTGATGCGTCCGAGGGTGGAACTGCGGCGGACGGCGCGGCGAAAGACGACGACGCTACACCGGTGGCGACCGTCGCGGCGACGATGGCCGCCATCGCCGCCCTCGGTATCGCGACCGTACTGCTGATGCGGCGCCGGCCGGGCTCGGCCGGCGATGACGACGCACCGCCGGTCGAGCCATGAGCCGGACGGTCGAATCCAAGAGCGCCCCGACCGACGTCGACGGCGTGCCGGGCATCGGGCGATGGGGGACCGCGGCGGCGCTGACCGTGCTCGGCGTACTCATCGTGGCGCTCGTCGCCGGGGGAGGCAGTGAGGGTCCGGTGCCCGGCCTGGCGACACCGGGTGCGGGCACGATGTGGGGCCTGCCCGTGGCCCGCGCGTTACTCACCATGTCGAGCACGGTGACGGTCGGCTTCATCCTGATAGCCGCGATCATGCCGTCGCGAAGGGGCGACGGAGAGCTGAGCCGGGACGCACTGGTGGCGATGCGGCTCGCGTCGATCTCCTCGCTGTTCTGGGTGCTGTCGGCGATCGCCGTCCATCTGCTGACACTCTCGGACCTCTCCGGGCAGCCGCTGCCGGAGGCGCTGCGCGGGGAGGCGTTCTTCACCTACACGTCGAGCATCGTGCAGGGCCAGGCGTACGCGGCGGTAATCGTCCTGGCCTTCGCGATCGCGCCGGCGGCGCGCTTGACCCTGACCCGCGGTGGCGCGCTCGCAGTGTTGTGCCTGGCGCTGGCCACGCTCGTGCCACCTGCGCTGGCCGGGCACTCCGGCTCCGGCGACTATCACGTCAGCGCCGTCATCGCGCTGTTCGTCCACCTCGTCGCGATGGCGCTGTGGGTGGGTGGCCTCGTGGCGCTGAGCTGGTACGCGGCCGGACGCGGCCGGGACCTGCCGAAGGTCGCGGGGACGTACTCGGCGCTTGCTCTCGGGTGCTTCGTCGCGGTCGGGACCAGCGGCGTGGTCAACGGATCGCTGCGGTTGACGTCCCTCACCGACATCGTCACGACGTCGTACGGCCTGGTGATGCTGGCCAAGCTGCTCGCGCTCACCGCGTTGGGCTGGTTCGGCTGGTGGCACCGGCAGCGCACGCTGCCGGATATCTCGCGCGGCAAGCGCGGCTCGTTCCGCCGTCTGGCGGCGATCGAGGTCATCGTCATGGGGGCGGCGATGGCACTGGCGGTGGCGCTCGCCCGCACACCGCCGCCGGTACCCGAGGAACCGCCGAACATCACGCCGGTGCGCGCGCTCCTCGGATACGCGCCGCCGCCGGAGCCGACGTTCGGCCGGATCTTCACGGAGTTCTACCCTGACGCGCTCTTCGCGCTTGGCTGCGTCGCCGCCGTGTTGCTGTACGCCGGTGGCCTGCATCGGCTCCGCAGGCGCGGCGTCCACTGGCCGGTCGGGCGGACCGCGGCGTGGATGGCCGGCGTCGGGATTCTCGCGTTCACCCAGCTGTCCGGACTGATGACCTACGGCATGACCATGCTGTCGGTGCACATGGTGCAGCACATGATCCTGATGATGGTCGTGCCGCCATTGCTCGTGCTCGGCGGCCCGGTGCTGCTCGCACTGCGTGCACTCCACCCCGCCCGCCGCGGCGAGCGAGGGCCGCGCGAGTGGATCCTCGCCATCACGCACAGCCGCTTCATACGAGTGATCACCAATCCACTGGTTGCGTTGGCGCTGTTCGTCACCGGACCGTTCATGGTCTACTTCACCGGGCTCTTCGGCGCCGCGATGCGCGACCACACCGGTCACTCCCTGATGAGCCTGCACTTCCTGCTCACCGGCCTACTCTTCTACGACGTGCTGATCGGAATTGACCCGCTGCCGCGCCGGCCGCACTACCTCGCCCGCATGGGACTGCAGTTCGGCGCACTCGTGTTCCATGCTCTGTTCGGTCTGGCGCTGATGGAATCGGCACGGCTGATCGCCGGCGACTACTACCGCGAGCTCGCCACCGAGATCACCTGGCTGCCCGACGCGCTGGCCGACCAACAACTGGCCGGTCAGATCAGCTGGGGTTTCGGCGAGATCCCCGGCTTGCTCGTATTCATCGTGCTGGTCTATCAGTGGTCGCGATCCGATGAGCGCGAGGCGCGACGCTTCGATCGTCGTGAGTCCGGCAGCGATGACGCGGCGCTGGCCGAATACAACCGTTACCTTGACCGGCTGAACCAGCGCACCCGCCAATGAGAATGATCGCGTTAAGCCGCCACTCCCCGGCTTGACGCGGACCGTAGGCGCCGCAATGCAGGTACAAGCCGAGCAAGGCTGGATGATCTCCGGTGCCTGATTTCGAACGAGTGCCGACCGTCCGCTAGACTCGGTGCGCCCGGACAGGTAGCTCAGTCGGAAGAGCGTCCGCCTGAAAAGCGGAAGGTCGGCGGATCGATCCCGCCCCTGTCCACTCAGTCCAGAAAGCGTCGATGTCGGCTCTGACCGGCATCGACGTCTCCGGCTATGTCGCTGCCAACTCCATCGGCCCGGCTCACATGAGAGGTTGACCGTCGGATTACGCGTGCTCGTTGCGATCCTCCGCCAGGGCCCATTATGAGCCGGCGTTCTCACCTGCAGCTGCGTCCGATCCGCCGACACTCACGACGAGAGCAAAGTAACGGCCAGCGTCCGCGTCATCACGCACGCTGGCCGTACCGACTGCGGAGTCGAACCTCCTGACAACCGGTTACCCCGGGATCAGGAACTCCTCACTCCTACTACTCGAGCTCCGAATCACGCTGTTGCGGGATCTGCCCCGCAAGCAGTGCTCGCACCTCGGATTCCCGATAGCGGCGGTGTCCCCCGAGAGTCCTGATTGAGGTCAGCTTTCCAGCCTTCGCCCAACGGGTGACCGTCTTCGGGTCTACCCGGAACATCGCAGCCACTTCAGCAGGCGTGAGGAGGGGCTCGGCGTCTTGAGTCCTCGTCGCCATCGAACACCTCCCAGTGAGAGTGGCGGAGCGTCTACCCCGTCACACGGATATTCCACCTACCCAGAGAAGGACAGTCAGTCGAATCGCCAATTTGTGTGAGGGGCCATTCGGACCACTCCCCCATCTCCACCACCAAGTCTACGCAACAAAGACGTATGCCGCGAGTCCAACCCAAATCATTACAAGATCGTGTCTGTGGGGCTTGCTCGCCGGGACATCGGCACCCTAGCCGGACTCTGCACATTGCGCACCGCAAGCAAACCCGAGTCACATGCGTCACGTTCGGCATCGCTTATGGTGGAGCCAGACAACCGATCTGCCCCGATGTTGTCGTGCGATCCATGACACGCGGGCTACCGACATGAAAGGGTCACCACCGTGACCGATACGTCGACTGCAGTACGGGTGTTCGGCAGGCATGACTCGCCGGCCGGGCACGAGCAAGTGGTCTTCTGTCAGGACGAGCGCTCGGGCCTCCGAGCGATCATCGGGATCTACTCCACCGCGCTCGGCCCCGCCCTCGGCGGTACCCGGTTCTATCCGTACGAGTCCGAGGACGATGCGCTCGCCGACGTGCTGGATCTGTCCAGAAGCATGGCCTACAAGAATGCGCTCGCCGGGCTCGACCTCGGCGGTGGTAAGGCTGTGATAATCGGCGATCCGGAGACCGACAAGTCCGAGGCGTTGTTGCGTGCCTACGGTCGCTTCGTCGAGTCGCTGGGCGGTCGGTACATCACCGCGTGCGACGTTGGCACGTATGTCACGGACATGGACGTCGTCGCCCGCGAGTCGCGGTGGGTGACCGGACGCTCGCCCGCTGCCGGCGGCGCCGGGGATTCCAGCGTCCTCACGTCGTTCGGCGTGTTCCAAGGCATGCGCGCGTGTGGAGAGCACCTGTGGGGATCGTCGAGCCTGCGTGGCAGGACCGTCGGCGTCGCAGGTGTTGGCAAAGTCGGAGCAAAGCTGGCCGAATTGCTGCTGGAGGACGGAGCGGCGGTCGTCGTCACCGATATCTCCGCCGAGGCGGTGGACCGGCTGCGCACGCAGCACCCGGACGTCCAGGTCGTCGATGACACCGACGCACTGATCCGGTCCGACATCGACATCTACGCACCGTGTGCGCTCGGCGGCGCACTGGACGACGACACGGTCGACGCACTCCGGGCGACGGCGGTATGCGGTGGGGCGAACAACCAGCTCGCGCATCCGGGTGTCGAGAAGATGCTGGCTGACCGCGGGATCCTCTATGCACCGGACTACGTCGTGAACTCAGGCGGCGTGATCCAGGTCGCCGACGAGCTCGAAGGCTTCTCCTTCGAACGAGCCAAAGGCAAGGCGACGCACATCTTCGACGTGACGAAGCGGATCTTCACCCAAGCCGCCGAGGACGGCGTCCCGCCCGCGGTGGCCGCCGACCGCCTTGCGGAGCGACGCATGTCCGAGATCAGCAGACTGCGGAATATCCGCGTCCCCATCTGACTACCGCGCAGGTCTCCAGGCACCTCGCGCGTTGGCCGGACGCACTCTGACATGGCGGATGAAAAGCAGGTTCTTGGCACAATCGTATCAAGGTACGCGAATCGGGTCGCAGTGGGCACGGATCAGTCGCCCGAGACCGAAATCGAGAGGGGTGGATACGGCGGAACACCTGTCGAGCATGTACCGTTATCACTACGAGTAGATGTCACCGAAGGTAACCCGAGGGCGTCCACGACTGGTCGCCCTGGAGTTGTGCGCGAGGAGGTCGACCCTATGGGGCGCGGCCGGGCCAAGGCCAAGCAGACGAAGGTCGCCCGTCAGCTGAAGTACCAGACCTTTGACACCGACTTTGACGCGCTTGAGCGCGAACTCGCCGGTGGCAAGACTGGTCAGTCGGACGACGGTGGCGACGAGTACGACGACCCGTACGCCGAGTACGAGCGGGACAACGCCCACGAGCGCTGACGCCTGCCCGCTAGTCGGCGTAGTCTCCGCGCATCCGCACAGCGCCATCACCGGCGTGTACCTCGCCGACCGGCCACGATTCGATGCCGTAGTCGGCGAGCCGCTCGATGGTGCGATCGGCGTCCTCGGACCGGATGGTAGCCGTCATTCCAACGCCCATGTTCAGGGCGTGCTCGAGTTCGCCCTGATCCAGCGAACCTGCCCCGGCTATGACTCCGAACACAGGTTGTGGTGACCAGCTCGATCGGTCGACCGTGGCATCAAGCCCAGGTGGGAGGACACGAGCGAGGTTCGCAGCGAGCCCACCGCCGGTGATGTGCGCGAAGCCGTGCACCTCGACGGACTTGATGAGGTCGAGGCAGGCACGAGCGTAGATCCGGGTCGGGATCAGTAGTTCCTCGCCCAAGGTGTGCCCGAGTTCGGGAATGTGCCGGTCGACGTCCCATCCCAACCTGTCGAACAGAACATGCCGGACGAGCGAGTAGCCGTTGGAGTGCAGGCCGCTCGAGCGCATCGCGATTATGGCGTCTCCAGCTTGAACGCGATCAGGCCCGAGAAGCGCGTCGGCTTCGACGACGCCGGTCACGGCACCGGCCAGATCGTACTCGTCCGGTTCGAGCAGGCCCGGATGCTCGGCGGTCTCGCCTCCGATGAGTGCGCATCCCGCATCCGCGCACCCGGTTGCGATGCCTTTGACGATCGCCGCGATCCGGTCCGGCACCACCTTGCCGCAGGCGATGTAGTCGGTCAGGAACAGCGGCTCGGCCCCGCACACGACGATATCGTCGACCACCATCGCGACCAGGTCGATACCGACGGTGTCGTGTACGTCCATCCGCTGCGCGATTGCGACCTTGGTACCGACCCCGTCGGTGCTGGTGGCGAGGAGCGGGCGACGGTAGTTCCGGAGTGCGCTCGCATCGAAGAGTCCGGCGAAGCCGCCGAGCCCGCCCACGACCTCGGACCGCTGCGTCTTGGCGACCCACTCCTTCATAAGCGCGACGGCGCGATCACCAGCCTCGATGTCCACGCCGGCCGCGGCGTACGTCGCCGACTCGTCACTGGCCACAGCGAGCAGCATACCGAGAGTGGCGAAACGCAGAATGACCACGTTAAGCCGGTACTCCCCGGCTTAACGCGGATTGTAGGCGTCATATCGCGGGTACACGCCGCGCAACGCTCTGGTGGGCGCGGTGGAGCACGAGCCAAACGGCGACGGCACACGCGGCGAGCCCGGCGAGCCCGGCGATGGTCACTTGATCGCCGAACATGACGAACGCCCACAGCATGGTCGCCGGCGGGGTCAGATAGAGCAGGGTGCTGACCTTGGTCGCGCCACCGTGCCGCAGTACGGCCAGGTAGAACCCGTAGCCGCCGAAGTGCGAGAGCACGACGATCCAGGCGACCGCAAGCCAGAAGCCGCCGTCGGGCGGGGGCAGGACGCGATCGTTGAGGGCTGCGAGTCCGCCGAAGAAGATCACACCGGCAAGGCAATGCACGGTGAGAGTCTCGACGATTGTGCCCGGCGACCGCCAGCGCCGCTCCAGCAGCGTGCCGGCCGAGAGAGCGGCCATGCCGGCGACCGGCAACAAGTAGGCGGCTGCCTGGGCCGTGCCGCGCCCGATGTCGTCGGCGACCACGATGGCCACGCCCGCTAGGCCGAGCCAGACGCCCGACCATTGCCGTCGGCTGACCGGCTCGCCGAGCACGCGTCCGGCGAGAGCGCCGACGAGGGGTGGTTGCAGCGCCGCGATCAGGGCGGCGGTTCCGGCCGGAACGCCCATCCCGACGCCGGTCACGATGCCGCCGAGGTAGCCGCACTGAGTCAGCAGCCCGACCGTCGCGTGACGCACACCGGAGCCGCGAGGAACCCACCCACCTCGGATCGCGAGCCAACCGACCAGGACGGCGGCCGCCAACAGAAATCGCCAGGCCAGGAGCGTGTCGGCGGATCCGGCGTCGGTGCCGAGCCGTGCGCCGACGAAACCGGAACTCCACATGACGACCAGCCCGGCAGAGGCGACATGAGGAGTGGATATGGTCCGCATACGGCTAGGTAACCATACCGGTTAGTATACTGTCAGTACACCACGATGAAGGAGGGCCGATGCCGAACGTGTCGGATGACGTCGGAGCCAGGCTCACGCCGGCCGGGCGCCGTCTACTCGACGCGGCGAGCGACCTGTTCTACCGGCGTGGCATCCATGCCGTCGGGGTGGACCTGATCGCCGACACCGCAGGCACCACCAAGAAGACGCTCTACGATCGGTTCGGATCGAAGGATGCGCTGGTCGCGCTCTACCTGCAACGGCGGGCTCAGCGCTGGCAGGCGTTCGTTCTCGACCATCTCGCCCGGAACGCCCCCGAGCCGGGCCTGAAGCGCGTGCTCGCCGTGTTCGACGCTCTTGAAGCGTGGATGGACCACTACGACCGCGGCTGCGGCTTCGTCAACGCACACGCCGAGATCACCGACGCGGACCATCCGGCACTTCCAGTGATCAGAGCGGAGAAGCATTGGGTTCTTGACCTCTACACACAGCTCGTCGACGAAGCCGGATTCGAGCCGGCGGCGCCGCTGGGCAGACAGCTCACGCTCGTGCACGAGGGAGCTACCGTCGCCCGAACCGTCGGTGGCCAACCGGACGCACTCGATGTGGCCCGCTCGACGGCACGGACCCTCCTGGACCGCGCCGCCGGATAGCTGTGCGCGATTCCGATCTCGGCCGACGTCAGGGACGGGAGAGGGCGTCGGTTGCGCCCGCGCCGCCGACCAGTGCGTCGAGGCCGTCGCTCGGGTCGCCAAGGGGCAGTGTGGGCTGCTCCAGGATGTTCTTGCCGAGCCGGGCGTCGTCCGGGAGCTCGACCGGGTACTCGCCGTCGAAACAGGCTCGGCACAGCTGGCTCTTCGGCACGGTCGTCGCCTCCACCAGGCCGTCGAGCGAGACATGACCGAGCGAGTCCGCGCCGATCGATCGGCGGACCTCGTCGGTGGACAGCCCGTTGGCGATCAGCTCGGCGCGGGAGGCGAAGTCGATGCCGTAGAAGCACGGCCATCTGACCGGTGGGCTGGAGATGCGGATGTGCACTTCGGCGGCACCGGCCTCACGCAGCATCCGGACAAGCGCCCGCTGGGTGTTGCCCCGCACGATTGTGTCGTCGACCACGACGAGCCGCCGTCCGCCGACGATCTCGCGAAGCGGGTTGAGCTTGAGCCGGATACCGAGCTGCCGGATCGTCTGGGACGGCTGGATGAACGTGCGTCCCACGTAGGAGTTCTTCACCAGGCCGATTCCGTATGGGATGCCGGACTCGTCGGCATATCCGACGGCGGCGGGCGTCCCGGACTCCGGAACGGGAATGACCAGGTCGGCGTCCGCCGGATGCTCGCGCGCGAGCTGGCGCCCAACCTCCACCCGGGTCTCGTGGATCGACCGTCCCGAGATTCTCGTGTCCGGGCGAGCGAGGTAGACGAACTCGAACAGGCAACCCTTCGGGCTGGCGTCGGCGAAGCGGCGACTACGCAGCCCGTCTTCGTCGATTGCGATCAGCTCGCCGGGCTCCACCTCCCGGACGAACGCGGCACCGACGATGTCGAGCGCGGCGGTCTCACTCGCGACCACCCAGCCGCGCTCGAGCCGGCCGAGCACGAGCGGGCGGATCCCTTGCGGGTCGCGGGCCGCGTAGAGCGCGGACTCGTCGGAGAAGATCAGCGAGAACGCGCCGCGCAGCTCTGGCAGCACGTTGACCGCGGCCTGCTCGAGAGTGACGTCCGAGTCTGCGCCGAGCAGCGCGGTAACCAGTGCGGTATCGGACGTATTGCCGTTGCGCAGCTCACCCCTGGCCGCCTCGCATCGCTCCCGAACGACCGCGGCCAGTTCGACGGAGTTGGTGAGGTTGCCGTTGTGTGCGAGCGCCACCGTGCCGGGGCCGGTGGCACCCAGCGCTGGCTGAGCGTTCTCCCAGCGGCTCCCACCGGTCGTTGAGTACCTCGTGTGGCCGACGGCGACGTGTCCGGTCAGCGTGTTGAGCGTCGCCTCGTTGAACACCTGGCTGACCAGGCCCATGTCCTTGTAGACGAGGATCTGCCGGCCGTTGCCGACTGCGATGCCGGCCGACTCCTGGCCTCGATGCTGCAATGCGTAGAGCCCGAAATAGGTGAGCTTGGCGACTTCCTCGCCAGGTGCCCATACGCCGAAGATCCCGCAGGCATCCTGCGGGCTCTTTTCGTTCGGATCAACCTCGTGCGTGAGTCGTCCGTCACCCCGCGCCACGCCACAAGTGTAAGGGGTGAAGCGGCTCGACGTGCGCACCGCCGGGGGCGCTGGGCCGGCCTGGGCGCGATCAGGTGAGAATCCGCCGCCGTTCCGTGTGGGTTGGTCACCTGATCGCTAGCAGCATGAGTGATGCTGTGTGGTGGAAGACGTCCGGATGGAGCGCATGGATGGCCAAGCTGTACTTCTACTACTCGGCGATGAACGCGGGCAAGACTACGACCCTGCTGCAGAGTGCTTACAACTACGCGGAGCGCGGCATGCGCACGCTGATCTGCAAGCCGAAGCTGGACTCGCGCGAGGGTGAGGGTGTGGTGGCATCGCGGATCGGTCTGACGGCCACTGGGCAGGAGTTCACGGCGTCCGACGACCTGGTCGAGATGGTGCGGGCGGATGTCGCCGAGCGGGGGCCGCTGCACTGTGTACTCGTCGACGAGGCGCAGTTCCTGACCAAGCAGCAGGTGTGGCAGCTCACCGACGTGGTCGACGCGCTCGGCATCCCGGTGCTGGCCTATGGGCTGCGCACCGACTTCCGCGGCGAACTGTTCGACGGCAGCAAGTACCTGCTGGCCTGGGCCGACACCTTGACCGAGATCAAGACGATTTGCCACACCGGCTCCAAGGCGACGATGGTCGTGCGGGTCGACGAACACGGTGATGCGATCACCGAGGGCCCGCAGGTCGAGATCGGTGGCAACGAGCGCTACGTGTCGGTGAGCCGCCGCGAGTTCAAACGCATCACCCAACAAGAATGACCATGTTTGGCACCCGATCCCCGGCCTTACCCACCCCGTAGACCCAGCAACGCACGGAATCGCCGCGTGAAGTCAGCCCGCGAGGCGGTCGAGCAGCAGCGTCTCGGCGAGGCAGACCTTCTCGAACTGTCCGAGGTGCAGGCTCTCGTCAACGCCGTGCGCCCGGGAGTCGGGGTCCTCGACTCCGGTGACGAGAACGCTGGCGGACGGGAACATCTCGGCGAACTCGGCGATGAACGGTATCGAGCCACCGAGCCCGACCTCGACCGGCGCTTCGCCGAACGCCTCGGTGAACGCGGCGCGGGCCGCCGCATAGCCCGGACCTGACGTGTCCAACTCGCACGGCGCGCCGTGCGCACCCTCGGTGACCTTGACCTGGGCCCCGAACGGCGCATTCGCCTCGAGGTGTGATCTGAGTGCGGCCATCGCCGCAGCCGGATCCTGACCCGGTGCGAGCCGCATGCTGATCTTCGCTTTGGCGGTGTGGATCAGGACGTTGGCCGCTTCGGTCGTGCGAGTGGTGTCCAGGCCGAGGACGGAGATCGCCGGCTTGGTCCACATCCGGTCGGCGAGCGATCCGGTGCCGACGAGTGAGACACCGTCCAGCACGCCGGCCGCTTCCCGGTAGGCATCTTCCGGGAACTCGACGTCCGCCGCCTTTCGCTGGACGAGTCCTTGCACGGCGACGTCCCCATTCTCGGTATGCAACGTCGCGATCAATCGGCACAACGAGGTCAGTGCGTCCAGAACAGGTCCGCCGAACATTCCCGAGTGGACTGCGTGGTCGAGCACCGATACCGTGACGTCGCAATCCGCGAGGCCACGGAGGCTGGTGGTCAGGGCCGGAGTGTCGATCGTCCAGTTCACCGAGTCGGCGACGACGATGACATCGGCCGCGAGTTCGTCCCGATAGGTTTCGAGGAACGCCAGGAACGTCGGTGACCCGATCTCCTCCTCGCCCTCGACGAAGAGGGTGACGCCGACCGGCGGCCGGCCGTCGAACGCGCGGAGCGCCGTGATGTGTGCGATCACCCCGGCCTTGTCGTCCGCCGCTCCGCGCCCGTAGAGCCGGCCGTCCCGTACGGTCGGCTCGAACGGCGGGCTCGTCCAGTCGGCGAGGTCGCCGGTCGGCTGGACGTCGTGGTGCGCGTACAGCAGAACGGTCGGCTTGCCCTCGGGCGCGGGCCAGTGCGCGACGACGGCCGGAGCTCCGCCGGGGACGGTGAGCACCTGGACCTTGGCCGCACCCGCATCCCGGGCGAGGTCGGCGACGGCGTCCGCACTGGCCTGCACGCCGTCCCGGGCATGCGGGTCGGCGCTGACACTGGCGATCCGGACGAGGTTCTCGAGATCGGCGCGGCTCCGTTCGAACGCCGCGGAGGCTTTGCTTCGTAGGTCTGTCACAGCCGCCCAATGTAACGGACTCGGCATGCCCGGGATCGGGTAGCCGGTGATCTAACTCAGCGACCGTCCGGGTGGGGAGCGATATGGTACGCCCGTAGCGACGCTACAAGCAGCCAGGCAAAGCCGACCACGACGACAATCCACAGGGCCGCGACGCCGGCGGCGCTATTGGCCAGCGCACCACCGCCGACGAATCCGACGACGATGACTGCGGCCGCCGCGTACGACAGCCGGGCCGTTCCGCTGTCGTCTTGGCCGACGAACCACCGAGCCGCGAGCGCAGCGGCCACGGCGAGCGCGATGAAACCCACGGTGCCGGCGCCGAAGTGGACCAACCCGGTTGTCGAGATGGTGTCCGGCGCCTGGCTACCGGGCGGGAAACCGTCCATCGGATCGGGCGGGAAGGCCGCGCTGACCAGCATGCACACGCCGTAGATTCCCAAGGGAACGGCCACCCGGCGCTTGTGCATGACACGGCCGAAGCCGACGGCTGCCGCAAGCACCATAAGGCCGGTCAGCGCCAGGTTCACGACCTGGATCCAGCCGAAGTCGCCGAGCATCAGCAGGCTCAAGGGGTACTCGGACAACTCGAAACCGTCGCGCGTGAGTGCTTGAGCAAGTCCGATGATCAGGTAGAAGGGACCGGCGACGATGCCCCATCCGAGTAGGGAACGCGTCACTGCGGCGCCACGGTCGAAACCCGAGTGTGCCGGAGGACTGGGGTTGGAGGTGGACATGCTGCCTTACCTTCCTGGTGTCCGAGTAAGTTGCACTAGATAGTGCATTAATATACGCGACAGTGCAATAGGCGATCGGAGCGACGATGACCCGGCACGACACTGCTACTGCGGAGGATCCCCGAATTGCCCGGTCGCGAGCGGCGATCGTGTCGGGTGCGACCGAGGTGTTCCTGACCAACGGGTATGAAGGCACCAGCATCGACGATGTCGCCGCGGCCGCAGGGGTCGCGAGACGGACGGTCTACAACGTGTACGGGGACAAGGAGGCGTTGTTCCGTGCGGTCCTGGCGCAGGCTACGGAGATCGCCGAGTCATACGCGGCCCGGTTGGCGAACGTGCCGGCCGACGTGGACGACGGCGACGTCGAGGGGACTCTGATCGCTTTGGGGCGAGACTTGGCCGACTCGATCGTCGGCGGACGAGTGATACCGATTCGACGACTTCTGCTCTCGGAGGTAGGACGCTTTCCTGATCTCGCAGTCGACTACTACGAGCGGGCTCCGGGCCTGGTCATGCGCACGCTTGCCAAAACGATCGCGCGTCTCCACGCAGCCGGTGCCCTTCACGCACCGGACGCGGAGCGCGCGGGTGAGCACTTCGCCTTCCTGACCATCGGGGCCTCCCTTGACCGGGGGATGTTCGAGGCCGAGCTTGGTCCGGGAGCTGCCGCGGTAGCTCACGAGCGTGCCGAGAGCGGCGTGCGGGCGTTTCTTCGCGCGTATGCCCCGAAGTGATCCGATGCTCGGCTTGTGCGGGGCTTGCGCGGCTTACAGGCGACGTTTGGCCGGGGCGTGGCAGCCTAACGTGATCATTCTTTAGAGGAGGGGAAGCCAGGGGGTGAGGTCGGCGCGGCCGCCGCTGGCGCTGACGTCGCCGGACTCGACGGCGGCCCGCCACGTGACGCGGCCGCCCGCGAGCCGGAGCCACGTCGTTGCGTTCATCTCGATCACATTGGACGGTGTACCGCGGGTGTGACGCGGACCTTCGACGCACTGGACGGCACCGATCGGCGGAACCCGGACCTCGACCGTACGCCCAGGCGCCTTGGCGGCCAGAGCATCGAGCAGCGTCCGGACGGCGAGTCGCACGCAGTCGCGCGGCAACTGTGGCGCGGCCACGTCCGGCACGCTCCGCGCGAGATCGTCGGCGTGGACGGCGACCTCGACCGCCCGGGTCGCGAGATAGTCGGCGAGCCGGATCGGACCACGACCGCCCTGGACGACCGTATCGGGGGACCATGCCGCGATGATCTCCACGCCCTGGTCGAGCTTCACACCGATGGCGCTGGACAACTGCGCGCCGGTGGCGTCGCCGATCCGTGGCGGCACCGCCGCGCGGGTATTCGCGTCGATATCGCCGGCGATCGCCGAGTAGCGGGCCATGTAGTCCGCTGGGCAAAGCGGCACCGTCCCCTTTCCGGCCCGGGCAATGGTCGTGACCCCGTCCGCGACGAGCAGCATGTGCGCGGCGAGCTCGGCGACCGTCCAGCCGGGCAGCACGCTCGGCCGCATCCAACCGTCGGCCGGGACGGTCGTCAGCCAGTCGCCGAGCGTGCGCAGCCCATCGACATACGCGGAAAGCGCCTTAGCTGGATCGGACCGCCGGCTCGCCATGGTGAGCAACGATAGCTTCGCTCGCGCCGGCGTCGGGCTTGCGGAGCGCGCCCGTGAGGACGAGCGCAAGGCCGGCGGCGAGCCATATACCCAGGACGAGCAGCGGCGTCCCGGCAGCGGCACCGTCGAAGAACCCGACCGAGCGAACCGCCGTGACGCCGGCCCCGGGTGGCATGAGCTGCCCGAGGGCGCCCCATGGCTGCGGCAGCATCTCCGGCGCGCTGACGGCGGCCGACAGGGGATTGCCGAGCAGCACCATCAGGGCCATGCCGAGCCCGGCGCCGGCGACTCCGAACACTGCCCCCAGCCCGGCCACGATTGCCGAGATCGCACCTACGATCAATGCGATCGTTCCGGCGAGCGCCCAGTACGAGCCGTCGGTGATGCCGAGCACGGGCTGGACGAGTGCCGCGGCGACGAACCCGGCCACGACGGCCAACCCGGCCACGGAGGCGAGCCGGTGGCCGGTCCGCCGCAGCGCAAGACCGGCGACCAGGCCACCGGCCGCACTGGTCAGCACGAGCGGAAGCACGCCGGTCGCGAGCCCGGAGCCGCTCGGGTCGTCCTCCGTGGGCGGGACGACGTCCCGTACCTCGAGCGGTACATCGTCCGGGATGGCAGCGGACGCGGCGTTCTGCAGCATTCGTGCCACAGCCGGCCCGCCGCCACTGGCCACCAGCAGCCGGCCGCCTTCGGGCGACACGACGAGCGCGCCGTAGACATCGCGGTCGTGGATCGCGTCGGTGGCCGCCGCCTCGTCGGCGACGACAGTGACATCGAAGGCGGGCGTACCGTCGTCCGCACCCGGCGCATTCGCGAGGCCTTGTTCCAGTTGAGCGATGACCTGTTCGGGGCCGGCAACGGCGATCGGCACCTCGCGGGGACCCGACTCGGTAGCGGGCCACGCGAAGGCGAGCAGCATGAGCGCTTGGAAGGTGGCGATGCCGGCGATCAGCCCGATGACGAGCCGAGCGGACGGTGGGCGGCCGGCGGCGGATAAATGCGCCATCACGAGAATCCTCCAAAAAGAACGTTCGTTCTGTTGTAGTTAGCATCGCCCTCCCTCCTCCGCTTGTCAAGAACGAACGTTCTTTTTATTGTTTGGAGATGCCACGTGTCACCGATGAACACCGAGCCGAGCGCCGCGAGCAGATCCTGGAAGCCGCCCGGCGTTGTTTCAGCCGGGACGGCTTCCACCAGACGTCGATGATCGACATCTTCGACGAGGCAGGGCTGTCGTCGGGCGCGGTGTACGGCTACTTCAAGAGCAAGGACGAGCTGATCGTCGCAATCGCCGAGCTGGTGATCGGCCAGCTTTCGGACATCATCGCGCCGCTTGCCGCCCAGGATCCGCCGCCGAGCGCTGAGGAGTTCGTCCATCAAGTGTTGACGAGGGTGGACGACATGGCATTCGGCCCAGCGGGCTACGGCCGGCTCGCGCCGCAGGTGTGGTCCGAAGCGCTACGCAACCCGAAGCTCGCTGAGGTACTGGCCGGCCAGTACCGGGAAATCGCGGCTACCGTCGCCGAGCTCGTCGAGCGCCAGCAGAAGTACGGACTGGTCCCGGGCGATGCGGTGCCGCGCGAGGTTGTCCCGGTGCTGATGGGTGGCTCCATCGGCTACATCGTGCAGCGGCTGCTGTTCGGCTCACTGAGTCCGCAATCGTACGCCGCGGGTGTCGCCGCGATCGCCGGAAGACCGAGGCCGTAGGCCGATGGGCGGTCTGTTGGCGCTTTACCTGGTCTGCAGGCATGCTTTGGGCGGGGACTGCCCGCTTAACGTGGTCATGATGGGTGGGACATGAGCCTTGATCGGTACTGGAGCACCGAGGCCGGACCGCGCCGCTGGCCCGGCCGGGCGCTGCATTTGATAGGACCGGCTGTGATGCGAACGGCCTACCGGGTGCAGGTGCGCGGACGCGATTATGTGCCGTCCTCCGGCCCGGTCATTCTGGCCAGTAACCATACGAGCATGCTGGACGGCCCGCTGCTGTTCGCGCTGACCGGGCGCGCGGTCTATGCGCTGACCAAAGAGGAGATGTTCACCGGCACGCTCGGCCCGGTGCTGAAGTGGTTCGGGCAGATCCCGGTGGATCGGTTCGCCTACGACCCCGCTGCGGTGAAGTCGAGCCTGGTCGTGCTGGAACGCGGCGACGTCCTGGCGGTCTATCCCGAGGGAACGCGTGGAGCCGGCGTGTTCGAGACAATCAAGCCGGGTGTGGCCTACCTCGCGCTGTGCACCGGCGCGCCGATCATTCCGGTGGCGACGCTAGGTGCGCGTCACATGGCGCAGTCGGGCGCGCGTACCGCACCGCTGCGCAGCCGGATAGACATCGTCTTCGGGCAGCCGATCTACACCGAGCCGGTCGGGTTCCCGCGGCGGCGGCGCGTGGTGCGCAGCTACGCCGCAGACCTCGGCGAGCATTTGCGCGCTCACCTGCACGAGGCCGTCGAGCGCACCGGCCGGACGCCGCTGGTCCATTAGCGCAGCCCCGGGCGACTTGCCTGACGGCTCGCGCGGATGACGGCATGGAACGGCGGCCTCAATGCCGGCGGTGGTCCGTGGCCGCCGGCCGTTCGCCGTGCTCGGCGGCACGCACGATATTGCGCGCCATACCACCGAAGACCAGCCCGTGAAACGGCGCCACCGCCCACCAGTACACGTGGCCCGCCAGCCCGCGAGGAACGAAGATGGCACGTTGTCGGTAAACGGATCCTCCGCCGGAGCGCGGCTCCACCGACAGTTCCAGCCATGCCAGGCCCGGGACTTTCATCTCGGCGCGCAACCGCAGCAGATGGCCTTCCTCCAGCTCTTCGACCCGCCACCAGTCCAGGGCCTCGCCGACCCGCAACCGGTCGGCGTCGCGCCGCCCGCGGCGTAGCCCCACCCCGCCGATCAGGCGATCGGCCCAGCCGCGCGCGGCCCAGGCCAGCGGGAAGGAGTACCAACCCTTCGGCCCGCCGATCCCTTCGATGACCGGCCACACCCCTGTTGGGGGCACGGCGGTCTCCCGTTCCCGGACATCGGTGTAGGCGCTTCCCCCAGCCCACTGCGGGTCCGAGGGCAGCGGATCGGACGGTGCCTCGGCCGGGGAGGCGTCCGACCAGCGCGTCTCCACCGCGGCGTTGCGAGTCTTGACCAGCGCGAGCCGAACTGCCTCGTCGTAGCCGGTCAAGCCGCCCTCGGGCTCGTCGATATAGGTGGCGATGTCGTTCTCGCTGCACACCGCTTCGTGTATCAGCGACTCGATCAGCGGCGCCCCGATCCGCCTCGGCACCGGGGTCACGATGTTGATCCAGTGCGAACTCAGCTTCGGCGAGAGGACTCCGACCGGCAGCATTCGCCGGCGCGGCAGCCCCGCCACCCTGGCGTAGCGGTGCATCATCTCCGCGTAGGTGAGGATCTCCGGCCCGCCGATGTCGAAGCTGCGGTTGAGTTCGCCGGGCAGGTCGATGGCGCGTACCAGATAGTGCAGGACGTCGCGCACCGCGAGCGGTTGGACCCTGTTGCGGACCCAGCGTGGCGTCACCATCACCGGCAGTCGCTCGGTCAGGTACCGCAGCATCTCGAAGCTGGCGGATCCGGAGCCGATGATGACGGCCGCTTGCAGCACGATCGTCGGCACCCCGCTGCGCATGAGGATCTCACCGACTTCGGCCCGTGAGCCCAGATGCTTGGAGAGTTCGCCTGGTTCGTCAGGATGCAAACCGCCGAGGTAAATGATGCGGCCGATCCCGGCCGCGTTGGCGGCCTCGGCGGTGTTCGTGGCGGCGCGCCGGTCAACCTCGGCGAAGCCGGAGGTCGATAGTGAGTGCACCAGATAGTAGAGCACGTCGCCGCCCTTGAGCGCGGGCTCGAGGCTGTCCGCGTTCAGGAGGTCGGCACTGACCACCTCGACCTGCTCGCGCCACGGCACGTCACGGAGCTTGTTCGGGTTGCGTACAACGCACCGAACCCGGTGCCCGGCGTTCAACAGCTGCGGGACCAGTCGCCCGCCGATGTAGCCGCTGGCGCCGGTCACCACGCACAACATGTCTTTCACCGTCCCAACTCGGTCACCGCGGCCGGCAACGTCCGGTTCGCGGCCCGGAACACCTCAGTGCTGCCGACCCGCATGGCGAGGCGGTTCCACGAGCACCAGGCAGATCCTCCGAGTTGATGATGTCACCGCACTTGGTCGACCCGCAGGGAAACCGGGCTTCGTCCCCTCACAACAAGGACCCTCTGTGGGTAGATCTTGACAAATGGTCGGGATTGGCCGACCATACGGGAATGGCCGACCATAATCCTCCGTCCTACACGCTGCCTGAGCATCCGAATGCTCCGGACTATGAGCTGGACGATGTCCTCGAGCTCACCGAGCCGACGCAGTACAAGGCACTGTTCGAGGAGACTCGAACCGAGATCGTCAGCCTGCTCCTGGAGCGTGCGGCGACAACGTCCGAGCTGGCCGAGGCGCTCGGCAAGCCGAAAGGCACGGTCGGCCACCATTTGAACGTGCTCGCCGACGCCGGGCTGGTGAAGGTGGTGCGCACGAAGCGCGTCCGCGCGCTCGAGGCGAAGTACTACGGGCGGACGGCGCGCGTGTTCCTGTTCCACAAGATCGGCGAGGCTTCGTCGGAGTCGACGCGGATCCTGAACGCTGCCGCCGAGGAGATCGCAGCCGCGGAGGCGGCGGCGACAGATCCGGACCGAGAGGTCATGGCGAACCGGCGGTATGTGCGTATACCGGATGACCGGGCCGACGCGTGGGGTGTGCGGATCCAAGACGTGCTGATGGAGTTCGCCAACGAACCCCGCGGCGGCGACACCACGTACGCGATGGTTGTCGCCTTGTATCCCACCAACCTGGCGCCCCTGCCCACGCCTGAGGAGGACGAGTGACGGCTACCGCCGGAACGACCGAGGCGCCCCGTCGGCTCGGCGCGAACTACCGCAAGCTGTTCACCGCGCAGATGTGCGCCCAGCTCGCCGACGGAATCATGCTCGTCGCCGTCGTCTGGTTGGCGTCGTCGCTGACGCGGGACGCGACGTTGATCGCACTCATCGCGCTGATGGAACGACTGCCGTGGCTGTTGTTCACGCTGCCGGCCGGAGTGATCACCGACCGGTTCGACCGGCGCTTGCTGGTGGCGTGGATGGACGTCGCCCGGTTCACCGTCCTCGCCGCATTCGCTGTCATCGTCGCGTTGAACCAGGACGGGCTCCCGACGCCGGAAGGCCTCGCGTCCGGCGAGGCCGCGGCACCGGCGAATGCGATCGTGCTGCTCGGCTTGCTCTACGTGGCCGCTCTGCTGCTGGGCTCGGCGGAGGTCGTCCGGGACAACACCGCGCAAACGCTCATGCCGTCGATAGTGCACAAGAGCCAGCTGGAGAAGGCCAATGGGCGGATGTGGGGTGCGGAGACCGTCCTGAACCAGTTCGTCGGACCTCCACTGGCGGGCGTGCTGCTGGGCGTAGCGATCGCGCTGCCGTTCGTCACCAACGCCGGCTTGCTCGCCATCGCGGCCGTCCTGGCATTCGCACTAGCCGGCTCCTTCAAGCCCAAAGGCCAGTCCACAACCGGGAAGATCGCGTGGCGGGCCGAGATCGGCGAAGGCTTTCGGTGGCTCTGGAATCACCGGCTACTTCGTTCGCTGGCCATCCTGCTCGGTCTGATGAATCTGCTGTCGACGATGGCCTTCGTCATCTTCGTGTTGTTCGCGCAGGAGGTGCTCGGCCTGTTCGAGGGCTGGCAGTTCGGAGTCGTGACCACCGGCTTCGCCGTCGGTGCGGTGCTGGGGTCGTTCCTGGCCGACCGGGTGAGCAAGCGCCTGTCCCCCGGGACGTCGCTGTTCGTGTCCATGATCGGGCTTGGCGTGGCGCTGAGCTTGACCGGCTTCATGTCCTCGGCCCCGATCGTGTGGGCACTTGGGGTGCTTACCGGCTTCCTGGTCGTGTTGTGGAACATCATCACGGTGTCCCTGCGGCAGCGGATCATTCCGGATCACCTGCTGGGCCGGGTCAACTCGGTCTACCGGTTTTTCGGGTGGGGCATGATGTCGATCGCGCCTCTCCTCGGCGGGTTGACCGTCGAGTTCGCCGAGCCGCTGATCGGCCGTGAGTGGGCGCTGCGAACGCCGTTCCTCATCTCCGGCGTGGTCAGCCTGCTCCTGCTGATCTACGCGCTGCCGCGCATCAACACGGCCGAGATCAGAGCCGCGGAGGCCGCAGCCGAATCAGCGGACGGCGGCGCTACCATCCCAGAAGATCGCGAGGCGGGAGGCTCATCGGAACCGCTCAACAGCTCCGAGCGGCCACGTTAACTACGCATGGCTACCCGTCGACGGGTCGTTAAGCAGCATGAGTGGTCGTTTACGTGATCATTCGAAGCGGGCGGGGAGGGTGCGTTCGTGGGCGTGGCGGAGTTCGTCCAGCGGGATCGTGAACCGTCCTTGGATATCCAGCGCCGTGCCGTCGTCGAGCACGCCGATGCGTTGATATGGGTACCCGCGCGCGGAGCACATCTCAGTTAGACGGGACTCCTCGGACGGCGGCACGGCGACGATCGCACGGGCCTGCGACTCCGAGAACAGGAACACGAACGGGTCCACGCCGTCCGGAACCTCCACCCGGGCACCGACGCCGTAGCGAAGGCAAGATTCGACCAGCGCCTGGGCCAGCCCGCCGTCGGACAGGTCGTGCGCCGCGTCGACCAGCCCTTCGCGGGCGGCGTCCACGAGTAACTCGGCCAGCGTCCGTTCGGCTGCCAGATCGACGGCAGGCGGCCGTCCCCCCAAATGACCGTGCACGACGTGCGCCCACTCCGAACCGCCGAACTCATCGCGCGTCTCGCCGAGCAGGTAGATCGCGTGGCCCGGTGTGCGGAACCCGGAAGGGGTGCGCAGCGACACATCGTCGAGCACACCGATAACTCCCACGACCGGCGTCGGCAGGATCGCGGTATCACCGGTCTGGTTGTAGAACGAGACGTTGCCGCCGGTCACCGGCATGCCGAGCTCGGCGCAGGCGTCGGCGAGCCCGCGTACCGCCTCGGCGAACTGCCACATGACGCCGGTGTCCTCGGGAGAGCCGAAGTTCAGGCAGTCGGTCACGGCCAGCGGCCGGGCGCCCACCGTCGCGACATTGCGGTGGGCCTCGGCGAGCGCGAGCTGCGCGCCGGCGTACGGGTCGAGCTTGCAGTACCGGCCGTTGGCGTCGGTGGCGACCGCGACGCCGAGCCCGGACTCCTCGTCGACACGGATCACGCCCGAGTCCTCCGGCTGAGCCAGCACGGTGTTGCCGAGCACGTAACGGTCATACTGGTCGGTGACCCACGCTTTGGACGCGAGGTTCGGCGACGCGGCCAGGGTCAGCAGGGTCTGCCGCAGCTCGTCGGCGGTCGCCGGGCGGGGCAGCGCGTCCGCGGTGTTCGCCACCAGGGTGTCCTGCCAGTCCGGCCGCGCGTAGGGCCGCTCGTAGACCGGGCCTTCGTGTGCGACCGTACGCGGCGGCACGTCCACCACCTGCTCGCCGCGCCATTCGATGGTGAGTCGTCCGGAGTCGTTGACCTCGCCGATCACGGTGGCATCGACGTCCCACTTGGCGCAGATCTCGAGTGCGCGGTCGATGTTGTCCGGCGTGACGATCGCCATCATGCGTTCCTGCGACTCGCTCATCAGGATTTCTTCCGGCGCGAGCGTCGAGTCACGCAGCGGCACGTCGTCGAGCACGACGTGCATGCCGCCGTCGCCGGCCGAGGCGAGCTCGGACGTCGCACACGACAGTCCGGCGCCGCCGAGGTCCTGGATGCCGGTGACCACATCCTGAGCGAACAGCTCCAAGGTGCACTCGATGAGCAGCTTCTCCATGAACGGGTCGCCGACCTGGACGCTCGGGCGTTTCGCTGGTCCTTCGGCGTCAAAAGTCTCGGATGCGAGCACGCTGACGCCGCCGATGCCGTCCCCGCCGGTCTTCGCGCCGTAGAGCAGGACGAGGTTGCCGGTGCCGCTGGCGTGCGCGGTGTGCAGGTCCTCGTGTCGCATCACACCGACGCACAGCGCGTTGACCAGCGGATTGCCGATGTAGGTCGGGTCGAAGACGACCTCGCCGCCGATGTTGGGTAGGCCGAGGCAGTTGCCGTAGCCGCCGATACCAGCGACGACTCCCGGCAGGACGCGGGCGGTGTCGTCGGCGTCAAGGGGTCCGAAGCGCAGCGGATCCATGACCGCGACCGGACGGGCGCCCATGGCGAGGATGTCGCGCACGATCCCGCCGACACCGGTGGCCGCGCCCTGGTACGGCTCAACGTAAGACGGGTGGTTGTGCGACTCGACCTTGAACGTCACGGCGTAGCCCTGACCGATGTCGATCACGCCGGCGTTCTCGCCGATGCCGGCGAGCAGCTTGCCCGCCGCGGTCTCCTGCTGCAGCTCACCGAACCGGCGCAGGTGCACCTTGGAGCTCTTGTACGAGGCGTGCTCGGACCACATCACCGAGTACATCGCCAGCTCGGCCGACGTCGGGCGCCGTCCGAGAATGTCGCGGATGCGCTGGTACTCGTCGGCCTTGAGCCCGAGTTCGGCCCACGGCTGGTCGTGGGTGGGGGTCGTCTCGGCGTGCTTGACGGAGTCGATCGTCACGACGCTGCTCCAACGCTTGCCTGCCGATGATCACCGGCACTTTTCACGCTCTCCGTGTGAGAACTGCCGGTGATCACGGGAGAGGTGAAGAAGGCGAGACCGTCGGACGACGGTCCGGTGAGCGTCTCGACCGCGTGCTCCGGATGCGGCATCAGCCCCACGACATTGCCGCGTGCGTTGGAGATGCCGGCGATGTCGCGATACGAGCCGTTCGGGTTGTCGCCGAGATACCGGGCCACGACCCGTCCCTCACCTTCGAGCTCATCGAGGGTGCGCTCGTCCGCGACGTAGCCGCCCTCGCCGTTCTTCAGCGGGATGACGACCTCTTGCCCGTCGTCGTAGCCGGTGGTCCAGGCCGTGGTCGTTCGCTCGATCCGCAGCCGCTGGTCGCGGCAGATGAACTTGCGATGGTCGTTGCGGATCAACGCGCCCGGCAGCAGGTGCGACTCGCACAAGATCTGGAAGCCGTTGCAGATGCCTAGCACGGGCAGCCCGCCGCGCGCCGCGTCCACCAGCGGCTCCATGACCGGTGCGAACCGCGCGATCGCGCCACAACGCAGATAGTCGCCATAGGAGAAGCCGCCGGGCAGCACGACCGCGTCGACGCCGTGCAGGTCGGCGTCCCCGTGCCACAGCGTCACCGATTCGTTGCCGGCCAGCCGGACCGCCCGGGCGGCGTCGCGCTCATCGAGCGAACCAGGGAACGTGATCACTCCGATGCGCACGTCAGCCTTCCAGGTGGATGGCGTAGTCCTCGATCACCGGGTTGGACAGCAGCGTGCTGGCCGCACGCTCGATCTCCGCGACCGCGTCTTCGCTGGTGTCGTCCCCGAGTTCGATCTCGAACCGTTTGCCCTGGCGCACCGACGCCACGCCGGTGAAGCCGAGGCGGTTCAGCGCACTGTGCACGGCCTTGCCTTGCGGGTCGAGGATCTCGGGTTTCGGCATGACGTCGACGACTACGCGGGCCACGGCCACGCTCCTAGCGATGCTGGGTTGGGACGGCGCCGGTCGGGCGGGGAGCGCCGACGCCAGCATACCGTCAGAGCCAGAATGACCACGTTAAGCCGTGACTCCCCAGCCATACGTGGCTCGTATGCCCGGCATCGTACGGACGGTCCGCGCAAAGGCGCGCTCGCTAGTGGAACGTGCGACCGGTGATGCGTTCGTACGCCTCGACGTACCGGGCACGGGTGCGCGTCACCACGTCCGGCGGGAGGGACGGTGGTTCGGCTCCGGACGCGCGGTCCCAGCCGGCTTCGGGCGAGGTCAGCCAGTCGCGGACGAACTGCTTGTCGAACGACGGCTGGGCGCTGCCTGGTTGCCATGCGTCCGCGGGCCAGAAGCGTGAGGAGTCCGGTGTCAGGACCTCATCGGCCAGCACTATCGTGCCGTCCGCACGAGCTCCGAACTCGAGTTTGGTGTCGGCCAGGATGATGCCGCGCTCGCGGGCGAGCGACTCTCCCCGCTGGTACACCGTCATGGTGAGACGCTTCAGCTCTGCGGCCAGGTCGTCTCCGATCTTGCTCGCCATGAATCCGAACGGCACGTTCTCGTCGTGCTCGCCCTGTTCGGCCTTCGTCGCCGGAGTAAAGATCGGCTCTGGGAGCCGGGAGCCGTCCACCAGTCCCGGCGGCAGGTCGACGCCGCACACGCGGCCGCTGTCGCGGTAGTCGAGCAGGCCGGATCCGGTCAGGTAGCCGCGTGCGACGCATTCGAACGGCACCATCTCGAGCCGCTCGCACAATACGGCCCGGCCGGCCACGACGTCCGGCACGTCGGCCGAGATGACATGGTGCGGCACGATATCGGCGAGTTGCTCGAACCACCAAAGCGACAAGGCGGTCAGGATGCGGCCCTTGTCCGGGATCTCGGTCGCGAGCACGTGGTCGAACGCCGAGATCCGGTCGCTGGCGACGATGAGGATCCGGGCGGGGTCGCCGTCCGCCGGCTCGTAAAGGTCGCGGACCTTGCCGCTGTAGACGTGCCGGAAGCCGGGTACGTCGGGTGCGCTCACGTGCGTGACGATACCGACGGTGTGGGCCGATGCGCGGACTGCCCATGCGACGGCAGGTTTATAGACCACGTTTGGCACGGAATTTCGCGCCAAACGTGGTCATTCAGGGGGCGGAGAGCGCGACCATGGCCGTGCTCACCAGCACCCGGACGCCGATGCCGATCGCGCGCTCATCGATGTCGAACGTGCCCTGGTGCAGGTCGCGGACGGTCGTCAATGCATCGCTGTGCGTGCCGAGCCGGGCCATCATGACCGGGACGTGTTCGCCGTACCAGGCGAAGTCTTCGCCGCCCATACTGGTTCGCGTCGTCGTGACCGCGTCCGAACCGAACTCGGTCGCGATCGCCGCCCGCATGGTCGCCGCCAGATCCGGGTCGTTGACGACCGGCGGCACACCGCGCTGGTAATCCAGCTGCACGCTGGCGCCGGCACCCGCCGCGATCTCGGTGACGATCGACGTGACGTCCTTCTCGGCCCGTTCCCACGTGTCGTGATCGAGCACGCGCACCGAACCGCGCAGCGATCCCTCGCTGGGAATCGTGTTCGGTGCCTTGCCCGCCGTGATCGAGCCCCATACCAGGGTCATCGCCGAGCGGGCGTCGACGCGGCGGCTCAGCAGCGCCGGCGTGTCGGTCGCGATCCGGGCGAGCGTGTCGACGATGTCGACGGTCAGGTGTGGCCGGGCCGTGTGACCGCCCGGTCCGCGCAGCCGCACTTCGGCGAGATCGCACGCCGCGGTGATCGGGCCGGACTTCACGCCGATCTTGCCCACCTCGAGGTGCGCGTCGCAGTGCAGGGCGAAGACCCGCTCGACATCGTCGAGCTCGCCGGCGGCGATGACTTCGCGCGCGCCGCCCATGCGTTCCTCGGCCGGCTGGAAGAAGATCCGGACCCGCCCGGCGAGGTTCGGCGCCTCGGCCAGCGCCAGTGCTGCGCCGAGGGCGATCGCGGTGTGCGCGTCGTGACCGCAGGCGTGGCACACGTTCGGCACGGTTGAGGCGTACGGCGTCTCGCTGAGGTCGGGTACCGGCAGCGCGTCGATGTCCGCGCGCAACCCGATCGTGCGGGGGCCCTCGCCGACGTCGACGACGACACCCGTGCCGCGCGGCAGCACCCGTGGGGCAAGGCCGGCGGCGGTCAGTCGCTTGACGAGCAACTCTGTCGTGCCGTACTCGTCGAATGAAAGCTCTGGGTGAGCGTGCAGGTGGCGACGCACGTCGACAAGATCGTCATTGCGGTCGCGAACCCAGCTCGTGAGCCAGTTCGTGTTCACTGTATTCCCGATGCCATCTCTTCCAAGAGACTGTCGACGACCTTGGTCAGGTCGCCGCCGCTGGCAGCTGCCACAGCGCGTTGACGCTGATAGCTCGCACCGACCGAGAGTATGTGGTCGACTGCACGCAGTTCGTCAGCGCAGCCGAGTGTATGGGCAATCGGGGTGATTTCGCCAACCAGGTCTCGCAAGGCGGTCTTGACCGGAACGGTACGGCCGGATTCGTCCTCGATGAACTCAGCGTCGAGCCCGTACCGGGTCGCGAGCCACTTGTTCTCGCGCAGCATCCAGGTCGCCGGCGCCTGAGGTCGCTCGCCGCGGGCGCACATCTGGTCGAACTGTTCGACAAGGCACTGGAACAGCGCCGCAGTCGCCGCGATCTCCTCCAGGGTCGGCAGGCCGTCACAGATGCGTAGTTCGATGGTCCCGAAATCCGGGTGGGGACGGACGTCCCACCACACCTCGCGCACGGTGGTGATGGCGCCGGCCGCGAGCAAGGTACCCATCAAGTCCTCGAACGCACGCCAGTCGTCGAACTGGTACGGCAGGCCGGCGCGCGGCAGGCCCTCGAAAACCTTGACCCGGGCAGACGCGAGCCCGGTGTCGTGGCCAACCCAGTACGGTGACGACGCGGTCAACGCGAGGAAGTGCGGCAGATACCGGGACACCGCGTTGAGGACGGGTATGACATGGTCGCGGACCGAGAGGCCGACGTGGACGTGCACGCCGAAGATCTGGAAGCGCCGCGCGATCCACTGGAGTTGATCCACGAGTTGTTCGTAGCGTGGATCCGGCGTGATCTTCTGGTTGTTCCAGTGGCTGAACGGGTGAGTCCCTGCGCACATCACTCCCATACCGCGGGGTTCTGCGACCGACCTGATCTCGGCGACCGTGCCGGCGAGGTCGGCGACGGCTTCGGGCACCGTGTCGCAGATGTCCGTGATCAGCTCGAGCTGGCTCTGCAGCAGCTCAGGTTTTGCTTTGGGATGGGGCTGGCCGTCCGGTTGGCGAAGTTCGCCGAGGAGTTCGTCGGCGGCGCTGACAAGCTCACGAGTCGTGCGGTCGACGATCTGGAGTTCCCATTCCAGCCCGACGCTACGACGCTGCGACGGTGCGAATGGTACCCCCATGATCGAATTGTGCCAGGTAAGGACCAAACATGGAATCGGTGCCGATCGGAAAATTTGGTCAGATTACATCGGCCGGGATGCTACAAGTACATTCCCCGCTGCGACCGGTCTTCCTCGGCTTGCTGCGGTTGCCGGGCACCCGGCTGCCCTGGTCGGGCCGGCCCTGCGGGCAACGCACGGCGCATCTGTTCGAGTTGCGCCTGCGCAGCCACCTGCTGGGCGAACAATGTGGTCTGAATGCCGTGGAACAGGCCCTCGAGCCAACCGACAAGTTGGGCCTGGGCTATCCGCAACTCCGCCTCGCTCGGTACCTCGTCCCCGCCGAACGGCAGCGTCAGCCGTTCCAACTCCTCGGTGAGCTCCGGCGCGAGACCGTCCTCCAGCTCATCGATCGACGACCGATGGATCTCGGCCAGCCGTGCCCGGCTCGCCTCGTCGAGCGGCGCGGCCTTGACCTCGTCCAGCAACTGTTTGATCATCGCACCGACCCGCATGACCTTGGCCGGCTGCGACACGAGGTCGGTGACGTGTTGCCGCTGCTCGCCCTCCTCGCCGGTCTCCTCGACGGCCATGCCGTCTTCGCTCACGACGACGAACCTCTTGCCTCTGTCCTGCTCCTCGTTCGAGTCCATATGCCCAGTGTCTCACTCGATCCTGTAGATCACCGGCCGCCTCGGCAATGGAAAGAGCGGGCGGCAAACGAGGCCCGAATCGGGACTCCGATCCGGTCAGCATGATCGTCGGCTAAAGCGTCACCTGGGCTGCATTGGCGCCGGCCGTTTCCGGCGCCGCATCGCCGTCGCCGGTAGCGGCCGTTGCCACCCGGGCGGCTTCGGCAGTGGTGTCGGACCGACCGCGGCGCGAGCCGGTCATACGGGTGATCCGGGTTTCGGAGTGGTCGAGCCAACGGAGCTCGGCTTCGGTCCGGAAGATCATCGCATCGAGAACGAGCAGCCACGCCATCTCCCGGTCGACGTTCGCCTGTGCTCGCAGCCGGGTGAGTTCCTGCAACCTTCGCATGCTGGCCGTGCGCTGCTTCTGGAGGATGGTGGCCACGTCCGGGCCGCAGGACGTGACGGCCATTGCGATCTTGATCGCGAGCTCGTCGCGCGGCCGGTCGTTGCCCTCGATCGGGGTGTCGAACCACGCTTCGAGATCTGCACGACCCTTGTCGGTGAGCTTGTAGAGCTGGCGGCCTTCGTCATCAGGCGGACCGAAGGGGACGACGAGCTCGTCTCGTTCCAATCGCGCCAGAGTTGTATATACTTGCCCGATATTGAGGGGCCAAGTCGCCCCAGTCGCGCGCTCGAAGTGCTGGCGCAGCTGATAGCCGTACATCGGCTTCTGCTCGAGGAGAGCCATCAGCCCGAATCTGATTGACATAGATACGAAGTATGTATCCATCTGCTTGCACCGTCAACACACCGCGAGTTGGGCAACGTTGTCAGTGGTGCCCTCTACTGTGGCGATAAGAACGCATAGCGCAGCGGGAGAGGTAGAGATGACCACACTTGAAGGCAGGCCGCGCACAGCATTACTTGTCGTCGATGCGCAGAACGGGGTCGTGGCGGGCACCTATCAGCGGGATTCCGTCGTCAAGAACGTGGCCGAATTGGTCGGCAAGGCCAGGCGGGCGGGTACGCCGGTGGTATGGGTACAGCATTCCTCCGACAATCTGGCCAAAGGCAGTGCCGATTGGCAGCTCGCGCCGGAGCTGGAGCGGTATGACGATGAGCCGCTCGTCGAGAAGACCTACCCCGACTCCTTCGAAGACACGACGCTCGAGCCGGTGCTGGCCGGCCTCGGCGTCGGACGACTGGTTGTCACCGGCGCACAGACCGATGAGTGCATCCGCTCGACGCTGCACGGTGCGCTAGCCCGCGGCTACGACGCCACGCTCGTCGGCGACGCGCACACCACCGAGGATCTGTCCGAATACGGTGCACCTACTCCCGACAAGGTCATCGCGCACACGAATCTGTACTGGAAGTACCACAAGGCGCCCGGCCGCACGGCGGGCACGGTGGATACCAAGGACGTGGATTTCACTGCACAGTGATCGGGGGAATCCCTGAGACTTCCCTGGTTCGACCTTTGTGAGCGCGATAACGCCGCGTTCGTGCCGTACGGTCGGTGCGTGCCTGTCATCGAGATCGACAACCTGACCAAACAGTTCCCGGGCGTCACGGCGCTTGACCGGCTCACTGTCGAGGTCGGTACGGGAGTCACCGGATTGGTCGGCGCGAACGGCGCCGGAAAGTCGACGCTGATCAAGATCCTGCTCGGGCTCAGCGGCGCGACATCGGGCGATGCCCGCGTGCTGGGTATGGATGCCGCAACGGAAGGGCCGACGATCCGGCAGCGCGTCGGCTACATGCCCGAGCACGACTGCCTGCCCGGCGATATGTCCGCGACCGAGTTCGTCGTCCACATGGCGCGGATGTCCGGGCTGCCGCCGAACGCCGCGCGTGAACGCACCGCCGACACGCTGCGGCACGTCGGTCTCTACGAAGAGCGGTACCGGCCGATCGGCGGTTATTCCACCGGTATGAAGCAGCGGGTCAAGCTGGCGCAGGGGCTCGTCCACGACCCAGAGCTGGTGTTTCTGGACGAGCCGACCAACGGCCTCGACCCGGTCGGGCGCGACGACATGCTCGACCTGATCCGGCGAATCCACACCGAGTTCGGGATCTCGGTACTGGTGGCGTCGCACCTGTTGGGCGAACTGGAACGGATCTGCGACAACGTCGTCGTCATCGACGCGGGCGTGCTCTTGCGAGCATCGTCGGTCGCCGAGTTCACCCGCGCCAGCGAGCAACTCGCGGTCGAGGTCACCGCGGACTGGGACGAAGTTGCCGACGGGCTCGTACAGGCAGGGCTGGGCATCGAGCAAGAGGGACACCTGATCGTCGTCAACGTGGCCGACGACATCACGTACGACATCGTCCGGGACACCGTCGCCGACATGAACGTCGGCATCGTGCGCATCGAGCCGCGCCGGCACCGGATCGCCGAGGTTTTCGCTGGAGGTGAGGCAGATGTCGCAGCCTGACGCGGCGCCCGCCGGTGTCATCCACGACATCGGATATCGCGGCTATCAGGGCGACCGGCTCGGCCGCAGCGGCATCCGGTTCGCGCTGTTCACCCACAGCCTGCGCGGGGTCTTCGGGCTCGGCAGGTCGGGTAGGTCGAAGGTCATCCCGTTCGGGCTGGTCGGTGTGATGCTGTTGCCGGCGGTGATCATCGCGGCGATCGTCATCATCGGGGGTGGCGTAGGGCCTGTCTCGACGCCGGCATATGCGCAGTACGCGGGGCAGCTGACGGCCGCGACCTGGATTTTCGTGGCGGTGCAGGCGCCACAGGCGGTCTCGCTGGACATGCGGTTCGGGACGCTGCCGCTGTACATGTCACGCCCGTTGACCCGCGGCGACTACGTGGTGGCCAAGATAGCCGCACTCACCGGGGGCGTGTTCCTGCTCATCGCCACGCCGATTCTCATTCTCTACCTCGGCGCGGTGTTCGCCGAGCTGCCGTTGGGCGAGAACAGCGCCGCCGCGGGCTGGGCGATCCTCGGTGCGGTCCTCTACTCCGCGATGTTCAGCGGCATCGGCCTGTTGATCGCATCCTTGACATCACGCCGCGGGTTCGGCATCGCCGCGATCATCACGGTGCTCGCGCTCAGCTACGTCATCGTCAGCTCCATGCAGGGTGCGATCGGGCACGGCATGGGCGAGGAGCGGCTCGCCGGCTGGCTCGGGCTGTTCTCACCGAACACGCTGCTGGACGGCGTCCAGGTGTGGGCGTTCGACGCGGGCTCCTCGTCGGTGCTTCCGGTGCCGGACGGCGCCGGGCCGGTGTTCCTGCTCGTCACTCTTCTTGTGATCGGCGGGAGTTATGCCGCACTGGCCGCCCGCTACCGGAAGGTGAGGCTCTAGATGGCAACGCTCGAGGTTTCCGCCTGCTCGCGCTGGTTCGGCAACGTGGTCGCGGTCAACGACGTCACGATGACTATCGGCCCCGGGATCACCGGACTGCTCGGCCCCAACGGTGCGGGCAAATCCACCCTGATCCACATGCTCGGCGGTTTCCTGCCGCCGTCCACCGGAACCGTCACGCTGGATGGCGAGCAGGTGTGGAAGAACCACAACGTGTACCGGACGATCGGTCTGGTACCCGAGCGTGAGGCTACCTACGACTTCCTGACCGGCTGGCAGTTCGCCCTGGCCAGTGCCGAGTTGCACGGCCTCGACAATCCCGGTGAGGCGGCGAGCCGAGCGCTCGAGACGGTGGCGATGCAGGACGCGGCGCACCGCAAGATCCGCGACTATTCGAAGGGGATGAAGCAGCGGGTCAAGATGGCCTCCGCACTGGTCCACGAACCCGCGGTGCTGCTGCTGGACGAGCCGTTCAACGGCATGGACCCACGCCAGCGGCTGCACCTGATCGATCTGCTGCGCAAGATGGGCGCGAATGGAAGGACGGTGCTGTTCAGCTCGCACATCCTCGAAGAGGTCGAGCAGCTGGCGAACCGGATCGACGTGCTGATCGCCGGACGGTATGCCGCGTCGGGCGACTTCCGCACCATACGACGGCTCATGACCGACCGGCCGCACCGGTACGTCGTCAGGTCGGACGACAACCGGGCGCTCGCTTCGGTGCTCATCTCGGACGGCTCGACGGCCGGTGTACGGCTCGGCGATGGCGTGTTGCATATCGACGCCAGCGAGTTCCTGCGATTCGCCGAGGTGCTGCCGCGCGTGGCGCGCGAGGCCGGCATCCGGCTCTACGAGGTCAGCCCCGCCGACGAGTCACTGGAGAGCGTCTTCTCCTACCTCGTGGAGAAATAGGAGCCGCAGAATGAACCGAACCGTGATCCGAATCACCGCACAGGGCATGCTCGGCGGCCGTCGCGGCATCCTCGTCGTGACGCTGGGAACTCTTGTGCTCGTCGTGGCGGTGCTGATGCGCTCACTGAGTACGTTGAGCGATCGCGAGCTGGCCGAGTTTCTCGGCGCGGTTTCGCTCACGATGCTGATGCCGTTGTTCGGCCTTATCGTGGGAACCGGTGCGATCGGACCTGAAATCGACGACGGGTCGGTCATCCACCTACTGTCCAAACCGGTCTCGCGGGCGACGATCGTGCAGAGCAAGCTGGTCGTGGCCCTCGGCGCGACGATCGCTTTTGCGGTGCTGCCGACTGTCGCCGCCGCATTGATCATGGGTGGTAGCGCGGGCCTCGCTCTCGCGATCGGTGTCGGCGCGTTCGCCGCCGGTGCCGTGTACTGCGTGCTGTTCATGCTGCTGGCGATCCTCACCCGGCATGCGGTCATCATCGGGCTGGCGTATGCGCTGATCTGGGAGAGCCTCGTCAGCAGCCTGGTGCCGGGAGCGCGGGAGATCAGCATTCGGCAGTGGGCGCTGTCGGTGACCGATGCGATGGCCGAGCCCGGCGTGTTCACGTCGCACGTGGGCCTCGTGCTGGCCGTCACGCTCATCGTCGGCGGTTTCGTGCTCGGTACGTGGTATGCGGGCGAACGGCTGCGCGTCCTCACCCCCGTCGGCGAGGAATGACCGCAACGATGAGGCGGCTGGGAGTCATCTTCGGCGTGCTCGTGGGCTCGTACCTGATCGTCCGTGCGATCGTCGAGCCGTTCGTCATCGACATGTCTGACCCCGCGAGTTACCGCGACGACTGGGGCGGGCCCAGCCTCGCCGGCGTGCTGGCGGTACACATGGGGCCGGGCCTGATCGCAGCCGCCCTGATGGGCCGGGCGCTCGTCTTCGGCCGACGGAGCCGAGGGAATCGGTCAGATGGGCATGCCAACCGTGCGACAGGTACGGAGTAGCGTCGGCGTCATGCATGCGATGACCGTTCCGTCGCCCGGTAAACCGGAAGCACTGGTCTGGACCGAAGTGCCCGATCCGATGGTCCGGCCCGGGACGGTGATGCTGCGGGTGGCCGCGACCGCAGTGAACCGTGCCGACATCATGCAGCGCCAGGGCCACTACCCGCCCCCGCCGGGCGAGCCGGAGTGGCCGGGCCTGGAGTGCAGCGGCGTCATCGAGGCCGTGGGTGAGGGCGTGTCCGGCTGGGCTCCTCGGGATGAGGTATGTGCTCTGCTGGCAGGTGGAGGCTACGCCGAGCGGGTTGTCGTCCCCGCCGGTCAGGTGTTGCCGGTTCCCAAAGGCGTCGATCTTGTCACGGCGGCCGCGCTGCCGGAGATCTTCTGCACGGTCTGGTCGAATGTGTTCTTGACCGCGTCGCTGCAGCCGGGCGAAACGTTGCTCGTGCACGGCGGCGCCAGCGGAGTCGGGACCGCTGCGATACAGCTTGCCAAGTCCATCGGCGCCAACGTCGCGGTGACGGCCGGCTCAGCCGACAAGTTGGAGTGGTGTGCCGAACTGGGCGCCACCACGTTGATCAACTATCGGGAGGACGATTTCGCCGCTGCGGTCAAGGAAGCGACGGACGGCCGCGGCGCGGACGTCATTCTGGACATCATCGGGGCGAAGTATCTGGCGCAGAACATCGACGCGCTGGCCGTCGGTGGGCGCTTGGTCATCATCGGGCTGCAGGGCGGACGGCGTGCCGAACTCGACCTTTCCGCCCTGATGGGCAAACGGGCTGCGATGATCGGGACGACGCTGCGCGCCCGGCCAACTGAGGAGAAGGCGACGATCGTGGCCGCGGTACGCGAACATGTCTGGCCGTTGATCGAGGCGGGGGACGTCCGTCCGATCATCGACTCGGTGTTTCCCATCACGGAGGCCGCCGAAGCACACCGCAAGGTCGAAGCGAGCGAGCACGTCGGCAAGGTGATCATGCGGGTGTCGGGTTAGGCGCTTTGCTCGGCGTTTCCCCCGATGGGCGCTCTGTAAGGCGGTTTGGCCGGGGCTCACCAGCTTAACGTGATCATTCTGAGGGGTTAGATCATCTCGTCGTCCTCGTCGTCGGTGTCCTCGTCCGATCCGGAACTCGGCGTCGCCACCGACCACGGCAACTCCTCGGCCGGACGCACCACGATGATCCGGTCCCCGCGTAGCAGGTGCCCGATCGCCGGCGAGTGGTAGGGCAGCATGTCGCCGTCGCGCAGCACGGCGAGTACGACGTCGTCGATCTGTTTCGGTGCCCGGCCCTCCTCGCGCGCGCTTACGTCGCGCTCGGTCACCTCGAGCCCGGTGCCGGTCGAGATCAGATCCTCGAGCATGTGGCCAAGGGGCGGGCTCACCGTCGCGAGGCCGACGATGCGGCCGACCGCGTCCGACGACGGCACGACGGTATTGGCGCCGCCTTGCCGGGCGATGTTGACGTTGGACGCCTCGCGTACGGCCACACTGATCTCGGCGGTCGGGTTGAGCTGCCGCGCGGTCAAGGTCGCCAGAATGCTGGTGTCGTCCCGGTCGGTCGTGACGACGACGCGTCCGGCGCGCGACACCTCGGCCCGGTTGAGGACGTCGGCACGCGTCGCATCGCCTAGGATGGCCGTCAAGCCCTTGTCGTTCGCTTCGGACACGGCGAGCTGATTGCCGTCCACGACCACGATCGAAGTGCTGTCGACGCCGTTGTCGATCAGGCTGCTGACCGCGCTGCGGCCCTTGACGCCGTAGCCGATAACCACGGTGTGCTGGTGCAAGGACTTCCTCCAACGGTTAATGCGGATCTGCTCCCGCGTGCTGGACGCCAATGCTTCGACAGTGGCTCCGATCAATACGATTAGGAAAAGGATGCGCAGTGGTGTGATGGCGAGCGTGTGAACCAACCGCGCGTCGTCCGATACCGGCACGATGTCGCCGTATCCGGTGGTGGACAAGCTGACGGTGGCGAAGTACATCGCATCGGCGAACGAGACGTTGCCGTCTTTGGTATCGGTGTAGCCGGGCATGAGCCAGACGACGATGCCGGCGACGAACAGGGCGGCGACGGCCACCAGCAGCCGGGATAGTATCCGTAAGAACGGGTCCCGCTCTGCGACCGGCAGGCGGACCGTGACGTCGCTGGCCATAGCGCTGACGGTAGCGGACACGCGGCGGTTCGGTACGGCGGAGGGTCAGGGGAGCGTATCGTCGTCCCGTGCGTGGCGCGCAGGCGAACCGACCTTGGTACAACTGGCGGCGCCTGGTCAGCCGGATACGGCCACAGCTGCGCCACCCCGCCCAAATGGTTGTCACGGCCTTCGCGGCCGCGATCGCCATCGGGACGCTGCTGCTTTCACTGCCCGTCGCGCGGGCCGGCGATGGCTCGGCGACCTTCCTGGAAGCATGGTTTACAGCCACGTCAGCGGTGTGTGTGACGGGGCTCGTCGTGGTCGACACCGGAGAATACTGGAGCGGATTCGGTGAGGCTGTGATCATCAGCTTGATCCAAGTGGGCGGATTTGGTCTGATGACCGGCGCCACGTTGCTCGTCCTGGTGGTGACCCGCCGACTCCGCCTGAGATCACGGCTGCATGTCGCGACAGAGGTGAAAGCTCTCGGGTTGGGCGACGTCCGATCCGTCGTCCTCGGTGTCGCGGCATTCACAGCGGTCTTCGAGGCCGCGACCGCGCTCGTGCTGACCGCCCGGCTTGCGATCGGACACGGCGAGCCGTTCGGTCGTGCACTGTGGCTCGGGATCTTCCATGCGGTCTCGGCGTTCAACAACGCCGGATTCGATCTTTTCGGGAACTCTCTGATCGGTTTCTCGACGGATCCGTGGATCGTACTTCCGATCGCCCTGGCGTTCATATGCGGCGGCCTTGGCTTTCCGGTGCTGATGGAGTTGCGTCGACAGGCGCGCAAGGTGAACCGCTGGAGCCTGCATACGAAGCTGACTGTGACGGTTTCGGCGGTTCTTCTTGTCGGAGGAACGCTTTTCGTGCTCGGCAGCGAGTGGCGCAACCCGGCCACGCTTGCGTCGATGAGTCTCCCGGACAAGCTGCTCAACGCGTTCTTCACCTCGGCGACCACACGGACCGCCGGGTTCAACACACTCGACACTGAAGCCTTGACTCACGGGACCTGGCTGGGAGCGACGGTTCTGATGTTTATCGGCGGCGGCAGCGCGAGCACCGCCGGTGGCATCAAGGTGACGACATTCGCGCTGCTCCTTTTCGTCGTCATGGCCGAGATCAGGGGCCAACGGCATGTGGCCGTCTTCGACCGTCAGGTCTCGTCACGTGTTCAGCGGCAGGCCCTGACCGTGGCACTCTTGGGTTTGGCGGCCGTAGTGACCGCCGCCTTGATCCTTACCGAAACCACCGATCATTCATTGGACCGGATTCTGTTCGAGGTCGTGTCGGCGTTCGGCACCGTCGGACTCTCGACCGGGATCACGACGGAGCTGACCGCAGCAGGTGAGGTGGTCATTATCCTGTTGATGTTCGTCGGCCGCCTCGGGCCGATCACGTTCGCCAGCGCGCTCGCACTCCGACAGCGGGACCGACTTTACGAGCTCCCGGAAGGAAGGCCGATCATTGGCTAGAAGATCCATCGTCGCGGTCATCGGACTCGGCCGCTTTGGCACGGCGATCGCGCTGGAGCTGGAGCGTGAAGACACCGAAGTGCTCGGCATCGACAGCGATCCCGAGCGGGTCGATGAAGTTGCCGGCCGCCTCACCCACGCCGCCGTCGCCGATTCCACCAATGCCGAAGCGCTACAGCAACTCTCCGTGCAAGACAGCGACCGAGCAGTGGTCGGCATCGGCACGGACATCGAGGCGAGCATCCTCACCGTGTCGGCGCTCGACGGGTTCGGCATCCCGCTGATCTGGGCGAAAGCCATCAGCGAGGCCCACGCGCGCATTCTCCGCCAGGTTGGGGCGCATCACGTGGTGCGGCCTGAGCATGACATGGGTCTGCGTGTCGCGCACCTGGTCCGTGGCCGCATGCTCGACTTCATCGAGTTCGACGACGACTACGCGATGGTCAAGACCCGGCCGCCGAAGTCGATCGTGAACCTGTCGCTTCGCGAGTCGCAGGTACGCCGCTTGTACGATGTCACCGTCGTCGGGCTCAAGCGACCGGGGAGCGGATTCGAGTATGCGACGCCAGAGACATTCGTTGCCGAGAACGACATCCTGATTGTCGCCGGCAAGATCACCGATACCGAGCGGTTCAGTGAGCTGACCTGACCCGCCATGGTCTCGGCGGCACGGCCGGCGGACGCCAGCGGATCGCGGGGCGCTGCGTGCGGCAGGATGGAGTTGTGCGAGTTGGACTGATACAGATGGCTGCCGCGCAGGACCCGGATGCCAACCTTGCCGCCATCCGCAGGCTGAGCGCGGACGACGAGGTCGACGTCTGGATCGCACCGGAGGCGGTGATGCACGACTTCGGCCCGCCCGACCTAGCGCTCGGGCCGGTAGCTCAGCAACTGGATGGGCCGTTCGTCACGAGTCTGTCCAAGCTGGCCACTGAGCGGGGCGCAGCGTTCGTGGCCGGTATGTTCGAGGTGTCCGACGATCCGGAACGCCCGTACAACACGCTCGTGATGGTGGACGCCGGTGGTGAACTGGCCGCGACCTACCGCAAGACGCACCTGTACGACTCGTTCGGCTACCAAGAATCCGACCGGCTCCGCCAGGGTGAGCCGGTGCCGGTTGTCGCGGACGTCAGCGGTACCACGGTCGGCCTGATGACGTGCTACGACCTTCGCTTCCCGGAGCACGCCAGGGCTTTGGTCGACGCCGGTGCGGACGTGCTGGCCGTGCCGGCCGCATGGGTGCGCGGTCCGCTCAAGGAAGGTCACTGGGAGACGCTGCTGCGGGCCCGCGCGATCGAGAACACGGTTTTTGTGGCCGCCGCGGCCCAGTGTGGCCGCACCTATTGCGGCCGGACGATGCTGATCGATCCGCTCGGTGTGCCGGTCGCCGGGCTCGGTGAGGCCGAGGGCGCCACGACGGGGACGGTCAGCCTGGATCGAATCGCGGAGGTCCGGGCCACGAATCCGGCGCTGACGCACCGTCGCTGGGGCGTGTCTCCGTCCGCTGCGGACTGAGGCGACGGGACCGGTCGGCGTCCGGTTGATCCGTCGCCGAGCGGGAGACGAGGTCCCCTCATGATCATTTCGCAACGGGTTGGCAGAGACCTCTTCCCACAGTCATCAAGTTGGGGCATGGTGGTCAACACCCACAACTTGCTTATCCAGCACCCAGGGAGCCTTTGTTGATCAGCACGATGATGGACGTCCCGCTCCAGATTCGCCGGGTGCTCGACCACGGCCGCCGCGTGTTCGCCACGAGCCGGGTCGTCACCGCGACCCCTGACGGTATGCGTACCGCGACCTACCGGCAGGTCGGCGCGGATGCGGCCCGGCTGGCCCACGCGCTCGCCGGCCTCGGTGTGCGGGAAGGGCACCGCGTCGGCACATTCATGTGGAACAACGCCGAACACGTGGTGGCGTACCTCGGCGTGCCGTCGATGGGTGCGGTACTTCACCCGATCAATATCAGGCTGTTTCCGGATCAGCTCGCCTACGTGGCGAACCATGCCGAGGACCGCGTGATGATCGTGGACGGCTCCCTGCTCGACGGCTTCGCCAAGCTGCTGCCCCAGCTCAAGACCGTTCGGCACGTCATCGTCAACGGCGAGGCGGACCTGTCCGTCCTGGAGGGCACCGGCGTTGCCATCCATACGTGGGAGTCGCTGCTGGACGGCCGTCCCGACACGTTCGACTGGCCCGACGTGGACGAACGGACCGCGGCGGCGATGTGCTACACGTCTGGTACCACCGGCAACCCGAAGGGTGTGGTCTACAGCCACCGGTCGATCTACCTGCATTCGATGGGCTTGGTCATGCCCGACGGGTTCGGGTTGCGCCAGGGCGATCTGGTGCTGTCGATCGTCCCGCAGTTCCACGTCCTCGCCTGGGGGCTGCCGTACGCGGCTTTCCTCGCTGGCGCGTCGCTGGCGATGCCGGACCGTTTCCTCATGCCCGAGGGGCTCGCGCCGTTCATCCAAGTAGCGCGGCCGAACAAAGGGGCCGGCGTCCCGACCGTCTGGTCGGCACTGATCCAGCACGCCGATGCGAATCCGGACGTCGACCTCAGTTCGCTCGACGAGGCGGTCGTCGGCGGTGCGGCGTGCCCGCCGTCGCTGATGGAGGCCTACGACCGGCACGGCATCACGATGCTCCACGCGTGGGGCATGACCGAGACGAGTCCGCTCGGAACGCACGGCCGCCCGCCGGCCGAAGCGACCGACGGCGAGCGCACATCGTACCGGCTCACGCAGGGTCGGCTAGTGGCGGCGATGGAAGCGCGGCTGATCGGCCCGGACGGCGAGGAGCTGCCGTGGGACGGCGAGTCGGTCGGGGAACTGGAAGTCCGCGGACCCTGGGTGACCGGGTCGTATTACCGTGAGCCGGCCGAGGACAAGTTCGACGACGGCTGGTTGCGGACCGGCGACGTGGGCAAGATCAGCGAGGACGGCTACCTTCAGCTGACCGACCGGGCGAAGGACGTGATCAAATCCGGTGGTGAGTGGATCAGTTCGGTCGAGCTCGAAGGCCACCTGGCCGCTCATCCGGCGGTGGCCGAAGCGTCGGTGATCGGTGTGCCGGACGACAAGTGGGGCGAGCGTCCGCTGGGTGTGGTCGTGCCCGGCGAGGGCGATCAGCCATCCCCTGATGAGCTGCGCGAGTTCCTGACCGACAAGGTCGCTAAGTGGCAACTGCCAGAGCGCTGGGCGTTCGTCCCCGAGATCCCGAAGACATCGGTGGGCAAGTTCGACAAGAAGGCGCTACGGCGCGCCTACGCCGACCACGAGCTGGACGTCGTAACCTCAGAATGATCACGTAAACGACCCCTGGCAATGCTTAACGACCCGTCGACGAGTCGCTAACCGTTACTTTCAGCCATCCTCGCCGGGGAGCTGGGCATTCTGACGTGAGGCAAACCAAAGTAACGGTTCACGACCCGTCGACGAGTCGCTAACGGATGCGGGGGGTCGTTTACGTGATCATTCTGCCGGGAGATCCCAGAGGCGGACGCCGCCGAGCAGGCCCGACTGGTTCGTCACGATCGTCACGTCCGGCCCGAGATCGGCGGTGATGTACTTGGCCGCGCCGCCACCGATGTAGACCCGGTCCCACCACAGCACGGGTTGCAGCGCCTGCATGGCCGCCACGACCCGCTGGTTCCACGCCTCGACACCGATCCGGTCGCGGGCGTGGTGACCGAGCTGCTGGTCGTACGTCTCGCCGTCCTGGAACGGCGCGAGCGACATCTCGATCTTCGGCAACACACGTCCGTCTTCGAACAGCGCACAGCCGAGTCCGGTACCGAGCGTGAACATCACCTCGAATCCCTGGCCCGAGATGACGGCCAGCCCGGCGACCTCGGCGTCGTTGAGAACCCGTGTCGGGCAGCCGAGCGCGGCTTCGAGGGCCGCCCGCACGTCGTATCCGGCCCACTCCTCGACCAGGTCCGGCCGCGCCGGCGTGAACGGCCCGGACTCGGTGACGAAGTGCGGTGTGGCGTACACGACGCCGTGGCGGACCAGGCCGGGAAATCCGATGGAGGCCCGTTCGAAATCCTCGTCGATCGATGCGGCCAGCGAGGCGACCGTATCGACCAGAACACTCGGCGGACAGGGATACGGTGTGTGCACCTTTGCCCGCGGTTGCAGGGGGACGCCCGCCACGTCCAGCACGGTCGCCTTGATGCCGGTGCCACCGCAGTCGACCGTGAGCGTACGTGGACTATGACCGGCTGTAACCACGATGTGACGGTAGCAAGCGGCACGGAACTCCTGTGATATGCAATCAGGTATGAGCGTGCTGATCGATGTCGCAGAGCTGTCCGAGGCGATCCATCGGCCCTCCCCGCCCGTGCTGCTGGACGTCCGGTGGGCACTCGGAGATCCGAACGGACGGCCGCACTATCTGGACGCGCACATCCCCGACGCGGTCTACGTCGACCTGGAGAAGGAGCTGGCTGCGCCGCCGTCGCCGGAGAATGGACGGCACCCGCTGCCGGCACCGGCCGATCTGCAAGCCGCGGCGCGCAGTTGGGGCGTCAGCACCGGTCGCAGCGTCGTCGCCTACGACGATGTCGGCGGCACCTCGGCCGCACGGGCATGGTGGTTGCTGCGATGGGCGGGCCTGCACGACGTCCGCTTGCTCGACGGCGGGCTCACCGCCTGGCGGGACGCCGGACTCCCGCTCGAAAGCGGCGAGGTGACGCCGGCGCCGGGCGACGTCGTCGTCCAGCCCGGTGCGATGCCGACCGTCGACGCGGACGGCGCTGCCCGTGCCGCACGGGACGGCGTCCTGCTCGACGCTCGTGCCGCGGCGCGGTATCGCGGTGACGAGGAGCCCGTCGATCCGGTGGCCGGTCACATCCCTGGAGCGATCAGTGCTCCGACGGTGGACAACCTGGGCGCGACCGGCGAGTTCCTCGACCGCGACTTACTGCGGAATCGGTTCGACGAACTCGGTGTTACCGGTGCCGGCGACGTCGCCGTGTACTGCGGCTCGGGCGTCACCGCGGCTCACGAAGTGGCTGCGCTCGCCGCGATCGGA
>DASUTB010000059.1:0-93242 GCA_036374835.1 Jiangellaceae bacterium | reverse complement strand
ACCGCCTCGCGGGTTCGGTTGTGCGCCGCGCCCCTCGTCGAAGGCCTGGTCGCCGCGGCCGTCGCGGCAGCTGGTGGCGCGTCGCTGACCGAGGTCGAGGCGGAGGCGATCGCCGCGCTGGCCGGCAAGCAGTCGCACCTTCAGCCGGCCGATGCCGGTGACGGTGCCGCGCCTGACACCGGCGAACCGGCGGTGCGCGCGTCGTTCGTGGTGGCGAACCTCCACGGGCTGCACGCCCGGCCCGCGGCACGTCTGGTCGGTGAGGTGCGCACGCTCGACGCGCGGGTCCAACTGCGGAACCTCACCACGGGATCGCCGTGGGTGCCCGGGTCGAGCCTGAGTCGCGTCGCCACGCTAGGCGCACTCGAAGGTCACGAAGTGGAGGTCGGCGCTACCGGTAGCCAGGCACGCGAAGCCGTCGACCATATTCTGGCCCTCGCGTCGCGACACTTCGACGAAGGCGGCGCCGAACTCACGCCGCTTGTACCGGCTCCTACGACCGGCGGCCCCTACCCCGCTTCGCCCGGCATCGGCATCGGCCCGTCGTGGCGGCCCGGCGCACCATCCGAGTCGCTGTCCGCAGAGGCCGCCGCCGCGCCGGCTGCCGGCGACCCGACGGCCGAGTGGCGCAGGGTCCGCAGCTCCATCGCCGCGGTTCGGCGGGCCACCGTCCAGACACGCGCCCGTACGTCGCGTGAGATTGGCGAGGCCGAGGCAGGCATCTTCGACGCCCACCTCATGCTGCTCGACGACTCCGAGCTGCTGGACGGCGTCCGCCGCAGGGTCGACGATGGCGCACCCGCGCCGGCGGCGTGGTCCGAAGCCATGCTCGCGCTGGCCGCAGATCTCGAGGCGTTGCCGGACGAATACCAGCAAGCCCGGGCAGCCGACGTCCGCGCGCTGCACGACCAAGTGCTGTTCGCCATGCTCGGCAGATCATCGGAGTTCCAGCCACGGCCAGGCGTGCTCGTAGCCGACGATCTGACGCCGGCTCAGGCGTCCGCACTTGATCGCAACACGGTCACCGGAATCGTGCTCGCGTCCGGTAGCGCCACCGGGCACGGTGCGATCCTGGCCCGTTCGCGAGGCATCCCCGCGGTGGTCGGTGCCGGTTCGGACGTTCTGTCGGTTCCCGACGGCACCACCGTCGTGGTCGACGGTGATGCCGGCACATTCGTCGTCGATCCGGATCCGGACACTCTGGTCGCCGTCAAAGCCCGGGCCGCCGAACACGAAGAGCGCCTTGCGCAGGCACTAGTCGAAGCCGCGACGCCGGCGACAACGACCGACGGCGTCGAAATACACGTCGCAGCCAACGTCGGAAGTGTGGACGACGCGCTGGCCGCGGCCGCCAACGGCGCCGATCTCGCCGGGCTGGTCCGCACGGAGTTCCTCTTCCTCGGTCGAGCCACCGCGCCGACGGTCGACGAGCAGGAAGACGCGTACCGGTCGGTCGCCGAGGCGCTAGACGGACGGCGCGCGGTCATCCGAACCCTCGACGTCGGCGGCGACAAACCCCTCCCCTATGTCGAGCAGCCTTCCGAGGCGAACCCGTTCCTCGGCCTGCGGGGGCTGCGCCTCGCGCTCGCCCGCCCGGACCTGCTGCGCGACCAGTTGACCGCGATCTGCCGCGTCGCTGCCGAACGTCCCATCAGTGTGATGTTCCCGATGGTCACGCACGTGGACGAACTGCACGCCGCTCGCAGGATTCTCTCCGAGGTAGACCCTCCGGAGGGCCTCGAGGTCGGCATGATGATCGAGGTGCCCGCGGCGGCACTGAAGGCACCCGCCTTCGTGCCGCACGTCGATTTCATGAGCATCGGCACCAACGACCTCACCCAGTACGCGCTCGCGGCCGAACGCGGCAACGACGCGGTCTCGGCCACGGCGGACCCGCTCGACCCGGCCGTCCTGCGCCTGATCGACACGGTCTGCCGATCTGCTGGGGAGACGCCCGACAGGTCCGTCCGAGTCGCGGTCTGCGGTGACATGGCGGCCGACCCCGTCGCCGTCCCGCTGCTGATCGGGCTTGGCGTGCGCGAGCTGAGCGTACCGCCCTATTCGGTGCCGCATATCAAACAGACCGTGCGCGGCCTCGCGTCGTCAACCTGCCGCGAACTCGCCGCCCAGGCATTGTCGCTACACTCGGCAGCCGCCGTCCGAGCCGTCGTCGACGAGACCCGAGGAGCCACCGGTTGAGCTTGCCGGCCATCCACAACCTCGACTACACGATCCTGCTCTGCCGCAACATGGCCGAGACACGAGCCTTCTACCGCGACGTCATGGGCTTTCCGGTGGAACTCGACCTCGAGAACTGGGTGAGCTTCCGGGTCGGCGCCAGCCTGCTGACGCTACGACCGCGAGGGCAAGGGCCGGCCGGGGACGACGGACCATCGCCCGCCGGATCCGCCGCCGTACAACTCGCCTTTCGCGTGCCGCCCCCGGCCGTCGACACGTGTCACGCGGAGCTGGTCGCGAAGGGCGTGAAGATCCTCAAAGAACCCACCGACCTGCCTGCCTGGCGCCACCGGACGCTGTTCTTCTGCGACCCCGAAGACAACGTCCTCGAGATCTACGCCGAATACTGACGACCGCAGCGAGCGACTCTTGCCCATGCGCGGACCTACTGCCCACTGACACCCGTCCGCGCACGCTCTAATCTGTACAAAACTACTTTGTTCTGTACACTAGAAGCATGACGGCCGAGCCGGTTCCGGACGTTCCGGAGGAGATCAGCGTCACTGACGCCAGAAAAGTCCTTGGCGAGTTGGCCGATGCCGCCCACAATGGCCGCGTGATCTACCTGACCAAACACGGCAAGCGCATCGCCAAGATTCAACCGGCCAGCTCGGAGGCCGACGTCGATCAGGAGTTCATGGACAGCGCGGACTGGATCATCGACCGGTACCGCGACATGTTCGACAAGCTCGCTGAGCTGTGAGCGAGCTCCGGTACCCCACGCTGGGCGAGGCCATCCGCGTCAACAAGCGATTCACCGGCCTTGCGGTGCGCGACGTCGGCCTCCTCGACTCAGCGCTGTCCCGGCCGAAGGCGGCCGCCTTCGGTCACGAGGCCTATCCGGATCTTTGGAGCAAGGCCGCCGCGCTCCTGCACTCGGTGATCCGGAACCATCCGTTCCTGGAGGAAAACAAACGCACCGCCACGACCCTCGCACTGAACCTGCTCCGTATGAACGGTGTCGACATGGCGAACCTGGACACCGAGGCCATGCTGAGCATCGCGGTGGCGACAGCGAACACTGACATCGATGTTGCGCAGTTGGCCGTGGCGTTGCGGGTCGCCGTGGAACGGATCGAGCCTTTCGACCCTCGCAGGCACCTCCCGAGTCAGCAGCGTTAGCAGTCACCTGACGACGACTCGAACCCACCGCATGCGACCGCCTGCCGGCGGGAGACCGGCGTCACCTATCGCCGTGGCTTAGCGCCGTGATCGTCAAGAATTGCCGACAGTTCGGCGGCGAGCGCGCCTATCCTCTCGCCTCCGTATACGCCGGCGAGTTCGTCGAGCAGCCGAGCCACGACGTGCGATTGAGCAGGCTTCAGCAATGTAGGTGTGTCAGTATCCAGTGATTCCTTGCTGAGCTGAGCCCGCAACTGCTCGGCATAGATATCGCGGTTAACCGGATTGCCGTTGATGTCCCGTGCAGCCGCCGTCGGTCTGGGGGCAACCGTACCCTCGGCCGGCGGCACGCTCGATGCGGCATGTTCGGGGCAGTAATCCGTCTTGCGGCCGGGGTCGTGAGTCCAACCCACTGCATGATCGCGGGCCCACGACGAAGCATCGGTGTCGCTGCGCCACCGCTCCGCCGCGGGCGGTTCGATCTGAACCGGACATCCAGGCACGTCACAGCTGAGCACGACCCGCCGAACAGCACCCCCGTCCCTGGACAGGCGAATACCCATAGGCACTCACTCCCGTAAAGGCCGTTCTAACGTTTCTTCGTCGGCGGCAGGACGTCGGGCGTGCTCTTCGCGTTCGTCTTGGCTCGCTTCTCGGCACGCTTTTCTTTGAGCGACTTGCCGGATTTCTTGGACATGTGTTGGCGAGGCGACTTGTCGGCCATCGGTGCTCCCTCGAACGGGAGCTTGAATAGCTCCACTGTCTCGACAATACGCGACCTTCGGTGGGAAGTCTTCACGCGCTGCATGGGTGACGATATTGCCATCAGCTCTCGGCCGGCAGCGAAAACCGGTGGTGTGGCGTGGAGGTGCTGGCTAGCGTTCCAACTTGTGACGACCACCAATCTGCGCACTGACCGTTTGGAGCTTCGCCCGGTGCGGGACGAGGACATCGACCGGATCCTGGAGTACCGCATTCTGCCGGAGGTCGCCCGCTGGCTGCTGCGCACCGAGGTCGACCCCACAGCGTTCCGAGCAGCATGGAAGCGCGCGGCGGAGGACACCGACGACCACAGCGTCGCGGTAGCCCTCGACGGCGTGGTGATCGGGACAGTGTCGCTGGATGTGGTCGACGGAATGGGTCAGCCAGGCATGCCACGCCGGACCGAGGCTCAACTCGGCTATGTCTTCGACCCGGCGTACGCCGGCAAAGGCTACGCGACCGAAGCGGTGTCCGCCATGGTGGCGTACGCGTTCGACCGATTGGGCGTTCGGAGGATCACCGCCGGATGCTTCGCGGACAACCTTGCCTCGGTCCGGATTCTCGAGAAGATCGGCATGCGGCGTGAGCAGCACGGCATCGGCGACTCCTGGCACGCCGAACTCGGCTGGATAGACGGCTACACGTACGGCCTACTGGCGTCAGAGTGGCGCGAGCGCACAGCAAGCGGCCCTACGATCATTACTGGTCCTGCCCAGAGGTAACCACCCCATGATCATGTTCAATCAACCTACAAAATCCGGGGTTGATTGAACATGATCATGGGCTCTTGGCCCACAGGTAGGCGCTGGCTCTTCGTTCCTGTCGCTGTCCGGCTGCGATCTGAGTCTTGATGTGATCGGCGATCGCGCTGTGTTCAGCAGGGTCCAGCGCATCCGCCAAGATCTCGCCGAGGGGTGGGCTCAGCGGGTTGGGCACGTAGCTCATGATCGTTTCCCAGTCGTGGGGCTCATCGGACTCGATTACGGCGTGGTAGTCAAGGTGCAGTTCGGTGAAGCCGGCGTGCTCGGCGTGGGCTAGCAGGTCGCGCTCGTCGAATCCGAGCATCGATTCGGGAGCCGCCTTGATGTCTTCCATCCGCTGCTTGATCTTCGTCCCTACCTCCTCATAGCCGGTGATGTCGAAGCCCCACAATCGGTTGCCCGGCTCCGGCCAGCAGAAGCTGTTGATCGGCTCGAAGACGGAGAGCCGTCCGCCAGGACGCAGCACACGGTGTATCGCCTCGAAGGCGGCCTGTTTGTCGTCGACGTAGATGAGCACCGAGCGGGTCACCACGACGTCAACCGATGCGTCGTCGAGTTCATCGAGGTGAGGGAATCCCGTTTGCACGAAGCGGCATCGGCGCGCCAACTCCAGCTCGTCAGCGATCTGACGACACCGCTCGAGCAGCTCGGCCGAGATATCCGCGAAGATCACCCGTCCCGTGTCACCGACCTGGTCGACGGCTCGAAAGCCGAGCAGCCCGTCTCCGCAGCCCGCGTCGAGTACGACGTCACCGGCACGGATGTCGGCATGATTCAGGACGGTGTCTCGATACTCGAAGAGCGAAGGAAGCATCTTCTCGAGTCGACTCGGGTCGCCACCGTGACGCGTCTCCAGCAGCCACGCCGCCCACTTGTCAATCCCGGACTCGCGCACCTTGCCGTCCGTGAAGTCAGCGCTCATGAATCCCAATACTGACCACACCTCGGTTGAACGGCAATACAGCGCCACCTCCGTTTATCATGATCCAAGGCGAAGATCGCGATGCAGTGCCTATCAAGAGGGAATGGGCCGGTGGAAGGCGACCCCAAGCCGAGCGAGACACCGTACCGGTTGGTCCTCGCTGAAGAAGATCTCGACCGAATTGCCGCGGCAATACGTAAAGGTCTTGGCGACGGACCCCCGGACGGAAAGAAGCTGGCGTTGGACGTGGTGAAGGTGGTCGGCATCTTCTGCCTACTGGTCCTCCTCTATTTGATCCTGACTCACTGGCGACCCGCGGTAGACATTTCCGTCCGGGCCAATGCGCTTTCGACACCCCAAGTCCTGACCCATGGTCCGGACGAGGGCAATGTTGCGTGGCAGTTCGGGACCGGTGAGGTGCGGGCGCTGAAGGTCGATGAGCTACGGGCGGCAGAGGAGTCGGAGCCCGGAGAGTTCGTGATCGCGCTGCCGATCCTGCCGGCGGAATGCGACGAGGTCGCAGCCAGGCTCGACGCGGCGTGTGATGATTCCGTGATCGAGGTGCAGGCACCGGTGACGGTGGCCTGGACCGAGCCCCAAGTTCTTCGCCTCGAGCGGGCGACAACAGACGATCAGGTGCCATCAGACGCGGCGCCTCGGGAACTCACGCTAACGGTGCAGCGGTCCACCGCGGACCCAGCACCTATGACCCGCGAGTCAGCCGAGGAACCGGCCGAAGAGTCGGAGTCCGTGCCGGCCACACCGCCGCAGCCACAACTAACGATCATCGACTCGCAGGCCGCGAGCCAGCAGTGGTGCTTCAGCTACCAGCGCAACAGCGCGGCAATGCTATCGATCAGCGGGGGCGCTGAAGGCTACCGACGCACGTTCGAGCCGGCATCCGCTCCAGACGTCGGCTGCGACGGTCTCCGGTTGCTCGTCAATCCTGGCGCCGCGTCCGACGACCCGCAAGGCGGCTCCGAGGCCGCAGCCCCGAACACCGCCAGCCAGTCGCCCGACCGGCCTCAGCGCGCGTCGTCGATCGTCACACTATCCGGCATCGCCTCGCTCGACGTCACGACCGAAAGCCGGCACTTGAACGCCTCGGCACTGACCGGATCGCTCACCCTGCCGCAGGACACGAGGGTCTTCGACCCCGCGGCCCAGGCCGATTTCACCGCCGGAGAACCGATCACTACCCGTCTCGGCATCCAGGCCGGCACGCCGTCGCTCACCATCGACGGAGGTGGGGTGACGGCCATCGAAACCGATCGCGGAAACCTCGTCAGCACCCTGTGGCAGCGCAACACTGAGCTGATCCTGCCGATCTTCATCGGTGTCGTGGGAGTGTTCACGCCGCTACTCGGCACGGTGTATCACAATGGCGTCGAGTACCTCGCATCCCGTAGGTCGGGTACTCGATCGGCAACTGACCAGGTGAGCGGGCCGTAGGAAGGTCTTGTCCACCGCGCTTGCGAGCGCCGTAGATCGCCAGACCCGCAAGGGAGAGCTCGTAGGCGGGAACGGCGCCCACCGCGGCGCGGTTGTCGGTGTCGTTGCCGGTGACGAGGTGTTCGTCGGTGTCCACAGCGATCGGCAGTGGGGACGCGCGAAGTTCGGCGGCCACAGTGCGATGAGTTCTCGGACTTATCACGGTCATCATGAGTAGACACCGTCCGAGAGTGGAGTAGCGATGACACAGCCGGTCACCACGACCGTCGCGGCGCAGGGCGCCGTGCTGACCTATGACGTTCACGAACCCGACCCGCCGAGCGACCGCCGGCCGTTGTTCATCTTCGGCTCACCGATGGGGGCATCGGGCTTCGAGCAGCTGGTAAACCAGTTCGGCGACCGGACGGTGATCACCTACGACCCGCGCGGCATGGAGCGCAGCACCCGCGAACCCGGCAGCGAGCTCACCGTCGAGGTGCACGCCGACGACTACCACCGGGTCGTCGCGGCGACCGGGCTGGGCCCGGTGGATGCCTTCGCATCCAGCGGCGGCGGGATGTGTGCCTTGCACTGGATCGTCGCCCATCCCGAGGACGTGCGCACCCTCGTCTCCCACGAACCGCCCTTGGTGGCTCTGCTCGAGGATCGCGAGCTGGCGATCAAGGTGAACGACGACATCGTCGACACCTATCAGCGCGAGGGCTACGGTCCGGCGATGGCCAAGTTCATCCAACTCGTGATGCACAACGGCCTGCTGACGGACGACTACCTGGACCGTCCCGCGCCGGATCCGGCACAGTTCGGCCTCCCGACCGAGGACGACGGGTCGCGGGATGACCTGCTCCTGACCGGGAACCTGGCCATGCCGCCGTTCGAGCCCGACGCGCAAGCCCTACGCGCATCGCCGGTGCGGCTGATCCCGGCGATCGGCGCGCTCGGCGAAGGCGGCCTGGCCCGCCGCGGCGGCGAGGCCCTGGCGAAGCTGTTGGGCGTCGAGCCGGTCATCTTCCCCGGCGATCACGGAGGCTTCGCCGCCAACGAATGGTCCCCGGACAACGACCCCGCAGCGTTCGCCGCCAAACTGCGCGAACTCCTCGACGAATGAGATCGTCTACAGCGACCGGCCGGTTCGTCAGGTGAGCGAGACGGTCGAGCCGCGGATGACGAGGCGGCACGACAGCGACTCCACACCGGATCGCGGCGAGCCGTCCAGCGCTTCGAACAGCGCGCGCGCCGCGGCCCGGCCGACCTCCTCGAGGTTCATGTCGACGCTGGACAGGGCGGGACGAGCGTCCGCCGCCAGAACCTCCCAGTTGTCGAAGCCCATGACCGCCACGTCCTCCGGGATACGGCGGCCTCGTTCGCGCGCGGCGTCCATCACGCCGCGGGCGACCTGGTCGCTGCCGCAGAAGATCGCGTCGATGTCGGCGTGCCGGTCCAGCAGCAGGCCCGCGGCGGCGCGTCCCCAGCCTTCGGACCACGACCCGTACTGCACGTCGCCGACGAGTTCGAGCCCCGCATCGGCGAGCGCAGCCCGCACACCCTCGGCCCGGTCCCGCGCGGCGGCGTACGTCGGGTCACCGGAGATGTGGGCGATACGAGTGCGCCCGGCGGCGATCAGGTGCTCGATCGCCTGCCGGCCGGCCGCCACGTTGTCGCAGATGATCGACAGGTCCTCCGGGTCGTCGGAGGGCGCATAGGCATAGACGACGGGCACCGGTAGATCCCGCCCGAGGGACGGGCGCGGGTCTGTGCGGCTGCCCACGACGATCAGACCGTCGACGCGCCGGTTCAGCAGTGCCTGGACGTGATGTCGCTCGCGGATCGTGTCGTCGCGCGCGTCGCACAGGAAGACGTTGACCTGGCCGGCGCCGAACGCATCCTCGGCGCCCATCAGGATCGGGATGCTGAACCGCCCCTCCAGGTCGCTGGTGAGTAGGCCGACCGTCCCGGTTCGGCCGGCCAGCAACCCGCGAGCCAGGGAGTTCGGCGAGAACGAAAGCTGCTCGGCGGCGTCGATGACACGGCGCCTCGTCTCGACGCGGACATGCTCGCGCCCGTTGAGCGCTTTGGATGCCGTCGCCACCGACACGCCGGCAAGGCGTGCGACGTCGGTCAGTGTGGCCGTCCGCGCCCTGCTGCCGTTCTTCTGCCTAGCCAATCGCCGGCCCCTCGCTCGCGCTCGCAGTGTGCTGCTTCGACTCTACACGGTCGTGAAACCGATCCCGCAAAGCCTTCCCTATCGCAACAACCGACACATCACGGTTATGTTGCGGACTCTTGACGCGACATGGAGCACGACCTAGGTTGTATGTCCGAAAACCTTTTCGGAAGGATTTCGAAGGCCGCTGAGGAGGCCGAGGCGACCCAGGGAGAGATCGGCGCACAACAATCTCAAACGCACCAGCACACGGCGGACAACATGAAGACAGCCTCTATGAGCCGTCTGTTAACGCTAACAACACCCACATTGATGTGAGGAGACCGACGTGAGCACCACACTTCTACCTAGCTCCAGACGACGCGGTCAGCGCCTGTTCGCGGCTGTTGCAGCCGCGACGCTCATGCTCGCCGCGTGTGGCGACGACGGCGACGACGGCGATGCCGCCGAGTCTGACGACGGGGCCGAGACCGAGGACGAGCCCGAAGACGACGGCGACGCCGAAGGCGACGCGGCCGACGACATGGCGATGGGCGTCGACGACGGCAGCACGCTCGAGATGTGGACGCGGGCGGCCACCGAGGCCACCGTCCAGCGGCTCGTGGACGGGTACAACGAGTCCCACGAGAACCAGGTGGACCTCACGGTCATCCCGACCGATGAGTACCTGGGCCGGGTCGCGACCGCGGCCGGCGCCGGTGAGCTGCCGGACCTGGTGAGCCTGGACGTCGTGTTCGTCCCGCAGTTCACCACGCAAGGGGCATTCCTCGACATCACCGACCGGATCGGCTCGCTGCCGTTCGCGGACAGCATCGCGCCGTCGCACGTTGATGTCGGCACGGTGGACGGGGCACAGCACACCGTTCCGCTCACGATGGACCTGTCCGTCCTGTTCTGGAACAAGGACCTGTACGAGGAGGCCGGTCTCGACCCCGAGCAGCCGCCGACGACACTCGAGGAGTTCGCCGAGCACGCCCGCACGGTCGACGAACTCGGCGATGACGTCCACGGTACGCACTTCGGCGGCAACTGCGGTGGCTGCTTCGTGTTCACCTGGTGGCCGAGCATCTGGGCCGACGGTGCTGAGGTGATGAACGAGGACGGCACCGAATCGTTCCTCGCCTCCCCCGAGGCACAGGCCGTCTATGACGTGTGGAAGGGCCTGTATGAGGACGGCGTCACCAACCCGGAGACACCGGACGAGGCCGGCCCTACGTGGACCGGGTTCTTCCCCGAGGGCAACATCGGTGTGATGCCGATGCCGTCGACCACGCTGGGGCTGATGCCGGATTCGTTCGAGACCGGCGTGGCACCGATCCCCGGTGTCAATGGCGGCGAGTCGACGTTCGTCGGCGGGGACAGCCTCGGCATCGGTGCCAACAGCGAGCTCCCGGACCAGGCGTGGAACTTCATCTCGTGGACGCTTTCCGACGAAGCCCAGGTCGAGATCATGGCCGCGAACAACGAGGTCGTGGCGCGCACCGACCTCGCGTCCAACGAGTACTCGCAAGAGGATGAGCGGCTGGTGACGATCAACGAGGTGGCCGGTGTGGGACGCACGCCGTATGCGCTCAATTTCGGCCAGACGTTCAACGACCCGCAGGGCCCGTGGCTGCCACTGGTCCGCAACTACGTGTTCGGTGACGGGACGACGCTGGAGGAGGACAACGAAGCGGTGAACGCATCGCTGCAGCAATAGCCAACCCACCCACCCCTGCCCTCCCGTGATCATGTTCATTCGACCAGCAAAATCCACGGTCGTTTGAACATGATCATGGGAGGGAGCCGCCCACGAGGAGTGACAGGACGTGGCGAGCCAGCCCGTACTGGAGCGTGACCAGATAGCGCCGCCGGCGCCGCGGCCGCACAAACGACCGTGGTACCGGTCGCGTGCCGCCAAGGGTGCGCTCTACGCCTCCCCCGCCGCCTTGTTCGTGCTGGCGTTCTTCGTCATCCCGCTCGTCCTCGTCGGCCAGATGTCGGCGAGCGAGTGGCCGTTGATCCAGGGCAACCAGGGCATCAACCTCCCCGACAACTACGCCAACATGACCGACGACCGGCTGTTCTGGCCCGCGGTCTGGTTCACGATCAAATACACGGTCATCGTCGTGGTGCTGCTGCTCGGTCTCGCCATGGCGATGGCCCTGCTGGTCCAGCGGCGCCGCCGTGGCGTCGGGCTCCTGCGCACCGCCTACTTCCTGCCGGTCTCACTGGGCCTGGCCTCGGCCGCGCTGCTGTTCTGGGGCTTCTACAGCCCGTCCATCGGGCCGATCGACCCGATCCTGGAGAGTCTCGGGCTCATCGACGAGCCGATTCGATGGCTCGGCACGCCGAACATGGCACTGGCCTCGACGGTCTTTCTGATCGTGTGGAAGTTCGCCGGCTTCTTCATGCTGATCCTGCTGGTCGGGCTCCAGGCGATTCCCGGCGAGGTTTACGAGGCCGCCCGGGTCGACGGCGCGAGCCGGGTCCAGACGTTCTTCCGCGTGACACTGCCGCTGCTGCGGCCGTCCATCGCACTGTGCCTGATCATCTCGGTGACCGGATCGCTGCTGGCGTTCGACCAGTTCTTCATCCTGACCAACGGCGGCCCGGACAACTCGACCGTGACGGTCGTGATGCTGCTCTACCGCAAGGCGTTCCGCCAGTTCGACCTCGGTACCGCCGCGGCTTTGTCGATCGTCATTCTGGTCGTGCTGCTCATCATCAACATCGCGCAGTTCCGTTTGCTGCGCCGCGGATCCGAGGGCTGAGGGATGGCGACCATGGGAATGCGAAACGCCATCGGGAACACGTCGTTCTGGGTGTTCGGCGGCGGGCTGGCCATCATGTTCCTCGTCCCGCTGGTGTGGACGACCGTCGCCTCGGTCTCGCCGCACGGCGCCACCGCGCAGCAGGAGGGCTACGGTTTCGGCAACTACGGGACGTTAATGGACTACGACGCCGGCCTGCCGCGTTACCTGTGGAACAGCAGCTACGTCACGATCTTGACGGTCGTCTTCGTGCTGGCGCTGTCCATCCTCGGCGGCTACGCGTTCGCCCGCTTCCGATTCCCCGGCCGGGACGTGCTGTTTCTGCTGATCATCGCGATCCTGATGGTTCCGTACGTGACGGTGCTCGTGCCGCTGTGGGTGATGTTCGGCGAGATCGGACTGCGCAACTCGCTGCTCGGCGTCGCGATCGTGCTGACGCTGTACCAGCTGCCGTTCGGCATGTTCATGATGCGCATCTCCTTCGAGGCCGTTCCCAAGGAGCTCGAGGAGTCCGCGCTGGTCGACGGCTGTGGCACCTTCGGCGTGCTCACCCGCATCATGCTTCGGGCCGTCTGGCCGGGCATGATCACCGTCGGGCTGTTCGCGTTCCTGTTCGCGTGGAACGACTTCATCGCGCCGCTGTTCCTCATCAGCGACAGCTCGCAGTTCCCGCTGCCGCTGGCGATCGCCACCCTCCGGCAGCAGACCATGGGCGCGATCGACTTCGGCGCCACCCAGGCCGGTGTCGTCGTGATGGCGCTGCCGTGCCTGATTCTGTTCGTCCTGTTGCAGCGGCACTACGTCCGTGGATTCATGTCAGGAGCGCTGAAAGGATGATCGGACCAGTCACACCGAGCTCGGGCCGCCTGCAACCGCTTGGCCTGTCCGATGTCCGGATATCCGGCGGATTCTGGGGCGAGCGCCAGCACGTCAACGGCTCCGCGTCGCTCGAGCACGCACTCGGCTGGGTCGAGCGCGCCGGGTGGGTGGACAACTTTCGAGCCGCGGCCGACGGCAGTGCCTCCGCTCGCAAGGGACGCGAGTTCTCCGACTCGGAGATCTACAAGCTGCTCGAGGCTGCCGCATGGGAGTCCGCCCGCGGTGCAGTGACGCCCGGTGCCACGGCCGACCTGGTCGCGACGGTCGGTGGAGCGCAGGAGGCCGACGGCTATCTCAACACCGCATTCGGTGCACCCGACCAACCTGCTCGATACAGCGACCTGGAGTGGGGCCACGAGCTGTACTGCAACGGACACCTGATCTGCGCCGGCGTCGCGCACGCCCGTGCCGGCATGCCGGATCTGCTGGACGTCGCCGTCCGAGCCGCCGACCACGTGTGCGACACCTTCGGCACCAACGGCAATGACGGTCTGTGCGGGCATCCGGGAATCGAGATGGCGCTGGTCGAGCTGGCCCGGCTGACCGGCAAGCAGCGCTACCTCGATCAGGCGCGCCTATTCGTCGACCGGCGCGGCCACGGGCGGCTGGCCGACATCGAATTCGGCCGTGCCTACTACCAGGACGACGTGCCGGTGCGCGACGCGACGACCATGCGCGGGCACGCCGTCCGCGCCCTCTACCTGGCGTGCGGTGCGGTCGACGTCGCTGTCGAATCGGGGGACGACGCCCTGCTGGACACGGTGGTCACCCAGTGGGAATCCGCCGTTGCCCGCCGGACGTACCTGACCGGCGGCATGGGCTCGCGGCATTCCGGCGAGGCGTTCGGCGACGACTACGAACTCCCGCCCGACCGGGCCTACGCCGAGACGTGCGCCGGAGTCGCATCGGTGATGCTGAGCTGGCGGCTACTGCTCGCCACCGGCGAGACCCGATTCGCCGACCTGGCCGAGCGCACGCTGTTCAACATCGTCGCCACCTGCCCCGCCGAGGACGGGCGGTCGTTCTTCTACAGCAACACGCTCCACCAGCGCGTCGGCGGCGATATCCCGAATCCGAACGTGCCGCATCCCCGGCCGACCGGCTCGGTACGCGCGCCGTGGCGAACGGTGTCGTGCTGCCCGACCAACGTCGCGCGGCTGCTGTCCAGCCTCGGCGGCTACCTGGCGACGAAGGATTCGGCCGGTATCCAGATCCACCAGTACGCCGATGCCGACATCAGCACGACGCTGGAGGACGGCCGCTCCGTTGCGCTGAAGATGCGCACGGACTACCCGCGCGCCGGGACGGTGACCGTCGAGGTCGAGGAGACGCCGGACGGCCCGATCACGTTGCGATTCCGCGTTCCGCCGTGGGCGCGGAGCAATGCCACCGTCACCGGTCCGGACGGCACGGAGCATGCCACTGCCGGCGCGCGCACGCTCGAGGTGAGCCGGTCGTTCCGTGCCGGCGACCGGATCCGGCTGGACATTCCGGTCGAGCCCAGATGGACCGTCGCCGACCCGCGCATCGACGCCGTTCGCGGCACCGTGGCCGTCGAGCACGGCCCGCTTGTGCTCTGCGCCGAATCCACCGACCTGCCCGACGGGGTGCACGTCGATGCGATCCAGGTCGATCCCGAAGCTGAGCCGGTCGTCAACGGCGAGTACGTCGTCGTCCCCGGCACGCTCACCAAGACTCCGGACGGCGACTGGCCGTATCAGAAGTCCGGCGCCGGGCGGGCGCTGAGCCGGCACCCCGCGTCCATCCGGCTGGTGCCGTACCACCACTGGGCGAACCGAGGACCGTCGACCATGCGGGTTTGGCTGCCGGTGTGAGCCCCGCCGCATTCTGCCTGGCAACCCGTGGCCGAAACCCTGCCCGGAAAGCGTTTCCGGGTTTACTGTTACGTCATTCGCAGGAAATTGGCGAATTATCTGTAGGTAACCCTTGACTGATACCGAGCGCCGTTTTAAGTTTCAGAAAGCCTTTTCGGACAAAGACCGCGGCGCCGCCGGCCGGGCACCGGAAGCCGAGAGCGACGGCCGTCGCGCAGCGGTGACGGAGGTGAACTGGTTCTCGGGCGATGTCTTCAAAGCGAATGTGAGCGCTAACAAGCACGAACCCCATGGACGACTTGTTCACCGGTGCCGAGGGAGGGCATGTCATGAACAAGCGCACACGTTTTACCGCAACAGCGGCTGCGGCAGTGCTCTGCTCCGCGGGCCTGGCCGGCAGCGCGCTGGCCGACAATCCGATCGTCACCGACATCTACACCGCAGATCCGGCCGCGCTCGTGCACGACGGGCGGATGTACATCTACACCGGACGCGACGAAGCCGCACCCACCCAGAACAACTTCGTCATGCGGGAATGGCGGCTGTTCTCGTCCGATGCACCCGCTCCAGATCCCCAAGCCTGGACCGATCACGGCTCGCCGCTGTCGCTGGAGGACTTCGCCTGGGCGGATGCGAATGCGTGGGCATCGGAGGTGGAGCAGGGACCGGACGGGCGGTTCTACTGGTACGTCTCGGTCGACGGAAACACTGACGACGGCTGGATGAACATCGGGGTCGCGGTCGGCGACGAACCGACCGGGCCGTTCACCGACGCCATCGGCGGTCCGTTGATCTCCGACGACATGGCGAACTCGTCGGCGCTGAACATCGACCCGACCGTGCTCGTGGACGATGACGGTCAGGTCTACATGTGGTGGGGCTCGTTCTGGCAACCGCGGATGGTGGTGCTGAACGAGAACATGGTCGAGCTCGACAGCGAGATCATCACACCGGAGGGTCTGACCGAGTTCTGGGAGGCGCCGTGGGTCTTCAAGCGGGACGGCGTCTACTACATGGCGTACGCCTCGAACGCGAACATCGGCGGCGACGGATGTGTCACCTCGTCGAACTTCGCGTGCATCCGCTATGCGACCGCCGACGACCCGATGGGTCCGTGGACCCACCAAGGCATCGTGCTGGACCAGGTCTCCTCGACCACCAACCACCCGGCCATCGTCGAATACCCCGAGGGCTCGGACGAGTGGTGGATGGTCTACCACACCGCCGACGCACCCGACGGTGGCAACTTCCGCCGCTCGGTCGCCATCGACCGGCTGTTCTTCAACGACGACGGCACCATGCAGAAGGTCGTCCAGACCCCGGAGCCGGTGGAGCCCGATCCGGAGCCCACCGACAACGCCGCACTGTCGGCGACACCGTCGGCCTCCTACACATCGCCCTGGGAAACGGTCACCGCCATCAACGACGGCATCGACCCACCGCAGTCGAACGACGCGACGAACCCGCGGTGGGGAACCTGGCCGGAGACCGGGACGCACTGGGTGCAGTTCGACTGGGATCGCCCCGTCCGGGTCGACGGGTCGGACATGTACTTCTTCCAGGACGTGCCGGATACCGTCGATGGCGGCGTCAAGGCGCCTGCCGAGTGGTCGATCCAGTACTGGGACGGCGAGCAGTTCGTCGACGTCTCGAACCCGAGCGGCTATGGGACCGCGCTGGACCGGTACAACACCACCACCTTCGATCCGGTGACGACGACCCGCATTCGCGCCACGCTCGAGTCGCAGGAATTCTCCGGCGCCGGCGGCACGGGCGTTCTCGAGTGGAAGGTCTACTCCGATGAGCCGACCGGCGTCGACCCGGTCGAGGTGACCACTCCGGTCGGCGTACCACCCGAGCTGCCGGAAACGGTCACGCTCCGGTATGAGGACGGCGAGCGTCTGGAGGCCGGGGTCTGGTGGCGCCCGTTCGACGAGAAGTTACTCAACACGGGCGGCACGTTCACCGTCACCGGCGTGATCGAGAACAACCTGGTCGAGGCCGAAGCGACCGTGCATGTCGACAACTGCCCGGACGGCTTCTCGACGGACGTGAACATCACGTTCGGGGACGCCGGCTCCGGCGTACCGAACTACGACCAAGGCGACGGCTGCACGTTCCTCGACGTGGTCTGGGCCGAAGAGCCGTTCACCAACCACGGCGCATTCGTCGAGACCGTCGAAGCCATCGCCGAGGCATGGGAGGAGACCGGCGTGTTGACCGGCCGCGAGGTCGGCATGGTCATCGCCGCCGCGGCCGAGTCGGACGTCGCCGGTAGTGACGCTCCCACCTCACCGTGAGCACACCACGTGCGAACAGATTGGAGATAGTGGCATGACAGCACAACCAACGCGCACCCGGTGGCCGATGCTCACCGGTATGTCCGGAAGAGTCAGAGGGCGGCCCATTCTCGTCGGAGGGCTCACCCCGCTGGTGGCAGGGAGCCTAATTCTCTCGTTCGGCGCCGGCCCGGCGACGTCCGCCGACCAGGGCATCCCGCCCGAGGTGGATCCCGGTACACCGACGTACTCCGGCGAGGACGATCCCGTCCCGGACGAGCCTGCCGAGTTCGATCCGGCTACCAACATGCTGCAGGCGATCTTCGACGCCGACGCGGTGGCCGGCGGCGACTCGTACTGGATCGACCGGATCCTCGAGCGCCCGGCCGGCGGCAGCGGTGGTGATGAGCTCTACACCCGCGGCCGCGCGCTCTACATGTACAACCACGACGAGGACGATCTCGGCTTCGGCGGCGGCTGGGCGTATCGGGAGCGCCCGTCCGGGGGCAACCAGAACCTCTACACGATCGAGGTCTCCGGCGCAGACTTCGACGAGGACGAGGACGCGCGCGCCCAGTACCCGAGCCACTGGACCAGCGTGCACACCGACGACGGGCTGACCGCCGAGCAGGCCAAGTTCATCACCCACAACAACGTCGCGGTCACCCTGCTGACGCTCACCAACACCGGGAACGAGCCGACGTCCAGGACCGTGACCGCCGGCTCGCCGCCGACCAGCGAGACGGACGGCTCCGAGCGCACCGGGAAGGTCGTGACCCGCTACGACGTCACCACCGTGACGCCGCGGTTCAGCGGCGACGGCTTCGACATCGTCGACGGTGACCTGGTCCGGGACGTCTCGCTCGAGCCGGGCGAGTCGATCACGCTCAAGCTGCAGTTCGGCGCCACGACGGCCGAGCTGCCCGACTCGGACACGGAGTACGAGCGGTACCGCGACTACACCGCGCAGGAGGCGCTGGCCACCCACCTCGCGGAGTACAACAAGTGGTGGGCGGACAATGTGCCCTACATCGACCTGCCGGACGAGAACGTCAAGAAGATGTCGTACTACCGGACGTTCCTGAACCGGTTCAACCTGGTCGACGCGAACATCCCGGGCAACGACTACCAATTCCCGGTGTCGGTCGAGGGCGCGCTCGGCTACAACAACGCGATCCAGCTGACCCAGGGCATGCACCTGCAGGACCTGAAGTACTTCCGGGATCCGATCTACGCCTACGGCAACGTGCTCTCGTCCGGTGAGACCTCGCGGTGTGCGGCGTTCACCGACAACCCCGGCTCGCACAGCTGGGGTAACACGTACGAGCAGTACATCGGCCGCGAAGGCTGGAACGCGTTCAAGGTGCACGGCGGGGACGACGCGTTCGTGCGCAACTTCGCCCACTACACCGAGTGCGACGTCGAAGGGCAGATCGACAAGTACGACACGAACGGCAACAACCTCATCGAATACCCGCACGGGTTCCTCACCGGCAACGACTTCGACGCGACACCGTTCTTCTGGGCAAGCCCCTTCCCCGGCAGCCCCGCCAACCGGCAGGACCGCGCCGAGTCCGCGTTCTGGTACTCCGGAGCTCGGGCCGCCGCGGAGGCGTACGAGGTGCTCGGCCAGAACGACAAAGCCGCCGAGATGAACGCGCTGGCCGACGACATGCGCGACGAGATCCTGACCCTGTGGGACCCGGCGCCGGTCGATCCGGCCGAGGGCGAACGTCCGGGCCACGTGTTCAAACACCGCCTGGTGAGCAACGACGAGCTGATCCCGTGGAAGGACCAGCAGAACTTCGTGCCGTTCATCGAGCGGGTGGCGCCGACGGACGACCCGCAGTACCGCGAAGCGCTGCGCTACTACGCGGATGCGGACGAGTTCCCGATCATGCCGTTCTACACCGCCAACCAGGCCGACAAGGCCGAGGCGGCGGCGATGGGACGGGGCGGATCGAACAACTTCTCCAACATCAACTCCACGCTGCAGGCGCAGGTGTTCTCGGCCGCGATCCGGGACTACCCGTCGGAGTACGTCACCGAGGGTATGTACCGGTCGCTGCTCGAATGGCTCACTTGGGTGCAGTACGCCAACGGTGACAACCGGCTGCCGAACAACAACGAGTTCTTCTTCAACTGGAACCCGAACACGCAGACGTTCGGCCGGTCGGGGATCGACCACAACATCCTCGGCGCGTACAACTTCATGATCATCGACGATATCGCCGGTGTCCGTCCGCGCTTGGACGACGTGCTGGAGCTGTGGCCGATCGACGTCGGGTACGACTACTTCGCGGTGAACAACCTCAACTACCACGGCAAGGACCTCACCGTGGTGTGGGACCGCGTCGACCACTACGGCTCGGAGGTCCCGGACGGGTTCTCGGTATACCTGGACCGGCAGCGGCTGTTCACCCTCGACGAGCTCGCGCACGTGACGTTCGACGGCGAGACCGCCGAGGTGACGGTGCTGGACGACAGCGGTGCCGAGGTCACGTACAGCGTGACCATTGAACCGCCCACCGACCGGAACGACTGCCGTGGTGACGCCTGGCGGGACTACTACAACCCGTCCTTCCGGGCCATGGGCGTCTGCGTCGCCTGGGTTGAAAGCGGTGGCGGCGTCCAGGGCGTCATCGGTCCGCTGCAGGCCGCGGACGAGATCACCCTGCGGCGCAACGACCGGATGGTCGACATGCTCCAGAAGGCCGGCCGGGACATCACGCCGGAGACCGGTAACGCGGAGAACCTCGCGGAAGGACGTCCCGTCACCGCCTCGTTCACCACGACCAGCCCCGCATCCCGGGCGACCGAAGCGGAGTTCGCCGTCGACGGCTACACGATCAGCGGGCTGCCCGCCACGGCCGGCGGCAACAACTTCAGCCGGCCGGGCTATGTGTCGCCGAACACCATCTGGGGCACGGAGGGCTCGCCCAACGACGAGGACTGGCTGGAGGTCGACCTCGGGTCGGCGCAGGAGATCGACAACATCAAGGTCTACTTCTACAGCGACAAGGACTACGACCCGCAGCAGAACTCGGACGGCGACACCTACCGGGAGCCGGCGCTGTACCTGTTGCAGTACCACGACGGCTCGGACTGGGTGAACATCTGGGGTCACCGCAGCTCCGCACAGCCGCTGCCGAACCTCAACGAGGTGGCGTTCCCGAGGGTGACGACCGACCGGGTGCGGTTGCTCGTCATCCCGCAGGACGACTACGGCGTCGGGGTCAAGGAGATCCAGGTGTTCAACACCGGCATCGACGTCGAGCCGCTCACCGCTCCGCAGGTGTTCGCGCTGGCCTCCCCGACGTCCGGCATCGAGCCGCTGACCGTGCAGTTCACCGGCTTCGCCGAGGACCCGCAGGGCGGCGACGTGACCATCGAGTGGGACTTCGGCGACGGGTCGACGTCCAGCGAGCTGAGCCCGGAGCACACCTACGCCGAGCCCGGGTCGTACACCGCGACCCTGACCGCCACGGACGAGGACGGTGAGACCGGATCGGCGTCGGTGGCGATCGAAGTCGAGGAGTTCGACGGCAACTGGGCACCGTTCGCAACGGCGACGTGCTCGTACACCTCACCGTGGGAGAACTGCCAGGGCATCAACTCGGGTATCGACCCGACGTCGAGCAGTCCCGGCATCGGCGTCGGCTGGGGTACCTGGCCCGAGGGTGGCGAGCAGTGGATGCAGCTCGACTGGACCGAGCCGATCACGACCGATCGCACGGAGGTCTACTGGTACGACGACAACGGCGGCGTACAGGTGCCGGGCTCGTGGGTGCTCGAGTACTGGGACGATGGCGTCGGTGACTGGGTCGAGGTCCCGAATCCGAGCGGTTACGAGACCGAGCAGGACCAGTACAACGTCACCACGCACGACCCGGTGACGACGACCGCGATGCGCGTCACGGTACAGACCGCCGAAGGCGTCACCGCCGTCGGCGCCCTCCAGTGGAAGGTGTTCGAACCCGGCTCGTAGCACCCCACTGTGATCATGTCGAAGATCATGAAGCTGAATTGGTCGTTTTTGACACATTCAGCTTCATGATCTTCGACTCTAGGGAGGAGAGACAGTGTTGCCTACCACGCCGCTCGGACGCTCGCCCCTGCACATCACCCGGATCGGCATCGGCGCCTGGGCATTCGGCGGTGCCGGCTGGGTCGACAGTTGGGGCGCGCAGGACGACACCGACTCGGTCGCCGCGATCCGCAAGGCCGTCGACAGCGGCGTGAACTGGATCGACACCGCGCCGATCTACGGCTTGGGCCACTCCGAGGAGGTGGTCGGCCGAGCGTTGCGCGAGATTCCGGCAGCCGACCGTCCCTACGTTTTCACCAAGGCAGGCGTGATCTGGGACGAACAACGCCCCATGGATAAGCCGACGCTGGTGGGCACGCCATCGAGCCTGCGCGCCGAACTCGAGGCGTCGCTGCAACGGCTCGGAGTCGAGCGGATCGACCTGTATCAGATGCACGCTCCGCCGGGGGGCGGCACACCCATCGAGGAGTACTGGGGCACGTTCTGCGACATGCGCGCCGAAGGAAAGGTGCGAGCGCTCGGGCTCTCGAACCATGACGTGGCGCAGCTCAGCGCCGCCCAAGCAGTGGGTCAGGTGGACGCCGTCCAGCCAAGGCTGAGCCTCATCCACCGGGACGCCGCGGCGGACGTGCTGCCGTGGTGTGCCGCGAATGGTGCCGGCGCGATCGTCTACAGCCCGCTGGCTTCGGGCCTCTTGAGTGGGACGTTCACCCGTGAGCGGGCAACGTCCCTGGCGGACGACGACTGGCGCCGGGGGCATCCGGACTTCTCCGAACCCGCGCTGGCCCGCAACCTCGCGCTGGTAGACGCGCTGAAGCCGGTGGCGGATCGTCATGGCGTGTCGGTCGCCGCCGTCGCCATCGCCTGGACGCTCGCGTGCCGCTGCGTGGCCGGTGCGATCGTCGGGCTGCGCAACCGCGGTCAGGTCGACGCCTGGCTCGCTGCGGCCAGCGTGCGGCTCGACGAGGCGGACCTTTCGGAGATAGCTTCGGCCATCGACGGCACCGGAGCCGGCACCGGCCCGTCACGGCCCGCCTGACTCTCAGACTTCACCCTCCGCTGCGAACGCCTTCGCCTCGTCCAGCAAGGCGCTCCAGCGCGCACGATCCGGGACCGGTACGGCCACCCACTCGCGGAAGGTACGGCCGGCCGGGGCGAACGGCTCGCCCTTGCCGGCATCGATCAGCTCGGACACCCGGCGCTCCGGCAGCTTGACGAGCAGCGCATCGGTGCGGTGGTCGACCATGGCGAGGAACCGGCCGTCGCAGCGCAGGCACGGCGTGCCCATCATGGTCGAGCGGCTGACCCTCGGGTCGGCGAGCATCGGCTCGGCCAGATCCCAGAACAGTTCTTCCCCGGTCATGCGGAAGCTCCTTTCGCTGCAGAGCCGGGACCGCACCAGCTCGGGCGGGTACGGCCCCGGCAGCCGGTCAGCCCATTTCCGCGTGCGGCTTGAACAGCGCGACGTGCGCGCCCTCTGGGTCGGCGATGGTCACGGCGGTGCCGGCCGGGCCGTCGGTGGCCTCCACCACCACCGAGGCCCCAAGCTCGACTGCCCGTTTCGTCGACGCTTCCAGGTCGTCGACCACCACGTACGGCAGCCACCGTCCGGACGTGGCCGGATCGGCCTTGGTGATGCCGGCCCAGGGCTGGTCACCGTCGGTGAGCCACGCTTGATAGCGGCCGGCGTCGGCCGCCTTGCCGATCGTCCAGCCGAACAACTCGCCGTAGAATTCCCGCTGCCGGTCGGGGTTGGCCGCGGTCAGGTCGAACCAAACAAACTGTGCGGACATACGTCCCTCCTCTCGGATCGGCGTGGCCGGGTGCCCCGCCTACCGGTTCTGATCCAGGCGGGCATCCGAATTCATCGGTGGCACGTATGCCTCCCGCCGCTCCCGTGCTGCTCTACCCCGTCTGATCACCTGCCCGCCCGCAGACTCACTCAGAGGCTAAATGTCGGACCCGGTTGCTAGCCTCACTGGCGTGAGCGCGATCAAGGCAAGCGGCCTCGGCATCGGCGAACCCGAGGCGACCGAAACGCAGGACTCCAACCTGCTCGCGGCGGCCCGAAAAGGCGACGGCGAGGCCTTCCGGGCGCTGGTCGACCCGCACATGCGGGCTCTGCACGTGCACTGCTATCGGATGCTCGGCTCGTTCGAGGATGCCGACGAAGCCCTGCAGGACGGGTTACTGCGGGCCTGGCGCGCGCTCAACACCTACCGAGGGCAAGCGCCGCTGCGCCATTGGCTCTACCGGATCACCACCAACGCCAGCCTCAAGTTGATCGACAAGCGAGGTCGCCAGCCGGTGCCCACCGGGGAGATCAGCCACCTCCAGCCATATCCGGATCGCCTGCTCGACCTACTACCGGACATCGATACCGACCCGGCCGCGGCCGTTGAGCGCCGGGAGAGCGTCGCGCTGGCGTTCATCACCGCCCTGCAACGACTGCCGGCCAGCCAGCGCGCCGTGCTGATCCTGCGCGAGGTACTGGCCTACCGGGCCGACGAGGTGGCCGGGCTGCTGGAGACCACCGTTCCGGCGGTCAACAGCGCCCTGCAGCGGGCCCGTGCAACGCTCGCCGCATCACCGCCCGACCCGGCCGGCGTGCTCGCGCCGCTGAGCGAAGAGGAGCAGCGCACGCTGGCCCGCTTCGTGGATGCCTGGCAGCGCCGTGACCTCCCGGCGCTGGCGGCGACACTGCGCGACGACGTGGCGCTGACCATGCCGCCCGAGCTCGTCGAGATCCTCGGCCGGAACGACGTCATGGAGTTCCTGTCCACCGTCCCGGCCGATGGGCGCCTCGAGGAGATCCGGCTGGTGCCCATACGCGCCAACGGCCAGTCCGCGCTCGCTGCGTACCTGCCGGACGATGCCCAGCAGCACCACCGCTACGGGATCATGGTGTTCACGGTCGCCGACGACGGCATCGCCGCCATCACCGCGTTCCCGGACGCTGGACTGTTCGGCCGGTTCGACCTTCCCGACACGCTCGCCTGATCCCGGGCTCAGGCGGGTGTCGTCAACGTCGTGTAGCGCCGAGCCGCCAGGGTGTAGGTCAGGCCGGCCAGTCCGGCCATGACCGCGACGGCGATCACGAGATCCGGCCAGACGGTAGTACCGAGCAGCACCGACCGGCCCGCGACCAGCACCGGGTTGAACGGGTTCCACGTCGCGACCGTCTGGTACCAGCCGGGCATGAAGCTCAGCGGCACCCAGAACGTCGAGAACATGATGACCGGCATGAAGATCGGTTGCAGGCCGAGGACCGCGGCGTGGGTCCGGGCGGTGAGCGCGGCGACATAGAATATGCCGTTCCAGGCGAACGAGAACGTCGCTGCCAAGCCGACCACCAGTACGAATCCTGCTACGCCCGCGCGGTTGTCAGCGCCGAGCACCAGTGCAAGAGCCAGCACGGCAGCGGCGACCAGGGCGGCGCGCGCGGCCTCGAAGGCGACCTTGCCGACGAGCACGGCGCCAGGGTGCACCGGCAACAGGCGTAGCCGCTGCAAGTAGCCGCTGTCCAGGTCACGCAGCAGCCCGCCGGCGGTGTATCCGGCGCCTACGAACACCGACACGAACACCCCGCCGGCGGCGATCCAGTCGACGAATGCGTCGGTCGGCCAGCCGGCGGTGTCGGCGATCCCGCCGTACACCCCTTGGAACAGCACGAGCAGGAACAGCGAGAGCAGGATCGGCGCGACGTACGCCAGGCCGGCGTTGCGAGTGGCTTCACGCGCGGTTCGGCGGAACATCAATCCCGTGTCGCGGGTGAACTTTCGGAGTCTGGGCATGTCAGCTCCTCGCGATGTCACGGGAAAGCGCCGCCCAGGCGAGCAGCACGCCGAGTACGGTCCAGACAGCGAGCACCACAACCGACCAGCCGAGCTCGGCTGACCAAAGCTGCCCGAGCATGGCCTGCCTGGAGCCGTCCACCACCACCGTCACCGGGTTGAACTGGGCCGCTGTGCGCGCCCACTCCGGCATCACTGCCAGCGGCACCAGCGCGGTGCTGAGAAACGACAGCGGTAACCCCAGCGGTTGCAGAGTGAATGGGGTCTGCGGGTCGTGGGTGCGGATCGCCACCGCATAGAAGATGCCGGTGAACGCCACCCCGAGCAGCGTGACCAGTGCCACGACGACAAGAATCCCGGCCAGTCCGTTATGCGCCGTGGCCCCGAACGCCAGGCCGACCGCAAGCACCACCGCCGTTCCGGGCAATAGCCGGACAGCCTCGAACAGCAGTCGCCCGGAAAGCTGGCTGCCGATCGGAGCGCGCAGCAGCCGCAAGCGCTGGAAGAACCCGCCTCGCAGGTCCGCCGCCAGGCTGGACGAGGTCGCCCCAGCGCCTAGCAGTGCGACCAGCGCCACCACTCCGGGTACCAGGAACTCCGCGTAGGCGGTGTCGCCGAACCGCTCCAGGGTGGCGATCCGCTCGAACAACGCGATGAACACCACCGTCATCAGCAGCGCCGGCAGCATAGGCAGCACGTAGAACGGTCCAGGGTCGCGCCGTGCCTCGCGCGCCTGGCGGACGAAAGCAAGCATCGTGCTGTTCACGAGTGCTCTCACGGCTGGCCCTCCGGATCAGTGATTTGGTCCTGTCCGGTGGTGATCGCCGAGCCGGTCACCCGCAGGTAAACGTCCTCAAGGCTGGGCGCGGAAACCGAAAGAGCCTCGATCCCGATGCCCGCGCCGCGCACCTGCTCCAGCAGCGCAAGCACCTGAGCGCCTTCACTCCCGTTCGAGGGGTCCGCGTCGAGCGCGACCACGCTGCGGCCGTGTCCGTCCGCCTCGACGTCGCGGCCTGCCAGGACAGCGCGCACCCGCTCCGCACCACCGTCGTGGTCGAACACCACCCGGGTACGACCGAGCCGTGCCTTCAGCGCCTCCGGCGTGTCCTCCGCGATGATCGCGCCCCGGTCGATGATCGCCACCCGATCGGCCAGTTCGTCGGCCTCCTCCAGATATTGCGTGGTGAGGAACACCGTTGTCCCCTGCTCTCGCAGCGTCCGGATGTGCGCCCACAGCGCTCGCCGGCTCTGCGGGTCCAACCCCGTGGTGGGCTCGTCCAGGAACAGCACCGGCGGCTGCCCTATCAGGGCGGTGGCGATGTCCAGCCTGCGCTGCATACCGCCGGAGAACGTGCCGATCCGCCGGTTTGCCGCGTCGGCGAGCCCGAAGGTGTCCAGCAGCTCGCCGGCGAGCACCTCCGCCGCGCTCGACCGGAGCCCGGAAAGGCCGGCGACCAGCCGTAGGTGTTCGGTGGCCGTCATCGCCGGGTCCAGCGCCGCCTCCTGCATCGTCACCCCGATGTGTGCGCGCACCCTGGCGGCGTCGGCGATGTCGTGGCCCGCTACCCGCGCCGTACCGGCGGACGGTACCGACAGCGTGGTCAGCATCCGCACTGTGCTGGTCTTGCCCGATCCGTTGCGGCCCAGGTACGCGAATATCGTCGCTCTCGGCACCCGCAGACTCACCCCGTCGACAGCGACCACGTCGTCGTACCGCTTGACCAGATCGGTCGCTTCGATGGCTGGGTCGGGTACGGCCTCATGCTCGTATCTGTCCACGTCGGCGGGCGCCGGCGTCCGGTCGGCGCGCGAATCCATGGCAGTCATCCGTTGTCCTCTCCGAGAATTGGTGCACTACGCCAGGTTCGATCCCGGAAGCCGGAAGAACTCATCGGTGCCGGCGCGTCGGCTCCTGAAGGCTCCACAATGCTGGCGCGCACGCCAGCACGTGATCCTTTCTGGACCGTGAGTCAGCGGACGTACGACCGGTAGCACCAGCCCGCCCAAGCAAATGATCACCTGTCGGCGTGCGCGCCGGCATGTGGAGCCCATCAGCCCGGCGGTTGGTCCGGCTTTGCGGTCGCCGTGAGTTTAGGCAGACGTCGTTGCTCGGTAATTCCCTGCTTTACGCGGCCGTCAGGCTGCGTAAAGCAGGGAATTACCGGCTTAACGTGATCATTCTGGCGCGGTGGTGATGAGGGTGACGCCGTCGACGACCACCTCGGCGGAGAACGTGTACCGGCCGCCCGGCGGTACCCAGACCTGCGTCAGGTAGCCGGCGACGACCCACGCCATCGGCTGGCGGACGATCTCCTGGCCGGCGGAGTCGCGCACCACCAGGGTGACCGAGTCGGTGGGGTCGGGGAACATCGGCGCGCCGTCGAGCGTGAGCAACACCGTACGCAGCCCCCGGCCTGAGATGTTCCACTCCGGCACCCACCGGGACGCCAACACCGGGTCGGACTCCTCGGACGATCCGGCGTCGTTGGACGCGACCGCGGTCACGTCGTTGTCACCGACCTCGAGCGGGATCGTCGCGGACCACGAGCCGTCGAACCCGGCGTCCGCGCTCGCCACCGCCTCGCCGTCCACCCGGACCTCGACCGTGGCCGGCCAGGACGTGGTACCGGTGACCGTCATCGTCTCGTCGAAGGTCACGCCCGGCTCGGGCACGGTGATCGTCGGGACGTCCGGTGCGCTCAGCGTCGCGTCCTCGGCCCAGGTGACCGCGTTGACAAGCAGCCGGATCCCGTCCTCGGTCCAGCCGAGCCCCGGACCCTGCTCCTCGGTGAGCGCCGACGCCGACAGCACGATCTCCACACTTCCCGTGGTCCGCCAGTCATAGCCGGCGCCGATGCCGGTCACCGGGCCACCGGACTCCTGGGCCACCGAAAGCGTTGCCAGCGGTGCACCGATGTACGAGGAGAGCACGCTGTAGTAGCCGCCCTCGACCACCAGTTCCGCCGGGTCGCTCAAGCCGGCGAACAGCGCCTCGGCTCCGGAGAACCCGGTCAGTGTGACCGGCCCCTCGCCGTAGCCCTGTTCACCGACCGACACCCGCGAGGTGTACTTCTCCAGCAGGCGCACACCACCCTGGTCCACGCCCCACGTGCCGGTGAAGATCACGCTCGTCTCGTTGGCGTCCGCGGCGTCCAGGACGGACGTGAATGTGGCGTCGTCCGGCGAGCCGCCATTGACGACGAGGACGTCGTACGGCGTGACGTCCAGTTCCGCGTCCCACGACAAACCGCCGGCCGCCACGTCGTGCGAGCGCAGCAACTTCGTCATCCCGCCGCCGACGTCGCCGAGCACGCCGACGTTGAGCGGGCGCAGCGTCACATCCAGCGTGGCGGCCCCGTCCGGAGGAACGGTGACCGTCTCCTCCGCCGGCAGGAAGCCGTCCGCCGTCACGGTGACCTCGTACCCGCCGGCCAGCACATCCTCGGCGACATAGCCGCCGTCGGCGTCGGTCGTCACCGACCACTCGTCCGGGCCGGACCCGGAGACCGTCGCGCCTTCGACGGGCGATCCGTCCGTCGAGGTGACGACACCTGCGAGGTCACCGCGCGGCAGCGGAACCAGATCGAAGTCGACGCTGACCGACTCGCCGGCGGCAACCGTGATCGACTCGGACGCCGGCTCGAAGCCGTGCGCGGAGGCCGTGATCGTGTACGACCCCTCGGCCAGGCCGAGCAGGTAGGTTCCGTCGGCGGACGTCGTCACCGACACGTCGGCCTCCTCCGCGGTGACGGTGGCACCCTCGATCGGTGCGCCGTCGCCGGTCACCGTCCCCGAGACCTGGGCCGCCTCGGCCGAGACGGCCCACCCGACGGCGTTCAGGTAGATCCGCTCCGCGTCGGCGGTCCACTCGTCGCCGGGCCTGCCGTAGCCGGCCGCGGACAGGCTGCCGAGCAGCACTTCCACACTCGACAGCGACGTGAACTGCCACCCGACCGCGGTGCCGAGATCGGAACCGTCGTCGCGCGCGGCGACGTCGGCCAGGGTGTTCCCGCTGTAGCCGGAGAACGACAGCCACTGCTGGTTGGTACCTTCGTCGGTGATCAGCGGGATCGGCTCGCCGAGCGCGTACCCCTCGAAGATCGGGTGCGCGGTGTGCGGCACGTAGTCGATGCCGTTCGGCACGAAGCCGTACTCGACGTCGGCCGGGTCGCCACGCACGTCGGACAACGATCCGATCGCGTAGCCACCCCACTGGCCGCCGTAGATCGTGGACGTTCCGGCAGCGGCCGCGCCGTCGATCACGGCGACGAAGTCGTCGTGGTAGAACGACGACACGCTCCGGTTGAAGATCACCAGCTCGTAGTCGCCGACGGTGGCCGCGAGGTCGTCCAGCGTGAAATTGCTGAACGACGTGACCGTGTAGCCGTCCGCCTCGAGCAGGTCGGTGATCGACCCGAGGTAGTCCGAGACGATCGCGACGGGCTGGGACGCCCCGAGCGCGAAGTCCGCAGTCACGGTCGCGTCAGCGGTGACGGTGACGTCCGACTCCGCGGACTGGTGGCCGCTGGCCGTCACGCGCAGCGTCCACTCGCCTACGGGAATATCCGTGATCGTGTAGGTGCCGTCGGCGGCGGTCGTCGCACCCAGCTCGGTACCGGTGACCGACACGTCCGCGCCGTCGATCGGCCCGTCCGGTCCGGTGACGGTTCCGCCCACCGAACCGGTCGGCAACGCGGTGAGCACGACGTCTTCGGTGACGACGTCGCCCGCCTCGATCGTGACGGGGACGGACGCCTGCTCGTAGCCGAACGACGTCACCTCGAGGGTCCAGTCGCCCGGCTGCAGCGGCACCACGAACGAGCCGTCGGCCGCGACCGGATGGGTCTTGCCCGATTCGGCCACGACGACCTCGCCGGCGACCGGCGCACCCGCGCCATCGGTAACCGTGCCGCGGACCTCGCCGGCCAGGGCCGGTGCGTCGAGTGCGTACCCGATGGCGTTGCGCAGCAACCGCTCGGCGTCCGGCGACCAGTTCCGACCGGACGAGCCGTCGTATGCCGGATAGCCGTAGAAGCTCACCGACAGCGTGCCGACCAGCACGTCGACCGCCGAGGCGCCGCGTCCGCGGAACCCCGCCAGTTGCCCGCCGGGCTCCTCCGCTGAGGTCACGGTGGCGACGCTGGTGCCGCTGAACTCGTCGTACCAGCTGTACTCCTCGTCCTCCTCGACGAGCTCGAACGTCGCAGGCAGGCCGGCCACCAGCGGATGATCCGTGTCCGTGACGGTCGCGGTCACGGCGCCGTCGCTGCGGCCGTCACCGATCACGGCGGGGTCACCCTCGTACTGTTCGAGGTACTGGAACGAGCCGCGGCCGAACTGGTCGAGCCACAGCACGGGCAGGCCGGCCCGGTTCACCGCGTCCTGGAACGCCGCGAAGCCGGCTTCACCCGGGTCGTCGGACGTGCCGAGGTTGGCCACGATCAGGTCCAGCCCGGTCAGGTCGAGCGGGTCGTCGTTCCAGTCCAGCGGCACGGGGTCGTAGCCCCAGAAGGTCAGGTATCCGGCCAGCCGGTCCTGGTAGTCCTCGATGATTCCGACGGTCGGGGACGGCCGCAGCTCGACATCGGCGACGACGTCACCGCCGGCGACGGAGACCGGCACCCGTGCCCGGACATACCCGTCCGCCGAGACGTCCACCTCGTACTCGCCGTCGGTGACGGGTTCGAACGTGTACGTGCCGTCCGCCGCCGTCGTGGTGGTCAGCGGGGTGCCGCGCAACGCCACCTCGGCACCGGCTACGGGCGTGCCGTCGCTGGTCACCGCTCCGGTGACGGCGGTGTCGGTGGCCGGTGCGAGAGCGACGTCCTGGTTCACGGTCTCGCCCTCGGCCACCGTGACGTCGACCTCGGTCGGCTGGTAGCCGAAGTACGCGAACCGGATGGTGTGAGCACCCGCTTCGACCGGCACGACGTACGAGCCGTCCGCGTTCGCAAAGAACTCGGCCGCCGAGCCGTCCACCGTGATGGTCGCCGGCAGCGGCGCGCCGCTTTCGCTGGTGACGGTACCCGCCACTTCGCCGAGGCCCGGATCGGCCGCCCAGGTGATCGCGTTGAGGTAGAGCCGCTCGCCGTCGTCGGTCCAGTCCTCCTCCGGACCCTGGAAGATGGTCGCCGCGAAACCGGACAGCAGCAGGTGGACGCTGCCGCCCGGACGCGCCGTGTATGCCGCGCCGACGCCGGTGGTGCCCTCCTCGGTGACGATGTCGGCGAGCGGCACGCCGGAGTAGCCGTCGATCGTCGTGGCGTAGCGGTCGGCCAGCAGGATCTGTGCCGGGTCGGGCAGCCCCGCGAACAGCGGGTGCGACGGGTCGAGCGCGTCGTAGCTGACCGCCCCCTCGAAGGAGATCGCCGTGAAGCCTTCCGGATCGCCGAAGTACTCCCGCAGCAGCCGGGTGCCACCGCGCGAGCTGAACCGGTCGTCCGGGAAGATCCCGCTGACCTGCGCGGCCTCCATCGCGTCGAGGAATCCGAGGAACGCGGTCTCGCCCGGGTCATCCGGATCGTTGAAGACAATGACGTCGAAGTCCGCGACCCGGCCCACGTCGGCGAAATCGATCTCCTCGGTGGTGAACTCGTTCGCCTCGAGCAGCGGGATCACGCCGTCGCCGGAGTAGTCCTCGATCACACCGACATGCGGTGCGGCCATGAGGTCGACGGTCGCTACTGTTTCCTCACCGTCGGTCACCGAGACGGTCTCGCTGGCCGAGAAGTAGCCGGTCGCGCTGACGATGAGTTCGTGCTCCCCACCGGGCACGTCGGCAATGACATAGGTACCGTCGCCGGCGGTGGTGGCGCTCAACCCGGCGACCTCCACCGAAGCGCCCGCCACCGGCGTGCCGGACGACGTGACCGTGCCGGTGACCGTGCCGGTGCCGGCGTCGGCGAGCGTCACGTCGAGCGTGGCCGTCTCACCCGCGACGACGGTGACGTCGTGCTCGGCGGTGACCAGGCCCAGCTGCGAGAACCGGAGTGTGTAGTCGCCCGGTGCGAGCAGGACCTCGTAACCGCCGTCCGCGCCGGCGCTCAACGTCTCGCCGGTGCCGAGGATCTCGATGGATGCCTCCACCGGTGTGCCGGCCTCGTCGGTGACGGTGCCGCCGACCTCGCCGTACTCGGCCTCGCTCGCGTACCGGACCGCGTTGTCCAGCACGGTCGTCGCGGCCGGTAGCCAGTGCTGGTCGGGGACGCCCCATGTCGCGGCCGCGGCCAGCGAGCCGACCAGAACATGCGTGCTCGTGAAGCTGCGCGGCTTGAACGCCAGCCCGTCGCCGACGACGCCGAGTTCCTCGGTCGCCAGCTCGGCGACAGTCGTGCCGGAGTAGCCCTCGAAGGCGGACCAGTCGTTCGGCACGAGAATCGGTGCCGGCTCGCCGACCGGCAGCCCGGCGGTCAACGGGTGCTCGACCGTCGGGATCATCGAGACCTCGCCGGAGTGGGAGAACTCGTCGACGAGGGTCGCCGGATCGCCGAGGTAGTCGTGCAGGTGGTTGATCGCGCCCCACCCGAGCGACCACTGGTCGAGCCAGACCACGCTCGTCCCGGCCGCGTCGGTGGCCGCGATGAAGTCCAGGAACGGCCCCTCGCCCGGGTCGGACTCACGCGCTCCGTTCGCGACCACCACGCCATAGGCGTCCGGGTTCGCCGTCACATCGGCATAGCTCACCGGCTCGGCGAGGTAGCCGAGATCGCTGAGAACGTCGGTGATCCGGTTCTCGTAATCGCCGACGACCGCGACGTCGTACGGCGTCAGGGTGATCTGCACGGTGGTGGTCGCACCGGCGACGACCTGGACGCTTTCGGTGACCGACGCGTATCCGGCCAGCGTCACGGTCAGCTCGTAGCGGCCCTCCGCGACGTCGCCGAACCCGAACGCGCCGTCCGCGCCGGTGGTCGTCGGGTCCAGCGGCGTTCCGCCGAGTGTGACCGTCGCTCCCTCGAGGGCGGTTCCCTCATCGTCGCGAACGACACCGTCGACGGCTCCCGATCCGCCCGGTTGCAGCTCCACGTCGTGAACCGTCGTGCGGCCGGCCCGGATCTCGACGGGGATCTCCTGCCGAACCAGGCCGTATTCGCTGACGACCAGAGTGAACTCGCCTGGCCGGTGGCTCAGCTCGAACGTGCCGTCGGCCGCCACCTCGATGGACGTGCCGGTCTCGGCGATCTCGGCACTCGCCGCCACCGGCCCATCCGGACCGGTGATGGTGCCTCGGAGCGTTCCGGTCGGAGTGAACGCGTGCACCGTGCCGCTGGTGTCGGCGGTGACGAGCGTCCCGCCCGAGTAGGCCGCACCACTGGTGGCGTTGGCCGTCACCGGAGTGTCCCAGACGAGCTCGCCGGTCGACGCGTCCAGGCCCACGATGCGGTTGTCCAGCTGCGTCCCCACGATCGCGTAGCCGTCGCTGCTGACGAGCGCCGGAGCACTCACGGCGCCGTTGATGCCGTAGTGCCAGACCGGCTCGCCGGTCGCCCGGTCGTAAGCCGCGACGAACCCGTTGGCGTGCGACGTCGCGATGACCAGATCGCCGAAGACGGCCGGCGTCGAGCCCTGCCCGTCCCCGTGCGTCTCGTTCTCCCACTGCAGCGTCCCGGTGGCGGCATCCACAGCGAGCAGGCTGCCGCCCAGATCGCTATTGGTCGTTGCGACGTACACCGTCCCGTCCACCAGGCTCGGATCACCGATGAAGTAGTCGTTCTCCCTGGTCAGAGTCCACTGCTCGGCACCGGTTGCGGCGTCCAGCGCGATCAGTTCGGCGTCGTCCGCGTTGCCGACTATCACCCGGCCGTCGGCGACCGCCAGCCCGCCGAACACCGACGTGCCGACGTCGGTCGCCCAGATCTGCTGACCGGTGGCGGCGTCGAGGGCGAAGACGGTGTCCTCCGCATCCTGCGACGGCCCGGTCGCGACGTAAACGACGCCGTCGGCGATGGCCGGCTCTGTGTAGACCGTGAATCGATCCGGGGTCGCGACGTCCCACACCAGGTCGCCGGTCTCCGCGTCGAGCGCGAAGATGCCGCCGTCCGTGCCGCCGCCGCTGATGACGAGCCCGTCCGTCACCGCCGGCGCGCCGCGCAGGGCCGGCCCGGTCTGGAACGTCCACACCGGCTCGCCGGTCGCGATGTCCAGCGCGGTAAGGGCACCGTCATCCGAGCCGACGTACACCCGTGTGTCGTCCATCACCGGTGACGCGAACACCACGTCGCTGCCGACGTCGCGCGACCAGACGTCCTGCAGCGTGTGCGCGGCCAGGCTGTCGGCGGCGAGCCCGCTGCGCGTCGGGTTGTTCTGCAACTGGCGCCAGCCGGCCGCGGTCGGCGTGGTGAGCGGTTCGAGGACGACGGAGAGGTCCGTGTCGCCGTCGATTGAGACATCGGTGCTCGACGGTTCGTACCCGGCCGCGTTGACGCGCAGCGTGTAGTCGCCGGCGGGGATTGTCAGGGCGAAGGTGCCGTCCGCGCCGGTGAACACCGGGTCGATCGGCGTGCCGGGCACCGTCAGGCGCGCATCGGCGACGGGATCGCCTCCGCTGGTGACCGTTCCGGACAGGGTGTGCTCGGGTGCGACCGCGAGTGTGACGTCGTGCGTGGTCGTCTGATCCGTCGTGATCGTGACGTCGCTCGTGGCCGTGGCGTAGCCGTACGCCGAGACGGTCACCTCGTGGGTGCCGTCCGGCACGGTGAGCTCGTACCCGCCGCTGGCCGGATCGGACGTCGCCGTCTCGCCGGCGACCGTGATCGTCGCCTCGAGCGGGCCGTCGGGGCCGGTGACGGTGCCGGTCAGCGTGCCCGAGTGCGCGACGGCGGTGACGGCCGCGTACGCGTCGGCGATACCGGAGCCGTACGCGCTGTTCGGGAGTGCGCCCATGTGCGGCTCGGCCCGCGCGGTATCGACGAGCACGTCCCGCACCTCGTCGACCGTCATACCCGGGTTGGCCGAGAGCATCAGCGCGACGACCCCGGTCACGTGCGGGGTGGCCATCGACGTCCCCGATGCCGACAGGTAGCCGTCCTCGCTCAGGTGTGCCGGGACGGTCGAGCGGACGTTCTCGCCCGGTCCGCTGATCTGGGGCTTGAGGTACTCCTCCCCGTCCCAGATGGCCGGGCCGCGGCTGGAGAAGTCGCTGATGAAGTCGTTGATGTCGGTGGCGCCCACGCCGATCGACTGCGGGAAGCTCGCCGGCGAGCCCACCGTGCCCGGCGCCGGGCCGGCATTTCCGTTGGCGAACATGGGCACGATGCCGGCGGCCAACCAGGCGTCGACATCGTCTTCGAACTCCGTGTCGGCGCCGTTGTCGCTGCCCCAGGAGTTGTTGACGACGTCCGGTGCCTTCGCCGGGTCGCCGCCGGGCGCGAGCATCCATTCGAACGCGGCGTGAATGAACGAGTCGGTGGTGGAACCGTTGTCCCGGAAGATCTTGGCCGCGATCCACTGTGCGTCAGGTGCGACACCGGTGATCTCACCGGGAGGTCCGCCGACGATGCTGCCGGTCACGTGCGTGCCGTGGCCGCCGCCGTCGCCCGGTTCGGGGTAGTCCTCACCGGTCGCCACGAACCAGCTGGAGTCGACGTCGCCGTCCGCGCCGCGCCACGAGTCCTTCAGCGCCGGATGGGTGCCGTCGACGCCGCCGTCCATGACGCCGACGACGACGCCTTCACCGCGCACGCCGTACTCGCCCCACACGTCGGGTGCGTTGACCGCCTCGACGCTCCACGACGGCAGGTTGGGCTCGCCGGTCTCGAAGGGCTCGTCGAGCGTGATCACGTCGTCGAGGGTGACGCTCGCGACGTCCGGATGCGCTTCGAGTTCGGCCAGCGTCGCCTCGTCCACGGTGGCCGCGACGCCGTTGAAGATCCAGAACTCGCGCACGTCCGACGCATCGCCGCCGCTGAGAACGTCGAGGACGCCGGCCTGCGTGTTGTCGGCGAGGGCCTGAAGCTCGTCGACCACGGTCTTGGCGCGCGCCGCCTTCGCGGCGTCGGCGACCGCCGCCGGATCGGCGGACCGTAGCCGTGCGGCGGCAGCGGCGCCGGCATTGGCGGCCGTTCGCGCGAGCTCGGCCCGGTCGGCCTGCTCGGTGAGCCGGATGATCACCGAAGCGGTGCCGTCCGCGTCGACGGCTTCGTAGACCTCGTCTGCTACGCCCTCCGGCGCCGCGGTCGTTCCGTCCGGAGCGGTCTCATCGGCGCCGAAGTCGCCGGTGTCGATCGGCAGCCCGTCCGTGAGCGTCCGTACACCACCGGCTTCACTGTCGTCGGCGGGCAGGCCGGTGTGGACGCCGCCGGCCGTGCCGCTGAACTCGATGCCCGGCGGTGAGCCGGCCCCGAACGGGGATCCGGCATTGGCCGTGCCCGCGGCGAATGTCGCGGTGATCAGAAGACCGCTGGAGAGTGTGGCGACCGATGTTCTGAGGGGAGAGTGCACGCGCAGGACGCCTCCGCAGGGTGTGGCGGGCGCCTCCCCCGCTGGACTCCCGCCGGGTGTCGAACAGGGCTTCGATCAAGCTAGCCGACATGCCTGACCGGAACAATAGGTGCTACTCCCCAATAAACATGCGTCCATCCATGATCATGTCGAAGATCATGAAGCTGAACCGGTCGTTTTCGATGGATTCAACTTCATGATCTTCGCACCGCGCCTGAAGCAACGGCACGGATCGCGTCCGCGATCGGTTGCGGCGCGAGCCGGTTGCCGTCCCTGGTGCGTAGTGCGACGGTGCCATCGGCGGCCTCGCGCGGACCGACGATGGCGACGTACGGGATCTTGTGCTGCTGTGCGACCCGTACGCGCGCGCCCAGCGACTCGTCCCGGTCGTCGATCTCGGCCCGCAACCCGGCCGCAACGGACGCTTCGTGCACGCGACGGGCCGCGTCCGCTTGATCCGCGCTCACCGGCAGGACGGCGACCTGCACCGGCGAGAGCCATAACGGCAGCGCGCCGTGATGCGCCTCGAGCAGATACGCGACCATCCGCTCCATCGACGACAGCACGCTGCGATGAACCAGCACCGGACGGCGGCGATCACCGTCCGAACCCACGTACTCCAAGCCGAACCGCATCGGCTGCCACTGATCGACCTGCACGGTCGAGAGGGTGAAATCCCGGCCGGCCGCGTCCAGCACCTGGATGTCGATCTTCGGCCCGTACATGGCGGCCTCACCGGGCGCCACGACGAACTCCTGACCGCGCCTGGCGAGCGCCTCACGCAGCCATGCCTCATTCTGCCGCCAGGACGCGTCGTCACCGGCGAACTTCGGCGACTCGTCGCGCAGCGCCAACCGGACGTGGTCGGGCTTGATGCCGAGCACGCCGTACGCGTCGTCGATGAGCTGCATTGCCAGCAGGACCTCATCCACAACCTGCTCCGGAGCGCAGAAGTGGTGCCCGTCGTTCAGGGTGATCGCGCGTACGCGGGTCAGGCCGGCCAGCACGCCCGACCGCTCCCGCCGGTACATCGGCCCGAACTCGGCCAGCCGTACCGGCAGCTCGCGGTAACTGCGCAGCCGTGAGCCGAACACCAGCGCGTGGTGCGGGCAGAGCACGGGCCGCAACACCAGCTCCTCCGAGCCGATCTCGAAAGCCGGGAAGATGTCGTCGGCGAAGTACCGCCAGTGCCCGGATCTTTCATACAGCTCGCGCTTCGCGATGACCGGGGTGCGGACGTGCTGGTACCCGGCCAGGCGTTCGACGTCGGTGATGTACCGCTCCAGCTCGGCCACGATGGCCGCACCGTTCGGCAGCCAGAGCGGCAGCCCGGCCCCTACTTGTTCAGCCGATGCGAAGATCTCGAGTTCGCGACCGAGCTCGCGATGATCGTTGATGGGTTCCATGGGTTTGCTCCCTTTCAGTGGTTGGGAGCAACCCGCCTCTCGAACGACCCCGGAGCGAATCACTCCCGGGGTCGGATGCGCAGCGCTAGGTCGCCGCCTCGCCGGAAGTGGCGTGCGGCGTCGTCGTGAAGACGTGCGCAGAACTCACGACATCAAGAGTACGGACGCCGGGGCGCATGTGCGACTCATTAACCCCGCGACGACTACGCAGGGAGGCTGTTGCGTGCGATGACGTCGCGGTACCAGTGTGCCGAGTCCTTCCAGATCCGCTTCTGGCTCGGATAATCGACGTAGATCAACCCGAACCGGCGGTCGTAACCGTACGACCACTCGAAGTTGTCGAGCAGCGACCACGCGAAGTAGCCGCGAACGTCGACGCCGGCGTCGATCGCTTCCTCGACCGCCGCGATGTGGCCGTGAAGGTAGTTGATGCGCTGCGGGTCATGAACAGCACCGTCGGCGCCGATCTGATCGGCGAACGCGGCGCCGTTCTCGGTGATCATCAGCGGCAGATCGGGATACGTCCGTCCCAGCCCGGTCAGCAGTTCGGCCAGACCGGTCGGGTCGATGTTCCAGCCCATCGCCGTATAGGGGCCGGGCGGACGGACGAACCCCACGTCGTCGGCGCCGACCCACGGCGATCCGGCGCCCGTAGCGTGCCCGTCGTCCTGCGACGTGCTCTGGCCCGGCGGCACGCGCCGGGCGATCTGCGTCGAGTAGTAGTTCACGCCGAGCACGTCCACCGGCGCTCGCACGGTTGAGGCGTCGCCGTCCCGGACGAACGACCAGTCGGTCACATGCGCAGTGTCGGCGAGCAGATCCTCCGGATACGCGCCCTCCATGATCGGTCCAAGGAAGGCGCGATTCGCGACCGCGTCGATCTTGCGTACGGCGTCCCGGTCCTCCGCGCTGTCCGGATCGGCAGGTCGCACGACGTGCAGGTTCAGCGTCACGGACACCTTGGCGTCCGGCCGCTCGCTCCGGACCGCCCGCGCGGCCAGTCCGTGACCGAGGTTCAGATGGTGGACGGCGGCCAGCGCCGCCGCCGGCTCCACCCGTCCCGGCGCGTGCACTCCCGACGCGTAGCCGAGGTACGCCGAGCACCACGGTTCGTTGAGGGTGGTCCACATCTCCACCCGGTCGCCGAGCTCGCGAGCCATGTGCTCGGCGTATTCGGCGAACCGCAGCGCCGTGGCGCGGGCCGGCCACCCGCCCGCGTCCTCGAGTTCCTGCGGGAGGTCCCAGTGGTACAGCGTCACGACCGGGCGGATTCCGCGCTCGTGCAGGCCGTCGAGCAGCTGCTTGTAGAAGTCCACCCCGGTACGGTTCAGTGGACCCTTGCCGCCGGGCTGGACCCGCGGCCACGAGATCGAGAACCGGTAGGCGTGCACGCCGAGTGCCGCGATGTGCTCGAGGTCCTCCGGCCAGCGGTGGTAGTGGTCGCAGGCGATGTCGCCGGTGTCGCCGCCGAGGGTCTTGCCGGGGGTGTGGGAGAACGTGTCCCAGATCGACGGACCGCGGCCGTCCTCGGTGGCCGCACCTTCGATCTGGTAGGCGGCGGTCGCCGTCCCCCACAGGAACCCGTCCGGAAATGTCATCGTCATCCCCATCTCAACTTGAGAGCGCTCTCACACCCTACTGTTCGTCAAGCGACGGCAGGTCCGAGGGTCCCCGTTTCCACCACCCGTGACCCTGGAGCGATTCAGAACGCGCCGCTCCGATTTCCCGTGTGCCCCCGTCAAGGTGGCATATCGATACTACTGGCGCAGCACCCCGCACGGCCGTCTCCGGCGTAGTCTCGAACGATGAGCAATCTCGAGCAGAAGCCGCAGGAGACGGTCGGCGGCGGTGCCGCACTGACCCGGCCCGAACTGCTCGAGCCCCGTGAGGTACCACTCGGCGGTCCGCGTGCCATGCTCGTGCGCCGGACATTGCCGCACCGCGACCGCCGGATGGTCGGCGGGTGGTGCTTCGTCGACCACTACGGGCCGGAAGACGTGACCCGCGGCCATGGCATGCAGGTACCGCCGCACCCGCATATCGGGCTGCAGACCGTGAGCTGGTTGCTCGACGGCGCGATCCTGCATCGCGACAGCCTCGGCTCGGAGCAACTGGTCCGGCCCGGCGAACTGAATCTCATGACGTCCGGCCGGGCGATCGCGCACTCGGAGGAGTCGCCGCACGACCGCCCGCCCAACCTGCACGGCATTCAGTTGTGGGTGGCTCTGCCCGACGCCGACCGGCACGTGGACCCTGAGTTCGCCCACCACGCCGACCTGCCGGTCGTAACCGTCGACGGAGCCCGCGTACAAGTCATCATGGGCACATTCGCATCGGCAACCTCCCTGGCAAGAACGTTCACGCCGATCGTCGGCGCGGATGTCGTCCTCGACGCCGGTTCCCGTGCCAGCCTGCCGGTCGAGAGCACCTTCGAGCACGGTGTGCTCGCGCTGTCGGACGGCCTGACCGTCGACGGGACGGACGTCCCCCGCGGAAATCTTCTGGTCGTCGAGCCGGGCAGGGTGGAACTCACGCTGCAGACGCCGGGCGAAGGGCGGGCGCTGCTGATCGGCGGCGAACCCTTCGAGGAGGAACTCGTCATGTGGTGGAATTTCGTCGGCCGAACGCACGAGGAGATCGTCCAGGCTCGCGCCGACTGGCAGGCCGGACGCGGGTTCGGCACGGTCCATGGCTACGCCGGCGACCGGCTTCCCGCACCGGAACTGCCCACGGCGAGGCTGCGCTCGCGCCGACGCCACCGCCGCGCTTAGCTGCGTGCCGTCCTGTGGAGTCCTCGGCTCTGGTTGTCGTCCCTGCTTCGTCGCGCAAGACTCGATGTATGAGCAACGCCACGGTCATCACGGACGCAACGGAGCGCAACCGGTTCGAAGCCTACGTAGACGAGGATTTCGCCGGCTATGTCGAGTACATCCGCAAGCCCGATCAGGTGGAATATCGTCACACCGAGGTCGACGACGAATACGAGGGCATGGGTGTCGGCAGTTCGCTCGCCCAGGCAGCGCTCGACGATGCCCGCCGGCGCGGGATGCGTGTCCTTGTGACCTGCCCGTTCCTTCAAGGCTGGCTGGCGCGCCATCCCGAGTACCAGGACCTCACCGACCAGGGCGGCTCTTCCTGAGAACAGCCGTTTCAAGATCGGCGATGACCCGAGTCGGTGTCCAACGACCTGCGTTCCAGGAATTCCAGCAGCCGCCGCCAAGCGTCGTTCGCAGCGCCGCCATGACCCTCCCGGCCGAGATGGTGCATCTCGAAGAAGCCGTGCGGCCGATCGCGATAGATGACGATCTCGTGTGACACGCCGGCCCGGTCCAGCTGTTCGTCAAGCGAATGCGGTACGGCCGTTGGGACGAAGGCATCGGCGCCGCCGAACAGGCCGAGTAATGGGTAGCGCAGCCCGGTGACGAAGTCCTCTGGTAGTGCCGGATCTTTGCCCAGCTCACCGATCCACGGGTAGAAGGCGACGATACCGGCGAGACCGAGGTCCGTGGTACCGGCGTGCAGCGCGGTTCCGCCGCCCATGCAGAAGCCGACCAAGAAGAGCGGGCCGGAGCCGTCGTCGAGGTGCTGGACCGCGGCTCGCACGTCCCGCAGCAACGTGTCTCGCCGAAGCTCGTCGGCGTGCGAGTCGAACGCCCAGTCCGCATCGTGTGCGTCGGGGCCCGCGGTACGGCCGAAGTAGTCGATGGCGAGAGTGATGCTGCCGGTCGTGGCGAACATCATCGCCAGTTCCTTGTAGAACGGCACCAGTCCGTGCGTATCGGGCAGCAGCACGATCCGGGTACCCGTCGGCCGCTCCGGAGTGGCTTGGTATGCGGCGAACCGATTCCCGTCATCGGCGGTCAGCGTGAGATCGGTGCCATCGGCTGAGCCGGTGACGCGAGGTGGTGCCGGCGGACGTTCGCCATCGCTGTAACACACAACGCCGAAGGTACACCGGTCAGCACTGCGAGCCTTTCGGCCAGTCGCCGTCCCACTAGTTGGTCGCTATCGGCCCCGGACTGTCAGACCCGCGACCTAGTATGCGAGGCATGCGATGGGACGAGTTTGCCTCAGCGTGCCCCGAACTCGCCGACCTGGTTCACGAGCGGTTCGAGCGAGAGCAGATATTCCTGCTCGGCACGCTGCGCCCGGACGGCTCGCCGCGGATCAGCGGCCTCGAATGCGACTTCGTCGACGGCGAACTGATGGCCGGCATGATCTGGCAATCGGCGAAGGCACGCGACCTGCTGCGCGACAGCAGGATGACGATTCACAGCCTGGTGCCCGATAAGGAGCACGAGTCCGCGAACCAAGGCGACCTCAAGCTTTACGGGCACGCTCGCGCCATCAACGAGCCGGAGCGCAAACGACGGTACGAGGAGGCGATCGAGGCACGTATCGACTGGCGACCGCCCGAGCCGTATCACTGCTTCGCGTTCGAGCTCGACCAGGCGGGCATGGTGCGATTCATCGACGAGAGCCGCCTGGTGTGGACGTGGCGTTCCGGAGCAGAGCTGGTCAAACGCACTCTCCCGGTGCACACCGCGGAATGACGCGGCTTCTGCGGCAGTGTCTCCCAGGCTCTACGCCCAGGCACCGATGCCGACGTACTTGACCTCGAGGAACTCCTCGATGCCCTCGTTGCCGCCCTCGCGTCCGAATCCGGACGCCTTGACGCCGCCGAACGGTGCGGCCGGGTTGGAGATGACGCCGGCGTTGAGCCCGACCATGCCGGTCTCCAGCGCCTCGGAAACTTTCAGCGCACGGTTGAGGCTCTGCGTGTACATGTAGGCGATCAGCCCGTATTCGGTGCCGTTGGCCATCGCGAGTGCTTCGTCGTCGGACGCGAACGTCGTCACCGGCGCGACCGGGCCGAAAATCTCCTCCCGCCGCAGGCGGGCGTCGGGCGGGACATCCGTCAACACCGTGGGCGCGTAGAACCAGCCGGGGCCGTCAACGGCCGATCCGCCGGTCAGTACGGACGCGCCACCGCCGGCCGCCTCGTCCACGAGCGAGGCCACGCCCTCACGTGCCTGCTCGGTGATGAGCGGGCCGACCTGGACGCCATCGTCCGTCCCCCGGCCGACCACCAGCGAACCCATCCGGGACGCGAGGCGGGACGAGAACTCGCTCGCGACCGACTCGTGCACCAGGAAACGATTCGCCGCGGTGCACGCCTCGCCGATATTGCGCATCTTCGCCGCGACCGCGCCGTTCACGGCCGCGTCGAGGTCCGCGTCGTCGAAGACCAGGAACGGCGCGTTGCCGCCGAGCTCCATCGACACCCGCAGCAACTGCTCGGCCGACTGCTCCACGAGTTTGCGACCTACCTCGGTCGAGCCGGTGAAGGAGAGCTTGCGGGCGCGCGGGTCACGGATCAGCGGCTCCATCACCCGCCCGGACGACGACGTCGTGATGAGGTTCAGCACGCCTGGCGGCAGACCGCACTCCTCCATGATCTTGGCTAGCATCAGCATCGACAGCGGCGTCTCGCCCGCCGGCTTGATCACCATCGTGCAACCGGCGGCGATCGCCGGGCCGATCTTGCGAGTGCCCATCGCCATCGGGAAATTCCACGGCGTGATGAAGATGCATGGCCCGACCGGCTGGCGCATTGTCAAGATCCGGTTGCCGCCGGCCGGGGCCACCCGGTACGAGCCCTCGATGCGACATGCCTCCTCGGAGAACCAGCGCAGGAACTCGGCCGCGTAGGCGATCTCGCCGCGCGACTCGGCCACCGGCTTGCCCATCTCCAGCGTCATCAGCAGCGCGAGATCGTCCGCCCGGGCGGTGAGTTCCTCATACCCTCGCCGCAGGATCTCGGCCCGCTCGCGGGGGGCCGTCTGGCCCCACGACGCCTGCGCTTCGGCCGCTGCGCTCAGTGCGGCCTTGCCGTCCTCGACCGCCGCGTCGGCGATTTCGCACAGAGTCTCCCCCGTCGACGGGTCATGGACGGCGAACGTCGCGCCGCTGGCTGCGGGCCGCCACTTCCCGTCTATGTACAGGGACGTCGGTACGGCGTCAACGACACGCTGCTCATCCTGCTTCGTCACGCTCATACCGCCACGCTAAGCCACGCCGCTGGGCACGTCACCATCCGGATCCCATGATCATGTTCAATCGACCCTCGAATTTGCTGGTCGATTGAACATGATCAAGGGATGGTCAGGCCCAGTCGAAGGTTCGGGTGACGGCCTTCCTCCACTCTTCGCAGAGCCGGTCGCGCGTCGCGGCGTCCATTTCCGGAGTCCACCGTCGGTCTTCGGCCCAGTTCGCCCGCAGCTCTTCCAAACCGGACCAGTAACCCACCGCCAGCCCGGCCGCATACGCCGCACCGAGCGCGGTGGTCTCGGCGACCTTCGGGCGGATCACCGGCACGTCGAGGATGTCCGCCTGGAACTGCATCAGCAACTCGTTGCCGACCATGCCGCCGTCCACCTTGAGTTCGGTCAGCTCGACGCCGGAGTCGGCGTTCATCGCGTCGAGCACCTCACGGGTCTGGAACGCCGTCGCCTCCAGCGCCGCCCGAGCCAGATGCGCCTTGGTCACGTATCGGGTCAGCCCGACGACGGCGCCACGCGCGTCCGGCCGCCAGTACGGTGCGAACAACCCGGAGAACGCCGGCACGATGTACGCCCCACCATTGTCCGGAACGCTCGCCGCCAGCTCCTCCACCTCCGACGCGGACGAGATCAGTTCCAGGTTGTCGCGCAGCCACTGCACCAGCGAGCCGGTCACCGCGATCGAACCCTCCAGCGCATAGACCGGCGGCGCGTCGCCGAGCTGGTAGCAGACGGTCGTCACCAACCCGTGCTCGCTCGCGACTCGTCGCTCGCCGGTGTTGAGCAGCATGAAGTTGCCGGTGCCGTACGTGTTCTTGGCGTCGCCCACCTCGAAGCACACCTGGCCGAACGTGGCCGCGTGCTGGTCGCCGAGGATGCCGGTGATGGGGACGCCGTCCAGCCCGGAACCGGGTGCGCCGGTACCGAACGGCCCGGACGACGGGCGAATCTCGGGCAACATCGCCGGCGGGACGTCCATCTCCGCGGCGATGTCCTCGTCCCACGACAGGGCGTCCAGATCCATCAGCATCGTGCGCGACGCGTTCGTCACGTCGGTGGCGTGCACCCCGCCGTGCACTCCCCCGGTCAGCTGCCACAGTGTCCAGGTGTCCATCGTGCCGACCAGCAGGTCGCCCCGCTCGGCGCGATCCCGCGCCCGGTCCACGTTGTCCAGGATCCACTTGATCTTCGGGCCGGAGAAGTAGGTGGCCAGCGGCAGCCCGACCTTCGCCCGGTAGCGGTCGGCACCGCCGCCGAGCGCGCCGAGTTCCTCGACGATCGGTTGGGTCCGGGTGTCCTGCCATACGACCGCGTTGTGAACCGGTTCGCCGGTCGTCCGGTCCCAGACGACGGTCGTCTCGCGCTGATTCGTGATGCCAGCCGCAGCGAGGTCACCCGCCGACAGCCCGGCGCGCTCGAGCGCATGCCTGATGACCTCACGCGTGTTGACAGCGATCTCCGCCGGGTCATGCTCGACCCAGCCCGCCTGCGGGAAGATCTGCCGATGCTCCTTCTGGCCGATCGACACGATCTCGCCGTCATGATTGAAGATGATCGCGCGGGTGCTCGTCGTCCCCTGATCCACCGCGGCCACGTAATCGCTCATGGGCAAACCTAACCGGTTCGACGGGCACGGGTGTCATCCACGCGGGCCAATGTAATGGTGATCGGCCGATGACGGGTAGCGTCGGCGGCGAACGGTGAACGGGAGGCTTCAATGACGCCGGGGGACGCTCGACTTGGCCCGGAACGGCGGGCAGCCACGTTGGCGGCACTGGACGGCGCACAGCTCGACGTGTTGGTGGTCGGCGGTGGTGTGACCGGCGCGGGTGCCGCTCTGGACGCCGCGACGCGCGGATTGAAGGTCGCGTTGGTGGAGGCGCGCGACTACGCCTCCGGAACGTCGTCCCGCTCGTCCAAGCTGTTCCACGGCGGGGTGCGCTACCTGGAGCAGATGAACTTCGGCCTGGTCAAAGAAGCGCTGGCCGAACGCGATCTGAGCCTGACCAGGCTGGCGCCACACCTGGTCAAGCCCGTCCCGTTCTTGTATCCACTGACCCATCGGCTGTGGGAGCGACCCTACGTCGCGGCTGGGCTCACCTTGTACGACTCGATGGGCGGCGGGCGCAGCGTCCCCCGACATAAGCACTACTCCCGCACCGGCGCCCGTAAGCTCTGCCCCGCGTTACGCCCGGACGCGTTCACCGGCGCGATCCGCTACTACGACGCTCAAGCCGACGACGCCCGGCACACGCTCACCCTGGTCCGGACTGCCGCCGCATATGGCGCCGCCGTGCTGAACTCCGCCGAAGTCGTCGAGTTCGCCCATGCCGGTGAGCGGATCGTCGGCGCCACGATCCGTGACGTCGAGACCGGCGATACGGTGCGGGTTCACACCGGGGTGGTCATCAACTGCACCGGTGTATGGACCGACGACATCCAGGCACTCGCCGGAGGGCGGGGGCGGTTCCACGTCCGCGCCTCAAAGGGCGTGCACATCGTCGTGGCACGCGACCGGATCAACTCCGAGGTCGGGCTCATCCTGCGCACCGAGAAGTCGGTGTTGTTCGTCATCCCGTGGGGCACACACTGGATCATCGGGACGACCGACACCGACTGGGCGCTCGATCCTGCGCACCCGGCGGCGAGCGAGGCCGACATCGACTACCTGCTGGACCAACTCAACCGCGTATTGACCGTTCCGCTGACGCACGACGACATCCAAGGCGTCTACGCCGGGCTGCGGCCGCTGCTGGCCGGGGAGTCCGAAGAGACGTCCCAGTTGTCGCGCGAGCACGCGGTGGCGCGTCCCCAACCTGGCCTGGTTTCGATCGCCGGCGGCAAGTACACGACGTACCGGGTGATGGCCGCGGACGCGGTGGATGCGACCGTCGCCGACCTTGGCCGGGCCATTCCGCGCAGCGTGACCGCGCACACACCGCTGCTCGGTGCCGAGGGCTACCTCGCGCTGAAGAATCAGATCTTGACGCTGGCCGACCGCTATCGGCTACCGGTCTGGAAGATGCAGCACCTGCTGGACCGGTACGGCTCGCTGGTCCACGAAGTGCTCGCGCCGGCCGTGGACGATACGTCCCTCCTCGAACCGGTACCCGGTGCCGAGGAGTATGTGATGGCCGAAATTCGGTACGCGATCACTCACGAGGCGGCGTTACACGTGGATGACCTGCTGGCCAGGCGGACTCGCGCGTCCATCGAGACGCCGGGCCGTGGTACCGAGTCGGCGCCGGCGGTGGCCGAGTTGGTCGCACCGCTGCTCGGGTGGGACGCTGCCCGCGCCGACGCCGAGGCGGACGCTTATCTGGCCCGCGTCGAGGCCGAGCGGCGTAGCCAGAAGCAGCGTGACGACCGTGCCGCCGACGCCGAGCGGATCGCCGCGCCGGACACCCGCCGGCTGGTGGCCGGCCGCGCCCTGCATTAGGTCACCTGATCGTCGATTCCACACCTGATCGGCATAACTGTAACGATCAGATGAGGAATCGCAGCCGAAGACGCCAGGTTCCTCACCTGATCGTTTACCAGGCCGACGCGACCGGAACGATCAGGTGAGAAAGTCAGCGTTGTCGAGGCGGATTTCTCACCTGATCTTTGCGGGCTGTCCGGCGCCTAATGATCAGGTGAGCAATGCAGGCCGAAACAACATGGTTGTCCACCTGATCGGTACCTAGATTGTCGATCAGGTGGATAATCGACGATCAGGGGGCGACGACCTCGACTTCGAAGCCCTCCTCGTTCTCCAGGTACGCCGCGTAGTGCTGCGGTCCTCCCGCGTGCGGGTGTTGCTCGGCGAACATGAGCCGCCAGCCGTAGGTGCTGGCCTCCGAGACGATCCGGTCGACCATCCACTTCTCCGGCACCGCCAGCGCGATGTGGTTCAGGCCCGGTGCCTTGCGGTCGTAGCCGGTCCACGTCATGTCCGGCGAGCGCTCAATCACGACGTACGGACCGTCCCCGGGTGCCTGCCACGATCTGCCGTTGTCCCACGCCTGGTACGGCGTCCAGCCAAGCCGCTCGAAGAGCCAGCCGAACGAGCGCATCCCGACTTCGAGGTCGCGGACCCAGATCTCAACGTGGTGCAGCCCGGTCGTCGGCGTCGTCACATGGTCCGGCGACGGGGCCGGCTCGGAGTGACCCATCGGGGCAACCGGACCTGGGGCCGGGAAACCGCCGGTGTCGTGAGCCGGGAAACCGCCGGTGTCGTGAGCCGGAAAACCGCCCGTGTCGTGAGCCGGAAAACCGCCCGTGTCGTGGAACCCAGTATCCGGCCCTTGCCCGTAGTTGGAGTCGAGCGCACGCAGCGCCGGATCGAGCTGGTGGAACGCAGTGTCCGGGCCCGGCGTCGGCTCCAGGCCGAAGCTGTTCGGATCCTGCGGGTACTGCGGCGGCGGTGGCAGTGGTTGCTGTGGCTCTGGAAGCGGATACGCGACCGGAGGTGGCGGCATCGACTGCGGCGGGGGCGGGGCCGCGCCGTAGTGGTTCGCGCCGACCTGCTCGTACGACGGCTCCGGCACCGGCGTCTGGGCGGGCGGTGGGGCTTGGGCGGGCGCAGGAGCGGACTGCGGCGCGCCGCCGGCGCGCAGCCTTCGCAGCTCTCCTGCCGCCTCGTCCAGCCAATCGTCCACGTCGTCCATGGAGTAGCCCTCGCGGAGCCGAACGACCTTGAACTCTTGTGCCTCGATCTTCTCAGGAGTCAGCGAGCGACCACTCGGCTTGCCTTCAAGAGCATCGATGACCCGGTCGACAAAATCGTCGACCGCGTCGAGGTCGTAAGACTCCCGCATGCGCACTGTGCGGAACGCGGGATCGCGGCTGACGGCCACCAGGGGTCACTCTCCTTTCGCGGTTATGGATGAAATGTTAAGCATCGACGGCGGCGAGCTGCCCACAGGCCCCGTCTATCTCGCGCCCACGGGTGTCGCGGATCGTGACCGGAATACCGTGCGCTTCCAGAGCCGTGACAAAGTCTCGCTCCACCTGAGGGTCCGATGCGGTCCATTTCGAGCCCGGCGTCGGATTCAGCGGAATCGGATTGACATGGACCCACACTGGACCACGACCCCTCCGTTCGGCAAGTAGACGCCCGAGTCTGTCGGCACGCCATGCTTGATCGTTGATATCACGAATCAGCGCGTACTCGATCGAAACCCGGCGCCCGGTCCGCTCGAAGTAGCGCCGGGCAGCGTCCAGCGCCTCGCGGACCTTCCAGCGTGTGTTGATCGGTACAAGCTCATCGCGGAGCTCGTCGTCCGGCGCGTGCAGCGACAAGGCGAGGGTCACTTGAAGATCCTCGGCGGCCAGCTTGTCGATCGCCGGGACGAGGCCGACCGTTGAGACGGTGACGCCGCGTTGCCTGATGCCGAGCCCGGCCGGCGGCGCCTCGGTGATCCGGCGCACGGCCGACACCACTGCCGCGTAGTTGGCCAGCGGTTCGCCCATACCCATGAACACCACATTGCTGATTCGCTCCGGGCCTTGCCCTGGCTCGGATCTCGAACGCGACCCTCCCGATCCTGATGCGCCCCGGTCGAGCATACGTGAAGCGGCCACGACCTGGTCGACGATCTCGGCGGCCGACATATTGCGGGTCAGCCCGGCCTGGCCGGTGGCGCAGAACGGGCAGTTCATACCGCATCCGGCCTGACTCGACACGCACAGCGTGACCCGCCGGTCGCCGTACCGCATCAGCACGCTCTCCACCAGCGCACCGTCGTACAGCCGCCAGAGCGTCTTGCGAGTCTGACCGTCGTCGCACTCGAGGTGGCGGACCGGGCTCAGCAGCGGCGGCAGCATGGTCTGCGCGATTCTGGCCCGCACGCTGGCCGGCAGGTCCGTCATCTCGGCCGGGTCGGACGTATGCCGTGCGAAGTAGTGCCTTGACAGCTGATCGGCACGGTATGCCGGCTCACCCGCCTCGATGACCGCGGCGCGCCGCTCGGCAGGCGTCATATCCGCGAGATGCTTCGGAGGTTTGGATCGGCGCGGCGCGGCGAAGGTCAGCTCTCCCGGCGCGGGCATCAAGCCACCTCCACCAATTCAGTCAGCACCACCCAGGCGACGGGCAGCGAGATGAGCAGCGAATCGACCCGATCCATCAGGCCACCATGGCCGGGCAGCAACGTACTCATATCCTTGATACCGAGATCTCGCTTGATCAGCGACTCGCCGAGATCGCCGAGCGTCGCCGCCAGCATGATCGCGACACCCAGTACCAGCCCGGATTTCCAGTCGCCGTCCAGCAACAGCACGACACCGGCGATGCCGACGCCGGAAGCGAGCAGGACCGAGCCGACAAAGCCTTCCCACGACTTGTTCGGGCTCACCGACGGTGCCATCAGATGTCTGCCGGTGAGCACGCCGGCCACGTAACCTCCGGTGTCCGAGGCGACGACGACCGCGATCACCGTCAGGACGCGCCACGGCCCGTCATCCGGGCGCAGCAGCACCGCGGCGAACGCGGCAAGGAACGGCACGTACAGGGTGACGAAGATCCCAGCGGCGACGTCCCTGGCGTAGCCGGCGTCGCGTTCGCCGAGCCGCCAGATCAGCACGGCGACGACGGACAGCCCGAGTGCCGCGGTCAGCGCGTCCGGCCCGCCGATGAAAGCGGCCACCGCCAGCAGGACCGCAGACAGCAGGACCGGTACCAGCGGCACCCGGATACCGCGCCGGCCGAGCGCGTGGCTCAACTCCCACACCGCTACCGTCGCGGCGGCCGCCACCAGACCGACGAAGGCCGGCTTCCATACGAACAGCGACGTCCCGACGAGAACGGCCAGGAAAGCACCTACCGCGGTGGCGGCCCTGAGGTCACGTCCGGCGCGCCGCTGTCGACCGCTGTTGCGGTGCTCGCGGCGTGTCGGGCGTTCGTCAGGTCGGTGGCCGGCATCGTCGGTATGGCCCACCGGCACCACTTCCGGCCCGTTGTCGGTCACGTGCACTAGACCTCGAGCAGCTCTGACTCTTTGTGTTCGAGCAGGGCGTCGATAGCGTCGACATGCGACCTGGTCAGCTCGTCGAGTTGTTTCTCCGCGCGGTACACGTCGTCCTCGCCGGCTTCACCGTCCTTGGCCAGCTGTTCGAGCGCGTCTTTGGTGTGCCGGCGCACGTTACGGACCGAGACCCGCGCGTCCTCCGCCTTCTGCCGGGCCACCTTGATGTATTCGCGGCGGCGCTCCTCGGTCAGCTGCGGCAGCGCAACCCGGATGATCTCACCGTCGTTGCCCGGATTGACACCCAGGTCGGAGTCGCGGATGGCCCGTTCGATCTGACCCAGCGAACTCTTGTCGTACGGCTGTATCGTGATCAATCGGGCATCCACGACGTGGAACGACGCCAGCTGGTTCAGCGGAGTCGGAGCGCCGTAGTAGTCGACCATGATCTTGCTGAACAGGGACGGGTGGGCCCGACCGGTGCGGATCGCGGCAAAGTCCTCTTTGGCGACGGACACCGCCTTGTCCATTTTCTCCTCAGCCTCGAGGAGGCTCTCGTCGATCACCGTGGCTCCTCAGCGTAAGTAGTGGTGTCTGTGTCCTTGACCGTATCGCGGTCCGGCTCTCCGTCCGAATGCACCGTAGGGACGTCGGCGGCCACGAGCGTTCCGATGGCCTCTCCACGGATCGCCCGCGCGATACTGCCGTCAGCGCCGAGCCCGAACACCACGATCGGCAGCTGGTTGTCCATGCATAGGCTGAACGCTGCCGGATCGGCGACTCGCAGGTTGCGCCGCAGCACCTCGGAGTACGAGATCGTGGCGTACTTGCGAGCGCCCGGGTTCGAGCGCGGATCGTCGTCATACACCCCGTCGACACCGCTTTTCGCCATCAACAACCGGTCACAGCCGATCTCCAGGGCGCGCTGCGCGGCCACCGTGTCGGTGGTGAAGAACGGCATGCCCGCTCCTGCGCCGAAGATCACCACCCGACCCTTCTCGAGGTGACGTGCAGCCCGCCGCGGGATGTACGGCTCGGCGACCTGACCCATGGTGATGGCCGTCTGCACGCGCGTGTCGACGCCTTCCTTCTCCAGGAAGTCCTGCAATGCCAGACAGTTCATCACGGTGCCGAGCATGCCCATGTAGTCACCACGGGAACGTTCCATCCCGTGTTGGCTCAGTTCGGCACCGCGGAAAAAGTTGCCGCCGCCGACCACGATCGCGACCTGCACACCGCTACGAACCACTTCCGCGATCTGAGCGGCGACCTCCTTGACGACCGTGGGGTCGACACCGACCGCGCCCCCGCCGAACACTTCGCCGGAGAGCTTGAGCAGAACCCGGTCGCCGGGCCGCTTAGGTGCTCCTGGTGTCGAACCGTCCACGGCCCCCTGAGCCTCCTCGTCTCGGTGGTGTCGGCGCCGGGCGCTATCAGGCCTCTCCGACTTCGAACCGGGCGAAGCGCGTCACCGCGACACCCGCCTCGTCCAGCATCGCACCTACCGTCTTCTTCGACTCCTGCACGGACGGCTGGTCAACCAGCACGACATCCTTGTAGAAGCCGTTCAGCCGACCTTCGACGATCTTCGGCAGCGCCTGCTCGGGCTTGCCCTCTTCCCGGGCCGTAGCGTCTGCGATCCGGCGCTCGTTCTCGACGACGTCGGCCGGGACCTCATCGCGAGTGACGTACTTCGGGCGCATCGCGGCAATCTGCATCGCGGCACCACGTGCCGCCTCGGCATCGTCGCCGGTGTACTCGACGAGCACGCCCACCTGCGGCGGCAGGTCGCTGGCCCGCCGGTGCAGGTAGTTGACGACCTGCCCGTCGAACACGGCGACGCGGCGCAGCTCGAGCTTCTCACCGATGACCGCCGAGGCCGCGGCCACTGCGTCGGCAACGGTACGACCATCGGGAAGCTTCGCGGCGTTCAGCTCGACCGCGTCGGATGGACGGATCTGCGCCGCGAGCGCCACGATGTCGGCGGCCAGCTTCTGGAAATCGGAGTTCTTGGCCACGAAGTCAGTCTCGCAGGCGAGCTCGACGAGCGCGCCCCCGTCGGTCGCGACGAGACCGTTGGACGCGGTTCGCTCGGCGCCCCGCTTGGCGACCTTGGCGGCACCCTTGACGCGCAGCACCTCGACGGCCCCGTCGAAGTCGCCGTCGGCCTCCTGAAGCGCCTTCTTGGCGTCCATCATGCCGGCGCCGGTGGAGTCCCGGAGCCGCTTGACGTCAGCAGTAGTGAAGTTCGACATTCCTCGTACTCTCTATTCGTTCTGGCCCGTTGCCCCGCTCAGGCGGTCGCCGCCGAGGTTGCCTTGGCGTCCTCCGCAGTTTCATCGGCGGGTGCGCCCTCACCAGCGGGTGCGGCCTCATCAGCGGTCGCGGCCTCGTCAGGAGTAGCGCCCTCGTCAGCGGTCGCGGACTCACCGGCGGCTGCGGCCTCGTCAGTGGTAGCGGCTTCGGTGGCCGCCGCGCCGGTCTCGGCGCTCTCGGCGGCCGAACCGGTGAGCAACTCCTTCTCCCACTCCGGAAGCGGCTCGTCGGTCGCGAGTTCGGCCCCGGTGGTCTCGTCGTCCGCCTTCTGGCCCTCACGCGCGATCAGCCCCTCGGCGACGCCGTCGGCGACCACGCGGGTAAGCAGCGCGACGGCGCGGATCGCGTCGTCGTTACCCGGGATCGGGTAATCGACCTCGTCCGGGTCGCAGTTCGTGTCGAGGATCGCGATGACCGGGATGCCCAGCTTGCGGGCTTCGTTGACGGCGAGATGCTCCTTCTTCGTGTCCACGATCCACACCGCGCTCGGCACCCGCGACATGTTGCGCACACCGCCGAGCGTGCGCTCCAGCTTGTCCTTCTCACGCTGCTTCATGAGAAGTTCCTTCTTGGTGAGCCCGGAGCCGGCGACATCGTCGAAGTCGATCTCCTCGAGCTCCTTGAGCCGCTGGAGCCGCTTGTTGACGGTCGCGAAGTTCGTCAGCATGCCGCCGAGCCACCGCTCGGTGACGTACGGCATGTTCACCCGGCTGGCCTGCTCGCCGATCGCCTCCTGGGCCTGCTTCTTGGTGCCCACGAACAGGATCGTGCCGCCGTGCGCCACCGTCTCCTTGACGAACTCGAAGGCACGGTCGATGTACGACAGCGACTGCTGCAGGTCGATGATGTAGATGCCATTGCGCTCGGTGAAGATGTACCGCTTCATCTTCGGGTTCCAGCGCCGGGTCTGATGCCCGAAATGAACGCCGCTCTCGAGCAGCTGCTTCATGGTGACGACGGCCATGGCCGCGCCTACCTCCTTCCGCGCCCGCGGTGTCGGCGGGACGCGTCGATTCCGGTTGTCCGCGGCAAGCCGGGTTTGGCCGCCGCGCCTGGCGCACTGAAAGTCATTGGCACCCACCCCGCATGGCGGGGACCGCGGGCACGCGACCGTAAACAGAGCGCGCGAATTTTCGACCCAGACGCACCGGGCCACGCACAAGTCTACGCGACCTGGGGCCGAACCGCCCAACCAGCGGCCCGCCCGCCTCCCCAGCTTGGTCACCTGATCGTCGATATACCACCTGATCGTTTTCTTACTGACGATCAGGTAACCAAACTGGCCAGCCTCGTGCAGGTTCCTCACCTGATCGTTCTAGCGCGGACTCGGCCGGAACGATCAGGTGACCAAGCCGGCGATTTCGGGGCGTGTTCCTCATCTGATCGCCCACGTACGGGCGAGCGGTTTACGCCGTGCGATCGTGCGCCCAGCCGCGGATCGCGTCGATGCGGGCCCGCACCTGATCGGCGGTGGCTTGGGCCAATGCCGGACCGCCGCACTGCTTGCGGAGTTCGGCGTGGATCACACCGTGCGGCTGGCCGGTGCGATGGTGCCACGCCCCGACGAGGCCGTTGAGCTCGCGCCGGAGCACGGCGATCTGCTCGTACATCGGTCCAGGCAGCGGCGCTCCGGGCTGCTGCTTGGCCTGCTGTTCCTCCTGCCGGCGTCGCAAGAGCGCGGCGACCTGGTCCGGCTCGAGCAGGCCCGGGATGCCAAGGTACTCCGCCTCTTCATCGGATCCGGCCTGGGCGGGCGTCCCGAACTCGCCGCCGTCGTAGAGCACCCGGTCGAGACTCGCCGACGAGCCCAGCGCACGGAACGCCGACTCACCATTGGCGTCGTCCGCCTGTCGCTGCGCGGCCGCCATCAGCGCTTCCTCGGCGGCCAGCGGGTCGTCCGGTGACGTGTTCGACGCACCGAGAACGTGGTCGCGCTCGTCCTCCATTGCGGCGGCATAGGCGAGCAAAGTCGGAATGGACGGCAGGAAGATGGACGCCGTCTCGCCGCGCCGGCGCGCCCGCACGAAACGTCCGACCGCCTGAGCGAAGAACAGCGGAGTCTGCGTCGCCGTGGCATAGACGCCGACCGCGAGGCGCGGCACGTCCACGCCCTCGGACACCATCCGGACCGCGACCATCCAGCGCGCGTCGCTGTCGGCGAACTCGCCGATCTTCTTCGACGCACGCGGCTCGTCCGAGACCACCACGGTGGGACGTTCGCCCGAGATCGCCGTGAGCTGCTTGGCGTAGGCACGGGCCGAATCCTGATCGGTCGCGATCACCAGGCCGGCCGCGTCGGGAACATGTCGGCGCACTTCGGTGAGCCTGGTGTCGGCGGCGCTCAGGACCGAAGGGATCCAGTCGCCGTCGGGATTGAGCGCGGTCCGCCACGCCTGGGCAATGAGATCCTTCGTCAGCGGCGAACCGAGATCAGCCGTGACCTCGTCGCCGGCCTTGGTGCTCCAGCGCATCTCACCCGAGTAGGCCATAAACAGCACCGGACGCACGACGCCGTCCTGCAGACCGCTCGCGTAGCCGTATGAGAAGTCCGCGGCGCTGCGCCGGCCGCCGTCGTCGTCCGGTACGTACGTCACGAACGGGATGGGGTTGATGTCCGACCGAAACGGCGTGCCGGTGAGCGCGAGCCGCCGCGTGGCCGGATCGAACGCCTCGCGAATCGCGTCGCCCCAGGACAGCGAATCACCCGCGTGATGAACCTCGTCCAGGATCACCAGTGTCCGCCGGTTCTCGCATCGCGCTCGGTACAGCATCGGATGCGCCGCGACACCGGCATAGGTGACCGCCACACCGGTGTAATCCCGGCTCGTGCGCCCAGTGCGGCGTCCCGAGAAGTCCGGGTCGATGTTGATTCCGACCTTGTCCGCGGCATCGGCCCACTGCTTCTTCAAATGTTCGGTGGGCGTCACGATGGTCAGCTGATGGACGACCCGGCCGGCCAGCAGCTCAGCGGCGACGCGCAGCGCGAACGTGGTCTTACCCGCGCCCGGCGTGGCGACGGCGAGATAGTCGCGGGGTTCGCGGCTGAGGTAGTCGTCCAGCGCCTCCTGCTGCCATGCGCGCAGCCGGCCGGCGGTTCCCCAAGCGGCACGGGCTGGATAAGCGGGTGACAGGTGTTCGGCGGCGGACGTGCTCACGCGACTCCCCTCGTCTGTGGATCTTCCGGGCATGGTTAAGCCCGACCCGCGCACCGTCGGCGGCGCACTGCGACCGGGCAAGTCACGACCCTAACCGGCCGTAGCGACAGTTCGGCGCCCCGACACTCCAGCGAGGGATGTGCGACGGATCCACGGGTGGCGAGATCGAGATCTCAGTTCGGCTCGACTGTGCGATCTCCTAGCCGTGCGTCGGACCGCGTTGGCCGGCGGCCGCGAATCGGTTACTCGTCGCGCTGGTTCTGCCATTCCGTGACAAGCATCGACATCATGATCGCGTCGACCCACTCGCCGTCCCACTGGAGCGCATGGCGGCGGCGCCCCTCCTCGACGAAGCCGGCCTTCTCGTATGCGCGCTTGGCACGCGGGTTGAACGCGTATACCTCGAGCGAGATCCGGTGCAGGCCCAGCTTCTCGAAGCCGTAGCCGACGATCAGACGTGTCGCCTCGGTGCCGAAGCCGCGTCCCAGCGCCACGGGCACGAGGGCGATCCGGAAGTTACAGCTCTGGTTGTCCGAGTCCAATTCGTTGAGTACAGCCTCGCCCACGCAACTGCCCGTGCTGTTGTCGATGACCGCGAGGTCGAGTCGATCGGACTGCTCCGCTCGGGTGGCGTACCAGTTCTTGATGACGTCCGGGTCGATGTCGCCCCGCGATCCGGTGAGCCGGCTGATCTCGGGGTCGGTGAGCATCGGCATAAGGTCGGGAACGTGCTCGACCGTTGCGGGGACGAGCGTCACTGAGTGGCCGCGAAGCGTGGGCTTGATAATGAAGTCCGGCACTCGGGAGATGCTAGCTCATGTTTCAGGTGATACGCGTGTCAACGATCAGGTGGGCAACTCGGACGTAACGGGGCTGTTTGTTCACCTGATCGCAAGTCAGGTCAAGCGACCGGTCCAGCCCCGAGACAACAAGGCCCGGGTAAGGGTGCGTCCGACATCCGATGGTCGGTGACGCACGGAGTACGACGTGAATCGCAACAATGTCCGGTGGTCAATGACGATCTCGTTCATCCGATCGAGGTCGGCCTCCCAGTCACGCACGCGCATGTGTGGCATGCCGTCGACCTCAGCCGCCAGCCCGAACTCCTGCCAATCGACATCGAGATAATACCGGCCCGAGGGCCCTTTCACGATGCGCTGACGACTCGGTTCAGGGAGCCCGAATCGGTGCATGACGGTGCCCACCTCCCGCTCTGGTACGGATGCCACACCGCCGGCCGCATCCGCAATCGTCTCGGCTATGAGTGCGTGGCGCAGGCACGGACCTCGGCGCGGCAAGGCGTCGCTCAGGAGGTCGGCCGTCGCCAGGCGTTGCTGCACAGAAGCCAGCACCACCGCACGGGCCGCGCGATCGGTCGACGCCCATGCCGCAGCATCGAGAACACTGCGCGCGATCCGGGTCCGTCGCGGTTGATGCAGAGGATGAACGTCCTCGGCGTCCAGGAACCGCGAGTAATGCACAACGACGGTTGGCACCGCGACGCGCGGCATCGAGGTACCGCATGGAACCGTGACATGCACGAGGCCGTCGGCGGGTTCGAACCCGCGCAGACCGGAAACCGCAGCGGCCGTCAGTCCCGATAGGGCTGACCTTGCCGGGGCGGCGTTGAGAACCACCCACTCTTGCTGCCGACGAGTCAGCGGCCCGTTGTGGGTGACGAACACATCGCGCGCCCTTCGGGACCAACGACCGCGCCGTAGGTTCCGTTCGAATTCCCGACGCATGTCGCCGGGAATGTCGCGACGGTGAAATACACCGTCCTGCGCATCGAGGAGCCGGCTCCACTGATCGGCATCGCTCGACGTGACGTGCTCGAGATGGGACGGTGTGCTCATGCCGGTATACGTTGTTCAAGCGAGCCGAGCGAGTGAAGATCTGCGCGGTCAATCTGTGGATAACTCGACCGTTTTGCCGGTATGTGTCAGAAGATCCTAGGGAACTATTCCTAAACGATCAGATGAGGAACTCGGCCGTCTTGCGGTGGCTTTGTCACCTGATCGTTTGCTTCGAGCCAGTGCGAAGAAGATCAGGTGACCAATCTTCTGGAATACATGCCATTTCCTCACCTGATCATTGCCGCGGGTTGCGATCAGGTGAAGAACTGACGATCAGGTGACCAAGTGCCGGCAGTATGGTTAGCGGCTGGTCACGCCGTGGAGGTGGCAGGCTGCTTCATGCCCGTCACCCACCGTCTGCAGGACGGGGTCGTGGTCAGCACACGGCTCGAAGACTTTCGGGCAGCGCGTCCGGAAGTTGCAGCCGGACGGGGGGTTCGACGCGCTCGGCACGTCCCCGGTCAGCACGATCCGCTCCCGGCTGTGCTCGCGTTCCGGATCCGGCACCGGCACGGCGGACAACAGCGCCTCGGTGTACGGATGCTGCGATGATCCGGCAACGGACACCGCAGAGCCGAGCTCGACGATCCGGCCGAGATACATGACGGCCACCCGGTCGGACACCTGACGCACTGCAGCAAGGTCGTGCGAGATGAACAAGTACGTCAGCGACAGCTCGCGTTGCAGTCGGGTGAGCAGGTTCACCACCTGGGCCTGTACTGACACGTCCAGCGACGCGATCGGCTCGTCGCACACGACGAAATCCGGCTCGCCGGCCAGCGCCCGGGCGATGCCGATCCGCTGCCGCTGCCCGCCGGAGAACTCGTGCGGATAGCGATGCCGATGATCCGGATTCAGCCCCACCATCTCCAGCAGCTCGCCGACACGGGCGTGTCGGCGATCCCGCCCGGTGTACAGCCCATGGATGGCCAGCGGTTCGGCGACCGAGTCGGCGATCGTCCGGCGCGGATCCAACGATGCGTACGGGTCCTGGAACACCATCGCGGTACGGCGGCGCAACGATCGCAACTCGGCGCGGCGCATCGTCCCCAAGTCCAGACCGTCGAACTCGACACGACCGCCGGTCGGCTCGACGAGCCGGAGCAGCGCGTTGCCCAGCGTCGACTTGCCGCACCCGGACTCACCCACCAGACCGAGCGTTTCGCCTCGCCCGATCTCCAGGTCGACGCCGTCCACCGCACGCAGCACACCGTGCGACCGGCCGAACGCGCGTCTCGGCGGCAGCGCGAAGTGCACCTCGAGCCCGTGTGCACGTACGAGCACGTCGCCGGCGGCGTCGGTCGCGGGCACACCGGCCGCGCCGTTCTTCGTCGTCGTCATGCCGCATCGCCTGCCCGGTAGAACGTGGCCGCGCGATGGCCGGGCGCCACTTCGGCGAGCGGCGGTACCTGGTCCGCGCACCGCTCGTCGGCCCGCACCGGGCAACGGGGATAGAACGCACAACCGGGCGGCAGGTGCAGCGGATCCGGCGGCAGGCCGGGCATGGTCGTCAACGGGTCCCGGTCGCGCGCCGAACGCGGATCGTCCACGATCGGCAGCGCGCCGAGCAGGCCGCGCGTGTAGGGGTGCGCGGGGTTGTCGAACACATCGGTGACGCTGCCCTCCTCGACGCATTGCCCTGCGTACATCACCAGGACATGGTCGGCGATTCCGGCGACAACGCCGAGGTCGTGTGTGATCCAGATGACGCCCATGCCGTGTTCGGACTGCAACCGTCCGATCAGCTCGATGATCTGGGCCTGCACAGTGACGTCCAGCGCGGTCGTCGCCTCATCCGCGATCAGCACCGTCGGGTCGCTGGCCAGCGCGATCGCGATCACGACCCGCTGCCGCATGCCGCCGGACAACTGGTGCGGGAACGCGCGCAACCGCGACTCGGGGTCGGGTATGCCGACCTCGCCGAGCAGTTGGAGCGCGCGGTCGCGCGCCGCACCGTCCGAGAGCCGCCGGTGTGCGCGCAGCGCCTCGCCGATCTGGCGCTCGATACGCAGCACCGGGTTGAGCGACGTCATCGGGTCCTGGAAGATCATCCCGATGCCCGCGCCGCGGATGGCCCGCAACCGGTCTTCGTTCGCACCGACCAGCTCGGCACCCTCGAACTCGACGCTGCCGCCCACCTGAGTGACACCCAGCGGCAGCAGGCCCATCAAGGCCAGCGCGCTAACGCTCTTGCCCGAGCCGGACTCCCCGACGACGGCGACGGTCTGGCCCGCGGTGACGTCGTACGACAGACCGCGAACGACCCGGGCCAACCCGCCGCGGGTCCGGAAGCTCACCTCCAGGTCGCGGACGGACAACATGGGTGTCGCGTCGGACCCGTTCATCACGACTCGGCCCCTTTCCCGCCGCCGGACCGCCCGCTGGCGCGTCCGGTCCCGCCGACAACATCAGCGGCTCCGCCGCGCCCGACCGCGCCGGCGATCACCGAACGCTGCTTCGGGTCGAGCACGTCGCGCAGCGCGTCGCCGAGCACGTTGAACGCGAGCACCACGATGAAGATCGCCAACCCGGGGAACAGCGCCATCCACCAGGCCTGCTCGATGAAGGCACGGCCCTCGGCCAGCATGCGGCCCCACGACGGGTCGGGTGGCTGGGTGCCGAGGCCGAGAAAGCTCAGTGCCGCCTCGGACAGGATCGCGAAGGCCAGGCTCAGCGACGTCTGCACGATCAGCGGCGGGGCGATGTTCGGCAGCACGTGCCGGCCCAGAATGCGCACGTCGCTGGCACCGGCCGAGCGGGATGCACGGACGTACACCTCCTCCCGAACGCTGAGCGTGCTCGCGCGGGCCAGCCGCGCGAAGATCGGTGTGTAGACGATGCCAATGGCGATCATCGCGTTCGTGATCCCCGGCCCGAGCACCGCCAGCACGACGATCGCCAGCAGGATCGCCGGGAACGCGAACAGCACGTCCATGAATCGCATGAGCCCGTCGTCCAGCCAGCGGCCGTAATAGCCGGCGACGATCCCGATGAGCGTGCCGGCGACCAGCGAGATCGTGACCGCGATGAACCCGACCTGGAGCGAGACCGACGCGCCGAGCAGGACCCGCGAGAACACGTCCCGGCCGAGGTTGTCGGTGCCGAACCAATGCTCGGTAGTAGGCGGCTGCAACCGCCCGGTCGCGATGTCGGCGGCGATCTCGTTGTAGCCGTACGGCGCGATCGCGGACCCGAGCACGGCCACCAGGACGAGGCCGAACAGGACGATCCCGGACGCCACCGCCATCGGGTTGCGCGCCAACAGGCCCAGCGTCTCCACCCACCGGCGGTGCGCGGCCGGCGCCGGTGGGGCCTCGAGCGTCGTCGTGGTGCTCATGTATAGGAGATCCTCGGGTCGAGCCGGGCGTAGATCAGGTCGACGATCAGGTTCACGACGAGGAAGAAGAACGCGAACAGCAGCACCGCCCCCTGCAACACCGGATAGTCGCGGTCCAGCACGGCCTGGTACGCGAGATCGCCCAGGCCGGGGTACGAGAACACGATCTCGACCACGACGACGCCGGAGAGCAGGTACGCCAGCTGGATACCGCCGATCGTCACCAGCGGCACGAGAGCGTTACGCAGCACGTGCCACGCCAGCACGTCGCGGTACCGCATGCCCTTGGCCCGTGCGGTGCGGACATGATCGTCTCCCAGCGCCTCGAGGACGGACGAGCGCACGAACCTGGTCATGATCGCGCCGCTCACGACGCCGATCGTCACGGCCGGCATGACGAGGTGCCGCGCCCACTCCACCGGATCCTCGGTGAGGCTGACGTAGCCGCCGGTCGGCAGGATGTTCAGCGTCCCGGCGAAGATCAGGATGAACATGATGCCCATCCAGAAGTCCGGAATGCTGATGCCCGCCTGGCTGAACATCGTGGACGACCAGTCGACGATCCCGCGCGGTCGCAGCGCCGAGATCGTTCCCAACGGGATCGCGATCAGGAGCGCGACAACGATCGCCGCGGCTGCCAGCGACACCGTCGCCGGGAGCCGTTCGATGATCAGATCGAACACGGTGCGCCCGCTGCGGAAGCTCACGCCGAGGTCGCCGACCAGCACGCCGGACGCCCAGTCGCCGTACTGCACAACGAGCGGTTGGTCCAGCCCGGCGCGTTCGATCAGCGCGTCATACGTCTCCTGGCTGAACCGCGTGCCGAGCGCGAGCCGGACCGGGTCGCCCGGCACCAGCGGCATGATCGCAAAGACCAGGATGCTGACGCCGACGAGCACCGCGACGGACTGGGCCACGCGGCGCAGCACATACCGGCTCACGCAGCGGCCGCCCTAGGGCAAGGTCACGTTCTCGAAGTTGATCGCGCTGTCCGGCCTGATCTCGTACCCGTCGAGGCCAGGCACCCACGCCTGCACCACGTCCGGGTTGTAGAGGTAGATGTAGCTGGCATCGTCCACGATCATCTCGGCGGCCTGGTCGTAGAGCTCCTTGCGCGCATCCTGGTCCGACTCGGCGGCGGCCTCGTTCAGCAACGCGTCGACGTCCTCGTTGCAGTAGCCCTGGAAGTTGAAGCCGCCCTCACATACGTGCTGCGCATGGTAGAACCCGAACGGGTCGAGGTTGCCGATCCAGCTCCACATATAGGCGTCGAAGTCGCCCTGACCCTGCCGGTCGAGCCAGGTCGCCGTCTCCTCGGACTCCACCGACGCCGAGATGCCGACCTCGCCGAGCTGCGAGACCATCACCTCGGCCGCCGGGACGCCGGCGGTGTCGGTCACGACCATGATGCCCAGTTCCTGGCCCTCCTCGACCCCACCGGAGTCCAGCAGCGATCGAGCCTGTTCGGGGTCGTTCTCGTACGGCGCGTAGTCCGAGGCCCAGAAGCTGTCGGCCGGGATGGCCGTCTGGTTCACCGTCGCAGCACCGAACTGGGCCGCCTCGGCGATCGCCTCGCGATCCAGCGCGAACGCGATGCCCCGGCGGGCGTCGCGGTTGCTCCACGGCTCGGTGTTCTGGTTCAGCGCGAGATACCAGTAGTCGACGCTTGGCACCCGGCCGAGCATGACATCGTCGGCGCCTTCGAGGCTTGCGATGTCCTGCGGGGCGACGTTGTCCGTCCAGTGGATCTCGCCGTTGCGCAGCGCGGTCAATGCCGCGGTCGGCTCGCTGATGAAGCGGTACTCCACACCGTCAAGCGTCGGCGCCTCGCCCCAGTAGCTGTCCGACGCAGTCAGCATCACCCCGCCGGCCGAGAAGTCCTCGAGCTCGAACGGGCCGGTGCCGACCGCCTCGGTGGCGAGGTCGAGATCTTCGGCCGCGCCTTCGGGCAGGATCGACATGCCCTTGTAGCCGCCGATGTTGTCGAGCAGGTTCGGCGCCGGCTCGGACAGCGTCAGCACGACTGTGTCGTCGGCGGTCGCCTCGATGTTCTCGACGGACGCGAAACGCCATGCGACGGAGGTCTCGTCGTCGATGATGCGGTTGTACGTGTACGCGACGTCGTCGGCGGTGAACTCGCTGCCGTCGTGGAACGTCACGCCCTCGCGGAGCGTGAACGTCCAGGTGAGCTGATCGTCACTCACCTCCCACTCGGTCGCCAGGCCGGGCTGGAACTCGCCGTTGACGTCCGGCACCACAAGCGTGTCGTAGACGTTTTCCAGCACCTGGAAGCTGGCGTAGGCCGTGGTGATGTGCGGGTCGAGCTGGTCCGGCTCACCCGCGATACCGGCCACGAGCGTTCCACCCGTCTCGCCGTCTGCAGGCTCGTCCGCTCCGTCCGTACCGTCGGTCTCGACGCCCTCAGGCTCGCCGTCGACGTCGACCTCCTCGCCACCCCCGCAGGCGGCCAGAACAAGCGCCCCCGTCGCCGCGACCAATACGCCCTGCTGCCACTTCGCGACCTTCACGACCCCATACCTTTGCGTTTGCGTGTCACTCGTCTCGTTCAGCCTTCGCCGATTGCGCGTAGAACGTCAACCTACTCGCCGGGCATGATCCGAAAGTTACCCTTTCGTGACGATGCCGGTATGCGATCGAGAGTGGGCAGCTCAACGGCGCAATACGGCCATGTCGTCCCGGTGGATGAGCTCACGTTCGTATTCGGTGCCCAGTTCACGGGCGAGTTCGCGGGTCGAGCGGCCGAGCAGCGGCGGGATCTCGGCCGAGTCGTAGCTGACGAGCCCGCGGGCGACGACGTTGCCTTTCTCGTCCAGCAGGCTCACCGGATCGCCCGCTGAGAATCTGCCGGTGACGGCCGTGACCCCGGCAGGCAGCAGCGACTTGCCGCGCTCGGTGATCGCGCGCACCGCACCGCCGTCCAGGTGCAGCTCCCCCTCTGTCTTGGCCGCGTGCTCGAGCCAGAGAAGCCGGCGGGACCGGCGCCGCGAACCGCGCGGGTGGAACCTGGTGCCGGCCACCTCGCCGTCGAGAGCCGCGGCCGCCTCGGCGGCCGCGGTCAGCACGACGGTGATGCCCGAGCCGGTCGCCATCCGCGCGGCTTCGACCTTGGTCTGCATGCCGCCGCTGCCCAGGCCCGAGCGCCCGGTACCGCCGATCCGCAGTCCGTCGAGATCGTTGGCGTCGCGGACCTCCGTGACCCGGGTCGCGCCCGGTGTGCGGGGATCGCCGTCGTACAGGCCGTCTACGTCCGAGAGCAGCAACAACGCGTCGGCGTGGATGAGCTGCGCGACGAGCGCAGCCAGGTGATCGTTGTCGCCGAACCGGATCTCGTGCGTCGCGACGGTGTCGTTCTCGTTGATGACCGGAACGATGCCGAGCGCGAGCAGCTTGTGCAGCGTCCGGTACGCGTTGCGGTACTGGCTCCGCCGGACGAGCTCGTCCACGGTCAGGAGCACCTGCCCGACCCGCAGGCCATGCCGCGCGAACGCCTCGGTGTACTTGGCGACGAGAATGCCCTGCCCGACGCTCGCCGCGGCCTGCTGGGTGGCCAGGTCGGCCGGACGGGCGGCCAGTCCGAGCGGTGCCAGCCCGGCCGCGATGGCGCCGGACGACACGAGCACGATCTCGCGTCCGCTGTGACGTGCCTTGGCCAGGACGTCGGCCAGCGCCTCGACCCGGTCGCCGTCCAGCCCACCGGCGGCCGTCGTCAGCGACGACGACCCCACCTTGACGACGATGCGCCCCGCATCCGCCAGGCTCACGCCGACCCCCAGACGGGCCGTTGCGCGGACTCTACGAGCTTTGGCATGCCTGCAATCCTAGTTAAGCGTGGGATTCGGCGCCTAACGTGATCATTCAGACGGCGCGAGACCGGTCCGGATTGGCCGGCTACAGGCGGTCGTCGGTGCCGCGCGGACCGTGCAGGAGTTCCGCACCGGCCTCCACCGTCGGTTCCCAGTTGAACACGACCGCGTCGTCGTCGGAGCCGATCACAACCTCATCCCCGGGCGTGGCGCCGGCTTCGCGCAGCGCATTCTCCACACCGAGCTTGGCCAGCCGGTCGGCGAGGTATCCGACCGCCTCGTCGTTGTTGAAGTCGGTCTGCCGTACCCAGCGTTCCGGCTTGGTTCCGCGGACCCGGTACCGGCCGGCCTCCTTGTCGACGGTGAACCACGACTCGTCCACTGCGGACGGCCGCAGGACGATGCGCGTCGGCTCGGACGGAGGTTCAGCTGCGCGCGCTTGGGCCACTACTGTTGCCATCGCGAACGTCAGCTCCCGCAGACCCTCCCGCGTCGCCGCCGACACCGCCATCACCGGCCAGCCGCGCGACTCGATGTCGGCGCGGACCATGTCGGCGAGGTCTCGTGCGTCGGGCACGTCGACCTTGTTGAGCGCCACCAGCCTGGGCCGGTCGCCCAAACCGCCGTATTCGGCGAGCTCGCGCTCGAGCGCATCGATATCGCTGACCGGGTCGCGTCCGGGCTCCATCGTGGCGCAGTCGACGACGTGCACGATCGCCTTGCACCGCTCGATGTGCCGCAGGAACTCGTGACCGAGGCCCCTGCCCTCGCTCGCGCCCTCGATCAAGCCCGGGACGTCGGCCACGGTGAACCGGACCTCGCCGGCCTCGACCACACCCAGGTTGGGGACGAGCGTCGTGAACGGATAGTCCGCGATCTTCGGCCGAGCCGCAGAGATGGCCGCGATGAGTGAAGACTTGCCCGCACTCGGGTATCCCACCAGGCCGACGTCCGCGACGCTCTTGAGCTCGAGCACCACGTCGACCTCGTCGCCGGGTTCGCCGAGCAGCGCGAAGCCCGGCGCCCGCCGCTTCGGGCCGGCAAGCGCCGCGTTGCCGAGCCCGCCGTGCCCTCCGTGGGCCACGACGTAGCGACTGCCCGGCCCGACCAGGTCGACGAGTTGCTCGCCGTCCGCGGTCGAAACCACCGTGCCGTCCGGGACGAGCAGTACGACGTCCGGTCCGTTCGCGCCGTTGCGGTTGCCCCCTTGCCCGGGTGAGCCATTGCGTGCCCGGCGGTGCGGCGAGCGGTGGTAGTCCAGCAGCGTGGTCGTGTTCGGGTCGACCTCGAGGATGACGTCACCGCCCTTGCCGCCATTTCCGCCGTCCGGGCCGCCGAGCGGTTTGAACTTCTCCCGGTGGATGGACATGCAGCCGTGCCCGCCGTCGCCTGCTTTGACGTGCAGTACGACGCGGTCCACGAACGACGGGATCGCCACCGCTGCCTTCCTTCCCTCGGCGCGTTCAACTATGCCGCGACCTTGACGGCATCTGCTCACCTCGACGAGATTCGCTCACCTCGATCGGTGAGATCTGCGAACTATGTCGACATTGCCGGAAACAGAACTCATCAAGGTGAGCGCAGGCCGTCAAAGTGAGCAACGCAGCCCCAGGCCGAACATGCAAAAGGCGGGCCGGTCCAGCAGAGACCAGCCCGCCTGAGGCCGTGACGGCCCGTGCCGCCCTCGCCGTGGTCAGTCGCCGGCGGGAACGACGTTGACGACCTTGCGCCCGCGCCGGGTGCCGAACTCGACGGACCCGGCGGCGGTGGCGAACAGGGTGTCGTCCCCACCGCGGCCGACGTTGTCGCCCGGGTGGAAGTGCGTCCCCCGCTGGCGGACGATGATCTCACCGGCACCGACGATCTGGCCGCCGAAGCGCTTCACACCGAGCCGCTGGGCATTGGAGTCGCGCCCGTTCCTCGTGGAGGAGGCGCCCTTCTTGTGAGCCATGTCGTTGCCTACTTCTTCTTGATATCGGTGATCTTGACTTGAGTGTACTTCTGGCGGTGACCCAGGCGGCGCCGGTAACCGGTCTTGTTCCGGTAGTGCATGATGCTCAGCTTCGGGCCCTTGACGGCACCGAGCACCTCGGCGTTCACCTTGACGCCGGCCAGCTTCTTGGCGTCGGTGGTTACGGTGTCACCGTCGACCAGCAGGACTGCCGGAAGGGACACGGACGAACCGACCTCGGCCTCGATCCGGTCGACGTCGATGACGTCTCCGACGGAAACCTTCTGCTGGTTGCCGCCACTGCGGACGATCGCGTACACCGCGGACTCACTCTCTCATAGTCGGGACTCGGCAGCACGCACCGCTCGTACGGTGGGCGCACGAAATCGCGGCGCCGATGGCGCCGAAGGTCTAGGGTACGGAATTGGCTGACTCAGGGTCAAACTCGCCGGACTCGTCCTTAGTCCGCTCCGGCGTGGCGCCGGTGGGTTCCGGGGACTGTTCCGGACTTCCGGCCGGGCGCTGGGCCACCCGCCGGCGGGACCGCCAGGCCGGGATCCGGCGGGCATTCTCCGACGGCTCGGGCTCAGTGGACGTATCCGGCTGGTGTGTCCCGGATCCGGCATCGGAGGCAGCCGCGCTCGCCGCTGATTCGCCGGTCTGCGCACCCGCGACGGTCGGAGTCGCCGCCGCGCTCGCCGACACCGCATCGCCGGACTCGACGTCCGGGGCGACCCCAGTGGTCACCGCGGGCGCGATCGGTGCGCTCTCGCCATCGGTACCGGTGACGGCCGGCTGCTCGGTGGACGACGTTCCGATCGCGTCGGCGGTCTCACTCGGCGGCACCTCGGTAGGCTCGCCGGCCCCGTCTGCCGCGGCACGGCCGTCGTCCTCGCCACCGGCGCTGCTCTCGGCCAACTCGGTCGCCTTCGCGGCCGCGGCGCCGGTTTCCGCGGAAACCGGCAGCAGATCCGCCGGGGACGCCTTCCCCGGTGTCGCGGAGGCTTCGAAGCCGCCGCGCGTGGTGGGCTCCGCAGGTTGCTCGCTCTGCTGGCTCCGCCGCCGGCGACCACGCCGATCGCTGCGGCCCGACTGCCCGGAGGGCTTTGCCGATGGCTCGACCGGCTCCACATGAACGTGGACACCGCGCCCGTTGCAGTGCTCGCACACCTCGGTGAACGCCTCGAACAGCCCCGAGCCGATCCGCTTGCGCGTCATCTGGACCAGACCGAGCGACGTCACTTCGGCAACCTGGTGTTTCGTCCGGTCCCGGCCGAGGCACTCCACGAGCCGGCGCAGCACGAGGTCACGGTTCGACTCGAGCACCATGTCGATGAAGTCGATCACGATGATGCCGCCGATGTCGCGCAACCGCAGCTGGCGCACGACCTCTTCGGCGGCCTCCAGGTTGTTCTTGGTGACCGTCTCCTCGAGGTTGCCGCCTGAACCGGTGAACTTGCCGGTGTTGACGTCGATCACGGTCATCGCCTCGGTGCGGTCGATCACCAGCGATCCGCCGCTGGGTAGCCACACCTTGCGTTCCAGAGCCTTGGCGATCTGCTCGTCGATCCGGTACGCGGCGAAGATGTCGCCGTCACCGGACCACTTCTCGAGCCGCTCACGCAGGGACGAAGCAACGTACGCCACGTAGGACTCGATCTGTTTCCACGCATCGTCGCCGGCGACTACGAGCTTGGTGAAGTCCTCGTTGAACAGGTCGCGAACGACCTTGATCGCCAGGTCAGGCTCACCGTGCAGTAGCTGTGGTGCGTTCCCGGACGCCTTCTTGCTGATCTCGTCCCATTGCGATCGCAGACGTGCGACATCATGGGTCAATTCCTCCTCGGACGCACCTTCGGCGGCGGTGCGCACGATGACTCCGGCGTCCTCGGGAACGACCTGTTTGAGGATCTTCTTGAGCCGGTTGCGCTCGTTCTCCGGGAGCTTGCGGCTGATGCCGCTCATCGAACCGCCGGGCACGTAGACGACGTAGCGGCCGGGCAGGCTGATCTGGCCGGTCAACCGGGCGCCCTTGTGCCCGACCGGCTCCTTCGTCACCTGCACGAGGATGGACTGGCCCGACTTGAGGATTTCCTCGATCTTCTTCGGCTGCCCGTCGACGTGGCCGAGACCGGCCCAGTCGACCTCGCCGGCGTAGAGCACGGCGTTACGCCCGCGACCGATGTCGACGAACGCGGCCTCCATGGCCGGCAGCACGTTCTGCACGCGGCCGAGATAGACGTTGCCGATCGCCGGCTGCTCGTCGGTGCCGCGGCTGACGTAGTGCTCGACGAGCACGCCGTCCTCGAGCACGCCGATCTGGGTCAGGTCCCCGTTCTGGCGGACCGCCATGACACGCTCGACGGACTCCCGGCGGGCCAGGAACTCCGCCTCGCTGACGACCGGCGGACGCCGACGTCCGGCCTCACGGCCCTCGCGGCGGCGCTGCTTCTTCGCCTCGATCCGGGTGGAGCCCTTCACCGCGACGACGGTCTCATCGCTCTCGGCCGACTCGTCGGTGTCCTTGGCTGCGTCGGAATCACCGCGCCGCCGCCGGCGACGACGCCGCCGGCTACCCGAAGATTCGTCATCTTCTCCGTCACCGTCCGGCGTCTCGTCCGCCGTTGCCGTCTCGGACGATTGCTCATCGCTCCGGGTCGTCGACCCGTCGCCCGCGTCCTCGCCGTCCGGCGCGGTGCCGTTCGGCTGGTCCGACTTCTTACGCCGACCGCGCCCGCCCCGCCGGCGGCGGCGGCGCTGGTCGGGATCGCCGTCCTCGGCGTCAGCGTCCTCCGGCTCGGTGTCACCCGAACCGCTACCGCCTCGCTGGTCTTTCTTGGTCTGCGAACCTTCGACGGGCCGTTGCTGGGCCTTGTCTTCGGCCGTGTCGGCGGCCTTACCGGCCGGCGGTGCAAGTTCGGTGAACTCCGGCGCCTGGAAGATCGGGCTGGCCGCGGGTGGCCCGGCGGCGCGGGATGCGACCCTGCGCCGCCCCGGCGTCTCTGCCGCTGGCGACCCGGCGCCACGCGATTCTGCTGCCGGCGACCCGGCTCCACCAGAAGGTGTGGTGCCGTCCGAATCGGCCGTGCTGGTCGTATCTGTGTTGTCCCCTTCTGGGGTATGCATCTCCTGCACGTAAGTGCACTCCCGTCGTCCCCCGCCGCGGGGCGCCGCACCAGATGGCGTGCTGCTCGCCGCAGGAGGGCCTGCTGTTTCGGCCGCGGCGGCCGTGACGACCGCAGCGGAAAGCTTTTCCCACGACGACGTCCACCGGCTTCGCGTCAGCCACACCGGCACGTGACCCACCGCGGCGGCCCTTTGTGATCGGCGCTGATGCGCCAATAGGGCCTCGCGGACGCAGTCCTGCGCGGTAGCGCCGTGCCGGACGCCGGGCGCCCGGCGAGGATGTCGTCGGGTTATTCGCGCCACCGGCCCGAATAACCATTTGCAGTATCGCACATCGGCGAAGTGGGGCGGACATCGACGCGTCGCCGCAAGAACGTTCTCACCGACGATCAGGTGAGAAATTCGGAACTTTCCCGGGCAGTTTGCTCACCTGATCTCTTACGACTCACGTGCTGATGATCAGGTGGGACGACCGTTGCGGACGCGTCGTCCCAGACGCCTTGTTCCAGGCGTGTCACCTGCTCAGCGCCGTCCGGCAATTCGGAGACGAGACGTATACCCCGCACGACATCGGTCGGCCGGACGGTCGGCGTCACGTGGTTCAGGACCAGGCGCACCACGGGCTCGCCCGATTCGACGTCCGCCCGCACGACGGCGTCACGCACATCCAACTCGCGCCTACCTTTTCCGGTCATCCGCTCGACGACGACGGACGACTCGGCGAGAAACGCCTCCACCGCCTTCTCCACATCCGCGGGCGGCACGTCGGCGAGGCGTACGATCCACGACGACACCTGCAACTGATCGGCCAGTGCGGCTTGCCCGGCCTCGGTCACCGACACGATGTCCAGGCCGGGCGGCAGGGCGGCATCGAGGGCGGCCGCGACTTCATCCACGTCGCACCGGTCGGTCACCGAAAGCTCGAGATACTCCGCCTCACTGGCCGCGCCGGTGGGCGCCGCGCCGGCGTACGACACCTTCGGGTGCGGTGTGAAGCCCTGCGAATACGCTACGGGCACGCCCGCACGCCGCAGGCCCCGTTCGAATGCCCGCTGAAAGTCGCGATGGCTGGTGAAGCGCAGCCGTCCGCGCCGCGCGAACCGGACACGGAGCCGCTGGACCGGCGGGCGCTGCTCGTGCGGTGGTCGCTCGGCCATGGCTAGACCGAGGCAGTGACTGGGCCGGCGGTGCTTTGACCGGAAACCACGGTGAGCGGCAGCAGCTTGCGACCGGTCGGGCCGATCTGGATCTCGGTGTCCATCTGCGGGCAGACGCCACAGTCGAAGCACGGCGTCCAGCGGCAGTCGTCGACCTCGACCTCGTTCAGCGCGTCCTGCCAGTCCTCCCAGAGCCAATCCCGGTCCAGTCCGGAGTCGAGGTGATCCCACGGCAGGACCTCGGCGTAGTCGCGCTCACGTGTGGTGAACCACGCGACGTCGACCGGTGTACCGGCCAGCGCTCGCTCGGCACATTGCATCCAGCGCTGGTACGAGAAGTGTTCGCTCCAGCCGTCGAACCGGCCGCCGTCGCGCCACACCTCGCGGATGACCGCGCCGACCCGGCGGTCGCCCCGCGACAGGAGCCCTTCGATGACGCTGGGCTGCCCGTCGTGGTAGCGAAAGCCGATCGCCTTGCCGAACGTCCGGTCCGAGCGGATCGCGTCGCGAAGTCTGGCCAGCCGGTCGTCGACGGTCGCGAAATCGCACTGCGCGGCCCATTGGAACGGCGTGTGCGGCTTCGGGACGAACCCTCCGATCGACACCGTGCACCTGATGTCCCGCCGTCCGGACACCTCCCGGCCGGTGGCGATGACCTTCTTGGCCAGGTCGGCGATCGCGAGCACGTCCTCGTCGGTCTCGGTGGGCAGGCCGCACATGAAGTACAGCTTCACCTGCCGCCAGCCGCTGCTGTATGCCGCCGCGACGGTGCGGATGAGGTCGTCCTCGCCGACCATCTTGTTGATGACCTTGCGCATCCGCTCGGTGCCGCCCTCGGGAGCGAACGTCAGGCCGGATCGGCGGCCGTTGCGGGACAGTTCGTTGGCCAGGTCGATATTGAACGCGTCCACCCGTGTCGACGGCAGCGACAGCGACACGTTCTCGCCGTCGTACCGGTCGGCCAGTCCCTTGGCGATATCACCGATCTCGGAATGATCGGCACTGGAGAGCGACAGCAGACCGACCTCCTCGAACCCCGACTGTTTGATGCCGTTGTCGACCATGTCGCCGACGGTCTGGATCGAGCGCTCCCGCACCGGACGAGTGATCATTCCGGCCTGGCAGAACCGGCAGCCGCGCGTGCAACCGCGGAAGATCTCGACGCTGTACCGCTCGTGTACGGTCTCGGCCAGCGGCACCAGCGGCTTCTTCGGATAGGGCCAGTTGTCGAGGTCCATGACGGTGTGCTTGTGTACCCGCCACGGCACACCGGAACGGTTCGGCACGACCCGCTGGATCCGGCCGTCCGGGAGGTACGAGACGTCATAGAACTTGGGGACGTACACACCGCCGGACGCGGCCAGCCGCTCGAGCAGACCGTCCCGGCCGCCGGGACGTCCTTCCGTCTTCCACTCCCGGACCACCTCGTTGATCGCGAGCACGATCTCCTCGCCGTCGCCGAGCACCGCGGCGTCCAGGAAGTCGGCGATCGGCTCCGGGTTGAACGCGGCGTGCCCGCCGGCGATGACGACCGGGTGCTCGTCCGTCCGATCCACCGCGTCGAGCGGGATGCCGGCCAGATCCAGCGCGGTCAGCAGGTTCGTGTAACCGAGTTCGGTGGCGAACGAGACGCCGAGCAGATCGAACGCGGCCACCGGCCGGTGCGAGTCGACGGTGAACTGGCCGATACCGTGCTCGCGCATCAGCTTCTCCAGATCCGGCCACACCGAATAGGTGCGCTCGGCCAGCACGCCGTCCTGCTCGTTGAGCACCTCGTACAGGATCTGTACGCCCTGGTTCGGCAACCCGACCTCGTACGCATCGGGATACATCAGCGCCCAGCGGACCATCGCCGGTACCCCGGGCTGGTCCCACTCCTTGACCGTGGCATTCAGCTCACCACCGACGTACTGGATCGGCTTCTGCACCAATGGCAGCAGCGGCTCAAGGCGCGCAAACAGCGACTCGACGGTGCTATCGGGCATGGTCGTACCGCTCCGGAATATCAGGTGATGCAGCACGACCAGGATAACGGCCCGGGGGACACGATCGCGGGCGCGCGTCCGCCTTCGGACCGCCTACCAACCAGCCGACGGACGTGCCATCTGGCGGACAAAGGTGCAAAGGTGTGCCGGCCGCACAACAGTGTTGACCGGCCCTTGCTCCGAAATGGATCACCGGCTAACCTGCCAACTGGAGTTGTGATCATTGCGGGGTGGCAAGGGGTACGGGTGCGGGTAACCAATGGCAGCGGCGCAGCCGCGACACTTGTTACTGCCATCCTGATCATCACCGGCTGCTCCGGTTCCACCGAGGAGCCGGCTGGGCTCGCCAAAACCGCGGCACCGCAGGCCACATCACCGACACCGCCCGAGGAACCCGACCCGACGCCGACGTCAACCGTGCCGCCGGCCCTGGAGGAACTCCGCACCTTGGAGCTGCCTCCGGGTCTCGTCATCGAGGACATACCCGATGTCACCGGCGCCGAGCTCGCCGCGCTCGACGCCTTCGTGCGGTTCGAGGTCGCGCACTGGCAGTCATTGTTGGACAGCGAGGTCCATGACGAGCTCGACGACCTGGCCGCGGACGAGGTCGTCCGGAGCGTCGCGGACCAGGTCGACGCACAGGTCGAAGAGGGATTCCATCTAGGCGGCCGGCTGGTGATGGACCCACCGCAGGTCGAAGCCGGCGGATCCGACATCGCCGTCGTAATAGCGTGTTACAACCAGGGCGAAGTGACGGTCGTGCAAGGCGGGAACGAGGAGATCGGCGAGGACGCCGCCGCCAATCCGATCTACCGAGTCACCGCCGACCTCGCCAACTCCGGCGCCGGCTGGATCGTGACGGACTACCGAGGGGAATTCGACTCATGCTGATCGTGAAGCGGGCAGCGGCCGCGTTCGCCGTGGGAGTGGTCTTCATCGCGCTCGCCGCAACACCGGCCGCCGCGTGTAGCGGCGCCTTTTGCGACGACGACGGTGGCGCCGACCCCGATGCTTCGGGCGGGACGCTCGCAATCAGGGTGTGGGGATCCGGGACGACCAACGGTGACACCGGTGGTTTCGACGTGCCGCTGGAGACGGTGCGGATCCATCCGACCTGCTGGTACTACGAGGGCCCGACCGGCGAGGAGTACGCGGACTACATCGAATCCGGCCAGATCAACTGGGACCGGCGCCACTTCGGCGAGGAAATCCCGGAGATCTCCGGCTGGGAGGAGCACGCCGACGACGACGAGGGCCACTGGTGGTACCGCGTATGCAACTCGGGCTACTTCGACGGCGATCTCGACGAGTTCTTCGACTACAGCGAGCAGTGGTTCGACGACAACCCGCCGATCTTCGTCGAGCCCGGCGACCCGGAGCCTGAGATCGCCGTGCCGCCCGAAGTGCTGATGGAGGTCGCCTACAACGCGATGGACATACCGGAGCCCACGTTGGCGTGGAACCCGTCCCGCGGCGGCGATACCGCCACCTTCGTCAACTTCGACACGTGGGTGTGGCTGGACGACTCCCCCATCACCCTCGAGGTGAACGCCGAAGCCGGCGGCAACGTCGCCACGGTCACCGCCACGCTGGACTCCATGACCGCGTCGGCGCCGACGGCCGAACCGGCATCGTGCGCCGGCGCCGGCCTCCCCTGGACTCCCGATGCCGACGCCGAAGCCGGGTGTCAGATCGTGTTCACCCGCTCCAGCGCCAACCAGCCCGGTCAGGCCACCCCGGTGACGGTCGAGACGACTTGGACGGTTACCTGGTCGGCCAATGGAGTTCCGCAAGGCTCGCTCGAACCACAGACCCTTGCGACGGTCACCGACGTGCCCGTCGCGGAAGTGCAAACCATCGTCACAGGTGGCTAACCCGGCCGCCTCGATCCAGGAAGAGGAGATTACCGAATGCCCCTGACCGCTGATCTGCAGACCCTTGAGGTCCTGTACAACACCCTCAAGAACAACGTCACCAACGCGCACGAGATCCAGACCTCCATCGACCGTGATCTCGGTGCCGCGGTGTGGGACACCCCGAACGCCGCCGAGTTCCGCGCGGCCTGGGACCAGTTCCGTCCGTTGCTGCAGAACTTCGAGGCGACCCTTGCCGCGGCGGCGAGCGACGTTGCGAACAACCACAACAACAACGCGCAGGTCAACGGCGTCACCGACGCGCCGCAACTGGCTCCGGTAGCGCCGATCGGCTGACCCAAACCCAACCGCTGACGCGCCCGGCCGGATCTATCCGGCCGGGCGAAGTCGAAACGTGTTGCTGCCTGCACCGAACGCAGGTGTCAAGAGGCCCGACTCGCTCAGGTGCCGATCTCCGCAAGCTCGGCGGCACGCGAACGTGCGGCATCCTCGAGATCGGTCACGATCAGCTCCGGCGCGTCCTCTTCATAGACCACAACGACCCGGCCGACGACCGAGCCCTCGCGGAAGTAGAGCTGGTCGGCCCCGCCTTCGACGCCGCTGACTGTCCTGCGCTCGTGCACGACGAAGCCTTCCGGCTCGTCCTCGACGATCTCGAACTCGGAGATCCCGTGGTCGCCGACGTCGCCGCCCGAGCCGCACTGGTTCGCGTGGCTGCGCATTCGGTCGAAGTCGGCACGACGACTGCCGCTACCCGGGCTTTCGACCCAAGCCTGGGAGACGACGGTTACGTCGCCGCGGTGGAACGCGACCTCGGATCCTTCCGCGACGCCGGACATGGACTCGATCATGCTAGAAAGGCCGCCACACAGAGTGCCGCCGCCCTCGTCCGAAATCTCCCAGCCGTCGCCTTCGAGGTCTGACGCATCGAGCACTCCCATGGAGTCGTCGGCCGAGCCGGAATCGCTTTCGCAACCGGTCAGAACAGACACTGTTGCGAGCACAGTCACCACGCACCTCGCTGTGGCGCCGCCGCCGGTCCTCACTCGGGGCCCCGCTCATGCAGGGCGCGCGCCGCGCGGACCAGCCGCTGTGACGCGACCTCGCGCTCCGGGACGTCGACCGACCGCAGGCCGGCGGCGACGAGCGTGTCGTCTCGTAGGGACCAGATCCGGTCGAGCGACCCACCGCCCATGCCGTCCGGCAGCAGGCACCGGAATGACACCTCGTCAGCCGACCTGTCCCACAAACTCGCGCGATGTGGAGTCGGACCGAACGGCCGGCCGTCCAGACGAATCAACTGCTTAGCCAACGCAGCGAGCCGCCGGCGTGTCTTGACCGCAGAAACCTGCTCCCAACGCCGCCCGGCAAGATGAACGCCGTCCACGGCGACATCGAGGCCGCCGTCCTCGGGAAACGGGTGTGTCTCGAGCCCCAGCACTCGCTCCCGCCAGGCCAAGGGCGATGGAAGTGTGTGCCAGTCGAGTTGCTGGTCCGAGTCAAGCACTGTCATGAGGCTCCCTATGCCGTTCACTCCCACGGTCCGTTGAACTGGTTGTTGAACTCCTGCTCGTAGTCGAACGGGTTGAAGACGCCGCCCACACCGTCCTCGACATTGCGCAGCCAGCTCAGAGCTTCTGCCTGATCGCCCGAGTCCAGCTCGGAGAACTCGTTATAGGACAGCAGTTGCCCGTTGGGCGCCCACGTGTCCTGGAGTGCCGGATCAGGCACCAAACCAGCCTCGTTCAGCGCGGTGAACACGTTGTACTGGCCGTGTGCCAGTGTTTCCTCCGCGACACCCCGTTGCAGTTCCCGTTCAGCCTCCTCCAGCGACGCCCACTCGCTCTGGAGCTCGCTGGCCGAATTGCTGATGCCTTGGTCCACCGCGAACCCGATGATCGCTTCGGCCGCGTCACCTCCGCCCGCCGCGGTCACGAGTTTGCCGACCGGTATCGCACTCACCGCACCCTCGGCAAGACTCGCCCATTGCTCCCGCACGGCGTCCTCACCGGCCGCCCGAGCGATCGCGGCGTCACCGACGGCGTCGACGAACGCACCCTCCATGCGTGCCTGACCGAGATAGGCCTGCTCGAAGACGTCCTGCGCGGTCTGGTCGTCCACCCCGCCTTCCTGAAGGTAGTCTGCCGCCAGGGCGTACTTCCGAGCCGTGTATTCGTTCAAGCCCGCCCGGAGGGTAAGCAAACCTTCCTCGTTGCCCGACGCGTACACGATGAAGTTCCGGAGCGAATCCATGTTGAACAGGGGCACGTTCGGTATCACGCCCGGGTAGTAACCGGCCCGCGGATTCGCGGTGCCTGCCCCGTCCCACTCCGGATCGTACTCGGGGCCGTTAAGCAGGGTCTCGTCCACGCCATGCATGTAGGTTGCCAGCATGGTGGCGAAATTCTCCGAGGCCGCCTCGCTGCGCTCCATGTCGGTGCCGAAGAAGCCCGCGTCGTAGAAGCCGATGCCCTCACGGTGTCCGAGCAAATTGACCGCGGTCGACACCAGATTCGCCGCGCGAGCGGCGTCCGGACCGTCCGGCGGGTCGATCAACGACTGGTCGGTCGTCGCAGCCAGCAGAGCCTCACTCATGTGGAGGAACTGGTCGTGCATCCACTTGCGGTCGTGGATCCAGTACATCTGCCGGTCGGCACCGTCGTTCGCACCGCCGGTGAAGAAGTCCAGGGAGACGTCCGCGTTGTTGCCAAGGGCGGACATCAAGCCCACCATCGGGTCGAAGTGCGCCGCCGAGGCCTCATACGGGAAGAGATCGAGGAAGTTGTTGCCGGCCCCCATCGACCTTTCCTCCCACGTTCCCTCCGAACCGTCGACTTCGAGTCGCTCGTAGTTGTCAAGCGCGTCGGCGGCCGAGGTCAGGAACGCGTCGCTGTAGTTGCTGTCGTACAGCAGGTACGACAGCGCACCTGGGAACGAGCTCACGAGGTGGTGCGAATCGCCGTCATGAGGGTCCTGGGTGGCGGCCTGCACGAGATCCTCGGCGTACCGCTCCGCGTACCCGGGCGACCAGGCATCACTGGCGGTCTCCAGGCCATCCTGAAGGCTGTCGAGCATGCGCTGCTGGAGTTCGAGGTCGACGCCATAATTGTTCACGTCGCGCCTGGCAACCTCGGACATGAATATGAGCAGACCCTCCGGTTCGATGCCCGAGTAGAACGCCGTCATGACCGTGTCGTCATCGGTGTAACGTGCGAAGGTCTCCTGATAGGCCGCGAGCGCCTCCGGATCATAGACCATCAGCGGTGGGTCGGTGGCGTCGGCGAGCTCACGCCCGATCTCGAACTTGACCATACTGATGCTGTCCGAGCTCACTTCGTAGGTGAGAACCCCGTCGTCTGGAACCTGCCCATCATCACCGGTATTGACGAGGATCGCCAGGTCGATCCGCGCCTGCAGATCGGACACGGCATCACTGATCGCCCCGGTGTGCTCGTAAAGACCGGAAAGGGACGGCGCACTCGTCACCGCGCGATGCGCCGCAGCGGACACCGCGGAGCGTTCCTCGTTCGCCAGATCAACGGCGTCATTCAGGTCTGAGATCACGCCCCGAAGGGCTGGAACGTCGATCGAGACAATCATCAGTAGTACCCGTAGCCGGTCCTGAGGTCGATCGAGCTATAGCTGGTCTTCCATTCCAGCTCCGGATGCGCAGCGATGTCGATCTCCTCATCCGGTTCCTCGGCGAGCGCCGACTCAAGGTCGCCGACCGCTCCGTCGAAGGCGGATTTGACCGCCCCGCCCGCTCCGTCGAGGTCGTCGATGAACGTCCTGCGTTCCTGGGACGGTGATTCCCAAGCGCCGCCTTCGAGCGCTTCGAGCACCCGTGTCAGCGGGTTACCCGAATCTCCGCCGATCGTCTCGACCGCGGTCTCGGCTCTGGTCACCGCCGACTGACGACGAACTCTGAGCAGGTTGGTACGCCACACCGGCTCGGGCGGACCTTCTTCCTCATCGCCGCCAGACATTGATCACTCCCCTCTCGAGATCAAAAGATATATCAACGGTTCACCGCAGGCCAGGGCTCATGATCCCCTTTGCGGAGGTTGCGGTACCTGGACCCATTCCCACCCCTGCGTGGTCACCAAAACACCTCGTCCGGTCGGCGCCACGCCGCCTACCGAACGCGGCAGCCGGGCCGACAGCACGTCACCGTCGGTGGACGAGCGCGGTGACAGGATCAGGCCGGTACGTGACTTGCGCATCGTTGCGGTCACGCCCCGATACATCCCCGGCGCCTCGTCGATGCCACAGGCGACGAGCAGGCCGTCCTCGGAGTCGCGGATAGACTTCAGGTACTCCTCCGCGTACGTCGCGATCGCGTGGTCGGCACCCAGCACCTCGAAGTCGTCGACGACGAGCAGCCGCCGCCCCTTGACCTCCAACGCGGCGCGCACGTCGGCGGCATCGCTCGACCCGGTGAACACACCGCGCACGCCACGGCGCCGTTCCAATGCACGCAGCGGACTCCGCCGCGGCGCGACGATCACAACCTGCCAGCGTGCTGCCAGCGCGAACTCGACGGTCGACTGCAGTGCGCTGCTGCGCCCCGACCTCGGTGGCCCGAGAACCAGGAATCCGGGCCCGTCGACGAGGACGTCGACCGTGCGCAGCCCCAGCGTGTCGCCGCCGACGCCGGCGACCAGTGCGGTCTGCCCGGGCGGCTGCTCGTCCAGCGCAAGCGCGTCCTCGTAGCTGATCGCGATGGGCAGCTCGTCCACCCGTGCCGGGCGCTGGGAAGACGGTAGCGTACCGGCCCGCTGCGCGGCCTCAGCGGCGATCTGCTTGAGCGCGGCCACCTGGGCCGTGCCGGCGGGGTCGTCGGTCAACAGCGCGAGCTGTACCTCGCGCGGCACCTCTCCGCCGCGGAAGGCGCGTCCGGCCGGGGTGCGCGTCGGCACATCTTTGGACCGCATCCCGATCGCCGCGTAATCCTCCGCTGCGGGCATGCGCAGCAGCAGGCGGTCCTCGATCACCGCGCCCATGCGGGCGGTCACCAACGTCTTGTCGCCGGTGAACACCGCGCGAAGGCCTGCCGCGGCGCCCTCGCGGAGCAGTTGCATGAGCTGCTCGATCAGCATTCCGCCGTCGCTCTGCTCGAACTGGGCCACGTACCCTTCCCAGCGATCCAGCAGCACCACCAGGTACGGCAGCTGATCCTCCGCCGTGGCCGCGGTCCGGCGCTGCTCTCGGATGTCGCCGTAGCCCTGGGTGGCCAGGAGCTGCTGGCGCCGGGAAACCTCTCTGCCCAGCAGCGCGAGCAGGCGGCGGAGCCGATCAGGTTGATCACGACCGACAACCGCACCCACGTGCGGCATGTCCAACAGCGGCAGTAGCGCGTTGTTCCCGCAATCGATCCCGTAGACGTGGACGTCCTTGGGCGACGTGTGGCGGGCGATCCCGGCCGCGACCAGGCGCAACACGCTGGAGCGGCCCGACCTGGACTGCCCCGCGACGGCGAGGTGCGACCCGTCGGCCAAGTCCCAGGTCATCGGTTCCTGCCGCTGCTCGGACGGCAGATCCGCAAGGCCTAACGGAATCGGCGGGATGTCGCCGGCCGGTGCGACATCGTCGACGGCCAAGTCGCTCGCGGTGACGAGCTCGGGCAGCGCCGGCAGCCACGGGCTCGGCGGCGGCTGGATCCCGGCCGACGCACTCGCGCCGCTGATCGCGTCGACCAGCGCGGCGAGATCGGTCGGCACCGACACGTCGTCCTCCTCCTCGACTGTCCCCCTCACGACCCGCGGTGTGCCGAGCGAGCGCCATTCGAGGTCGCGCACGTCCACGTCGGCCGCTTCGTCCTCCTGGCGGGGTCGTCCGCCGACGCGTGCGGACTGGAACGGCATCAGCGACGAGTGCCCGAGACGCGCGTACGCCCGGCCCGGGGTGGACTGCGCGATGTGTGCGGCGACCTCGGACTCGATCACGTCCTGGCTGTCGCCCGCGTCGGTGACCCGAAGCGCGATCCGCAGGTTCGTGTTCGACTTGATCTCCGCGCTGACGACGCCGGCTGGACGCTGGGTGGCCAAGATGAGGTGAACGCCCAACGACCGGCCCCGCCGGGCGATGTCCACCAGACCAGTGACGAAGTCCGGCAACTCGGCCACAAGGGCGGCGAACTCGTCGATGACGATCAGCAGCCGCGGCATCGGCTCGTCGTCCGGTCCGCGACCGGCCACATAGTCCTCGATGTCCTTGGCGCCGGCCCGGGCGAGCCGGTGCTCGCGGCGGCGCAACTCCGCGCCCAGCGATTCCAGCGCGCGGGAGGTCAGATGGCCGTCGAGATCGGTCACCATGCCGACCGTGTGGGGCAGGTGGGCGCAGTCCTTGAACGCCGCGCCGCCTTTGTAGTCGACCAGCACGAAGGTCATCTCGTCCGGACGGTTGCCGACAGCCAGCGAGGCGATGATCGTCTGAAGCAGCTCCGATTTGCCTGAGCCGGTCGTCCCCGCCACCAGCCCGTGCGGGCCGTCGCGGCGGATGTCGAGCTCGAACGGCCCGTCCGCGCCTTCTCCGATGACCGCGGCGGTGGTCCGCCCGCCCTGCGCCCAGAGTTTCGCGATGCGCTCACCGTCGGGTGGATCGAGCCGCAGCACACTCAGCAACCGGCTGGACGTCGGCAGCGTCGCGGCCGCATCCGTACCGCTGACGTCCTTGATCGGTGCGAGCGAGCGGCCGAGCCGCTCGCACCACCCGGTGCCGACCCAGTCCGGGCGGACCGCCTCAACGGGCTCCTCGTTGGTGACCTCGACGCGGAGGGCGGACTCGTCGCCGGTGACGACCGCACGGCACTCCTCGGGAAGCAGCGTGACGTCGTCGTCCAGGCACAGGAACGTCATGCCGTACTGCGGTCCGGACTGGAGCAGCGGCACCATGCCCCCGAGCAGGCGCAGGCTTCTAGCACCGTCGAGAACGACCAGCATCGGATCGAGCCGGACGCCCTGCCTGGTGGCCGCGGCCTCCTGCCGAGCCTCCAGCTCACGGACCAGCTCGCCGAGCCGGCGTGCCGTCGTCTCCTCGTCCGTACCCACCGCGGCCAGCACGCCGGAGTCCACATCCGGCCGGACGTGCGGCAACCAGCGGACCCAGCTCCAGTCCTGCTCGGCGGCCCGGTCGGCCAGCACGACGATGCGCAGGTCGGCCGGGCTGTGCAGGCCGGCCGCCTGAGCGACCAGCCAGCGACCCAGCCGGCGAGCACGACCGGCCGGTGCGGCCACTCCCGTCACGCCCATCTTCTCGAGGTGAACCGTGACCGGAACGTCCGGCGCGGTCCAGGTAATCGGGCCCTCGTGGCGCTCCCGGGCCGGGTCGGAGAACTTGACCTCGCTCGGGACGTCGGCCGTGCCGACCCGGACGGTCAGCCAGTCCGGATCCACCCGGCGCCGCTCCCAAAGCCGGCGCCGGGGACCGGTGGCGAACAGCAGCAGCCGGGCCGGGTCGGGTATGTCCTCGCGGCGATGGGCTCGCTCTTCCAAGAGCGCGGTGAACGCGTCCCGCTCGACTTTGCGGGTCTTCTCCTCGAATTCTCGCTTGGCTCGCACGTAGCGCTTCTTCTGCGTCCGGCGACCCTGGCTGAAGTTGGCGATCATCATCAGCGGCGAGAGGGCGATGAACAGCAGCGTGTAGGGCCGCTGCGTGATCGCGTACATCGCGCCTCCCATCAGAATGGGAGCGACCAGGATCGGCCATGGCAGCGGCATCTTCTCCGGGCGCTGCGGTTCCTTCGGCATCGCGAACTCGGTCTTACGTTCAGCTCGCGAGAGCCGCGGTGGCCGGTTGAAGTCGAGCGTCGCACCGTCCGGGCTAGGCGTCAGGGCCGCATCGGGCCGCCCGATCTCGGAGAGCTCGAGCATCACCCGGCCCACGGTCAGGGCCAGGCCGGGCGTCCATACCCGTGGCTCGCGCACTTCGCGGCGGTCCAGCTCGAGTAACGCCCGATCGGCGTTCGGATCGATCGACTCGTGCCCGACGTCGAGCGACGACAACGCCTCGACACGCTTGCGCCCGCGCCGGCGTCGTCTGCGCGGCGCCGTATCACCGGGCGTATCGCCGTCCCGCTTGGCCACCACGATCGGCCCCTCCAGCGCCGACCGTCGTGGAGTCGATGGCACGGTCTCGCCGATGACATCTTCGTGCGGATCGATCACGACGGTTCCATCGACGTGTACGTCCAGCGTCGCGGCAAGCGGCGCGATACCCGGTCCCGGCACGACGATCGCCGAACGCTCATCCGCACCGATCTCGTGCCGGCCTGGGCCGAGCCGGTGGACCGCACCTGCTCCAGGGCCCGACGTGACGCGTACCTCGACGAGGCCGTCGGGCTCGGCGAACAGGTCGGGGAGGCAGACCCCCACTCCGACCAGTTCACCGTGCCGGAGCAGAGACGACGCGACCGGTTGCGCCGGATCGAGCAGGGTGCCCCGGACCCAGAGCTCCGGCGGCTCGTCCGCGTCGAGGATCGACTCCTCGGCGACGACGTTCAGCCGGCGACCGGTCTGGCGCAGGATCGGCACGGTCGGTCCGGCCACTCGCATCGCGAGCGCACGGGCGACGTCGCCGACGGTGGCCTCGTCCTCGCAGTCAAGCGCCAGATCGACGATGGGCCCGTCGGCCGACGACGCCGCGCTCAGCAGTATCCGCATGTCAGGCTCTCATCGCTCCTCGTCGGCGCCCCCGGCTAGCTCGCCTGCTGCTGCGCCGCGGCGCGGAGGTTGCGTCGCGGGTCGAGCTCGTCCAGCAGCGCCGCGGTCGCCGGTTCGAGCTCCGCAACACCCAGTGCGCCGAGTTCGTTGACCAGATCGTCGGTGGCCGCGACCACACCCTCGTGGCCGACCCTCGAATGCTCGGCACGCAGCAGATCCCGCCAGAGCACCTGCTCGCCGGGCCGGACCCGGATGCCGGCGCGCGCCGCGGCAGCGCCTATACCGGGGTCGCCTCGTTCGGTGGTCAGCACCGACAGCCGGTGTGCGGCGTCCACCAGGACGTCCGAGACGGTGTTCTCCAGCCGGACCCGGGCCATCCAGGCGTAGCGTCCGCGCGGGCGCTCGGCGATCGCCGGTCCGCGCGCTACCCGCAGCGCCCGGCGCAGCAGGTCGGCCTCATCGCTGGACGAGGAAGCCTCGCGCGCCCGGCGCAGCAGCGTCGTGACCACGTCCCAGTCGAGCGCGACGTCGTCGGACAGCTTCAAGCGGCCGTCCGGCGTGGTGAGCAGGTACGGCGAACCCTCCGGGTCGGTACCCAGCCACTCCCGCACTCGCTCGATCGTGCTGTCGCGGACATCCGCCGTGGCTCCTCCCGGCCACAGCGCAGCGGACAGCACGCTGGGATGGACGCCGGCCCGGTGCATCGTCAAGAAGACGACCAGTTCAGTCGCCAGCTCGCGTCGCTCGTCGGCGATCGGGCCGACGGCCTGCACCTCGGGCAAGCCCAGGATGAACACCCGGACCGGTGCGGTGGCGAGGCCGGCGGTGTCCACCTCGATCGCCGGCTCCGGTATCTCCGGGCGCAGCTCGGTCAGCCATGCCTCCGGCAACGGCCGGCCGTCCGTAGGGTCGATCGGGTCGGCCGGCGGTGGATTGACCAGCGCCGCCGTCAGGGCCGCCGTCCGTGCGGCCATCCGGTTCGCCGCCACGGTCACGCCCAGCGCCGGCACGTGCAGGGTGCCCGCCGAGTCGACCTCGAGCCGCCACCGCGCACCGGGAAAGTCCCCGGCCGACAGTACGCCGACCGGCGTCCGGCCGCCCGCGGTCAGGTCACGGAGCCGGTCGCAGACCGCTTCATCCGGGACGGCCCCGAGCACCACGTACTCCGGCACGAGCTGGTCGTTTCCGGGCCACCGGACCCGCCCGGTCAACACGTCCGTCCCCTGCGCGGCGGTCTGCTTGGCCGCCACCCGAGTCAACGCGTCGGTGGCGGCGTCGAGACTCTCGTAACGGTCGGGACCGAGTTCGGACAGAACCGCAGGCAGGCCGACGCCGGACACCCGCATCCGGTCCGACCACGTGTTCGTCGCCAGCTCGACCGCCATCGCGGTGACGACCTCGAACGCCACCGTCGGGTCGCCGGTCACCGCGACCGGTCCGCTTGCGGCCTCCAGGTCGATCAGAACGTCCCGGCCGTCGCCGTCCCTGCCCAGCGACACCAATCCCGGGTACGGGGCGGGGGTCGCACTCTGCGTGCCTGCTGCCGGCTCGGCACCAGCCGGGAGCCACCAGCGCTGCCCGCCGTCGAGCGCTTCCCACGGCTCGGGCGGGTCCGGCATCGCCGGTGCGAGCCGCAACTCGGTTCCCTCGTCGTCGACGACGACCGAGTAAACCGGCGCAAGCCGCCGTCCCGTCGCGCTGAGCGAACGTAGCGCCCTGTCGAGGCGGAACGCCCGGTCGGGATCCGCGGCGATGCGCAGGGCGACTTCGGTCTCGATTTCGTCGCCCTCCGGGTCTGGCGTGCGCCGCCGGCGGCGTGCCGTCCGGATCCCGGCGAGCACGCCCGCGCACAGCAGCCCCGCCGTGATGAACTCGGACCAGTCCTGCGACCGCGCGGCAGGAGCGTCCGCGACGTACTGCTCACCGGGCTCCCCCTGCCATTGGTCCACCGCGGTGTCGGTGGCGTGGTCGGGCAGCGCGCCCGCCGAGTTCGGGTTGGTGGATTCGGCGGCCGCGCCGCCCGATCCCGAATCGTTGTCCGCTGCGGCGGGTTGCTCGACCGCCTCGGCGGTCACCCGGTCAAGACCGGTCGCGTCATCCGGCATGATCAGCAACCAGTGCGGGTAGATCAGCCGGGCGAGCGAAAGTTCGTGCCCGTCCGGCTGCGTTCGGCCCCGGTTGAGCTCGAAGATCTCCTTGTAGCGGCGGCCGTCCCCGAGATGCCGCTCGGCGATATCCCACAGGTTGTCGTGGTACCGACCCTCTGGCGGCTGCACCCGGTAGACCTTGTGCCCAACCAGCTGTTTCGCGTCGTCTTCGTCGAGCACCTCGTCGCCGAGGTAGTAGACGACCTCGCCGGCCGGCGTGGTGTCGTCCGCATGCCCCTGGCCGGCCGGGCGCTCGCTCGCGGCCTCGACCTGCTGGGCCTCCTGCTGCTCGGCGGCGGCTTGCGTGCCCTGGTCCGCAGGCGCATCACCCGTCGCGGCGGCGGCCGGGCCGACCGCGGTGGATGCGATGAGCACTGAACCGACGAGCACCCGTGCGAACCGCTGCATCGGACCGGACAGCGGTACCCTCACCGGCATCCCGACACCGGACAGCGCGCTGCGCATCTCGACGAACACACAGATCGTGAACTGCAGCCACGCCAGCAGCGTGACGATGACCAGGATCGTCACCAGCTGGTCGACGCCGATCTCGGCGGTCAGGTCGTCGCGGCCCGGCAGCGAGGTCGGAAGGGACGACAGCCCGCCCTGCCAGATCAGCACGCCCGGCACACCGATCGTCAGGACGACCAACGCCACACCCGCGCCGAGCGCCCGTAACACACCGCCGCTGCGCTCGCTGGACTGAGCCTGCTGGAAGCGTCCGGGGTCACGCCGGCGCTGTTCACTGGTCATGCTCACGGGATCTCCTCCAGAATTCCCACCGCGGGCCGCGCCTGCGCCGAACCGCTGACGTCGAACGGGCCTAGGCCGATCAGCGAAAGCAGCTGGGCCTCGACGGTGTCACTGATCTCGACGACGACTATGTTCGGCCCGCCCGGACTCACGTCGATGCGTGCCGGATCGTAGCCGAGTCCGGCCAAGTACGCCGCCGCTTCGTAACCGGCTTCGGGCCAGACGACGACAACCTCGCCGGTACTGCGAAGGGCGATCTCGTCGATCTGGTTGGCGCCGAGCCGGGCCGCCTGCTCGGCATCATCGATGATCTTCTGTCGGGCGTTGATCATGTTGCCGCCATCGACCACCAGGCCGGCGAGCATCATCAGCGCAGTGAAGATCACCACCACGAACGCACTGATCGCACCCTGATCGCTCCCCGTCGTTCGATCACGTTCGGCAGGCGTGGCGACATCACAACAGGCCTGCATGCATGGTGTGATGTGGCTACGCCTGGTGGCGGAGCTACCCAACCGTCTCATCCCGTCCTCCGCAGTTCGTCGAGCGGCGCGGAACTGTTCGAGCTCACCGGCGCCGAACCGGGGAGGCTGAGCAGCCCGAGACCGTCGTACGAGACCTGGCAGGTCAGCTGGACGGTGATCACTCCACCGGCGACGAAGTCCCCGGTCAGCGACACGTCGGAGCATGAGGCGCCGGCCGGGAGGTTCGCCGTCGCCACCTGCTCGGCGACGTACTCGGCCGCGCCCACATCCCGCTCCAGCGACGCGGCGCGGACCGCGTCCCGGGCCGCCGCATCGACGCGTCCCTGCACGTCGATGTACCGGCCGAAGGCGACGACCAGCATCATCACCGCCACCAGGATCGGCACCATGATGACGATCTCCACCGCCATCGACCCACGCTCGCCTCTACCGGTCATGGCCCCAGATCTGGACGGAACTCTTCGATCGGACCCTGGACGGACTGGGTGACCCTGGGCGCCAGGCCGTCGACGATCTCCATCGAGCGCCCCGTCACCGTCGCCCGGACTTCGTCGTCGCCGACGAGCACGACCTGGACCGTCACGTCGGTCAGCGCGCCCGCTCCGATCTGTGCGGCGTACGTCTCGCCATGCTGCTCGGCCGCGGCCAGTGCGTCCGGTGTGCCGCCGTCGATCCGGGCCGAGCGGGCGGCCTCGCGCGCCGCCGCGGACGCCACTTGGTTGCCGTGCCAGGTCAAGGCGAACTGGACGATCACGAAGATGACGAAGAACAGGACAGGCGTATACAGCACCAGCTCGATCGAGCTGGCACCGCGCTCGGATCGCAGCCTGCGTCGCACCACCGATCAGCTTGTCCTCAGCCGCCCGGTGCGTCCGGTATCTGAATCTCGTTCGCCGCGTTGTTGACCATGTTGTAGATGACGATGCCAACCGCACCGGCGACCGCGACCAGCACGGCTGTGATGATCACCCATTCGATCGTCGACACGCCGCGCTCGGAGGTCGCTCGAGCACGCTCGAGACGGGCCGCCAACCGCAACAGCAGCCATCCGTGTGGCGTGGTCGGGGAAACGCGCATACAACACCTCTCACTTCGAAATCAGCATGTTGGCCATTGCCGGATAAACCAGAAAGATGAGGAACCCGATCGCCAGAAGTAGCTGAGCGATCAGCATCGACTGCGACCGTTCGCCGGCCTTGCTCTCAGCCTCGGCAAGTTCCCGGCGGCGCATCGAGATCGCACGCGCCGACAGTGATTCGCGGACCTTCGCGCCGTCCTCGGCGACAAGCGCGAGCGCGGCCGCCAGGTCGCGCAGCTCGTCGATCTTGATCTCGTCCCCCAGCTCCCCGAGCGCCGCCCACGGCGTGATTCCGTGCAACCGGGCCGAGGAGAGCGTGTCGCGGATCCGCACCATCGCCCAGTCGTCGCTCACCTCGCACGCGGTCTGCAGCGCCTCGGGGACACCGCGTCCACCTGCGAGATTCATCGCGACGAGGTCGAGGAACGAGCTGACGACATGCCGGAAGTCGCGACGGCGGTCCGCCGCACGTGACCGGACGGTCAGTGTGGGGACGAGACCGGCAAGCGCGCCGAAGGCCAAGCCGAGAGCCAGCGAGACGCCGCCGACCGCGCCGCCGGTCACGACGGCGAGTAGAGCCTGGACGATCACCGGGGTCAGGAAACCGCCGAGCGCCACCAGCGCCGTGATCGCCAGGTGGGTCTCCAGCGGCCGGCCCAGCAACGACAGGTCCGAGCGCACGCCGCCGAGTTCGATGTCCCATCTGGCCAGCACGGTGCGCAGCCATTCGCCGAGCAGGCGGAGCCTTCTGGAGTCGGCGAGCCCGCCGGTGGGACGCCGGGCCGCCACCAGCCGCTCGGTGCGTGCCCGGCCGCGGGCGATGTCCAGCTGCGCGAGCGCGACGGCCGGATTGGTACGCGGTGGTGCCAGGACAAGTGCGAGCAGAAGGACGCCGAGCCCGGCGAGCGCGCCGCCGACGAGGATGAGCGTCATCGCGCACCACCCGCTGCCGGCGTAGCCGTTACCGCACCGGTGCGATCCCTCGTCGCGACCAGGAAGCGAGCTGGTGTGATGACGCCGGACAGCCGGCGCATCCAGAGGAAGCCGGCGGCGAACAGACCGACCACGATGCACAGCACCAGCTGCCCGAGCGCCGTACCGTACGGCTCGACGTAATCGCGATTCAAGACCGACAGTCCGAGAACGAACAGCACGCTGAACCCGGCCACGATCTGAACCGAACGGCGGGTCGAGCTACGCCCGGCGAACACCCGCTGGCGCATGTCCAGCTCCTCGCGAGCGGCGTCCGCCAGCGAGCTGAGCACTTGCCGCAGGCCAGGGCCGCGGAGCCGGGCATTGAGGATCAACGTGGCGACGACGAGGTCGGCGCTGGGATCATCCAGGTCGTCCGCGAAGCGCTGCAGTGCGACCGGCATCGGCACCCGCACCCGCAACCGGTCCACCAGGATCCGCAGCTGCGGCTTGATCGACGGCGCGGCGGCATAGGTCGTCGCCGGAATCGCCTGCTCCAGGCCGACCGCACCGGCGATCGTGTCCCGCAGCGACTCGATCCAGGCCGCGAGCCCCTCCAGCCGGATGATCGCCTCCCGCTCGGCGCGGGCTCCGCCGAACAGAGCCGGCCAGAACAACACGAGCGCCCCGGACGCCACGGCCGCCACCGGCCACCGGGTGACGATCAGTGCGAGCAGCCCGGCGCCGACGCCGTACAGCGTCTGCCGGCCGATCCGGTCCAGCAGCGAGGCCGATGTCGTGACCGGACGCGGCGCCTTCGGCGGGGTGCCGACCAACGCGAGGACGAGCAGCGCGACGCCGGCTCCAGCCACCGCCCCCAGCAGGATGACGAAGAGCGTGGAGGTCGTCACGCCGTCCACACCTCCATCGGCGTCGCCCGGTAACCGACCGCGATGAGATCGTCGAGGCAGCTCACCGGCGCGGCCGGCACCGCCGTCCCGTCCGGACCGGGCGCAAAGATCTCACTGGACAGCACCCGGCCGTCCACCCCGTTGATCTCCCGGACGCTGGAGACGAACCGGCGCAGCCGTCCCCCTTCGGCATATTCATTGCGCTTCTCGACGAACACGACGAAGTCGATCGCGCCGGCGATCAGCATCATCGTCGCTTCGACCGGCAGCCGCTCGACCGATTGAATGGCGTATGTCGAGATCCGGTTGAACACCTCGGCGGAGCTGTTCGCGTGGATCGTGGACAGCGAGCCGTCGTTACCCTGGCTCATCGCATTGAGCATCGTGACGATCTCGTCGCCGAGCACCTCGCCGACGATCACCCTGCTCGGGTTCATTCGAAGGCTGCGGCGCACCAACTCGGCCATGGTGATGCCACCGGCGCCCTCGGAGTTGGGCAGCCGCTCTTCGAACGCGACGGTGTTGGGATGCAGGTCCTTGTACTCACCGAGCCCGAGCTCCAGCGCGCGTTCGACGGTGATGAGTCGCTCCTCCGGAGCAATCTCGTTTGCGAGCGCGCGCAGCAGCGTCGTCTTGCCGGCGTTCGTCGCACCGGCGATCATGATGTTCTTGCGCGCCGCCACGGCCGCGGACAAGAACGCGGCCAGCTCGTTGGACACCGACCCGTTACGCACCAGGTCATCGAGGTGGACCCGGGCCAGCCGGGTCCGCCGCACCGAGACGCAAGGACGGGCGCACACACCCATCACGGCCGACAGCCGGCTACCGTCCGGTAACCGAAGGTCGAGCTGCGGGTTGGCCGAGTCGAACGGCCGGCTGGCCAGGCCGGTGTACGCGCCGAGGGTTTGGATCAGCTCGACCAACTCGTCGTCGCTGTCCGCGACCGGCTCGCCGATGACCTCGCGGCCATCCGCGTACTGGATGAAAACCTGGTCGCAGCCGTTGATGTCGATGTTCTCGACACCCGGATCGTCCAGCAGCGGCTGTAGCCGGCCGACGCCGAACAGGGCCGCATGGATACCGGCGGAGAGGTCCTCCTCCTCCTCGGCCGTCGGCGGAGTCGACCCGGCGGCGATCTGCGACCGCGCGTACCCTTCCAGAACCCGGTTTATGACCGCACGCGCGAACTGCCGTTCGTCCTCACCCGTCATTGCGGGCAGGCCGGCGGCCTCGTCCTCGCGCCGCTGTCGCGCGAGGGTGTCTGCCACCTCTTCCCGGAGGCGGCGAACGAGTGACTGATCCACGTAACCTCCCGGGTCAGCCCATCGCGCTCTCGACCGGGCGGTCCCGGCCGAGGCCGATCAGTCCAGCGCTCAGCTCGCGGGCCGAGCGCACCAGAAGTGTGTTCTGAAGACGCCCGGACCGACGGCCGCTGAGGATGGCCGCCGCCTTCGCGTCGTCGGCGAGCTGGCCGATCACCGGCACCGGGAGCCCGTCGTGCTCCAGGAGCCGCTGCAGGTCCTCGACGGCTCGGCCGTCCTTGGCCGCGCTGATCATGAGCACGCCGACCGGAACACGGCCGACCTGCCCCATCCGCAACGGCCCGGCCAGCCAGCGCAGGCGTTCGCGCAGATGCGCGTACGCCTCGACCGAGGGACGCACGCACAGCACGACGGCGTCCGCGGCGGTCAGGACGGTGAGTACCGGAGTTCCAGGAGTGACCCGGCCGCAATCGACGAGCACGTCCACACCGGCGGCGTCGCGAAGTCCGGCAGCGACTGTCGGCCACACCGGACCGATCGCGGTGACCTGGTCGGGATTGGCCACGCCGGCGAGGACGTCGAGACCGCCGTCGAGAGACTGCACGTGCTGGCGGATCTCCTGTTCGTCCAGCCCTCGCCGTGCGGCCGCCGCGAGCGACAGCAGACCGCGCTCCGGATCAAGTGGTGCGCCGGATCTGTCCCGGTGCAGCACGGCTATGTCGCCCCCGGCCGGGTCACAGTCTGCGACGAGCACGTCCGTTGGCCATACCATGCCCAGTGCGGTCACCGCGGTCGTGACACCGGGCGACCCTTTGGCGGACGCAACGGCGATCAGCATCGCGCTACTCCCCCGAGCCCGACAGCCCGGCGGAGACCTGGATTGCCGCAAGCTCGCCCGCCGCGGCGACGGCTGCGATCTCCGGAGCGGCGTCCCGGTTCACGATGAACGACACGTCCTGGCCGCCACCGCCGAAACCGTCGCCCTGATCCCGCTCGGCGTAGTGGACTCGCGCATCCTCGACAAGCACGTCGGCATCCCCGTCGGCCACCCGAATCAGGTCGACATCGTCGCCCTTGCTCAGGCCGCCGCCCGGCATCCGCCCCTCCGGCAGCGTGGCACCGACGATGACTTCGCCGTCGTCGAGGGGGCCCTCGCCGCCGGTCATCGTCGTGTCGATGAGCTGCCCTTCGCTGATGTCCACCGTCGCGAACTGGTCGATCAGCAGGTCCACCTGGGACGCGGGTATGAGCAGATCGCTCTCTGCTGCCACCGCCATGGTGTCCAGGTGATCGGAAGTGATCAGCGTGCCGGCAGGTATGTTCTCCGAGGCGACCAGGACCTGTACCCGTTCATCGGCCCGGATCGCAAGAAGCCCGGCAAGGGCGGCACCGCCCACGATGAGCAGCACGGCAAGTGCGGCGAGACCGGGTTTTCGCTCGCGTGGCGCCGGCGGGAGCCGGTCGGACTGCACACTCGCCGAACTACGCAGCCCACGATCGGCCCTCGCACGTTGCCGCTCCGACGCTTCCTCGCCCGTATTGATGTTGGTCGTCGTGGCCATGTGCTCCCTGCACCCGGATGTCTGGATGGCT